>DAIRDE010000030.1:0-22899 GCA_036796335.1 Nonlabens sp.
GATGCTGAAATAAATTCAGCATGACAAGGCGATAATCTTTTCTAGCACATCGGCGATTTTACGGTCGTTTGATAAGCGTGGCAATTTGTTTTGTCCGCCTAGTTTACCTATCGTTTTCATGTACTGCTGGAAACCATCTTGTGGAACGATGCTTATTTTTAAAGGCTGCAATACTTTACCTGCTATTAAATCGTCATAATAGCTGTTTTGTGCACGCATGTTTACATCTAGTGTTGCTGCAACAACGCCCAAATCTATCTCGTTGTTTTGCGCACCCAACTCTATAAACCACTCGTGGTAGGGTAATTCTCCTGGTGCCACATCCAATTGGGGCGCTACAGTAAATTCGTTAATTATAAGATCGTGCGTCGCGGCTGTTTGCTGCATGGCGGTCTCTACCTCTTTGCCTATAACGTGCTCTCCACTTGCGCTTATATAGTGTTTTATGCGGCCTGTAACCACTATGCGATGAGGTTTTAAACATATAAAAGCGATGGTATCGCCTATGTTGTAAGCCCACAATCCTGCCGTGGTAGAAATAATAAGTACATAATTGACACCTGTCTCTACCTGTCCTATGGTTAATCGTGGCGCATTGTCATCATAGAACTGATGTGCTGGAATAAATTCATAAAAAATTCCTGCATCTAGCAGTAACAGCATGCCTTTTTCGGTTTGTGTGTCTTGGTAGGCAAAAAAACCTTCACTTGCAGGGAATAGCTCTATACTATCGACTTTGCGACCTATAAGCTGTTCAAAACGAGGCCTATAAGGTTCATAATTTACCCCACCATAAATAAACAGGCTAAAATCTGGAAATATCGCTCCTACTTTTTTACCCGTACGCTGTACGATACGTTCAAAATACATTTGTACCCAGCTGGGGATTCCTGATATGACACTCATTTTTTCGGGAAGTGTCTCGTCGATGATTGCTTCAACCTTTGTCTCCCAGTCTTCTATACAGTTTGTTTGCCACGAGGGCATGCGGTTTTTTTGCAAATAATTGGGTACATAATGCGCGACAATACCGCTTAATCTGCCCAATTGAATACCGTTTTTTGTGTCCATTTGTGGACTGCCTTGTAAAAAAATCATTTTTCCATCCACAAACTGGCTGTTGCCTGTCTCATAGATGTAACTTAGGATGGCATTGCGCGCTGCTTTTACATGCTCGGGCATGGACTCTTTGGTAATTGGTATGTACTTTGCGCCACTGGTGGTTCCCGACGTTTTTGCAAAGTATAGTGGTTTTCCTGGCCATAGAATGTCGCTTTGGCCAGCGACTACACGGTCTATATAGGGTCGCAATTCCTCATAATCGCGCACGGGTACACGACTTACAAAGTCTGTATGGTTAGCAATGTTTTTAAAGGAGTGCGCTTTCGCGAAAGCGGTATTACCAGCAACACGCAGTAAATTTTTAAAAACTTTTTCCTGCGCATGGACAGGATTTTGCACCCACGATTGATTTCTATGATGCACGATCGTTGCAAAAATGCGCGCTGCTAGGGACTTTATAGACATTACTGAAAGTTTATAAAGTTTACAGGATCCAGCGGGTAACCGTCATTCCAAAGCTCAAAATGCAGGTGTGGCCCCGTGGTAAACTCACCCGTATTGCCCACGCTGCCTATAACCTCGCCGGCAGTGACGCGGTCGTTTTGGTCCTTATTCAAGTCATTCATGTGTTTGTAAACGGTGATGATGCCATTTGCGTGTTCTATAATCATGGTATAGCCAGTCTCACTGGCCCAGCTGGCAAATATCACGGTCCCATCGGCAGCGGCTTTTACCGGTCTGCCTGTTTGTGCTGTGATATCTACGGCAAAATGTTTTATTTTAGGATTAAACCCTTCAGAAATGCTGCCTTTTACAGGTGGAAAAAAGATAAACTTTGTTTTTGCAACAGCGCCTGTGGTGATGCTAAATGCTTCCTCGCGCTTTACTTCTTTGCGCAATTGTATATCTTCTTTTATGGGGGTAAGTGATAGATTACCTTTTTCAACCTCGGCCTTTGCGATGCTGTCTATTTTTTCATATTCCTTTGTAGAAATGTCGCCATTAAGCACTTTTTTAATGCGTTCATACTGCTGGTTGTTTAAAGCCAGTTGTTGTTTTAAGGAATCTGTTTCTTTAACCAGTTGTGCGCTTTGCCGGCGCAATTGGGTACTTGCATAGCCAGGAATAAACTCGCGCAAGGATGTAAAGGCAATAATTACAGTTGTAAGGGCAATAAGAGAAACGGCGCTTAAACACGTGGCAACAAAGACGTTAAGCTTATTAAGTCTAAAGCTAAAACGTTCTTCAAAAGTATCGTCATTGATAATGATAAGGCGGTAGCTGTGACGCCACTTACCTTTTCTTACTCTTTTTTTCTTTGCCATGTAGTTAGTAAACCTTCTACAAAGATAAAATATTAAGTTTAGAGCCGTGCTTTTTGCGCGTTTCTTAGGATGCTGCTTATAAACGTGCAGTAATTAAATGCTTTAAGTCCTTAAATTATAGCGCTTGTTGTATATTTGTACCCGTTAAACACTACACTCATGTTAGCAAATTTTTTTCTAGGAATGCCCGGCTATGGCAGTATTATTTTAATTGCCGTTGTGGTATTACTACTTTTTGGAGGTAAGAAAATCCCTGAACTTATGCGTGGTTTGGGCAGCGGTATTAAAGAGTTTAAAGACGCGTCTAAAGATGATAGCGCAAAAGATGAGACAAAAAAGGAGTAATTGCTCTTTTATTTAAAACATAAAAAATCCCGTTTACAAACTTTTGTAAACGGGATTTTTTGTAGGATATGCTTCCGGTTTTTTACTCTAATTTTAAAATCATCGCCTGATGCGGGATACCGTCTTCTAGATAGGTGTCGCCTGTAGCCGTAAAACCCAAATCTGTATAGAATTTATCCAGATAGCATTGTGCTGATATCTTTATGGTTGTGTGATTGTTCGCTTTCGCGAAAGCGATACTGGCATGCATCATCTTTTTACCATAGTCTTTTTTGCGGTAATCAACATGCACGACCACGCGGCCTATGCTGGCCTGATCAAAATAATCGCCTGGTTTAAAAATGCGCGTGTAAGCTACTAGGGTGTCATCTACATAGCCCAAAATGTGTGTCGCTTTGTGGTCTTTACCATCGATATCCTGATAAACGCAATCCTGCTCTACCACAAAAACAGCTGCGCGCAATTGCAACAAATCGTACAACTGGTGTATGGTAAGATCGGTAAATTGTTTAATACTTATGGTCATAAAAAATGAGTTGTTGTTTATGTAGCGTCGCTTTATCTAGATTCCTAGCAAAATTAATGTTTTAAAGCGTGTCTAAAATACAGACCACAGGCTATCGTAATGACCAATAGTTATGCTTTTTAGTCATTATGATATTTTATGTATCTTTGAAATAAAAATGTTTACCAGAACTATAGCTAGAGAAATACAACAAAAAATCAATGGCGGTAAAGCTATTGTGTTAGTAGGTCCCAGACAGGTAGGCAAGACCACACTACTTAACGAAATTCTAAAAAATAAAAACTTCTTGTTTCTAGATGCCGATGATCCTGCAACTCGAAATTTATTACAAAGCCCAACAACAGAGCAAATTAGAACATTCATAGGTGATTATAAAAATGTTTTTATTGACGAGGCTCAACGAATTGTAGGAATAGGTCTAACGTTAAAAATTATTACCGACCAATTTAAACATGTGCAACTTTTTGTAAGTGGATCATCATCATTTGATCTAGGAAACGCATTAAATGATCCACTAACTGGTAGAAAATGGGAGTACGAACTTTTCCCAATTTCCTGGGAAGAATATGAAAACAGTATAGGTGTCATAAAATCTGAACAACAATTAGAAAATAGGCTTCTTTACGGCTTTTATCCTGAGGTTATTAATAATCAAGGTAACGAACGAGAAACACTAAAAAATCTAGTTAACAGTTACTTATACCGAGATATTTTAGCGTTTTCAGAAATTAGAAAGCCAGAAGTTTTAGAGAAATTATTACAAGCGCTTGCACTGCAATTAGGTGGTGAAGTTAATTATAATGAAATTTCGCAACTTGTAGGTATCAACAAAGTTACTGTTCAAAAGTATATTGAAATTTTAGAGAAAGGGTATGTGATTTTTAAACTACAAAGTTTCAACAGAAACATACGTAACGAAATCAAGCAATCTAGAAAAATCTATTTTTATGACAATGGCATCAGAAATATGATCATAGGTAATTTTAATCAACTGGACTTAAGAGTTGATAAAGGTGCATTGTGGGAAAATTTTTTAGTGTCAGAACGGCGCAAACAACATCTATACAAAGACACCTTTACAAAAATGTATTTCTGGAGAACAAAACAACAACAAGAAATTGACTTTGTAGAAGAATATAGCGGACAGATTAATGGTTTTGAGTTTAAGTGGAGTGATAAAAAGTCAAAAATTCCATCCAATTTTTTAGAAACCTACAGTGCAAAAGGTCATATTATAGACAGGAGCAATTTTAGAACATTTATAAAAATAAAAGAGGATTAACAATCACTCTTGCTAAAACCGCTTAGGCACCACCCTGGGCTGCGGTGGTCGTATGCCTATTCTTATATCGGTTATTATTTTTTCTAACATAGTACCAAATTCCTCGTCGCCCTGCGCCATCAATTCCTGGCGGGTTGCGTCTAGCGCGTCTAGGGTTTCATCCTTTTCATGCTCTTCAAAATCGTCTAAGTCACGCCATATCTCGAGCAATTTCTTTTGCGGGTTGACCGCAGTGCGCAGTTGATGAATAATTATAGCAGCTTCTCTTTTCATAATTCCCCATTTATGCGCAGGCAGAAATCTTTTGTTTCTTAATGCAATGCTTTACTTTTTAAACTTCTCTTTACTTATAGGTATAAAGTCATAAGTCTTGACTATTTCTTACTTCTATAAGCTAGTGAAATTAGGTTATGCTCATGCAGCAGCTGCTCATCTTCCTGATATTTCTTTAAGAGATGAATCACAAAATCCAGTTGCTCGTCTGTGATGTTTCTATAAGCCGGTGCAGGAACAACATCCTTCCATTTTGCAAACAGCGTGTTGTCTAACGCAATACGCCAATAACAATGGTTATCAAATTTAAGATGCGGATACTTTTTAGGTAGCACAGTCCCTAAATCAAAATATTGTTTGCGTTTGCTTAAATCCATTCAATCAAAATATAATTTTATGAACACGCTATTTTATCAACACGTGTTGCATGGCGACCACCAGCAAAAGCGGTATCTAAAAACATTTCGGTAATGGCGATGGCTTGTGGTATGGACGTGAATCTTGCGGGAATACAAAGCACATTTGCATTATTATGTTCACGAGAGAGACCTGCAATCTCTTTATTCCAGCACACCGCACCTCGCACTTGTTGATACTTATTAACGGTCATAGAAACACCTTGTGCACTACCACATATAACTATACCTAATGCACTACGGTTTTCTACAATATCTTGTGCAACTTTGTGAGCAAAATCTGGATAATCTACACTGTCGGTAGTATTTGTACCGTGATTAAAAACCATGTATCCACGAGCTTCTAACATGGCAACAATTGCTTGTTTATAATCTGGTCCTGCGTGGTCGTTACCTATTGAAATATTCATAAAATCAGCATGTATATGTTTACAAAACTAGTATTTATGTAGTTGTAAACACCTATCAACAGCTCGGTATTTTAACCACTGATAACATATTAATAGAATGTTAAGAAATTGTAAAAAAATTTGTTTGTTTTTTTGGTCTAAATAGTCCATATGAACATAAAATGGAATAAACCACAATTATAAGTACACTAGTTTTAAGTTAGTTTTAAGCACAAAATGTGGCTATAATGAACAACGTGAAAAGTACAAGTTCTTACCAAAATATTTTAAATAGCAGTTATAAACAACTGTGTGTAAAAACCAGTAAAATATTCATTTTAAATTTTTTAACATGTTTATAAAGGACTTAAAATTACTAATAACTTCTTGATCTATTAAAAACCAATTTTTGTGATTAAAAGTTATACCGCTATCAACACCACATTATCATCATCATTTTTTTTAGAAATTTTTTTAAAAGAAAAAGCATTTAAAATATGTTGTCAATAACATTTAAAAACGAATAAAATTTTTAAGAGAACACGACCAACTATACGACTGCTAATAGTATAAAGTGGCCAGATTAACATGCTGATTGTAATTTTATAACGCGGTGTTTATGGAGCACTTATACATATTGCCTTAACTTTGTTATATATATGAAGAACAATAAAAAACAACCTAAAGCAAAACTTCTTAACCTTTCTCAAAGTGTTTTGAATGTTTTTAAAAAAGACGCTAATAAAGACTTTAATTATAAACAAGTTTGTGCAGCCCTAGGTATTGCCGACACCAGTGGTCGCAACCAAGTGATAAAAAAAATGCACGCGCTTAAATCTACAGGTAAAATAGAAGAAATAGACCGTGGTAGTTACAAACTAGTTAAAGCCATAGATTATTATACAGGTAGAATTGACATTAACTCGCGCGGTACAGGTTATGTAATTACCGAAGAATTACAAGAAGACATCATGATCCCGCGTCGTTCACTAGGGCAGGCGTTAAATGGTGACCAGGTAGAAGTCTATGTGTATCACCGCAGGAGAGGCCAGCAGCCCGAGGGTGAAATCACTAAAATTATTGAACGCAAACGCACAGAATTTGTGGGAACTATAGAAGTTCATGATAAGTTTGCCTTTGTAAAAGTAGCCGATCCTAAAATCCAAAAAGACTTTTTTATTCCAGGTTCTAAAATAAATGGTGCAAAAGATGGTCAGGTGGTCCTTATCACCTTTACCGATTGGAATGAAAAGCAGGACTCACCCACGGGTGCTGTTAAATCTATTTTAGGTGATCCAGGAGAACATAATACCGAGATTCACGCCATTTTAGCCCAGTACGGTTTACCATATGAATTCCCGGTAGAGGTAGAGCAATATGCAAATAATATTGATACCAGCATTTCTCAAGACGAGATTAACAAACGCTGCGACATGTGTGACGTGTTAACTTTTACTATAGATCCTGCCGATGCTAAAGATTTTGACGATGCGCTTTCATTTAAACAACTAGACAACGGTCTGTATGAAATAGGAATTCATATTGCCGATGTATCTCATTACCTCAAGGAAAATAGCATCCTGGACGAAGAGGCTTTTAATCGCGCAACATCGGTATATCTGGTAGATCGTGTAGTACCCATGTTACCCGAAGTGCTCTCTAACGGCGTGTGTTCGTTAAACCCAAATGAGGATAAATTGTGTTTTTCGGCCATTTTTGAGCTAGATACACAAGCAAACGTTAAAAAAGAATGGTACGGTCGCACAGTAATTCATTCTAACCAGCGTTTTGCTTATGAAGAAGCGCAACATATCATAGAAACTGGTTTAGGAATAATCCCTGATGATATTTCGCTTTCGCGAAAGCGAACAACCATAGACCAGCCTATTGTAGATGCAATATTAACCTTGCAAACACTTGCTAAAATAATGCGCGAAGGTCGTATGAAAGCAGGTGCATTAAGTTTTGACAAAACCGAAGTAAAATTTGATCTAAACGAGTCTGCGCAGCCAGTGGGTGTTTACTTTAAAACATCTAAAGATGCAAATAAGCTGATTGAAGAGTTTATGCTACTGGCAAATAAAAAAGTAGCAGCTTTTATAGGAAAAAGAGAGCCCAAACACACCTTTGTATACCGTATTCACGACGAGCCTAATGATGATAAATTAAACGCGCTGGCAGTGGTGGTTACAAAATTTGGACACCGTCTAGATTTAAGAGACCGCAATACTGTCACTCAATCGCTTAACAAATTACTAGAAGATGTTAAAGGCAGTAAAGAGCAAAACATGGTTGATACCCTAGCGATAAGAACCATGTCTAAAGCTGTTTATTCTACACAAAATATAGGACATTATGGTCTTGCTTTTGACTATTACTCACATTTTACGTCACCTATACGACGATATCCCGACGTGATGGTGCACAGGCTTTTACAACATTATCTAGATGGCGGTAAATCGGTAAGCGAAAGTATATTTGAAGAAAAATGCAGCCACAGTACCGATATGGAAATACTAGCCTCGCAGGCAGAACGTGATTCTATAAAATACATGCAAATTAAATTTATGAAAGATCACGATGATGAGCAGTTTCTAGGCGTAATCTCGGGTGTGACAGATTGGGGTATTTATGTAGAAATTATTGCAAATAAATGCGAGGGCATGGTGCGTCTAGGCGATCTAGACGATGATAGTTATGAGTATGTTGAAGATCAATTTGCTGTGGTAGGTCGTAAAACTAAAAATACATACACGCTGGGTGACGAGGTGTATGTAAAAGTTAAAAATGCCGATTTAGTAAAGAAGCACCTTGATTTTTGGATGGTAGGTGCTCGTGCTGTAGTAGAGCAGTGATATGAAAACAAAGATTTGCGAGCGTTGTAAATGTGAAGATTCATTAATGTATCGTGTACAAATAAACCATGGTAAAACATGGTTTTTCTATTGTAAATCCTGTACCGAAGCGCAAAAAACACTTGACAGTTACAAATACGGCGGCACCTGGAATGGAAAGCGGCACTAAAATTGGTACTTAACGCGTTGTTATAGTGGTAAGGTTTACATAAGAACCGATATCAACCTTGAATCAACATGTTTTTAAAATCTATTTTTATGAGAACTATTTGTAATATTCTATTTTTTTTAAGCCTAAGTGCAGCCATTGCCCAAAACCCCGTAGAGGTTAATATTCCAGCATTTAGCAACCTTAAAGTTTTTGATCTCATCACTGTTAATTTAAAACCATCTAATACAAATAAGATAGTCATTACCGGCGACGACGCACAAGATGTAGAATATGTGCTTAGCAATGATCTATTGAAAGTACGTATGAAAACAAATAAAATTTTTAATGGTTCAAAAACAATTATAGATGTTTACTACACAGATATCACTGTTTTAGATGCAAATGAAGGCGCTACTATTACAGCCAATGAAGTTATAAAACAATCCCAGTTATCCATTGCAGTACAAGAAGGAGCACGAGTTAGTGCAGTTTTGGACATAGAAAATTTAAAATTGAGAGCAGTCACAGGTGGTATTATTGAAGCTCGAGGAAATACAAAATTCCAAGAAGTTACCGTAAATACCGGCGGTGTTGTAGAAAATGAGCAGCTTGTATCAAACCATAGCACTGTTAAAGTACAAGCAGGTGGTACCGTGCATGTGTATGCTACAAAAAGCGTAGATGTAAACGTGCGTGCAGGTGGTGATGTGTATGTCTCGGGAAACCCTGAAAAAGTAAATAAAAAGACCCTTCTAGGGGGAAGTATTGTAGTGGAGTAGTGGTACTTCACGGTGATTTATAGTACGCCAACAGCAATTTTAAAGCCGCTATTTTTGATACTTTTATATGGAAAATATTGTAAAAGTTTAATTATTACCCACAGCTATAACACAAGCAGCCGTTTTCTTAAAATTACAACAACAAATGACTCTATAAATAACTAAGTTTTTTTGAGGTTTTCATGGGCATTTAGTCAGGTAATAATCCTATTTGGACACCATTCGCAAAATTGTTTATCATTGCATTTTCCTACCTTTGATTATAAACCGAGGCAATAACGTATGCTTGATGACATTATAAAAGCGATTCCTATAGGATTTTTCATGGCATTCATGATAGGTCCTGTTTTTTTTGCTTTACTAGAAACCAGTGCTATAAAAGGTTTTAGAGCTGCGATCGTTTTTGATATAGGTGTGATGATTGCCGATATCTTGTTTGTACTTGCCGCTTATTTTATGACCTCGGCAATTCTTAACAAATTAAAGGATGACCCGGGGCTTTTTATCTTTGGTGGTTCGATACTCGCTATTTACGGTATTATTTCTTTTGTAAAGACCCGTAATAGTTACTTAAAAGAAATGAATACAGATAAACTTATTGTGCTTAAACAAAATTATGTTTCTTTATTCTTAAAAGGTTTTTTTTTGAACTTTATAAACATAGGTGTTCTTGGATTTTGGCTAGGACTTATTGTGGTGTTTAGTCCACAATTAGACAATGATGCGCATCGTATTTTTGTCTTCTTTGCCTCGGTCATTGGATTTTATTTTGTCTTTGATATTGGCAAAATTCTTTTAGCTAAAAGTCTAAATAGTTATTTAACACCTTTCCGTATATTTTGGTTCAAACGCGTTATCGCTATTATCATGGTAATATGCGGTGCAGTGCTTATTATTAAAGGTACCTTTCCATCGGGAATTAGAAAAATAGAAAATCAATTGTACACATTACCAGAGAAATCTGATAAGCAACCCGTAAAAACTAATCCTTCAAGTCAAGGTGTTGATACAGCAAAACATGCAGCGCCCAGCATTCCTATTACCGATTAGTTGTTAAAGCATGAAGTATAATATTCTATATTTAAACCTATTTGTATGTAATTTCTAGTTGCTAACATGCAGCATCAAACTTCCTATTACTTTGTACTTAATACCTTGTACTTAATCCATCATACTACTTGCTAAAAAAACAAAAACCCTCACATATTCATGTAAGGGTTGTTTTAGAGGCGTCTAGCGGATTCGAACCGCTGTAGCAGGTTTTGCAGACCTGTGCCTAGCCACTCGGCCAAGACGCCCAATAAGGGATTGCAAAAGTAACAAAATAACTTACTTTCTACTAGTTCTATTTAAAAAGTCAGGTTTTGAACGGTTTATTTATAAAATTATAGGTTAAAACATTACCGTTGCACCGTCATGCAAATAGTAACTTGTTGCACATCACCACCTATAGGGGGATTTATTTTAGAAACCGAAACGGTTGCTTGCGTTACTAATAATTCTTCGGCTAGGGTGCGGTCTAGGATTCTTTTTGCCACATGTTCTAATAATTTAGAACGTACAGCCATTTCTTCAACAACAATGCGGTTAAGTGATACATAGTCTACCGTATCCATTAAATCGTCGCTTGCGGCACTTTTAAGCAGGTTTGCTTCTACTGTAAGGTCTACCCGATAGTCGCTTCCTATCATCGCTTCTTCTTGTAGACAGCCGTGGTGGGCATATACCCGTATGTTTTCTAATTTTATAATATGCATATGGTAAAGATACATACAGTCTTGCTAGCAGTAAAATAAGAAGTAAATTTGCCAGCTAAAAATTACTAGTGATGAATGATGCTGTGAAACCGTCAAATTTTATTGAAGAAATTATCTATGCAGACATTGATAAAGGTCTTCCTCAAGATAAATTACGGTTTAGATTTCCGCCAGAGCCTAATGGATTTTTACATATCGGCCATGCGAGTGCAATTTGTTTGAATTTTGGTTTGGGTGAAAAATTCGGTCAACCCGTAAACTTGCGTTTTGACGACACAAACCCTGCAAAAGAAGAAGCTATATATGTAGATGCGATTAAACGTGACGTGGAATGGCTAGGCTTTAAATGGGATAATCTATGTTATGCGTCTGATTATTTTCAAGAACTGTATGATTGGACAGTGCAACTTATTAAAGATGGTAAGGCCTATGTAGACTCTCAATCTAGTGAAGAAATAGCCGCACAAAAAGGAACACCAACTGAACCTGGTACCGAGAGCCCATACCGCAACCGCAGCGTGGATGAAAACCTAGCACTTTTTGAGGGTATGAAAAACGGCACGTATGCCGAGTCTGAACATGTAGTACGCGCAAAAATTAATATGCAATCTACAAACATGCTTATGCGTGATCCAATTATGTACAGGGTGGTAAACAAGGCACATCACAGGACAGGCACCAATTGGAAAATATACCCCATGTATGACTGGGCGCATGGACAAAGTGATTACCTAGAGCAAATATCACATTCTTTTTGTACGCTCGAGTTTTTACCACATAGAGAATTGTACGACTGGTTTTTAGATCAAATTATAAGCCCCAACATATTAAGACCTAAACAACGCGAGTTTGCTCGACGCAACGTGTCTCATACTGTTACAAGTAAACGTAAACTACAAAAACTAGTAGACTCTGGCATCGTTACAGGTTGGGATGACCCACGCATGACCACCATTTCAGGACTGCGCCGTCGGGGATTTACTGCGGCAAGTATACGCAAATTTGCTGCATCTATAGGCATTGCTAAAAGAGACAACCTTGTAGACCTTAATCATTTAGAGTTTCACCTGCGCGAGGATTTAAACAAAACCGCAAATCGCATCATGTGTGTTCTAGATCCTGTAAAATTGGTGATTACAAATTATCCTGAAAACAAGGTGGAAATGCTGCAAGCCGAAAATAACCAAGAAGATGAATCTCGTGGTTTTAGAGAGCTACCATTTTCTAGAGAATTGTTGATAGAACGCGAGGATTTTAAAGAAGAGGCAAATAAAAAATATTTTAGGCTTAGTATAGGCAGCGAGGTTCGTTTAAAGAACGGCTATATTATAAAGGGCGAGTCCTGTGTTAAAGATGCGCAAGGAAATATTACCGAGATTCACGCAAGTTATGATCCAGATTCTCGCAGTGGTAGCAACACCCCGGCGAGTTTAAGAAGGGTTAAAGGCACCCTGCACTGGGTAAGCGCCTCACAGGCAATTCCTGTAGAAGTGCGCATGTACGACCGCCTTTTTACCGTACCAGCTCCCGATACTGATAAAGAAAGGGACTTCATGGATTTTATCAATCCAGATTCTTTAAAAGTTGTAACCGCCTTTGCCGAGCCTTCTGCCGCCGCGCTTGAGGCAGGTACAAATGTACAATTTCAACGTATAGGCTATTTTTGTGTAGATACCGACACTACCTTAGAAAACCCCGTTTTTAACCGAACAGTGGGACTTAGGGATACCTGGGCCAAAGTAGACGACGCTCTATAAACAGGACATTTTACGGTTTTTAAAGGAGTTCGCTTTCGCGAAAGCGAAATTCCCACAACCCAAAGGTTTACATAGATTATGTTCGTTTTAAAGCGCTCATATGGTACTTTATTGCCGAATACATGAGAAGGATATACATATGAAAAATATGTAGTAATTTATCATAATAATTATCATTTTTACTTTTTAAACGAATTTTTACATACAAAAACAGTCATTTTAAGAAAAATCATTACCATTTAATGCGGCTTTAACGATAAAACAACGGCTTGTGTAGTATCTTTAAACTTATAATCGTAAAAAAGAATATTATGAATAATTCAAGTAAAACAGCACTTGCAGCACTTGCCGGTGTAGCAATAGGAGCGACAATAGCATTACTTTATGCACCAGAAAGCGGTGAAGAAACTCGTAAAAAATTAAAGAAAAAAGCGATCGAGGCTAAGAATACAGCAGCTAAATATGCGCAGGAAACCTATGAAAAAGCATCGGCTCGCGCTACCGATTTTAAATGTACCGTTGCCGAGCGTCTCGATAGTGCTCTTGCAACGGCTAGTGAAAAGGCAGATGATGTAATCACTGCACTCGAGGAAAAACTAGCCCAACTTAAAAAGAAAAATGCCGAATTTGCAAAAGATAGAAAGTAATATCTTTAACAGTTATAATGCTAAAACCTTGGTATGAGTAATTCTATTAGTGATAATTTTAAAGAGCTGTCTGATGCTGCTCAAAACTATATAGAAGCTACTATTGCTTACCAAAAGCTAGATCTATACAAGAAGATTATGCTCGCTGCGGTAAGTAGCGTTCATAAAATGCTGGTGGGTTTTATGGCGTTGTTGGGGTTTATTTTTTTAAGTTTTGGCTTAGCTATTTATCTTGGAGAACTTTTGGACAGCACTTATTTAGGATACCTTATCATGGGTCTTTTTTATGTAGTGTTGTGCATCATCATATTTTTAACCTTTAAACCCAGGTTAGAAAAAATATTATTGCAAAAGTCATCGCAAAAATGGTTTTATGACTCCACGGAATCTAAAGATACAGATGATGAATAAATATTACAGCAGTTTTAAAGAGATAGACCGTGACCTGGCGCAGTTGCGTTTAAAAAAGGAAATAGAATCGACCACGGTAAAGTTGCGTTATGAAGAAACAAAACGCGCATTATCACCCACAACTATTGTGACCGATTTTATCGCAGGCTTTGCTAGAAAGGCCATCCTTCTTAAAATCTTTAATAAGATTATTGGTAAATAGGTATAACACATAAAAAGCGGCTCTAAAGCCGCTTTTTTTACTTCTACAAGGCATTTGCCTTTATTCGTAAGTATCCTGGTTTTAGTCCAGGTTATCGTTCACTGGCGGTGTAGGATTGTTTCTTACAGGTGCCTTTCTACTTGTTGTTTTGTGTTTTTTCATTTGTTCACCTATTTGTGCACTTGCGGTAAAGCTTGCAATCATGTTGTTAAGCATGTCGCTACCCGCTTGCGGTGAATTAGGCAGCAGTATCAGGTTAGATTGTGTTGCTTCTCCTATCGACTGTAAGGTGTCATAATGTTGTGTAACAACAATTAGTGCACTTGCTTCTTGCGAGTTAATACCCACGTTGTTTAGGACATCCACACTCTCTTCTAGACCGCGTGCAATCTCGCGTCGCTGGTCGGCGATACCTTGCCCTTGCAAGCGCTTTGATTCGGCTTCAGCGCGTGCTTTTGCAACGATTTTTATGCGTTCTGCTTCAGCTTCGTATTCTGCAGCTACCTTTTCACGTTCTGATGCGTTAATGCGGTTCATTGCATTTTTTACTTGTACATCGGGGTCTATATCGGTAACCAGTGTTTTTATAATGTCATATCCATAACCGCTCATGGCATCGTTTAGTTCACTTTTTACAGCAATAGCAACATCGTCCTTACGTTCAAAGACATAATCTAGCTTCATTTTAGGTACTTCGGCACGCACCACGTCAAAAACGTAAGAGGTTATCTGGTCGTGTGGGTTTTGCAGTCTGTAGAATGCATCATACACTTTGTCATAAATAACTTCAAACTGTACAGATATTTTTAAACGCACAAAAACGTCATCTTTTGTTTTTGTTTCTACTATGACATCCAGTTGTTGTACTCGCAGGTTAATACGTCCGGCGACTTTGTCTATTATCGGTATTTTTAATTGCAGTCCAGAGTGACGCATGCTGGTGAATTTTCCAAACCGTTCTACCACAGCAGCACTTTGCTGTTTTACAGTAAAGAAGGTCCCAAAAAGCATGATAAAACCTAAAACAATGAGTAGGGGTGTGATAATGTAATCCATGATATTTTTTTTAGTTGGTTAAATATAAGCATTAAAAAATGCTTTATCAATACATCCTTAGTAGCGCGGCTGGTGCTTTAGTTACACATATTTGCGTGCTAAGTATCACTTTTAACCTAGCGATTCACAAGCTGCCTGTAAGCGATGTACCGTTTCTTCTTTTCCTAGCAGCGCTACTATTTCAAAAACATCGGGTCCCATCAGGCTGCCTACAAGTGCTAGTCGCAACGGCATCATGACTTTTCCCATGCCCAGTCCTTGTTCTTGTATCCATGTTTTTACCGCTGCACTTAAACCTACCGCACTAGGGTCGGTACACTGGTTTATGATTGGAATGACATTTTTTAAAATATCAGCAGTTTGTGGATTCCATGCTTTTTTTACCGATTCGTTGTCATAGGTGGTGGGTGCTGTAAAAAAGAAGCCAGCTAATTCAAACAAGTCGTGCGTAAATACTGCGCGTTCTTTTACAAGGGCGGTAGCTTTGTTCACAAAGTCTGTAGATTTAAAATCGATGGATTTTTCTTGTAACGCTTTCGCGAAAGCGTTACCTATAACAGCATCGTCTTGCTTTACAAACCACTGTTGTTGAAACCAGCGGGCCTTATCGGGATCAAATTTTGCACCAGAACTGTGCACACGTTCTAAACTAAATGCTTGGACCAGATCGTCGAGCGTAAATAATTCTTGATCGGTCCCTGGATTCCAGCCTATAAAGGCCAGCAGGTTGATAACGGCTTGTGGTACATAGCCAGATTCTTTATATCCAGAGCTAAACTCGTTTGTTTTGGGATCGATCCAGTTGAGCGGGAATACAGGAAATCCCATTTTATCGCCATCGCGCTTGCTTAATTTTCCTTTTCCGGTAGGTTTTAAGATGAGTGGTAAATGGGCAAATTGGGGTGCGTTCCATTCAAAACTTTCATAGAGCAGCACGTGTAGTGCCATGCTGGGCAGCCACTCCTCGCCGCGTATCACGTGAGAAATCTTCATTTCATAATCGTCCACCACATTTGCAAGGTGATAGGTAGGCATGCCATCGCTTTTAAAAAGCACCTTATCATCGAGTAGCGCAGTGTCTATGGTAATGTTACCACGTATCATGTCTACCATGTGCAGGGTTTTAAGTGCTGGTTTAAACCTGATTACATAATCGGCTCCAGCGGCGATACGCGCCTGTGTTTCGGCCGTTGTTAGGGTTAAAGAGTTTTCAAATTGTATTCTATTTACATGATTGTAAATGAATGTTTCATGATTTGCTTCGGCTGTTTTACGCGCCTTTTCTAGGGTGTCGTTTTGGTCAAATGCATAATAGGCGGCCCCGCTTTGCACCAGTTTTTCGGCATACGCACGATATCGGTCTTTGCGCTCGCTTTGTTTATACGGGCCATAACCGCCATCTTTTCCTGGTCCCTCGTCATAGGGTATGTTGCACCAGTTTAGTGCGTCTACAATGTACTGCTCGGCACCAGGCACAAATCGGTTTTGGTCGGTGTCTTCTATACGCAGGATAAACGTACCGTGGTGTTTTTTTGCAAAGAGATAATTAAATAGGGCTGTGCGCACGCCACCTATATGTAACGGACCTGTGGGACTAGGCGCAAACCGCACGCGTACTGATTTTTTCATTTTCAATAATTTGTGTAGCAAAGATACTATTTGTAAAACTCCTGTTTTAAGTTATGCACAAGGCTTTATTTATTTTGTGTAGTTGTGATGTGGCTTGTTCAAAACCATAACCATTTTGTTAATATTTTAAATCTTAAACACATATCGTTATCTTTACGTGTTGTTGTAGACAAAGAGGATGTATGAATAGTTATGAATTGATTGTTGAAAAGCTTCGGAATTTTATCCGCAAGTTTTATGTAAACGAAATTATCAAAGGGGCCATTTTATTTTTTGCCTTGGGTTTACTGTACTTTTTATTTACAGTAGTTTTAGAATATTTTCTTTGGTTTAATGTGGTAGGTAGGGCAGTGCTTTTTTGGTTATTTGTGGTGGTAGAATGTGCTTTGCTTTTCAAATTTGTTGGTATTCCGTTAGCGCGTCTTTTCAAGCTTTTTTCGGGCATAGCTTTTAGGGATGCTAGTAGTATCATAGGAAATCATTTCCCCGAGGTCTCTGATAAACTGGTTAATATATTGCAATTGCGCGAGCAAGGTGGCGATGATGAGCTTACTTGGGCTGGTATTTTGCAAAAAAGTGAAGAACTTAAACCGATTCCTTTTTCACTAGCTATTAATTTAAAACACAATGTCGCTTATCTAAAATATCTTGCAGTACCGTTGTTGATTATCATTTTCTTAATGGTGTCTGGCAACGATAAAATCATTTATGAGGGTGCTAATCGTGTGGTGGATTATAATACAACCTATGTTCCACCAGCACCTTTTAGTTTTAATTTGGAAACTAAGAATCTCACAGCGTTGCAAAAACGCGATTTTAAATTGCAAGTGCGTGTTACGGGGATTAAAATTCCCGAGTCGGTGAGTGTTATTTTTAACGAGCAGTCGTATTACATGACGCAAGAATCGGTTGGCAATTTTTCTTTTGTTTTTAAAAGTCCCGAAAATGACATCCCGTTCACACTCGTTGCAAATGGTATTTCTAGCCACCCATATTTGTTGAAAGTTAATAGTGTTCCAGTCATAAATTCCTTTGAACTGGCAATGACCTACCCTGCGCATACAGGCAAAGTGAACGATGTCTTGAAAAGTACCGGCAATGCAGTGGTACCCGAGGGGACACGCGTAACCTGGAAACTGGTCACCACAGCCACCGATCGTGTGGAATTTACTGCAAACGCGAGGTCGGAATCTTTTAGGAATGTGGGTAATGAGTTCGCTTTCGCGAAAGCGATCACCTCACAAACAAAATATGCTATTACAACCTCTAACAAGGTGACACAAAACTTTGAAGAATTACGTTTTCAAATAGACGTTATTAAGGATGAATTTCCTGAATTAACAATCCAACAGCGTAAGGATTCTATCAACACAGATATGTTGTATTTTAAAGGCCAGGCAGCCGATGATTATGGTATTAAAATGATGCAATTGGTTTATTATGCGCAAGATAATCCAACTGCACCTACTATATATTCCTTAGGAAATAATCGGGGTACGTTTGACGAATTTTTGCTAGCGTTCCCGGGTGATATTGCCCTGCGACCAGGTGTTGCTTATGAATATTATTTTGAAGTTATTGATAACGACGCTGTTAATAATTTTAAGTGCACAAAATCTGAAGTTTTTTCATACAGGACTAGAACAGTTGACGAGGAAAAGGAAAACCAGCTATCCAATCAAAAGGAGTCGTTGTCTAATATGCAGCGCAGTCTAGAAGAACAAAAGCAGCAACAGCAACAATTGGATAAATTATCGCAAGAGCAGTTAGAAAAGCAACAACGCAGTTTTAACGACAAGCGTAAATTAGATCAGGCTCTTAAAAATCAGGTGGAGCAAGAAAAAAAGATGCGTTTGCAAATGGAGCGGCTTAAAGATAATTTTGAGAAATCACCTCTCGAAAATAATCCTGAAAAGCAAGCATTGGAAGATCGTATGCAAAAGGGCATAGAAGAGCTTAAGAACAATGAAGAGTTACTTAAAAAAATCCAAGAATATCAAGAAAAACTCTCTCCTGAGGAGTTAAAGGATCAATTAGATAAGGCAAAAAAGAATACTAAAAATCAGCAGCGTTCCTTACAACAATTGTTAGAGTTGACAAAAAGGTTTTATGTAAAACAAAAGTTTGAGCAACTAGGTGATAAGCTATCTCAAATAGCCGATAAACAGAGTAAACAGTCTGAGAAGTCGGACACCGAAAATAAGAAGAGTGACCAAGACGCACTCAATAAGGACTTTGATAATTGGTTAAAGGAATTGCGCGAGTTAGAAAAGGAAAATGATGGTTTAAAGGAACCCATGTCTTTGGATTTTGACCCAGATGCTGCTTTCGATATTAAACAGGAGCAAAAGGATGCGTCTAAGAAACTAGAGGAGCGCAACGCAGCTGCTGCAAAAAAGGATCAAAAAAGTGCAGCACAAAAAATGAAAGAATTGAGTGCAGCCATGAGTGCCCAAAGTCAAGAAATGGCAGGTGAGGGTGCACAGGAAGACGCTAGTGCGTTGCGTCAAATTTTGGATAATCTTGTTGTTTATAGCAAGGAACAGGAAAAGCTTATTGCAACTGTAAGAGATTTGAATAGGAACAGCCCAAATTATGGTAAAAAACTGAAAGTTCAAAAGGATTTGGAGACAGCGTTTAAGCATGTTGATGACAGCCTTTTTGCACTCGCAAGTCGCAATCCTAAGATAGGCGAGAACATTAATAAAGAAGTCACCGATGTATTTTATTATATTGAAAAGTCCTTAGCACAATTATCTGATTTTGAAACGAGTAGAGCGGTTGTTTCACAACAATTTGCTTTTAAAGGAGCAAATACCTTGGCTAACATGTTGAGCGACAGTCTAGATAATATGAATGAAGAGTTAAGCATGTCGGGTAAAGGCAAATCGTCTGATTCGCGAGGCTTTCAATTACCTGATATTATTAAAAAGCAAGAAAGTCTATCCAAGGGTGAAGAAAAGGGGGATTCTGGAAAGCAACCTGGTAAGGATGGAAAAGATGGTAAGGAGGGTAATAAAGGTGATGCTCCTGGTCAACAAGGACAAGATGGTAAAAGTGGCGATGACGGGCAAAGTGGTCAGGATGGTAAAAGTGGTCAGGATGGACAAAGAGGTAGTGATGGTAAAGGTGGTAAAAACGGTCAGTCTGCACAACATGGTCAATCTGGTCAGCAAGGTTCGGGTACACAACAGGGACAAGGTAACTCTAATCAGGGGTCAGGGTCTAAGCAAGGTCGTGGTGATGGTAACGGTGATGGCGGCACTGGTAATGGTCAGGAAAAGAATCGTAAAACAGGTTCTCAAGGTTATAGGGAATCTGAAAGTGAAGCCCAGCGTGTTATGGAAATCTACAAACAGCAACAGGATATTCGCAATCAGTTAGAAAACCTAATTCGTCAGGAAGGTCTAGAAGGTAAGTTGGACAATCTTACCAATAAAATGAAAAGCGTTGAACGCAAGTTGTTGGATCAAGGATTTAATAGAGAAGTGCAGCAGCGTATGATGGATATTCAGTACGATTTGCTTAAAGTTAAAGATGCTGGGCTGTTGCAAGGCAAGGAAGAGAAACGTGAAGCAACTACCAATAAAAAGGAATTTAATAGCAATAATGTACCTTCGTATAAGGATGCGATGCGGTATTTTGACAACAAGGAAATTTTGAACCGACAAGTATTACCTTTGCAGCCGCAATACCGCAACCGTGTGAAGGATTATTTTAAACAAGATGATTGAATTCCATTATCAAAATGATTTTACCTGTTTGGATGAATTCGCGTATAGTTCGTGGCTGCATGCCGTGTCCTTATCTGAGCAAAAAACTATTGGTGATTTATCCTATGTGTTTTGTTCGGACGAATATTTGTTAGATGTAAATAAACAATTTTTGCAGCACGATACCTTTACAGATATTATAACTTTTGATTACAGTGCAGATGATTTGTTGCATGGCGAGATTTACATAAGTACAGATCGTGTTGCAGATAACGCTGCGTTTTACAAGGTTTCTTTTTTGGACGAGTTGCACCGGGTCATGGCACACGGTCTGTTGCACTTGATAGGTTACGGGGATAAAACCGAAGCAGAATCTGAGGCGATGAGAGCTTTGGAACAAGGAAAAATGAATATGTTTCACGTGAAACAATAGGTATGTTTAAATCATTATACGATGTTATTGTTGTAGGTGCGGGTCACGCTGGTAGCGAGGCTGCTGCGGCTGCCGCAAATATGGGAGCAAGTACGCTGCTTATTACCATGAATCTTCAAACTATAGGCCAAATGTCCTGTAATCCGGCCATGGGCGGCATTGCCAAGGGCCAAATAGTTCGCGAAATCGACGCGTTGGGTGGCCTTAGCGGTATTGTTAGTGATAATAGTGCTATTCAATTTAAAATGCTTAATCAAAGTAAAGGACCTGCGATGTGGTCACCACGTACGCAAAACGACCGTATGCGTTTTGCAGAGGAATGGCGATTGCAACTAGAGCAAATTCCTAACCTAGATTTCTATCAGGATATGGTTTCAGGTATTCTTATGGACGGCGATCGTGTTGCAGGAGTTCGTACTTCTTTAGGAATTGAGGTAAAGGGTCGTGCGATAGTTTTAACAAACGGCACCTTTTTGAATGGGCTTATACATATAGGTGATAAGCAGTTTGGTGGTGGTAGGGCAGGTGAAAGCGCTTCTGTAGGGATTACGGGTGACCTTATAAAATTGGGTTTTACTGCAGGCCGAATGAAGACAGGTACCCCGCCGCGTGTAGATGGTAGATCGTTGGATTATTCTAAAATGGAACCACAGCCTGGTGATAAGCGTACGTCTAAATTTAGTTATAGCAATAAAACCAAACCGCTTGCTAGGCAACTAGATTGTCACATGGCTTATACAAGTGCGCTGGTGCATGACCTGTTGCGTGAAGGTTTTGACCGCAGCCCTATGTTTAATGGCCGTATTCAGTCTATTGGTCCGCGATATTGTCCATCGATAGAAGATAAGATTAATCGCTTTGCTGATAAAGAACGCCATCAGCTATTTGTGGAGCCTGAGGGTTGGAATACGGTAGAAGTATATGTAAATGGTTTTAGCACATCGTTGCCTGAGGATGTGCAGTATAAAGCATTACGCAGTGTAGTAGGTTTTGAAAACGTTCGGTTTTTTAGACCAGGCTATGCTATTGAGTATGATTTTTTCCCACCGACACAGTTAAAGCATACGCTAGAGACAAAACTGGTAGAGCACTTGTATTTTGCAGGTCAAATAAATGGCACCACAGGTTATGAGGAAGCCGCTTCGCAGGGGTTGATGGCAGGTATTAATGCAGTTAGAAAATTGCGTGAGGAAGAAGCGTTTATTTTAAAAAGAGACGAGGCTTATATAGGGGTACTTATTGACGATCTTATTACCAAAGGAACCGAAGAGCCCTATCGCATGTTTACATCACGTGCCGAGTACCGTACGTTGTTGCGTCAGGATAATGCCGATTTGCGGTTAACGCCGCGTGCTGTAGAACTTGGTATAGTGAGCGACGAGGCGATGAAACGGGTGGAACGCAAAGCCGCGGCATCTGATAAAATGATACAGTTTTTGCGTGATACCAGTTATAATTTTGAAGAGCTAAATCCAGTTTTAGAATCGCATGGCAGTGCGACTGTCACTCAAAACGATAAGCTTTTCAAGATTTTAGCTAGACCGCACATTTCGCTAGAAGATCTTAAAGGTGTTTCTCAAATTGCCTCTTACATTCAAGATCATGATTTAGACGGTGATATTCTCGAGCAGGTAGAAGTACACGTAAAGTATGCTGGCTATATAGATAAGGAAATCGCAAATGCCGATAAGTTGAATAGGCTTGAACATGTAAAGATTCCAGCAGACTATGATTTTCAAAAAATAAAAGCCCTGTCCTTTGAAGCTAGAGAAAAGTTTACTGCCATTAGACCGGTGACCATATCGCAAGCCTCGCGCATTTCAGGAGTAAAACCTAGTGACATTTCTATACTTTTAGTACACATGGGGCGATAGTTCCACGTGAAACATAA
>DAIRDE010000030.1:22999-32709 GCA_036796335.1 Nonlabens sp.
AACTAAACCTATGTGGTTTGATAGTTTTTATGTCTCTATTTTAAGTGCACAGTACAAAAAATGGCCGCTTCCTTTTCTACTTGGTTTTTTTATTGGTATGTGCTCTAATTTTGCTGCAATTTTTACAAAACAACCATCTTCTGTAACGTATATCCTTAAAAAACGCATTTAAATGCGATTTAAGACGTTTTAGTGACCCGTCTATAATAAGGTATTAATAAAATCTAAAACGCTTTAAAAAACACCCTGTTTTAATCCGTTTTTAATAGCGTGTATAAATTGTTTTTGGAATTTCTATAGTTATTTATAATAGTTGTTTCTTCTTGTGCAGTTGTTTTAAATTAAAACGGTGTTTAGCTTAACAGGGTATGAAGGGTGATTTGCAATAAACAACAACCATTTATTCTTAAATAGCAAACCTCTAAATTACGTCAGGACACCAATCTGTCACTTTCTGTCAAGGAGACGGCTTTAAAAAAGTTTTAATTCATCATGTGCTAATGGTTTAAAAAAATATTTATTAAACTTCATCAGGTCTATAGTAAAGCCCTCTTAAATCTAAACGCATTTCTTTTAAAAATACAACATGGTTAATATTTTGGTTCGCTTTCGCGAAAGCGTACACGTGATAACGGGGATACACTAAAATCAAGTGTGTAAAAGTTGTTTATAAAACATTTTGTTAATAAATTTTAATTACTTTTATAGAGCAAAATTATACGGATATCAAAAAATATTTAAAAACTATACTACCTCGTGCACGAGAAGTTGCTTTTAGACTCGCTACTGCGTCTTTAAGTGTTTTTAAATTTCGGCTTATATTTACCTGGTTATTTTCAGTCGTGGTAAATACTGCTATACAAGCGCAAACGCTAGTATTTGTAGACTCTAGCGTTATTTTTGTAGGTCATGATGCCATACATGCAGCACCCCTAAAACAACCAAAGCAAAATCATCCTAATCTTTTTTTTATACAACAAGGAACCGTTATTGTAAACGCAAATTTGATGGTATTGACTGGTGATTTTAAGTTAAATCAACTTGTTATCGATGCTAATAAGACGTTAAAGACTTTATACACGTGTAAAAATTCAGATAAAAATGTTTTGGGACATGCTCGTGTGCCACAACAAATGGTTTCATCACCTCTAGGTACAAGCCACGCCTATGCTAATAAATATAAACAGGGTTTAGTCTTGTGTGTTGCTGACCAAAATTTTAAAATTTCTTTTTCAGTATTTACAATACAACGCCCAGCCATAACCCTACAAGGATTTAACGTCAGAAAACCAGCGTTCATTTCTACTACATTTTTAAACCAGCGTTTACCTTTAGAAAAGCACAACCGCTACTTTAATTTACCACCACCCGCTGCGGTTTAGGCATTATTTGCTGCAGTTACTACCTACATGCTATTAATGGCTTTTTAAATCATAAACCATTTTTTTTAAAATGTATAAAGTACAAATCAAATGGTGTTCAATAGGCAACAAGTAAACTGTAATCTAGAATACGCAGTAATAAATAAAATCTGCAACTTAAAAAAATAAAAACAATAAACATGAACAAAACTTTTACAATCCTAGCCTTTGTGTTAGTAACAACAATGTCCTTTGCCCAAGTGGGGATCGGTACTAAAACCCCAGCAACTACCGCTACTTTAGATTTAACTGCTACCGATAAAGGCTTTTTGCCTCCACGGTTATCTTTTATAGAACGCGACGCAATTGATAGTCCAGCTAGTGGATTAACAATATATAATACAGATAGCAGTTGTTTAGAATTTTGGAATGGATTAAATTGGATTAGTGTTTGTGATGGTAATATTTCGTTAGTTCCTGGTCCTTGTGCAGGTGAACCTGCTGTTATTGTTTTTAATAGTTTAGAATATAAAACTGTTGAGTTTTCTGGTGCTTGCTGGCTAGATCGTAACCTTGGGGCAACTAGAGTTGCAACTACCCAAAGTGACTTTAATAGTTATGGGAGCTATTATCAATGGGGCCGCAGTGCAGAAGGTCATGAGGTTTTTAATTCACCAATTACAACAACGAAAGCAAATACACCTGTCCCAAATACTGGCGGTTCTTGGGATGGTAATTTTATAACTACACCTAGCTCCCCTAGTAACTGGTTAACACCAGGTGATAGTAACCTTTGGCAAGGCGTAAGTGGCGTCAACAATCCGTGTCCCTTAGGTTATCGTTTACCTAATAATACAGAACTACAAGCACTAGAAGACTCTCTTGATTCAAACTCTGCTGCGGGTGCATTTAATTCTCCTCTAAAAATTCCTTCTGCTGGTTTTCGGGATATTAATAATGGTGCGTATTTAGGAAGTTCGGGTCAGATTTGGATTTGGTCTAGTACGGCAGTTACAACTGTTAATGGTGTTATTCCATTTGTACTAGAATTTTCAGGGGGTCAAGGAGAATTTAATGGTAAATCAACTCATGTTGGTGCATCAGTTCGTTGTATCAAAAACTAAAAATAACTGTTTTAGGAATTAAACAAATAAAATCATAATAACAACAAAATGAAACAATTAATCACAATTTTTTCTTTATTGCTAATCACAACATGTACTTCTGCCCAGGTAGGCATTGGTACTAAAACACCTGATGAGTCTTCTATACTAGAAGTATTTGCTGGAGATGATACCATAAAAAAGGGCTTTTTACCGCCACGGGTAACTACTTTACAACGTGATGCCATTGCCTCACCACCAGCAGGACTGGTTATCTACAACACAACTGATAATAGGTTAGAGTTTTCTAATGGTACCAGTTGGATCAGCTTTATAGATGGGAGTATCGTCACGGCAATCAATGGAGCAGCTAATACAAGCAGCGGCGGTGTAGCAATAGGTACAAGTACACCTAACCCTGCCGCCATTGTTGAGGTATTAAGTTCAACTAAAGGCTTTTTGCCACCAAGGTTAACATCCCCGGAGCGAAATGATATATCAAGTCCTGCAACAGGTTTAACTATTTATAACACTACAGTAAACTGTCTACAATTTTACAACGGTGCAGGTTGGGTAAATGTTTGTGATGGTACAATAACATTACCGCCACCGCCGCCACCGCTCGAAGGGAATATAGTATTAACAGCTGGACAAGTGCATTTTGTATATCCAGTTTTTGATAATGACTACCATCCTTACATGGCTCCGACAGGTCCAGCCAACCAAACACATTTAGCATCAGATGGTACAGCAGACCCAGTTTTAAACCGACAAGGAATACTAACGACAACTGGGGCAATTATCATAATTCCTTACACAGTAACTACCGCACCTGTAAATTTAGCAGCCTTTAGTAGTACTGTCAATGTTCCAGCATTTCTAACCGAAGATGGTATTTCTAGGGACGTTACTTTAAGTTATGCGGCTCAAACTTTGGCTGTGGGTTCAGGTTTTATAAATGCAACTTTGCAAGCCGTGACAGGTGATTTAAATGTATTCAAATTGGACCTTATTAATGGTCTTGGCGATGGGTCTGATACAGTTTTAGTAACTAGCGCAGTACCTACAACAAGAAACGTTTTAGGTTTACTCATAGCAAATTTCATTATAGCGGTAGATAACGTCGGGAATACTGGAGAAATCCAATTAAGAGCCTCCACCTGCCAAAATGATGTAAGTGTGGGCACAACTCCAATAGTAGCTATGATGTACGATTTTGATGGAAATGGTACTGCAGAATATTGTTGGTGTGCTAGAGAAGTAGATCAGGCAAGGGAAGATGCAGCTCATCCTAGTGACCCTGCACCTCTAAGCGGTAAAACATGGTTAGATAGAAATCTAGGTGCTTACCGTTACCCAGTATCTACTGTGGATGAGGCTGGCTATGGCGATCTTTATCAATGGGGTAGAAAAATGGATGGACATCAAAAACGTTATCAACGGACTAATGATTTAAATGAAGGTGGTTCAGGCTCAGGTACAATTGAAACCGTAGGCTCAGGTGTAGCAGGTGCATTTGCTAATGGGATAACAGGCGTTAAAGCAGATAATCCTACAAATTCCTTATTCATTAATTTGCCAGATGATTCTAACGCGGTGAACCGAGATTGGCGGATAAACTTTGATGGTACTTTATGGGATGCAAATGGTGTAAATAATCCATGTCCAAAAGGTTACTACGTGCCATTACGAGCTGTTTTTGATGTTTTAAACTCATGGGTTAATAATATTCCCGCTAGCGGAAATAGAATACAAAGAGCTTTTATGCAGACAGAACTAAATTTTGTGCTTTCCGGTCAACGTAGGGGTTCTGATGGTTCAAGAAGACTTGTTGGTCAACAAAGTGTTCATTATACAAGTACTGTAGAAAACTCTACATTTTTTTCTGTTAACACCTATAACGTTGCTAATGGTAATTTTGCAATTTTAACACCTGTTGGACCTAAACAAGGCTACGCTGTACGATGTATAAGAGACTAAACAATTTATATATTCATAATTTCATGAATAATCAAATTTTATTTCAAATAGAAGAGATATAGGCGCCTCAATCCGTTGTGTAAGGGATTAATTGCATCGGGCAAGTTACGGTATTAAATAAGAAATAGGTTTAGACTTATTTACAAGACAGTTGGGAAACACAAGCCGCAAAAGATTACCACGTATTTGCTACTCCTACGATGTTTTTATTGGATAAAGATTTGAAAATTCTTCTAAAGCCTATTTTGGTGGAGCAAGTTTACAGTTACCTAGAATATGATTATAAGCGATAAAGCACCTTTTACACCAGCTAAGGGTGCGTGAATCAATTTGAAAATTGGGGTAGAACTAATAGGGACTATTTCATCAAAATTCTCACTTTGCACTTAATACGAGAGACTGGATAAAAAAGGATTTTTTATGGAGCATATGGAATATATACACCATAAGTACTTTACAATTTTTAGTTGTGAGTGGTGAGCTGTGATAGTTTCCTCGCCTCCCATCCCTAGCCCTTCCTTAAGGGAAGGGGATTTAGGAATTTGTGATATTTGTTTCAGTTTCTTGTATCTTGTTTCTTGAATCAAGAAAAAAATCTTTCCCCTTTTGCAAAGGGGAAACGGTGGCTGCTAGCTTATCGTGGGGTTTGGTTGTTAATTATGATTGGTAAACTGTGCGTATTGATAGTTCCTCCGTGTCCCATCCCTAACCCTGCCCTTAAAGAGGGGAATTTTAAGATTTGTGATTCAGAATTTTAGTTTCTTGGATCTTGTTTCTAAACCTTTGGAATTGGAATTTTTTAAATCGCTCATCGGGTGTTAAAAAACGTCTCGCTTTTTGCAACGATGGATGGTTAGTTATGACGGGCTAATGAATGGAGCAGGGTTTTTATTTATGTAATCGTGTTTGCTAGGTAGTACGCTTTCGCGAAAGCGTAATAATTTACCTATAGTTACTGCAATATAATAGAAATTACCAAAACGGTGCTGAAAATGTCTTTTATTAGATAATTTTTACTATTTTTGTATTGAGTAATTATAATTAGTCATGGATGCTTGTAAAACTTTAACAGGAGTAGCACATACTCTAAAAGTTGATTTTAGACGACCAGTTATGTCCTTAAAGTTTTTGGAACAATGGTTGTTTGCGGTAGCTTTATCATTAGTTTTTGTTACCACAGCACATCAGGACCAATCTGCTATTTATGTAGGCCAGGGGGCTACACTAGTAGGTATGCATGCGATATACGTGGCACCTGCACAGGCACCTGGGCACATACAAAAGCAAGTCTTTTTTGTGCAACACAGCACGATTATTACAAATAGCGAACTGCTTTTTTTTACAGACAATGTAGAACGTACCGGTACAGCAGTTTTGCAGCAAGACATAAGGCCTATAGCATTTAAAAGGTATGTAAAAGCAACTGTTTCTAATGCCCAGGTAGCACAACAATACCTATCACCTTCTTCTGGGTCTAATAATGGCGGCATAGACTTGTGTTTGCAGATCTTGCTATTAGGTGTTGTTAATAACAGCTTTAACATTATATCACAATCCATTACCACCACACGATACAATGTAAACTTGTTTGGTTATAACACAGCTAGGTCGACGTGCATTTTTGCATCGTTTCAAAACCAGCGCTCGCCTTTAGAAAAGCACAACCGTCACTTTAGTTTACCACCGCCCGCTGCTTAGGCCTTTTTTGTAAAGGACTATCGCATGCAATGCATAGTGAACCTAAAAAGAAGTGAGTTTTAGGTCAAAGCGTAATGTAACTATTATTTAACCAAATAGCGTCTAAGCAGGCGTCATGGCAAAAACAACTTAATCACAGGCCGAACTACCAAATAGGTAGCAAGTACAAGTAAATAACCGCAATAATGCAAAAACAGTTAAACATGTAAAACAATGAAAAAAGTAATTACCATTTTAATCCTGTCGTTATTAACGACCAGTGTTGGCTTAGCCCAAGTAGGTGTAGGTACAACCAACCCAGATGACTCAGCGGCCTTAGATGTTACTGCTACTGACAAAGGCTTTTTACCCCCACGATTAACAACAGCACAGCGTGATGCCATTGCTTCTCCGGCAGTAGGTTTAGTAGTTTTCAACACTGACGCAGATTGTTTGCAATGGCTCACAACTAACGGTTGGTTTGATGGGTGTACAGGCCTAGAGGGTCAGGTAGCAACTATCGATTGTGCAGGTGCTACTAATAATGGTACTCTTGCAGCTGGTGAACCAGCAACTGGAGTAAATTCTGTTATTGCTTATACAGGCGGTAACGGTGGTACTTACAGTAGTCAAACGGTTACATCAACTGGTGTTACCGGATTAACTGCCACACTTGTGGCTGGAACATTTGCTAACGGTGCTGGATCTGTTACATATACCATTACAGGTACACCTTCTGGTATTGGTACAGCCTCTTTTGCCTTAACAATTGGTGGACAAGATTGTACATTAGAACGACCTGTACTATTAATAGGTGCTATTTCTTCTATCGATTGTGCAGGTGCTACTAACAATGGCACATTATTCTTTGACATAACTGCAAGCGGTGTAACCTCTGTAATTTCATATTCAGGCGGTAACGGCGGCACACACAATGGTCAAGTAGTTACCTCTACTGGGGTAACTGGACTTACAGCTACCTTAGCAGCCGGAACACTTGCCACCGGAAACGGTAACCTTACCTATACCATTACTGGCACGCCGTCAAGTCCTGGTGATGCTTCTTTTGCAATAAATATTGCAGGACAAAATTGTGTATTAGTGGTTAGAGTAAGTTGTAACGACGCAAAAACTGCTATTGTTGATGTAGTGAGTGCTACGGGCAGAACATGGATGGACCGTAACCTTGGTGCCAACCGTGCTGCTACCAGCTCCACTGATGCTGAATCTTATGGTTCATTATACCAGTGGGGGCGTGCTGCTGACGGCCACCAGTGTGTGGCACGCTATGCAGGTGATCCTGTTCTCACAGCAAATAGTTTTACTGCCTTTTTTAATTTAGCTTTAGCCACCACAGACCAGCCATCGAATGCTATTTTTATTATCAACGATGCTGATGATGATTATGCCGGCGGAGATTGGCGTTCAAATAACAATGCTAATCGCTGGAACGCCAGCCCGCAAGTAAACAACCCTTGCCCCACAGGTTACAGAGTGCCTACAGAAGCGGAATTAAACGCTGAGGTATTGCTTTTCGATAATAATAACGCAAGTGGTGCTTTTAATACAGTATTAAAGTTGCCTGTGGCGGGTGGTCGCAGTGGGTTTAATGGTTCATTTTTTGGAGTAGATACTGTAGGCTCCTATTGGACTAGTACTGTTAATTCAGGCACGTCTAGATTATTACAATTCGCAGGCGGTTCTGAGCTTTCTAATTCTATACGTAGCAATTCGTCGTCAGTTCGTTGCATTAAGGATTGATACTTAGATTAGCAAAGCGATTTGATTGATGTAGTACTTTAACATGCCATCCGGTTTAGGGTGGCATGTTTTATTACCGCCTTTGGCAATCGAATTTTTTTAAAATGAATAGAGTAGAAAAAATACAATTACGAGAAACTTAAGCTGCTATAACCCGCAATAAATCAGCACTATTTTATGACTTAAACAAAGAGGGTTCGTGCTAAACTACGTAAAGCAAAAACCTTGTAATTTTAATAAATAAGAACTAAGAAATGAAAAAAGCACAAACCTTTATAGCCATAAGCATCGTATGTATCACTTGGCTTCATGCCCAAACCATTACGGGTACATTTCCACAGCTGGCTAAGCAAACCCTGCAACTCAAAGGGTTTGATGGGTTTAAAGACTATGAAATTAGTAGTACTACAATAGATTCAGTGGGCCACTTTAAGCTCAAATACCAAACCACCGATGTGGGTACGGGCTTTTTAGTAGCAACTGGACAAAAACCCTATCTCTTGATATTGAGTGGGGAGGATATTACCCTAAACGGCGAATCATTAGGAATTACAGAAACTATTAAAACAATTAAGGGCCAACAGAACCAGTGGTTTGTGCAATATGTCACCGAACATATCAAAATAGAACAAGCCTTAAACGCTTGGAACTATTTAGAAAAAATGTATGCCGGAGATGCCATGTTTAGCAAACAAAATGCACCGCTAAAAAGCATCCAAACCGAAAAGCAACGCCTTAATGCAGCAGATGTTGCTTTTATAGAAACATTGCCTAAAGAAAGTTATGTCCGTTGGTTTATACCCATTCATAAACTCGTTAGCAGCGTTTCGGTAGTGGTACAGTACCGCCCTGAAGAGATACCAGCCACAGGCGAAGCCCTTAGAAAAATAGATTATGCAGACGCACGTTTATATAAAAGTGGTTTGTTTAAAGAATCCATCGAGAGTCACGTGTGGTTTATAGAAAATAGCAGTGGCCATTTAGACAAGGTTTATGCAAACCTCAATACATCCATCGATATTCTTATCAAGCAATTAAAAGACCAACCAGTAAAATTAAATGAGGTAACCGATTATTTGTTTAACCTGCTTGAGAGACGAAGTTTGTTTCAATCAGCAGAACATCTCGCCCTCAAAGTGTTGGGTGATGAAAGTTGCACCATAGATGATAAGGTTTCTTCAAAATTAGAATCGTATAGAGCGATGAAAAAAGGCAACCAGGCACCCAATATTGTTTTTGGTGCTGCTACCAAGTTTAATCAAGCTGCCCAAACTACAAGCCTGAAAGAAATTACATCAGCGTTGAAATTAGTAGTTTTTGCCGCCGGCTGGTGCAGTCATTGTCAAGAAATCATGCCCAAAGTAGCGGTCAATTATCCACAATGGCAAGCCAAAGGCATAGAGGTGGTTTTAGTAACCTTAGATGGTAGCCAACAAGAATATGAAACGTTTACAAAAGGTTTGCCCTTTATTACTACCTCAGATCTCAATACTTGGGACGGACAAGCCGTAAAAGACTACCACGTATTTGCCACACCTACCATGTTTTTACTAGACAAAGATTTAAAAATCTTACTTAAACCCAATTCGGTGGAGCAAGTTAATAGTTATTTGGAGTATGTTTATAAAAGATAAAGCGCAATTATTTGTAGATATCAAATTGTAATCTAAGCAGTTTTTGTATTATACAAAAACTTAAGCGGGAATGTTTACCAAATACCTACTTACAGCATTTTGAATCGATAAACATACGTTTTTCTTATAATGTCGTTGCAGCAAATTAGGTTTTAAGCAATAATAACTTGCAATACTACTTATCGTATCTTCTC
>DAIRDE010000031.1:0-32528 GCA_036796335.1 Nonlabens sp.
ATACTCTTTATGTATCCATAACGCTCTGGATGTGCAAGTATAGGGAATATGTTTCTTGCGACAATATCATAACACAATTCAAGTAGATAGCTAGGTTTATTGAAATAAGAAAGTTCAGTAAGTAAAACGCGGTCTTTTATAAAAAGTAAATCTTCTTTTTCAAGCAAATGCAAAAATTGATCGTCCAGCATATACTCTGCTGCGGCATGTTGTATGAAACCACCATGTTTACCTGTCTTTAAAACTTCAGTGATTTCTTTAAAGCTGTTTTGAATACCACTTGTTGTGTTTCGGTAATAATCTGCCATGACATGCGGTGTAGCAATGCAACCACTAAATCCTAGCTCCTTATAAAGGGACAACATCTCTTTGCTTACCTCTATAGTTGCGGCACCGTCGTCTATGCCGGGTAAAATATGATTATGTATGTCGACAATTCCCACGATACTATCGCGCAGGAAGTACTTTTTAGTAAAATTCCACATTCTTTAAGCCATTATTGACATGACATCTTTGTTTTTAAGCAGTTGTGGAAAAAGTTCTTGGATGATGATTTTAAATTCCTTGTTAGACCTAACGGCATGTTCCAAATAAAATTGACCTTTTATAGTATCTCCTAGTAAATAGTAACAGCCAGCAAGGCGGTAGGTAAGTTCTACATGTTCTGGATAATGTTCTAATCCGTGTTCTAAATTTGTTATCATTGCTTTAAGCTCTCCTAATTGCAACAGCATGTCTGCACGATTCATCCACATTTCGAGTTCATAATTTCCTAGTTCAATGGCTCTACGATAACCATGTTCGGCCTCTTCAATTGCGTGGAATCGCATGTTTAATTTTGCATACTGCGCCCAAAATTTTGGATTTTCTGGGTCTACCTCGGTAGCTTCGGTAATAAGATTAAGTGCTTTTCTATAATTGCCTTTCCTTATATAATAGGCGGTAATAGCGAGCCAGCCTTTTTCAAGTAGTGGGTCTTCTTTTATAGATTTTTTAAAAAAGGACACAGCCTTAGCCTCATTGCTTAATTTAAGATGGCATTTACCCAACCTAAACATTGCAAAGGCTGTGGGGTCGTCTAGCTGTAATGTGATTTCATAACTTTCTATAGCCTCAGGCAGTCTATTAAGTTTTTCTAAAACTTTACCTTTTTCTAGATAGGCCCCTATAAAATAGTCGTCGGATATAATGGCATATTCAAAAGCAGCAAGTGCCTGTTCATACTGCTGCAGTTCATAATACTGTTTGCCTACCTGGTGCCATGCAACCTCGCTATAGGGATTACTATCTAAAAAGCTATTTAAAAAAGTAATCGCTTCTTCATGCTGTTTTAAAAAGTCAAAACAATAAATCGCGTTGTACAGGGAACTGTGATCTTCTTCATCCAGTTTTAAGCACTCCATAAAATTCACCTTGGCATTTGAATAATCTTCGGCAAATAAATATTCCATACCTAGCAAGTTATAAACATCGGCCTTATCGTCAGTATAGGTTAGGGCAATTTTTAAAAGCTCGATTGCAGTGTCGTGTTTATCTTGTTTAGAAAAAATATTGGCTTTTTGAATATATATTTCGGCATTCGTTGGGTCTAGATCATACAACGCATCTAAAAGTGCGTTGGCCTCTTGAAACTGGTCGTCAAAAACCAGAATTTCTGCATACAGCAGTTTTATGTTTGTGGATGTGGGGTGTTGCGACATGCCCAATTTAATGGCCTTGCGAGCGATGTTCATTTTCCCCTCCTCTAGATAGTACTCTATGATTTCTTCGAACTCGTCACTATCAAAAAAACCTACTTGATTTGTTTTAAGCATTTTTTCAAACTTCTTGATGCTTAAGTGCTCGTCGTCGTTAAGGTTAAAATGCATATCTCAGGGTTTTAAAATTCTCTTTTTTAAAGTTCAATTATTTTGCCAACTTTCAATATAAACGCGGCGATGTGTTTTGAACAATTTACTAACAGGTTTCATCGTCTTCACCATGACCATAAAATGCGTCTACCACTTCTACTAAAATACGACACGCATGTGTAATTTCCTCCATTCGTATAGTGAGTGGTGGGGTTATACGCACGGCTCTTTTTTCATACAGCAAGGTAAAGAAAATAACGCCACGTTGTTGACAAGCTGTCACAATTTGGTTTGTATAACGATCGTCGGGCAACATGGCAGCCAGCATGAGCCCAGTGCCTCTAATTTCCACAATGTTTTTGGATTGTAAGCTTTCGCGAAAGCGTAATTCCTTTAAACCTATTTGTTCCATAAGGCCTTCTTGTTCTATACTTTCTAGCGTTGCCAGTGCAGCAGCAGCAATTACAGGATGTCCACCGAAGGTTGTAATATGTCCTAAAATAGGATTGTCCATAAGTTGCTCCATATGTGCTCGCGAGGCCGTTAGAGCGCCTATAGGCATGCCACCAGCGAGTGCCTTGCCAGTAACCACAATGTCGGGAATGATATTGTGTTGCGTAAAATGAAACATGGTGCCCGTGCGACCTATACCCGGCTGAATCTCATCAACGATTAATAAAGTTCCAGTTTTTTTGCATCGCATGGATAGCTCTTGCAACCAAAAGGTGTTGGGTGTTACAAAGCCAGCGCCGCCTTGTATGGTTTCTATTATTACCGCGGCTGTTTTAGTTGTTATGCGCGACAGGTCTGGAAAACAGTTGAATGAAATGTGGTCTATGGCAGGTAACAGCGGTCTAAACGGTGCCTTGCGTTCTTCATAATCCATAAGGCTTAAAGAGCCCATGGTGTTGCCGTGATAGGCATTTCTCATGGCGATGATTTGCGCGCGTCCTGTTACTTTGCGAGCTAGTTTAAGGGAAGCTTCTATTGCCTCGGTACCGCTGTTTACTAGGTAGGTCATTTCTAGTGGTGGTGGTAATAGTGCTGCTAACTTTTTACATAAGGCCACGGCTGGTGACTGTGCATATTCCCCATACACCATCACATGCAGGTATGTAGCTGCTTGATCTTGTATAGCTTTTACAACAGCGGGATGGCAGTGACCTAACGGCAATGCACCCACACCAGCAACCATATCTATATAGTTGTTTCCAGATACATCGGTAATCACATTTTCTATGGCGCTGGCGACCTCCATGCCGCTTGCATAGGGTGTTGTTTGTGCTTGATATTTAAAAAAGTCGGTATTCATTTAATTACCTGCGCCAGGGATATTTTCTATTTTATCACCTTCTTGCATCTTTAAGTCACTGGGTTTGAGGATTGAATTTTGGTTGGGTTTTTCAGTATTTTCGTCAAAAAACTCAGGCACTATTTCGGGCAACGGTATTCCTGAAATTTTTGTGAGTTGTGGCACTGGTTTTCCTTTAAACAAATCTTCTTTACTTGTAATCATTTCATCGCCTCGCCACAAAAAATCACGCATGAGCCTTACGTTTTCTGGAAATTCTTCTGGTTTATTTAAAATGTTTTGTGGGTCTTGCAGTTGCGCAATTTTTATCATGACACGGTCTTCAAAAAATATTTCCATACGGCCAGAAATACCTGTGTTTATTCCAATAAGTTCTTTTGTGTCGTCGTCTCTTACATACATCAAGTTTTCAACATTTTTAATAATGTTTACTTGGTGAAGTTCATTATCTGTGAAATAGGCGAGTAGTTCTCTTCCTTTTAACTGATTGAAACCGCTTATTGTGTCTTTATTAATCATAAAGGCGTTGTAAAAAACGCGCAAGCTGTCTAATTTTTGTGTTTCCACATTATTTTGTAAGTGTATAGAATCTCCGGTTATCTGGTTGTCACTGCTCCACAAAACGGGTCGTTTAATCATTTTTGTGAGGCCAGTCGCTTCTCTAGTATAAATAGAATCGCATTTACCACTCAGGTCTGTTTTAAACAATCGCACATCCCTAAAACCACGCACCACTCTATCGTCTTTAGGACCGGTAACCATCAGTGTGTCACCTGTTACATACACAGTGTCTTTATCTTGGACACTTATACCTAGCGCTCTTTTTGTAATAAAAACCGAGTCTTTTTTCTTGAAAACCTCAGCATAATGACCTGTAATCACTGATTTGTTGAGGGTGTCTAACACGGTAATGTTATTTGTAGCACTCGCAAAATCGCGCGCCCTATTAAAAAAGATACTATCGCCAGTTATTGTGCGGTTGTCATAATCTATTTTTGAGTTTTTTACAAAATACCCCTCGTCGGCGCGGGTATTATAAAATCCCCTCTCAGTAAATACTTTACTGGTTTTACCTGTAATCGTAGACGGGCCATAAAGGTATGTGTGACCAGACTCACTGTAAAAATTGAGGTGGTTAGATTTGATGATATACGATGGGTTTGTTAAAACAACGTTGTCCAGAAATTCATATTTCTTTTCGTTTAAGAAATGCCTGCCTATGCGGCTGGTAAGCACGCTTTCAGGGTCTCTAACGGTACCACCGTTGCGGTAATAAGCCTGCTGGGTCACACGGTTAAAAAATAACTGCTCTGTCGCTAGACTGGATTTTGGGCTGCGCATGTTTACTTCGCCTTTTGCATAAGCAAGCCTGCTATTCCCATTATACTCGGCATACTTTGAGTCTAAAAAAATGGTGTCTCCTTGATTCATGCGCACAGACCCAATAGCTTTAATAAAGTTTGTCTCATGATAATAGACAGCGTTATCACACCACATTTTAATACCGCGATGTTCTATATATACTTGCTTATCACCACTTTTAGTATAGACAATAGCGCCTGGAAATTTTATTTCGTCCACATTGTTAAAACTAGCCTGAACTCGTATAAGGGAGTCCACCACCTGTCCATAAGTTGCTAGTGTGGTAATTAACGATAGTAAAACAATGAGGATTTGTTTTTTCAAAATAAACGCGTTGTTGCTAAAAATTAAAGAGCCTGTGATTTTTTGCGAATGTGAAACCACGGTATATCCTTGTCTATCCTAGTTACCGTATATTGCTTTACATGGGCGGGTATGCTTGTATTTTGTGCTGTTTTTTCGGTTTTTAAGATTTCATATTTCATGATATTCCAGCCTGGATTTAGGGCGATGTCATATTCTTCGGTATAGGTAAATGTAGTGCTTGTTTGCTCGTCTAAGACGGCTTCATAGGTCGATTTACCTTTTATAGCAGACTCTTGCGTGGCATAAATAAATGCGTAATAGAAACCTGTAAGCGCGCCTTCTTGTTTTTGTTCTATGATATAGGTCATAAACTCGGTTGAGCTGGTAGGATAAATTGCACCGTCGCGGTCGTTATCTTTATACACGGTGAAGCCATAGTATTTACCAGCGAGTGCGATTTCATGGTTTAGGCCTTTAGTTTCTAACCCGTCTAAGTTGATAAAGGTTTGTGCTACTGTATTCATTGTTAATCGATAAGCAGCAGCGTCTTGCTGATTGTAAGTGTCAAATGCTTTTTGTGTGATGGTATCAAAAGACTCGGGAAGCGTTATAGAAAAAGATCCATCCTTGTTTAGTGTGCCCGAGTATAAGGGTTCTACAAAAAAGCCCATAATGTTTAAATCACCATCGACACTTTCATTATTTGCGATGGTGCCAGCCAACTGTAGCTCTTTATCTTGTGTGGAAACTTGTTGCAGCGTTTCTTTGTTTTCGTCGTTTGTCTTGCAGGATGTTACAAAAACCCACAGCACAAAGTAAAATATACAGTGCTTCATCTTTTTTTAGTTGATTTAAACATGGAATCCATAATAGTCATTAAACCTGAAAACAGAAAAAATATTGCGAGCATACAAAATGCAATTCCAGGCATTAGAAAAATAATAGGATGGTCACTGCCAGCACCTAAATAAATAAGAATAGGTCCCGAAAAAAAGAAGGGAAGCGCAAGAAGCACCCTCCTAAATCCTTTACTCAATACCTCTTTATCTGTGGACGGCTGCTGATTCATGTTAACAAACTCCATAATTATTTATTGCATTGCGAACACTGCCTTGCGATTTTAACAATTCGTAGGCGCGTTCATAGGACAAACCAGTAGCCTCCATAATCATGCGTGTTCCACGGTCTACAAGTTTATCATTACTCAGTTGCATATCTACCATTTTGTTTCCTTTTACATGTCCTAACTGAATCATGGTTGTCGTTGTGATCATGTTAAGGACCATTTTTTGCGCAGTACCTGCTTTCATACGGCTGCTACCGGTTACATATTCAGGTCCCACCACCACCACTACAGGGAATTGTGCCACCTGGTGTAACGGGCTACCATCATTGCAGGTTATACATGCGGTTGTAATGCCTAACGAGTTACAAGCCTCTAGACCAGCTACGACATACGGTGTTGTGCCACTTGCAGCAATGCCTATAACAACGTCTAGCGTGTTTATATTAAAGCTTTGAAGATCTTTAATCGCTTGTTCTGTGTCATCTTCAGCGTGCTCTACGGCTTTACGTATTGCGTTATCGCCACCTGCAATAATACCTATGACCTTGTCTGGAGCAACACCAAAAGTAGGAGGACACTCACTCGCATCTAGAATACCTAGTCGACCGCTTGTTCCCGCACCTATGTAAAATAACCGACCGCCCATCTTCATTTTAGAGACGATACTTGTTACCAAACTAGCAATTTGCGGTATTTGTTTATTTACAGCTAGCGCAACAGTTTGATCTTCTGTATTAATATCCGTTAGCAGTTCTAAAACACTTTTACCTTCTAAATGATCGTATCTAGAATCCTGCTCGGTTGTTTTTTTAAATTCCATAGCTATTTATCATCACTTTTGTCTAATAGCCTACTATGCTTGTAATCTCCAGGCCATAACCTATCATTCCTATACGTTTGCTTTGCTCGCTATTGGTAAGAAGTTTAAGTTTTGAAATGGCTAAATCATGCAAAATTTGTGCGCCAATACCATAGTCTCTATTGTCTAAATTTTTACGTGGAGCTTTAACTTCGCCCAGATGTTGCTGCTTTTTTAGCTGTTCTAGTCTAGCTAACATATTTTCAGGCTCAAACTGCTGGTTTATAAATACAATAGCCCCTTTACCTTCTTTGCTCAACGCATGAAACATAGCGTCTATTTTCCGATCGGCATCTGATGTTAATGTAGAAAATAAATCACTGTTTACTTGGGTGCTATTCATGCGGGTAAGCACCTCGTCGCCGTCTTTCCAAGTCCCTAGGGTTAGTGCAAAATGTATTTGATCATTCGTTGTTTGCTGGTAAGCGCGCAGTCTGTATTCACCAAAACGCGTTTGCAAAATAAAATCGTCTTTTTTAACGATGAGGCGATCTTTTTTCATGCGGTAAGCCACCAGCGCTTCTATAGATACAAGTTTTAGATCATGTTTTTTTGCGATGTCAGCCAGCTGTGGTAGTCTGGCCATGGTGCCATCCTCGTTCATGATTTCTACAATAACACCAGCTGGTGGGTGACCAGCAAGTCGTGCAAAGTCCACCGCAGCCTCGGTATGACCAGTACGTCGCAAGACACCACCTTCCTTAGCTTTTAAAGGAAAAATGTGTCCTGGTTTACTAAAGTCGTGTGGTTTAGTTTCTGGATTTACAAGTGCTTGCAAGGTTTTTGCACGATCACTTGCACTTATTCCTGTGGTCACGCCTTTACCTCTTAAATCTATAGAAACTGTAAACGCTGTTTCCATGGGATCCGAATTATTGCTTACCATCATGGGTAGTTCTAATTCTTTGCAACGACTTTCGGTTATAGGTGCACATATAAGGCCGCGACCATGGGTAGCCATGAAATTAATCATTTCAGGTGTTGCACATAGTGCGCTAGCTAAAAAATCCCCCTCATTTTCGCGGTTTTCATCGTCCACAACAATGATAACTTTTCCATTTTTTATATCCTCTAGAGCGTCTTCTATAGAATCTAGTTTGATGTTGCTATAATTTGTAACCGTTGCGCTATTCATGCCTATTCTTGTTAAGGTACAAAGATAGGCTTTAGGTCGTTGTTTTGGCGGGTGACAGCCTGTTTTTAAGTGTGTTTATAACACGATTCCAAGAGTTGGATGTAGTAATTAAAGGCTGGTCTGTAGTTGCTTTGTAGGTTATGTAAATACCTATGGGGAATATGATTAACGTACTCATCCACGCACCCAGCCATGCGCGCATTGCACCCTCAGATGCTGCTTTCTCGGCAAAAATACCTATGAAATGATAGGATAAGAAAAACAACACGGCAATAACCAGCGGCAGGCCTATGCCACCTTTTTTAATGATTGCTCCCAGCGGCGCTCCAATAAAAAATAAAATCACGCAAGCAACGCCCAAAACAAATTTTTTGTGGATTTCCATTTCAAAACTGCTTAGTCGGTTATGCTCAGCTTTCATTTGTAAAACTCTATTACTTACCGCAGCCTGTTGCCTTAAAACGCTATTGATGGCATTTTCATAAACACTTAACTGCGTGAAATTATCCATTTTGTTTAAAAAACCGGCATATTTATTTAAGGTTGTTGTGGTGTCTACCAGTTGCCTTTTTGCTAATTGTGTGTATGATTCGGGTGCCCATTTATCGTATTGACTGTTGCGGTATAAGGACAAATTATCATTGAGTTGCAAGGAAAAGGTATCGATACTGGTTGATAATTCATCGATGCGCAACATCTTTTGGTTATCGGTCACTGCTACTTCATCTATGTTTACCGAATTGTTTAATTTAGAGACATCTACATTAAAAGTATATTGTTTAAATGCCGTTTTAATAAACGGTGAATTTGCACTGCGTGCCAGGTCTTGCGGGTACATGTCTTCATAGTAGTTGCCGTTTTCGAGTACCAGCTGTATGATGTTTGACTTTAAAGAACTTTTAAGTTCACCCGTCTCGCTTTTAATAACCGTATAGTTACCAAATTTATTCGGGTTTTTTTTATGGATAAGTACATCGGTTAGAAATTCACCGCGTTCACCAGTTTTTTTTGTAACTTTAATGTTAATATCTCCTAACTGGTTAAAAACCCCTTCGGCAATCGCCATAGATGGGGCTTTTCTCGCAATGTTTCCACGCAAATTCTTTTGTTTAAGTTGCCCCCACGGTATAACTGTATTTGCAAATAAGAATGAAACAAAGCCTATACAAACAATAACTATCATTAAAGAACGCATGGCACGTTGCAAGGAAATGCCATTAGATTTCATCGCTGCAAATTCATAATTTTCAGCAAGATTGCCAAAAACCATGATAGAAGCAACGATAATACTTAACGGTAATGCAAGCGGCACGATAAGCGGCACCGTGTACATCATAAACTTTGCAATTGTTTCTAAATCCAGGTCTTTACCTGCAAGTTCTTTGATATACAACCATATGGATTGTAAAATGAGAATAAACATTAACACAATAAAGACGCTTAAAAACGTCTTTATAAATTGTGTAAGTATGTACCTGTCTAAAATTTTCAAGCGCTACAGCCTTTCTATATCCCACCCTGCATAATCTTTTGCATTAAAGCTAAAACTAGATTTAGGAATGGTTGTATTGTTTTTAAGTGTTGTCATGGTAAAGGTAATGACAGTGCCACTGCGCTCGGTAATAATTGCGTTGTAAATGTGTTTTGTATTAATGTCTATACCTAGCAATACTTTTTTATAGTCAGAGTCTGATTTTATGGGTATAAGTTTTATGTATTGAATTTTGCGGCCACGCACGTTTTGCTCAATATCCCAGGTACGGGTGTAACCTTTTTCATAAAATGTTAAGATATTAGAGGGGCTTATGCCCATTTCGGTATTGTTTTGACTAGAAATGGTAACCTGCTCGTCTTCTCTATTGATATTATACAGTTTTGACCCGTCATAAACGAGTGTCGAGCCCATAAACGTCACCCGATATTTCTCACCACTTAAAATCGCATCACCTTGAATATCCATGTTTTGCTGCGCTTTTTCGTTGCGCAGGTTAGCCTTATAGGTAAAGGTCATGTTTTGGTAGGACTTGTATTTTGCGGTTACTTCCTTGAGTAACGCATCTGCCTTGTTTACTTGTGCTTGTGCTTGTGTCGCTTTCGCGAAAGCGAAAAACATAAAAAACCCCGTAATAATTACTTTCACAAATTTGTTAGTTTTCTTCATTTTTAAAAAATTGATCTAATGATGTGAGATCGTTTATAAGCACTTGCCTCGCTTTACTGCCTTCAAAGCTACCCACGATGCCAGCGGCTTCTAATTGATCGATGATTCTACCAGCGCGATTGTATCCTAGTTTAAGCTTGCGTTGCAGTAAAGACGCGCTACCTTGTTGAGCGGTTACTACAATTTCGGCTGCCTCACGGAATTTGCTATCGCGATCGTCGATGCTTATATCAAGACTTGTGCCACCATCTTCACTCTCGAATTCTGGAAGTAAATAAGCGTCGCTATATCCTTTTTGGGATCCTATAAAATCGGTGATTTTATCGACCTCGGGTGTGTCTACAAACGCACATTGTATGCGTATAATGTCGTTTCCATTTGTGTACAACATGTCGCCGCGGCCTATCAACTGGTCTGCACCGCCCGCATCTAGGATGGTTCTAGAATCTATTTTAGACATGACCCTAAAGGCAATACGAGCCGGGAAATTTGCTTTAATCATCCCGGTAATCACGTTTACCGACGGTCGTTGTGTGGCAATGATCAGGTGTATTCCTATGGCACGTGCTAGTTGTGCAAGTCTAGCGATGGGCGTTTCTACCTCTTTACCTGCCGTCATTATCAGGTCGGCAAACTCATCGACAACCAATACGATGTATGGTAAATAGCGATGTCCCTCGTTAGGATTTAATTTGCGGCTTTTAAATTTTGTGTTGTATTCTTTAAGGTTGCGGCACATCGCGTCTTTAAGCAGGTCATAACGCGTGTCCATTTCTATACACAAGCTGTTAAGGGTGTTAATTACCTTAGAGTTATCGGTAATAATAGCCTCGGCACTGTCGGGCAGTTTTGCAAGATAATGGCGTTCTATTTTATTGAATAAGGTAAGTTCTACTTTTTTAGGGTCTACCAGAACAAATTTAACCTCGGCAGGGTGTTTTGAGTAGAGCAGCGAGGTAAGAATAGCATTAAGCCCGACCGATTTACCTTGGCCCGTGGCACCTGCCATAAGTAAGTGAGGCATTTTTGCAAGGTCGGCTACAAAGGTCTCGTTTGAAATGTTTTTACCAAATGCGATTGGCAATTCCATCTCGGCATTTTTAAATCGGGGAGACGCAATAACCGATCGCATGGAGACAATAGAGGGATTTTGGTTAGGTACCTCTATACCTATGGTGCCTTTACCAGGCATGGGTGCTATAATGCGTATTCCTAGTGCGGCGAGTGAAAGCGCGATGTCATCTTCTAGGTTTTTAATTTTAGAAATGCGCACACCAGCATCGGGTACAATTTCATACAGTGTGACTGTGGGGCCTATGGTTGCTGTGATTTTTGCGATACCTATATTGTAATTTTTTAAGGTATCTACAATGCGGTCTTTATTAGCCTGCAGTTCTTCCTCGTTTATGGTAATTGTTTTACCGCCAGAGTAATCTTTTAAAAGATCTACAGGTGGGAACTGGTATTTACTCAGTTCTAATTTAGGGTCAAATTCACCAAAATCTGACACTATTTTTGACGCAAGGGCGTCGGTCTCGTCTAGTTCTTCTTCAACCACTTGCTCTATAACCATGCCTATATTGTCGTCATCAAGATTTTTTACAGTAGTTTGTTGAAAAGGATGATGCGGTTCTTTATGCACTGTTTGCGGTGGTATCGGTGGTGGGACTACAGCAGGTCTATTAATTTCAAAGGTTGTTCCTGTTTTTATTGAGGGTGGCACAGGCGGTACAGGTGGAATGCTTGCACTGCCTTCTATAGTAGATTTTTCCCACTCTAATTCGTCGTCGGTAGGCTCGGTTTGCAGTTGGTCTACTACAGGTGTTGTGGGATTACTTTCCCTGGCCATTTTCATTTCTTTTGTTATAAACGCGCTAATAAGTTCGGGTGTTACACCCAGTCTAATGACCAGATAAACGATTGCAAGAAATGCTAGAATAAGGACAGTGCCTATAAAGCCTGTATAGTCGCGCAAATAGTCGTTGAGCTCATATCCTACAGTCCCTCCTAAAAGAGCGTTGGACTCATAAAAAAAGCCCATCGTTACAGCGGTCCACAGCATGATAAGTAGTCCCCAAAACCAGTGTGTGAGGAGTCGCTTTCGCGAAAGCGAAAAAATATGACGCTTTGCAGCAAACAGGTAAATACCAGTAAGAAATAGCAGTATTGGGATAATAAAAGTGGCGACACCAAATCCTTTAAAAACAAATAAATCGCCGAGAAAAACGCCTAATTTATTGAGTAAATTGCCGGTGGGGACCTCGCGATTTGCTAGATCGTTGAGTGTGCTTTGGTCTTGTTTCCAGGTGGTAAAAAATGATAAAAACGACAGTATCATGATGATACTCCATACCATTAAAAACGCACCGATAAGTATTTTATGTAAACGGGTGGGCTGTAGTGGGGTAAGTTTCCGTTTTTTAGGGGTATCGCTCGGTATGGGTTTTTTAGTGGCCATGTAAAATGTTAACACGCAAATTTAACAATTATGTGCTGTAAAACGGGTTTTGGTAGATATTTAAGTAAACAGTTTTGCGGCGGCACTGCTTGCTGCTTTATCAAAAAAGCAGCACTATTTTAGGGAGGTAAATGATAAGACCCACAATGCTTGCCATCACTGCTGCAATAAAGACAGAGCCTGCTGCAATGTCTTTAATATGACCTATTTTTTTATTAAACTCGGGGTGAATAAAATCTGCAATAGCCTCAACGGCGGTATTAAGACCTTCTAATCCCATCACGAGGGCAATCGCTAGTATTTGCAGGATCCACTCGGTACTACTTATCTTAAAAATAAATCCGGCAGCTGTTAAGATTGTAGCTATACAGGCCTGTACTTGTATGCTAGGCTCGGTGCGCAATAAAATAATAGCACCTTTAAGTGCATAACCTACAGCTTTTATGCGTTTGTATAAAAAGCTGCCTGCTGCCATTATGTGGTGAGGCTTTTTATAGCCGCTAGATAATCGGGTTCTTTAGAAATATCTGCAACCTGCTCGTTGTAAGTTACTTGACCATGCTCGTCTATCACAACAATTGCTCTCGCATGCAGGCTCTTAAATGGGCCGTCTACAATCGTTAGGCCGTAGTCGTTTCCAAAAGCGCCGGTGCGTATATCGCTTAACGTGGTAATGTTGTACAATTCTTCGGTTTCTATGAATCTATTTTGAGCAAATGGTGTGTCTCTAGAAACGCACAAGATGATGGTGTTTTCTAGCTGCTCGGCACGGTCATTAAAGTTGCGCACGCTGGTGGCACAAACTTGTGTGTCTATACTGGGATAAATGTTCATGATGACTCTTTTCCCTGTAAAGTGGGCTAGAGAAACAGTAGATAGATCACCTTTAACAAGTTCAAAATCTGGTGCCTGGTCACCTACAGCGGGTAAATCCCCTATAGTGTTAATGGGCGATCCCTGAAATGTAATAAGAGCCATACGTTTTTTTAAAAAGACAGGTAAAAGTAAATACTCTTTTACAGCTAATTGTTGTATTCCTGTTAATTTGTGCGATTTGTATTAAACCAGCTTCAGGTTAGATTAAACAGATGTTAGTACACGTATTTTTGTGACATTTTTATGTTGCAGCACCACCACACTAGGTGCAATTTAAACTAGGTTCTAGGAAAGGATTACTGATTTTATCAATACATATGAAATTAGGCTCCAAGAACTTTAAGGCTTTTCCATTGTTTTCGTTACCCGACCCTGAAGGGTGCGGAAACCACAGCTTTTTTTTTACTGTAATGTAGAAACCTCACCCTTTAGGGCGGGGCAAAAGGTCTCGGGTTGTGCAGAAACCATTTTTATGTTTCCGTTCCCCGACCCTGAAGGGTGCGGAAACGAGTGTTTTCTGTTTTGTTTACGTTCCTCGAACCTGAAGGGTGCGAAAACCACAGCTTTTTTTTTCTGTCATTTAGAAGCCTCACCTTTTAGGGCGGGGGCAAAGGTTTCGGGTTGTGCAGAAACTATTTCTATGTTTCCGTTCCCCAACCCTGAAGGGTGCGGAAACGAGTGTTTTCTGTTTTGTTTCCGTTCCCCAACCCTAAAGGGTGCGGAAACCACAGCTTTTTTAATTGTAATGTAGAAACCTCACCCTTTAGGGCGGGGCAAAAGGTCTTGGATTGTGCATAAACTATTTCTATGTTTCCGTTCCCCGACCCTGAAGGGTGCGGAAACAAAAACCCTTATTTATTACAAGGTAGAAACCTCACTCTTTAGAGCGGGGCAAAAGGTTTAGGGTGTCTGGTCATAAATATTTTAGATTCAAAAATACTATATCACATTACTTTTTGAGAACAGGACGTGATTTAAATCGCAGTATTTCAATAGGTTAAAAATTTTGTTTTTTCGAACTCACATTAATTCAAAGAGCAAATATGCTATTGACAGGTTGTAAATATTAGCCTGCAAAGTCCGTTCTACATCTACATGGATTTTACGTGCTATTTGATAAGCTTATGGAACTGCTCAATTTTATTGGGGCTACCTTGTATGTAAACCACATCACCTTGTTTAAGGACATCTTCTAGTTTAATGGTGTCCAGCATCTCATCCTTACGTTTAATTCCTAAAATGTTAATCCCATGTTCTGATTTTAACTTTAACTCTTTCAGGGGTTTTCCTAAAAACGCATTGCTGTCTGTATGTATACGCAAGCAGGTGATGTTAAAATCGGCAATATTTTTAGGACGGTAGGTTTTAGGTACTTTATAATCGGCTTTAAATAACTGGTAGTTGTCGGCGCGCACTTCTTCTACGAGATTATCGATATCATCCTCGGGAACTAGAAAATTGTGTAGCACGTTGGTAAAAATTTGAATAGAGGTCTCAAACTCTTCAGGAATTACCTGGTCTGCCCCTAGTGCGATAAGCTCGGACATGGTTTTTACATACCTTGTTCTCACCACCAGGTATAGCGAGTCGCTGTGTGATCGTATGTTTCTAATAATTGTTCTCGTCCCTCGCGAATTAGAAATGGCGATGACGGCAGCGCGAGCATCGCCTATAGAGACAGCCTCGAGTATGTGATCGTGTGTTGCGTCACCATAAATAATAGGAATTCCTTTTTCTTTTTCCCTGCGCACTGTCTCGGCATTCATTTCTACCACTATATAAGGGATGTTGCTTGCTGCTGCGGCTTTTGCAAGATTGCTGCCGTTAACGCCATATCCTATGATTACTAAATGGTTTTCTAATGCGTGGTGCTCTACTGTCATAGTACTACCATCGTTATTGACAGCTGGTTCTAAACCTATTTTTTTAGTAACCCCTGCGAGCTTATCGGCTATGCGTTCAGAAAACATGATGACAAACGGTGTTAGAATCATGGACACGATAGAAACCGATAGAAAGTATTGATTTGTTTCTTCATTCAGTAAGTTATATGTAATCCCTACTTTGGATAAAATAAAGGCAAACTCACCTACTTGAAATAGTGACAGTCCAGTAAGTATAACGGTTTTTACAGGATATTTAAGTACGAGAACTGCCATACCGGCGACAAGCGATTTTATAACAAAAACCAGCGCTACTAGCAACAAAACAACGAGTATGTTTTTTCCAAAAAAGCTTATATCCAGCAGCATACCTACCGATATAAAGAAGAAACTCGTAAAAAGTTCTCTAAACGGCAGTATCACGCTCGTCGCCTGGTGGCTATACTCAGACTCAGATATAATTAACCCCGCGATAAAAGCACCTAAAGCCAGCGACAGCCCTACTTCTGATGTTAGAAACGTCACCGCAAAACACAAGGTAAACGTCACTAGCAAGAACAATTCTTTACTATTTGTTCTCGCAACAGCATGCATTAATCTAGGAACGATGTACCGCGCACTTATCACCGTGATCACAAGTACCGCAAGCGATTTGAGCACAAGGGATAGAATACTCATTACTATATTATCAGATTCGCCAGCAATAAGTGGTGTGACGAGCATCATGGGCACCACGATAATATCTTGAAAAATAAGAATTGCAAGTGCGTTGCGCCCGTGTGGTGCTGCAATTTCCTTGCGGTCTTGCAGGGTTTTTAAAACAATCGCTGTACTAGAAAGTGAAAAAAGAAATCCTACAAAAACAGACTCGTTCCACGAGTATCCCAAAAAATAATAAATGCATCCTGTGACAACGGCGGTAATGCCTACCTGCAAAAAGCCACCCACAAAAACTGTTTTTTTGATAGAAATTAACTGTTTAATAGACATTTCCATCCCGATGACAAAAAGCAGTAGGATAATCCCGATTTCAGACAGCATTTCCACCTGTTCTACCGCGTTAATAAGGCTAAGACCATAAGGTCCTATTAAAATACCCGTTAATAAAAACCCGATAATGGACGGTAGTTTTAGTTTTTGCAACACAAAGACAATAACCGTAGAAAAACCTAACAGTATAAGGATATCTTGTAATAACGGTAAATGCATTTTTGGTAGGTTTTAAATATTAAATTCTTAGGACGCCTACCGCAGTATTACTATAACGAGGCCTCCTAAAATTAATTTTGAAAAATAGTCAATTATTTCAGTTTAACAACGTGCTCATTAATCCGATTTAGCGCCTTTAAATGCATGTAATTTGTATAAAAGCGTCTCATTGCTTTTCACAGCGTTTGTTGGGATGTTTCGCTTTCGCGAAAGCGAACACTACAAAAACAGTATGCGCCACAACACCTATTTTTTACACGCAACAAGACACGTTTTAATCCATTTTTTTGAGATATTGGTACAATTCACTGTCGGTCGAAATAAACACCGAAGTCCTGCCGTCAAAGGTTTTTTCAAAGGTTTCCATAGATTTTAAGAAGCCATACAAGCTTTTAGACTGACTGCTTTTATTGTAAGCCCGCGCATAAATCGCAGCCGATGTTGCGTCTGCCTTTCCTTTAATAATTTCGGCTTGTTTAAAAGCGAGGGATTGTATGTTTTTGAGCTCGCGTTCTTTTTCACCGTTGATGCGCGATGCCTCTCCCTGCCCCTCGGACCTAAACTTATCTGCAATACGAAAACGCTCACTTTTCATACGTTCATAAACCTGGTTTTGAACCTCTTGTACATAATTAATACGCTTAAAACGGAAGTCTAAAATCTTAATTCCCAGCTCGGCGGTTTGTTTGTTTGCAGACTTAAGTATCATTTGCTGAATTTTGTCACGCCCCACACTTATAGGGACGAGCGAGTCACCTACCACATCCACGTCAGACGATACCGGGACGCGGTTGCTAGTGCGCACGGCTTCTTCAATATTGTTATTTGCAATAAAGTTGCGCGTGTCACCGTCCAAAATGTCGTCTATGCGAGATTGCGCGCTACGCTCGTTTGTAAGACGCTTAAAAAATTGAAGCGGGTCTGTGATTTGCCAGCGTGCATAGGTAGACACAAAAATAAATTTTTTATCCTTTGTCGGCACCTGATTAGGGTCGCCATTCCATTCCATATAACGCTTTTCAAAGTAATTTGCCTCTTGAATAAATGGTAGTTTAAAATACACGCCGGGCGATGTAATGGCTTTACCGATAGGTTTGCCAAATTGTGTAATGACCACCTGGTCTTGTTCTTGCACAATAAAAGTGCTGCCGTTCACCGCGACGATTGCGATGATAACGAGAATGATTAAAAGAATAGGTTTAGCTCGCATTATTTTGTGTTTTTATCCATTTGCATTTGTAACAACGGCAGGACGTTGTTACCCTTTTGGTCTGTGATGACGACATTTCCTATTTTAGGCATGATGGTAGCCATGGTTTCTAGGTAAATGCGGCGTTTTGTAACCTCGGGTGCTTTTACATACTCCTCGTAAAGCGATGTAAATCTAGAGGCTTGACCTTCGGCGTTATTCACACGTTCTGAGGCATATCCCTCGGCTTGTTGTATCGTTTCCTCGGCCTGTCCTTTGGCTTTTGGAATCACCTTGTTGTATTCAGATTTTGCTTTGTTAATAAGTGTTTCTTTTTCCTGTTGCGCCTCGTTTACTGCATTAAAAGCAGCTTTTACCGGCTCAGGTGGGTTCACGTCTTGTAGTACAACTTGTTCTATTTTAACCCCCATAGAATATTCTCTACAAATTTTTTGAATAAGAATTTGTAGTTCACTGGCTATTTCGGTTCGACCTACAGTAAGCACTTCATTAACTGTACGGTCACCTACGATTTGTCGCATGGCCGCTTCTGATATGATACGTAGGGTATTTTCTGGATCACGTACCTTAAAGAGATTGTTGTAGGCATTGTCTATACGGTATTGCACGACCCATTGTACTTCGGCTAGGTTAAGATCGCCAGTGAGCATCAGGGACTCATCGTTTATGATATCGCTGGTGGCATATTCGGTATCTATGTTTGCGTCTACTGTGCGAAATCCAAACTCGAGTTTTTGCTGCCTTTCTACAGGAACTTTGTACACATCTTCCATAAACGGAATTTTAAAATTAAGCCCGGGTTCCACCTGCCGCACATATTTACCGAAACGGGTTACAACGCCTACTTCTTCAGTCTTTATTTGAAAGATTGCTAACCACAAACATATAACTAGCAGCAAGGAACCGGCAATTATTTGCCAGTTTTGCGTTAAACTGCTAAACGATGGTAGCGCTTTTTTGTTTTTATTTATCCCGTTCATTTTATTTGGTTTTTGTTTTATTGGTCATAGATTTTCACTTTCCTTAGGATTTTGGGCAAAATATGTTTTTTCTTAACGGTTGTATCATTTCATAACTGGAACCGTTGTTTTTATTTCTGGAAAGTTAATTCATTGGGAGCATATTTAATACCTAGATAGTATTTTAAAAAGGTGGCTGTTGCAAGGCGAATGGATTGTTTGACGTGTTTTTAGGTCACGTGTACAGGCAAATTTCATTTTTATAACCATTCACTTGTATTTTTTAAAACTATAAATCATTGTGAAAAAATACGTTAGATTGAATCAATTACTGTATTTGCCGTTTAAGGAAGATTAAAGTGCTCAAATTTAAGGGAAGTTAAAAGCGCACAAACAGGCGGTGGCTATTTGTCAAGTTCCTTGCGGTATCGCCCGCGGGGCGCATCGCTTTTGTGAAGAACAAGTTCAGAGTGCAAGAATTGAGCCGCCGCCGCAGATTCTGTTACCTTAATTGCACTGCGGTGTATCATTTCATTTTCAAAAGCGGTTAACACACTATTTCTTATTCCTATGTTGCGCCAGTGCGCCTCGGGTCTGCATGCCTTTCTTAATGCTTTGCCTAGTTCAATGGCGTCTAGTAACGCCTGATTTGCTCCTTGACCCTTAAATGGACTCATGGGGTGGGCGGCATCGCCTATAAGTGTAATTACATTTTCTTTTTCTAATAAAGTAGGATCTAATAAAGCGCGATCATACACGGGATATCCCGTGATTAATTCGGTTTTTGTAGCTTGTATGATTTGTGGAATAGGTGCGTGCCATGCGGCTATACCACTTGCTGTACTTTTTAGTTGTTCAGGTCCCCGGGCACTCAAAGATCTTGCGTCTTGCTCACTTATAGGAAAACTCAACTGCCACATAACGGCTGTGCTGTTGTAAGGCATCACATAAATACGTTCGGTTCCATTTGCTGTTTGAAATACCGTCGCGTTGTCTAGTAGCGGGCTATTTAAGTGGTCTAACGATGCTAGTGGACAAATACCCAATATAACCATGCAACCCAAGTATCGCAAGGGTGTATTTTGCTCGCCTATAAGTAGGTCCCTTACTTTACTGCGTATACCATCTGCGCCTACAATAACGTGAGCTTGTGCGGTTTTTAAAATACCGTTTACATTAAATGTTAGTGTTGCTGTATGGTCTTTATTTGTTTTGTATGAAACAAGTTGATGATTCCACGCGATGTCATGGATACCACCTAACTGATCAATTAAAGCCTGTCGCAATGATTGTCTTGCAATGTGCATGTTAGAGCGTCTTGTAGCTTTTTCGCCATTTTCCTCGAGCCATTTGCGCATGCCCCATGTTCCTACAACAGCACCGTTTGTGTCATGTACCACATGTTTTGTGGAAATAACAGCATCTTTTAACGTGAAAATTCCCAGGCTTTTCATAGCCTTACTAGCTTGTTGCAACGTCAGTCCATAACCTTGTTGCCGAGCATTAAAATTTGCGTCGCGCTCATATATGGTAAAAGGAATTTGCCGGTGTAAACAGGCGATTGCAAGCGCAATCCCAGCAATCCCTGCACCTATAATAGCTACATTCGGTAACGTGTCGTAATCTGGTAGCGGAGGTTTTTCTACACGCGCGAGCCCCGAACCGCTGCATGCTGCGCACGACGATAGGTGTCCGCGAGGTTTTGCTGGTTCTTCTCCAGTGCTGTTTGCAGCAAGGTAATTGGCAAGGTCTCGTTCATATTGCAAACGTATTTTTTTACGCAGGCGCTGTCTCTTCGTTCCTTGACCCTTACACGTTGTGCAGATGCTATAGTAAGAGGTGTTTTTTGTTAAATTTTGCAATAACTACTTTTAAAACATTAAGCCTAATGAATTAAGAACTTAAATTAAAATTCTAAGACACCTGCGGCTCTATTACGACTCACAAACTTAAGAAAGCAAAAATAGCCGGACACGATTTTATGAGGTACTTTTAAATAAAAGCCGCATCATAAGTTATATCAATGATAAATCGTATTTTTGCCCTAAAAATCTATCATGACAATTACACAACTTAAATATGTCCTTGCAGTAGCCCAATATCAAAATTTTACAAAAGCAGCTGATAAGGTTTTTGTGACACAACCCACCTTAAGCATGCAGATTCAAAAACTAGAGGACGAGCTCGATGTGCTCATTTTTGACAGGACAAAAAAACCTATTGAACTAACCGAAACTGGTAGAAAAATCGTGCAGCAAGCGCGCAACATCGTTAATGAAAGTGATCGCATACAAGACATTGTTGACCAGGAAAAGGGTTTTATAGGCGGGGAATTTCATATTGGGGTCATTCCCACAGTCATGCCCACGCTGCTGCCTATGTTCTTAACAAATTTTGTAAATCGTTATCCCAAGGTAAAACTGCGCATTCAAGAATTAACAACAGAGCGTATTATAGAAAGTTTACAAGACGGTAGTCTGGATGTTGCCATTGCAGCAACTCCGCTAAACAATGAATTTATAAAAGAGCGCGTGCTTTATTACGAACCATTTGTGGCATACGACCCAAGACGACAGGAAAACTGTAAGACTAAATTGCAAGTAAGTGATATTAACGTGGATGACTTACTATTATTAGAAGATGGCCATTGTTTTAAAGACAGCATTTTAAACCTGTGCAGGGGCAATCGTAAAACCGATAGCGAACGATTTATGCTAGAAAGTGGCAGTTTTGAAACACTTATTAAACTGGCCGACGAAGGTCTGGGAATGACCCTGCTACCGTACCTTAACACACTAGACTTATCAGACCGCAAACAACGCAATCTGTGTTATTTTGAAGATCCAGCACCAGCGCGAGAGGTTAGTCTTATTTATCACAAAAGCGAACTAAAGCTTCATATTATCGACGCATTACAAGGTGTAATTGCTGGTGTTGTAAAGGGAGCGATCGCTTTTACCAATGTAAAAATTATAAGCCCTATTGCTAAAAATTAATGTTAAAAAACGACCGATTTAAGGAGATTAAGTTAATTGTGGAATGCTACAATGTTTTAAATCGGGATTGAGAACATACATTTCTTTCAACCAAATTTGTAGCTCCTTAAGTTCATAAGGTAAAAGATATTGTACTGCCTTATGTAATTCTTTACAGAAAAGGGTAGGGTCAAAACTAACTTTTTCAAGAACCACTTTAGTGTATTCAAACATTGCTCTAGCCATAACGATATTGTTTTAAAAAACGTATTTTTTTATCAATAACTCAATTTTTATGCTCTAAAAATATGATATTTTTATTTAATGCGCTCTATGTTGTTATACAAGCTTGGGTTAACTTTTGTTAATACGTGCATTAAACTTAACTAAAATACTCATTTTAAGTTTTTTAAATAAACGCGGTTAACAAGTTTAACAACGCATAAAAAAAGGTCACTAGTGCAACTTTTTTAAGTTCTGGATCCAGTGCTTTAGGGTCGGTATTTGTGTGAACCACTTTTGCGTGAACAATCAAAGGGATAAAAGCAACCAACGGTAAAAGTTTTAAAAATTCATTGATTATCCAAGTTTTTATACTTAACAAGGCAATAGCCATTGCAGCTGCAAACGCAACACTTAAAAACAGCATGTGCAGCTTTTTTGCTTTATGCAGTCCTAATTTTACCACCATTGTATTTTTACCTGATTTTGCATCGCTAGATACATCTCGCATGTTGTTTAAATTAAGAACCGAAACACTTAACAAACCTATGGTTGTAGAAGGTAGGATAAGTAGCGGCGATACCTGTAGGGTGATTAAATAAAAAATACTGAGAACACTTACGGGGCCAAAAAAGATAAACACAAACACGTCTCCCAGTCCTTTATAGCCATAGGCATTTGCACCCACGGTATATTTAATAGCAGCCCATATGGCTAGAATTCCCAAGACAATAAAAAAGAGCGAAACCTTAATTGCATTGAATCCTAAACTATTGTATATAAGCATTAAGGCTGCTATAAAACTTAGGATTGCAGTAATTATAATGGCGTTTTTCATTTGAGCAGGAGTAATAGCACCACTTTGTAACGCGCGTACCGGGCCTATACGGTCGGCGTTATCGGTTCCTTTTACACCATCACCATAATCGTTTGCAAAATTAGAAAGGACTTGAAAACCCAATGTCGTTAAGAGCGCAAGAAGGGGAATAGCAACATTAAACGTTAAAGAATTATCGTGCATGTATTCATATCCATAAGCAGTACCCGTAATAATACCACTAATACTTAATGGTAAAGTACGCAGTCTAGCAGCATCTAACCATGCTTTTGTTTTAAAGGTACTCACGGCGCAAGAATATTAACTAATGCCTCTTTCAACAAATCACTTTGTGAGGTATTATGTGAATTCACGCCTTTAGATTTAATATCCATATCTCTTATAATATGAATCGCCCGACTGCAATATTTCATAGGAAAATTACGCACAGCAGTTATATATTCTGGCGCATGAAAGGGCATTATGCCTACGATTTTAGAGACATCGTCGATAGACGGTTTGCTAGTTACCGCCTCTATTTTTAATAGTTGTGTAAAAAACGAAAACAGCGTCCCTGTGGTGACTACAATAGGATTGTCTTTTTCGTTTTGTGCAAAATAGTGTACAATTTTAAAAACTTTTTCAGTGTCTCTAGCACCTATCGCCTTGCGCAGCTCAAAGTTGTTGTAGTCCTTACTTATACCTATATTTTCTTCTATAATACCAGGCGTAATGATGGTGCCTGGAGGATTATTTATCGCTAATTTTTTGAGTTCATTTTGAATACGGCTTAAATCGCTCCCTAGATAATCTGCTAGCATCTGGCATGCGTTGGGCTCTATTTTAAATCCCGCATGCGCCACCGCTTGATTAATCCATGCTGGTAATTGGTTTTCGTATAAGGGTTTGCTTTCTAGGAATACGCCGTATTTTTTAATTTCTTTAAAAATTTTTAAGCGCAGGTCAGGTTTTTTGTATTTATAGTTAAAAACAAGAATTGTACTTTGTTGGGGTTGTAATGCATAGGCTTCAAAATGTGCCCATTCCTTAGCGAGGTGTTGCGCTTCTTTAACAATAATAACCTGATAGTCGGCCATCATGGGGTAACGTTTTGCATGTTCAACAACATCGATCATTTTACATTCTTTACCGTACATGATGATTTGGTTAAAACTGCGTTCGCTTTCATCCAGGATATTATGTTCAATATAATCGCTTATCCCGTCTATAAAAAATGGCTCATCGCCATAAAGCACATACACGGGCGCAACTTTTTTATTTTTTAAATCTGTTAGAATCTTTGTGTAGTCTCTCATTAGAGCCGTGTTGATTTTGTAATTTTGTGATATGACGTTATTACGCTTACCAGCCGGAAATTTCAGGGTTAAAAATACAGATAAAGGCAGGTTTATTTTTGATACCATACGTAAAAAGTTTGTTCTTTGCACCCCCGAAGAATGGGTAAGGCAGCATGTTATTTTCTTTTTGCTTTCGCGAAAGCGAGTACCCCACAATCTTATTAACGTTGAAAAACAACTACTTGTCGCTGGAATTAAAAAGCGGTATGACGTTATCGTGTATCGTACCGACGGCAGCATTTTTGCACTAATCGAGTGCAAGGCACCAAGCGTGAAGATTAACCAAATCGTTTTTGACCAGATAGCGCAGTACAACATGGCTGTTAACGCTAGCTTTTTGATGCTTACTAATGGTTTAGAACATTACTTTTGCACCATGGATTATAAGGCGCAACGTTATCATTTTATGACAGATTTACCAGACTACATTTTATGAAAATAGCGATTGTTATTTTAAATTGGAATGGTAAAAAATGGTTAGAAAAATTTTTGCCTAGTGTGATTGCACATAGTGGATTGCATCCTATCTACCTGGCAGATAATGCAAGTACCGACGATTCTGTAGTATGGGTTGCGCATCATTATCCTGCAGTACAGCTTATAGCCATGAATAAAAATAGGGGGTATGCAGGCGGTTATAACGAGGCTTTAAAACATGTCGACGAGCCTCTTGCGTGTTTGCTTAATAATGATATTGAGGTGACACCGCAATGGTTAGACAATATTGTAACACGGTTTATAAACGAGCCTATGCTAGCAGCCTTGCAGCCTAAAATACGCGATTATAACCAAAGGGAATACTTTGAATATGCTGGTGCAGCAGGTGGTTTTTTAGACCGATTTGCTTTTCCATATTGTCGTGGTAGAATATTTAATACCATAGAAATAGATCACGGCCAGTATGATGACCCATGTGCCATAGACTGGGCGAGTGGTGCAGCCTTGTTTTTAAGGTTAACTGCCTATCGTGAAGTGGGTGGTTTAGATTGTGACTATTTTGCACATCAAGAAGAGGTAGATTTGTGCTGGCGCTTGCGCTTGCGTGGATATCATGTGGGCTATGAGCCACAATCTACGGTGTACCATGTAGGTGGCGCCTCATTAAACACTGCAAATCCTGAGAAGACTTTTTATAACTTTAGAAACAGTCTGTTTAACATCGTTAAAAATGATACGTCTGCAAATTGGCTTTTTGTGCTTTTTACACGTATGGTCCTAGATGGTATCGCAGGGCTTAGATTTTTAGCATATCTTCAAGGAGGTCATTGTTATGCAGTATTGCACGCGCATGCGTCTTTCTATAGATTTTTACCCAAAATGTTGAACAAGCGTAAAAACTTAAAAGATTATGGAAATCTTGAAAAAACAAAGGTTTTATCGATTGTTTTTCAGTATTTTGCTCTAAAAAGAAGAAGATATTCTGATTTTTAGCAAACAATCAAAATAAATTTGTGTTAAAGTAATTTAGTACGTTAAGGCTAAATCTTAAATTTGCATTTAAATAACCATAAAAGAAATAGAAATGAAAAAAATGTTTTTGATATTTTTAGGTACCGCTGTTTTAACATCGTGTGCTTCTAAAAAAGAACTTGAGGCTGCTTTAGCAAAGCAAAAGGCTACCCAAGAATTACTAGACACAGCCACGGTTAAATTAAATGCATGCCTGGCAGACGAGAAAGTTGCTAAGGCTCAATTAGATGTATTGCGCAATCAAGTCGAAGATTTGCGTGCAAACAACCAGTCTCTTATTAACAATACCGGTAATTTAACGACCCTGTCTCAAAAAGGTGCTGAAAACTTAGAGCGTTCTCTAGAAAGTCTTAAAGAAAAAGACTTACAAATAAAGTCATTGAACGATGCAATAACCAGAAAGGACAGTGTAACACTTGCCTTAGTAACGAGTTTAAAAAGTTCTCTAGGTAATTTACAAGACGAAGACATCTCAGTTAACGTAGAAAAAGGAGTGGTGTTTATATCTATTAGTGATAAGCTACTTTTTGCAAGTGGCAGCGCTAACGTAAATGCAAAGGCAAACGCGGTACTAGGCAAAGTTGCTAAGGTCGTTAATGACAAGCCAGAAATTGAAATCATGATAGAAGGTCACACAGATAATAAGCCTATTTCGGGTAGATTTCAGGATAACTGGGAGCTAAGTACTGCGCGAGCAGCTGCTGTAACCAGAATACTACAAGAGCAATTTAAAGTAAGCCCAGAGCGAATGACTGCTGCAGGACGTAGTTTTTATGTGCCTCTAGCTAGCAATGACAGCGCTGAAGGTCGCGCACAAAATAGACGTACACGCATCATCGTTTTACCAAAATTAGACCAATTCTTTGACATGGTAGAAAAAGGTATGGAGCAGGCTAAAAAGAATGCGAAGTCTGGGAAGTAAGATTTTTTAACCGCTTAGTACATAGTTATAATAGCTGTCTCCTAAAAAAGGCAGCTATTTTATTTTAGGACGAATGTATCGTGCACAAGAAAAATTGATAAAACGTATTTGCCCTTTTAATAGACAATAGTTATTACAACAAACGAGTTAGCTGTTTTTACGATTTTTAAAACGTTGCTTGAAGGTTCTTTTCCTGTCCTGGGCTTTGGTTTTTTGATTCTTAAAATTCCATCCTAAGAATATAAAGAAAGCCAGAAAGACTACGGCTATGTATATCCAGTCTTTGTATTCGTTGTAAAAATTCATGGACACGTTTATTTTTTAAGCGCAGCAAAGGTATAGAAAGTATCTATTTAACGTTGAGCAGCTTTTTACAAGGAGTTTTCAAAAGCAGTGTTGCTGTAAATTGCTTTTGATTTAAATCTAAAAAATAGTAAATAATTGTGAATGATATAATTAGGTAGCTATTAAAACAGTATTTTTAAATTAAAAGCATCCTAATTCATCTATAATATTTTGAAAAAGCGGCACGTTCTAATGGGTCTTTGCTTCTTTACGCATTCTCTTTGGACCATACCACAACCAGAATCCAGTGATTGTAAAAACCAGTAATGCACCTCCCATAACCGTTGTGTATGCTAGTTTAATGGTGTCGCTAGTGATACCAAAATAGTCATCTAAAATAGAGCCGTCATGAATATTTTCAATAAGATCTGATCTTCTAGGAGCTATTTGCAACAACCGCCCCGTTGCGCCGTCTATTTGTATTTCCCAAAAATTTTCTTTAAAGACAAACTTAGCCATGCCTTTATGTTGCACAATCTCGATTTTGTCTAGTTCTAGAGAAATATCTTGGGCAATAGAATCGCGCAAAATAGTACAAGCATTGTGGTGTAAACGGTCGACAGGCAACCAATCTTTAAGATTTGTGGAAGTACCTATTTGGGATTTTGGTAAAATGTAGCCGCCGCTTTGTTTTTTCCAGCCCAAAATAACTCCTGAAACGGCTATAAAAAAGAAAAATACAAATAGCAGTGCACCTGTTGTTCTATGAATTTTTCTAGATGTACGAAGTAACTTTGCCTGATTTTTTCTACTCGATTTTTCTGTCATGGTAAGCGTCATGTGTTTTTACTCATTTGTACGATGACTGTTTGCAGCATCCTAAAATGGTAAAGATCGTCGACAAAAGTACATTTTATTTATTACGTATGTCGCTTTCAATAACCCCATCTCGCAGTCGTATCACGCGGTGTGCGTGTGCAGCAATTTCTTCTTCGTGGGTCACGAGAATCACTGTGTTTCCTTGTTGATGTATCTGGTCAAACAACCCCATGATTTCTACGCCTGTTTTAGAATCTAGGTTTCCGGTAGGTTCGTCTGCTAGAATAATGGATGGGTAATTTACCAGTGCTCGGCCCACAGCAACTCGCTGCCGTTGCCCACCAGATAGCTGATTAGGCTGGTGATCCATGCGATCGCCCAGTCCTACACTTTCTAAAACTTGTGTAGCACGAGCGATGCGTTCTTTTTTACTTTTACCTGCATAAATCATGGGTAAAGCCACGTTGTCGAGTGCGGTTGTTCTAGGTAATAAATTAAATGTTTGAAAAACAAAGCCGATTTCGGTATTGCGTATGTCGGCAAGGGCATCGTCTGACAGGCTAGAAACATCAGTTCCGTTAAGCATGTACGATCCAGATGTGGGTGTGTCTAAGCAGCCTAGCAAGTTCATAAGTGTCGATTTTCCAGATCCTGATGGTCCCATTAATGCTACATAATCACCTTTTTCAATATCCAGATCGATGCCCTTTAAAACATGTACTGTCTCGGTACCCAGTTTAAAGTCTCTTACAATATTGCGTATTTGGATGACATGCTCTCTCATAAAGTTGTTTGGTTTTAAAACACCAGTCAGTAAGACGATTGCAAACAAAATACGTTACAGTTTAATGTAGAAGCTTTGCTGCAATTGCTCGGTACGTAAAAATAGAAATCCCCAATAAAAGCAATCGACGCTCGCCGTTACTTTAGGGTGTTTTTGTAGTGTTTTCCATACCCGTGTCATGTCAACAGACCAGTAGATGTCGTCCATTATAAAGATGGTATCGTGGTGTGCATAAGGCAGTAATCGCTCAAAATAACTTACCGTGGCTGCCCCGTCGTGGTGTCCATCTAAAAAAATAAGATCGTAGGTGTCCTTAGGTTTTACCGATAATTCCTGATTTAAAAAAGCCTGGAAAGTACCATGGACTACCTGTATGTTTTTGTGCGCTTTTAATTTTTCTTTTGTAAAGTTATAAATGCTTTTAGATGCCTCTATACTTGTTACTGCAGCACCGTTTAAGCCTAGCGCATGCGTACCCACGCCCAGAGACGTACCCAATTCTAACGCGCGTTTCACATCTAGGAAATCGCACAAACGACTTAACAATGCAGCACGTTTGCTTGTGGTGCAATTCACTTTTAAAATATCTTTTATCGCCCGTTGCTCACTTGTAAATTTTTTGCTGCCTGCGCCATAATCTTTAATAATTAAAGTGGTACCATCATTTTTTAGCCCATCGCGGTATGCCTTTAATTGTACCAATTGATTAGCAGGTGTGCGACCGTACAAACAGCGATGTTGCCATTGAAATACAAATGGCGAGTGTATTCCATGCAAGTGCACCGATTTTAGTAAATGCCTTAAATAATAGGATAGCGCATGCAGCATAGAAGCTGTAAAGTTTATGGTCAAAAATAAAACTAAAAGCGCAGCACGCCAACAACCACAATTATTGTCCTTAATAACTCTATACCGTTTCTATTATATTTGTTTGAAAAACCATGTGGCTAGGTGGCAAAAAATATACTGTACATAGGTAATAAATTACATGCACACGGTCGCACCGCAACGACCATAGACACCCTAGCACCACTGCTGCTACAATCAGGTTACAACGTGCGATGTGCATCTGATAAATTGCATGTAGTGTTGCGATTTTGCGATATGATCTTAAAAACCATCCATTTAAGAACATGGTCAGATTATGTGCTTATAGACACTTATAGCACAAAAAATTTCTGGTACGCAATCACAGTTGGTTGTGTTTGTAACGTATTTAAAATAAAATACATACCTATTTTACATGGTGGTAACTTGCCCAAGCGTTTGCAATCCCATGAAAAATTACTTAAAGCATATCTTAATAACGCCCATGCCGTTGTAAGCCCTAGTGATTATTTAAAGTTCGCTTTCGCGAAAGCGATACCTAAAACCATCACCTGCATCCCTAATAACATACCGCTAGATAAATATCCATTTTTAAGTCGATCCAGTGTCCAGCCAAAGCTGTTGTGGGTGCGATCATTTACAACCATTTACAACCCATTATTAGCTTTAAAAGTTTTGGAATTGCTCTTAAAGGACTATCCAGCAGCCTCATTAACAATGGTGGGTCCCGATAAAGATGGCACATTAGCAACCTGCAAGGCGTATGCATCAACACATGGTTTACCGGTCACATTTACCGGCTTACTTTCTAAGGATGCGTGGATTGTTGCAAGTCGCGGGCATGATATTTTTATAAATACCAGTAATTTTGACAATTTGCCTATAAGCGTTATTGAGGCCATGGCGCTGGGACTACCGGTTGTGACGACAAGTGTGGGCGGTATTCCATTCCTAATAAATCACGGTTATAACGGTATGTTAGTACCGCCTGATATCGCAGGGAGCATGGCTGACGCAATCTTGGAGTTACTTAAAAATCAATATCTAGCAAAGTCATTAAGCGAAAATGGTCGCAAAACAGCCGCTGTTTATGACTGGGAGATGATTCAACCACTATGGCAAGCGTTACTTACATAGAACATGTATATTTGAATGATTTTTAAGAATTTCATGTCTAAAAATACCCACATACATTTTTTGATGTCCGAGCGCAAGATACTGCTGCGCATGGTAGATGTGCTCGTTGTTTTAGGCGCATTGCAATTGTTAGGTACAACGTTTCAGTTTGATTATTTTACCATTAATAAAGAGCATTGGTTCTGGAGTTTTGTTCTTGGATTTTATGTTTTGTTTTTTTGTAGTGTATTTGAGTTGTACGATTTAAGTCGTGCAAGCCGCGTGATGACAACGCTTAGTGGTGTGATAACTGGCAGCGCGGTAATTACACTCGTTTATTTGCTCACACCGTTTTTTACCCCGTTGTTACCAGCTAATAGATTGCAAATACTGTTTTTTTATCTAACGATTACGGGCAGCTTGCTTTTATGGCGCACGCTTTATATTAAACTTTTTGCAAGCACACGATTTGATAAAAAGGTCGTTCTTGTAGCCGGTGCACATGAAGCCAATTTAATTGCCGAGAGTTTACTGCGCATGGATCCCAATTTTAAGATTAGGGGATTTGTAAACGCTGGCCTTAAAGAGTCGACGGCCTTTGACGGTGGACTGCCTAGATTATCTAAAAAAGAAGCGCTTAAGCTATTAAAAAACCAGCAGGTGACCGAATTGATTGTTGCATCTGCAAATCCCGAAACCATAACAACAAATCTTTATTTGTGGCTTATAATGACGGTAGAGCGCGGGTATCCTGTGCGAGAATATACCCAGGTGTATGAAGAAATGACAAATCGCATTCCTGTAGAATATGTTGGTAAGGATTTTTATAAGTATTTTCCATTTGCTCGCAGTAACCAGAATAAACTTTATCTGGTTTATCAACGGCTATTTGATATTTGTGTATCTGTGTTGGGTCTTTTTATAGGAATTCTTTTTTTACCGTTTATTGTTATAGGGAATATGATAGGTAATCGCGGACCATTATTCTATTCGCAAATTAGGGTGGGTGTTAACCGCAAGCTATTCAAGATTTATAAATACCGCACCATGACACGCGACGCCGAGTCGCAATCTGGTGCGCAGTTTGCACAAGTAAACGACAGGAGAATTACAAAATTTGGTTCGTTTTTGCGAAAATCCCGATTGGACGAGATCCCGCAATTCTTCAATATTTTAAAAGGAGATATGAGTGTGATTGGGCCACGACCCGAACGGCCTGTTTTTGTAAGCGAACTTTCAAAAAAAATACCTTTTTATGAAACGCGGCACGTTATAAAACCTGGACTCACTGGCTGGGCACAGGTAAAAACACGTTATGGCGTGTCCGACCAAGACCATTTGCGCAAGCTACAATATGATTTGTATTACATAAAAAAACGCAGTATTTTTTTGGATTTACGCATCATGGTTAAAACAGTGAGTACGGTCTTGTTTTTTAAGGGGCAGTAGTACGGGGTATTTGAAAAAATAAGCTTTCAGGAGGAGCTTTTTCTTAGAGAAATGCTTTTTATAAATGTGCCTATGTCGGTTTTTTTGTAGCCTTAGGATTATGAATCTTTATGCTCATCTTGACTAATCAAAAACGGGCGTTTAGGTATTAATTTTTATCGTCTATTTTGAACGAGCTGTTTTGTGATTATTCACAAGTAATAAAAAATCAGCAATTTTTGTTGTTTCAATGTTTGAATACATGGGTTTAAAGTAATTGATGTAGCCTAAAAGTTCATTCAGTGTCAACACTTTTACATATTGAAATTCTGCTCTTGGTTTTATTTTGGTAAAAACAACGATGTTTTTTAAAGTTGTTTTTTTAGCGCCCCAGTGGTGGCTATTTAAGCCCAATTTAAAATTGGCTATTTCATCGTTTAGCAATTTGTATAAAGCATAATTTGCCCTTTTTATTTGCTGCACAGGCGAAAACATGTTCAAGTTTTCTAGCGATGTTTGACTCCAGTTTTTAGTTTCAATGAGAAATATTCCCTGAGGTCCTACAAGTATATGGTCGATTTGAATAGATTTTATCGTATCATTTTCTTGTTTATTGTATATAGGTGGCGAGAAGGAAACAGAAAAATCGTTTATTAAAAAGTATTCATCTGATAGCTTTTTTAAGGTATTTACAACTTTCTGCTCTCCCAGTGCACCATAAATAAAGCTATTTAAACTATCAACTACTAATTTCTTTCTCTCAATCTCAAACAAATCTGTTGAAGCACTAAGGTCAACCGCAGCCTGAAATTCACCTTTGACAAACCCCAATCGGGCATTTTTTTCTTGTTTTAATTT
>DAIRDE010000032.1:0-31472 GCA_036796335.1 Nonlabens sp.
TTTTGTAGAGACTACTCTTTAATTTAGTACGTATTGTTGTGAATCAAATGCGTTGAGAGTTTTTCATCCGGTGTGCTATAAAAAGTTCATAGATCTAGTTGACGATAGTTTTACCGATTTTTGAAAAGTAACTTCATAAAAAATCCCTTGCAACTAGAGGTCGCAAGGGATTTGAATTATTTTGTAAGATACACTTGGTACTTTTCTCTAGTTTGCTAAGTTTATCTCAACACGTCTGTTTTGAGCTCTACCATTTGCAGTATCATTTGAGGCTACTGGCTTGGACTCACCAAATCCTTGAGAACTTAATCTACTAGCAGCAATACCATTTTCGGTTAAGTACGTTAGAACGGCAGCAGCACGTCCTTCAGATAGTTTCTGATTGCTTGCATCTGAACCTACACTGTCTGTGTGTCCTTCAATGCTAAATTTAGCATCTGGATATTTGTTTAAAATAGTGACTATATCGTTTAATACTTTTACACTTTCTTTTTGGATACTTGATTTTCCTGTATCAAAAAGGATAGTTTTAGCATAAGAGTTTAATTGCTTTCTTTCCTCTACTGTAGGAACTTTTGGCTCTGGACAACCTTTAAGAGAAGCTATACCAGCAACATCTGGACATGCATCTAGATTATCAGGAATACCGTCACCATCTCTATCGGTAGGGCAGCCGTTGTTAGAAGCAGGACCAGCAACATCTGGACATTTGTCTTTGCTGTCTAGTACGCCATCACCATCGGTGTCAGGGTCTGGACAACCGTTGTTGTAGGCAGGACCAGCTTGATCTGGACATTTGTCGTCTTTATCTAATGTACCATCACCATCGGTGTCAGGACAACCTTTTGTTTCTGCTGGGCCAGCCTCGTTAGGACATGCGTCTTCAGCATCTGGTATTCCGTCGCCATCGGTATCAGGACAACCGTTGAATTCTTTAAGACCTGCAACATCTGGACATGCGTCTTTGTTGTCAGGAATTCCATCGCCATCAGTATCTACTGCGCCCCAAATGAATTTTAAACCTACAGAGTGTTGAAAATGTCTTGGGTTTGCTTCTTCAAATGTGTGCTTGTATGTAGAGTTCACATTGAATAGGACACCTTCGCTTAATCTAATATCAAAACCTGCGGTACCATTAAATGACCCAAATGTTTGCTCATCTAAGAAGATGTATCCACCACCTAAACCTAAGTATGGAGAGAAAAAGCTTTCCTCGTTCCATATTTCATTCAAGTTGTATCTAAGACCTGCATCAATCCCATAATAAGAAAGCTGGTCAATTCTCATGTCTCCTGCTTTTTTAATGGTGTTCACAGAGAATGCTCCTGTTGCCACAATACCGTCACCCACATAATAACCTACCTCAAAACGAGATGGTGCTGGTAGGATGTTGTAATGGTCTAGATTGAAAAATTGATCAAAATAGCCTCCAAGGCCTCGATCTTCTTCACCCACAGGGTACAAGTCGATTGCATTTACTCCTATGGAAAAGGCCCATCTATCTGATGCATTTTGAGCACTCAAAGTGGTTCCCACGAGCATGATTGTACTAAGGAAAAGTAATTTTATGTTTTTCATATTGGTGTTATTTTATTTTAACTTTGCAAAACTAACTTGTTCACTGATAAATACAACATAAAAATTCAGAAATATTCATTTGCCTCGTTACACTATTCGCATTTTTTAGGCGTAAATCATATCACATTTAAAAATTTGCCTACTTTTTTAAAAGCTTTTAGAGCCAAATCTATATGTTCAAAAGTGTGTGCGGCACTTAACTGCACCCTAATACGCGCTTTTTCTTTTGGCACGACTGGAAAAAAGAACCCTATAACGTATACGCCTTCTTGTAAAAGCAAATCTGCCATTTGCTGCGAAATTTTTGCGTCATAAAGCATGACTGGAACTATGGCGCTTTCGCCATCGATGATATCAAATCCTAAATCCTGCATTCCTTTTTTAAATCTTGCAGTATTTGCCTGGACTTTTTGAATAAGTTCTGTACTTTCATCGATAAGTTCTAGCGCTTTTATGGACCCAGCAACGATCGATGGTGCAAGTGAATTTGAAAATAAGTAAGGTCTAGAACGCTGTCTTAATATTTCGATAACTTCTTTGCTAGCACACGTGTATCCACCCATAGCACCGCCTAGTGCTTTACCTAAAGTGCCTGTTACAATATCAATACGTCCTAGAACGCCTTTCGCCTCGAGCGAGCCACGACCAGTATCGCCTAAAAAACCCGCGGCATGACACTCGTCTACCATTACCAGCGCGCCATACTTGTCTGCTAGATCACAAATTTTGTCTAACGGTGCGAGAATACCGTCCATAGAAAATACACCATCGGTAACGATGAGTTTAAAACGTTTACCGTCATTGGTCGCTTGAATAAGTTGTTTTTCTAAATCTTCCATATCGGCATTTGCATATCGGTATCGTGCTGCCTTACACAACCGCACACCGTCTATAATACTCGCATGGTTAAGAGAATCAGATATGATTGCATCCTCTGCCTCTAGTAATGGTTCAAAAACGCCTCCATTTGCGTCAAAACAAGCAGCGTATAAAATGGTATCGTCGCAACCATAAAAGTCGGCTAGTTTTTGTTCTAATTCCTTATGGATGTCTTGCGTACCACAAATAAATCGCACAGAACTCATTCCAAAACCATGTGTGTCTAGCGCTTTTTTTGCAGCATCAATAACCTCGGGATGTGATGATAGGCCTAAGTAATTATTTGCACAAAAATTTAGAACGGTGCTGCCATCTTCTAGGGTAATAACAGCATCTTGTGGCGAGGTGATAACACGCTCTTTTTTATATAACCCTTGTTCTTTAATGTCGTTAAGTATCGTGGCAAGGTGTTTTTTTAAACTTTCTTTCATTTAATATTTTTTACTGTTGCAAAGATACTGATTGGAATTTGCACTATTGCCAACACAGCTCTTTCATTTTATCTGTATAAATAAGTACTTTTTGAGCCACATGATACCCCATTGTAGTTAACGTGAATGCATAGGATTCTACTTGTGTTTTGTGATCAGGCATTTGTGACCCTGTTTTGTAGTCGATGATGGTCACCTCATTTCCAGCCAATAACAGTCTATCAGGAATAAACTTAGTACCGCCAGGCATTAAAATGGGCTGCTCGTTAAGTACTTTATAAGATGCTACAAAGTACTTCCCAAAATGTTCCATGGAAAGTAGTGTGGTTAGCAAATCTATGATTTCTTGCTTTTCGTCTTCTTGCAGCGACATGTCTTGCTTTATACTATGGGCTATTGCAGGCAATTCTGTACGATAATGTATTTGCGCGAGATAGCCATGCAATACATTGCCTTTGTGAATCGCAAGGTCTGCACCGTTAGCCCATAAAAGGCCTTTGCGCGTTGATATGGATACGCGCTGGGTATTGAAACTTAATTGATAATCTTTTATGGCTGTGATTGTTGGATTGTCTTCAACATCATCCAATGATTTTCTCAGTGAATGACCGAAACTAGCCGTTGAAAAACCTATTCCCTCTTTTAAAATGACCCCTGTGTTTTTTACATAACTATCCAGCAGGGTTGCATAGGTTTTGGTAGCACCATTACCTTGTTTTTTCTTGCACAAAATGTATAGTTTTTTTGCAGATCTTGTGAATGCTACATACAAGGTATTTATGTGGTCCATTTGAGTTTTGGCCAGGTGTTCTTTATAAATAGCATGTATATCACAAGTATTTTTACCTTGCGGCTGGTAGTGTGTGTTATCGCTTTTTAAACTCATGTAACCGTAGGAAAAGCCTGCGTAATAATCGGGGTCTATGGGAATCCAGGCAGTAGCATCGTGGCTTGAATCTAATTTTGTGTCACAATAGGGCACGATGACAACGGTAAACTCTAATCCTTTTGCTTTATGAATGGTCATGACTTTTACAGCACTGGGATTTGCGGTTGCAGGAACGCTTAGGGTGTCTTTTTTAGTATTCCAGTACTCGATAAAACTGTGTAATGATGCTTCAAATCTATTTGAAAAACTGTAAATAAATTCTAAAAATGTTTGCAGCCTGGTATCCATTTCCTGAAACAACTCCATGGTGCTAGCGATTATTTGACTAGCTTCAAAAAGCCCATACTTTTCATAAGCAAAAGCTATTGTACCAGCCTGTGCGTTAAAAAGCTTTTCAAGCAACTTTGGAACACTCAGTGGCATGCAAGTTTGTAAAAACGATTGTATATCTTCTTGTGGATGCAACACTGCATAAGCCATAAGAAACTGGTAGCGAGGCTCTTGCTGGTCTGCTTTTAAAGTCAACAGCATAAAACGTTCTAGCAATTGGACCTTAGGTGATATCGCTACTTGCAAACTCTCTCCTGATACGACTTCTATGTTATTTTTAATCAAATACTTTGCTATCTCGTTGCCTTGTTTGTGTGTTCTAACGAGCACACATATATGGCCCGGATTATATCCATCTTCTAAAATGGTTTGCACCTGTCTCAACACATGGGGTGGATATAGGGTATCTGTTTCCTCTTCATCAGGCCTTTCTGGGTCATATTGCGAGCTCGATGCGGTATCGTCATCTTGCGGGTCTAAAAAGTCTATATGCACATAACCATCGGGGATATCATTTACCTGTTGGTGTAAATAGTTTTCATACAGGTTTTTGTAAACGGCACTTTGTAACTCACCACTGTAAAGTTTAAAGAAATCGTTATTAAAGGTAACTACCACATCGGTACTGCGGTAGTTTTTAGGTAATGGTTGTTTATTTATAGGTAATCCAAACAGCGTATCACTTTCTAAAACATCTAGAAACTGGTCTGCGTCACCACCGCGCCACCGGTAAATGGATTGTTTAGCATCGCCCACGAGCATGAGACTGCCACGCGTGCCGTCTAGCCGTTCTTGTACGACAGCATTATCGATAAGCGGTTGTAAGTTACTCCATTGCATGGTGCTGGTATCCTGAAACTCGTCTATAAAATAATGTCTATAACGCTCACCCAGCCGCTCATAAATAAAGGGTGCAGGTTCATCTTTAATTTGATTTTGCAACAGGCCATTAAATTCAAAAATGGGGACAATGCGTTCCTCTTTTTTAATGCGATCCAGTTCGCGAGAGAGCTCGTTGAGTAGTGAAAGCGGAATGAGATTGCGCAGGATATTTTTATGAAATAAGATGTGCCCAATATTTTCATTAAACAAACCACAAAATGCTAGGATGGGTTCTTTTATAGAGTCTATGGCATCTTTTTTTGCTTGGGAAAGCGCATTTGAGTAAAATGTTCCTGCGAGCAAAAAATTGATGCCGCTACTTGTGCCGTTGTAGGCAAAATTGTCATTTGCTATTTTTACTACATCGTTAAACTTGGAAGAAGATTTACCACCCCAAAAATCATGTACTTGAATATCTTGAGCAGCGCACAGACCAACCAGTTTTGCGGCTTCTATTTGTAAGTTATTCGTTGCAGTTTGTATGTTGTTTAGTACGCTTTCGCGAAAGCGAACAAAATCACCTACCTGCTTATCTTTAAAATGTTGTAGGTAGTTATAGTGATTTTCGTTTTTTAAAAGTTGAGCAATTTTTTGTAAATCAAAGGCAATGTCCCAACTGCGGCCATCGTCAATTTTTTCTAATGAGAACGAAATAAGTGTTTTTGTGAGTTCGCGGTCTAAACCCGCTCGCGCAATGACTCTATAAACCGCTTTATCTAGCAAATCTGCTGTGTCCATGGAGACTTCAAAGCCGTCGGGCAGGTTTAAATCTTTGGCAAATGTGCGCAATATGCGGTGCGAAAATGCGTCTATGGTCACGATATCAAAGGCGGCATAATCGTGTAATAATTTATTGTGAATAGCCTGCGATTTGCCACGCATTCTTGTATCGTCTAACCCTGTTTCTTGCTGGATATGGTTGTAAATGCCTTGTAGCTTAGGCGGTATGGTTTCTTTTGTAAATGCATGCAGGTAGTCCACGATGCGCTCCTTCATCTCGGCTACGGCTTTATTTGTAAAAGTAACGGCCAGTATACTGCGGTAACCGTCATTATAGGGATGCTTAAATAATAAGGTAAGGTAGTCGCGGGCTAGGGTATAGGTTTTTCCAGATCCTGCGCTTGCACTGTAAATGGTTGTAGGGGCGTGTATCATAATGCATAAAAATAAGCACTGTAAGGAGTTTAAGAGTAAAATAACATCATATATTTTATTACTACTGGCATAGTTGTTAACTTTGCAATTCAATAAATTTTTAACATAAAAACATATTATTATGGCTTTTGAACTACCTAGTTTACCTTATGCATTTGATGCACTCGAACCACATATAGACGCAAAAACGATGGAAATTCACCACGGTAAGCATCACCAGGCGTACACTAATAATTTAAATGCGGCGATTGCTGGAACCGACCTCGAGGGGAAAAGTATAGAGCACATTCTCGCTAATCTGGACTTAGAAAATAAGGCAGTGCGCAATAACGGTGGCGGTTTTTATAACCACAATTTATTTTGGTCTGTGATGTCTCCTGCTGGTGGTGGTCATCCTAGTGGCGAGCTAGCTGCTGCTATAGACGCATCTTTTGGTTCTTTTGAGGCTTTTAAAAACAAATTTAGTGATGCTGCAAAGGGTCAGTTTGGCTCTGGTTGGGCATGGCTTTGTGTGCAAAAAGATGGCTCTCTAGATGTTTGTGGCACTGCAAATCAGGATAATACACTTATGCCAGGTATAGGTTGCGGTGGCACTCCTATTTTAGGATTGGATGTGTGGGAACATGCGTATTACCTAAATTATCAAAATCGCAGACCCGATTATGTAGAAGCGTTTTTTAGTGTTATTAACTGGAGCGAGGTTGCTGCACGTTTTGCAAACAGCAAATAAAAACTGATTGCTACTATAAGATTTTCACAATAATTATTACTTGTTGAAATGTTTAAAACCACTAATTTTCTAGTTGAATTAGTGGTTTTTATTTTGTGATAATAGTTGATTTTACATGGAAGCAATCTGGCACACAAAATCACCTAGATCTTAAAAAAAAAATCTGCAAAGAACAGTGATAGCACCGCTGTAATGGGATTGCTTAACTAGTGGTTTAGGTTTAAATTATTTGCTATATTTGATAAAATTTCACAATCATGGAAACCATTATTATAGAATCTGAAGGGCAAAACCTAGAAAAAATAAAAGCTTTTCTTGTAGCAATGAACGTGAACTTTAAAACCAAAGTGAAAAAGGAAAAACCCTATGATCCTGAATTTGTAAAAATGGTGCTGGAATCTAAAAATGGCGAAAAAATTCCATACACAGACGAACTAAGGAAAGAGCTTTTTGGGGAATGAGCTATAAAATTGCGTTTAAAAAAGACGCGCTAATCCATATCAAGAGGATTACAAAATCTGGTAACAAGTCAGATATAATAAAATTAAATTCTTTAATTGAAGAATTAAGGATTCACCCAACATATGGAACAGGCAATCCAGAGCAGTTAAAACATGAGTTGTCAGGATTTTGGAGCAGGCGCATCAATAAGAAAGACCGCCTTATTTATGAGATTATAGAAGAACCTGAAAATTTAGTCGTCATCATTTCGGCTCTTGGGCATTATTGATAAGGAAAAGTTATCGAGCGTTTTTAATTATGAACCCCCGTTTGTTAATCCCCACGTGCCTTTCTCGGTATATCGTTATTGTTTCAAGATAGCGTTTACGCTACAGCAGTAAGTGAAATTAAAAATCGTTAAGCAGATGTCGTCAATCCCAAAAGCCTTTGCTCAAAACCTGGTTTAAAAAACTCAAAAATACCTACCTTTGAAAATCACAATCGTTTAACATTGAAACTAGATCCTAAAGACATCGCAACCTCGCAATTACATGGCATTATACTGGGTGCTGTACAACCGCGACCTATCGCTTTTGCCAGCACAGTAGATCTAGAAGGCAATGTCAATTTATCGCCGTACTCTTTTTTTAATGTTTTTAGTAGCAACCCGCCTATCCTTATATTTTCTCCTGCACGCAGGGTGCGAGATAATACAGTAAAACACACACTGTTAAACGCACAAGCAACCCGCGAGGTAGTTATTAATATCGTGGATTACAACATTGTACAGCAAATGTCGCTAAGCAGCACCGAGTATGGTCCTGGCGTAAACGAGTTTATAAAAAGCGGTCTTACCCAGGCACCTAGTGACCTTGTAAAACCACCCCGCGTTGCCGAGAGTCCCGTGCAATTTGAGTGTAAAGTAAACGACATTGTGGCGTTAGGACAAGAAGGCGGCGCTGGTAACCTGATTATTTGCGAGATTGTTATGGTCCATGTAAACGACGCTGTGCTGGATGCTAACTTGCAAATAGATCCCTTTAAGATAGATACTGTGGCGCGCATGGGTGGCAACTGGTATTGCCGCAGTAAAGACGCCATGTTTGAGGTGCCTAAACCCCTTGCCGAGTTGGGGGTAGGTGTAGACGCGCTACCCGATCATGCGAGAAATAGTGATATTTTAACGGGCAATGATTTAGGAAAATTAGGTAATATTGCAAAAATACCCAGCCAGGATGCGGTAATCGCTTTCGCGAAAGCGGAACAGTTACCACCTCTTAGCACAACAGAAAAACACACCCGTGCAAAAGAGCTCATAAGACAAGGTAACTTGCAGGACGCTTGGCACATTTTATTAGTATAATTATGGAAATAGTAGGAAGAATCAAAGTATTAGGAGAAACCAAAGCTGTAAACGCGAGCGGTTTCCAAAAACGTGAACTGGTAGTCACTACCGAAGAGCAATACCCACAACACGTGATGATCGAGTTTGTGCAGGACAAAACATCGCTTCTAGACGCATATCAAGTAGGGGATCATGTAAAAGTAGGTATAAACATTAGAGGTCGCGAGTGGCAGTCACCACAAGGCGAAATTAAGTATTTTAACAGTATAGCAGGCTGGAAAATAGACCGTGTAAGCAATGCACCAGTGGGAGCACCTGCTACCGCGGTACCACCTTTTGACGAGTATGAGCCTATATCAAATGCAAGAGACGAGGACCACGACGACTTGCCATTCTAGGTTTCACTAACATAGGATTAAGGGTGTTTTAAAATTCACCTGTTTAATTTTTTGATTAAAATCTACTACACAACGTTGTGGTAGATTTTTTTTGTTACTACTAATTGCGACCTGTTTCATTAGGGTATAAGGTGTGTACAGGATCGCTTTGCCACACTTGTTTAGTTTCTACACACAGTGCGCTTAATGGTCCATAAAAGGCGGCGCCAGTGTCTACATTCCACACATTTACCTTGTTTAACGGTTCTAAAATCCCAAGTCTTGTGGTAGGAGTGTGTCCTATAAAAATCTCGTTGTATAATTTTAACCTGTCTGGGTACTGGTTTTCGTCAGGATGCAAATTAGGATTTAGCGCCACTGCGAGTTCCCACAGGGTGCGGTCCCAGTAAACGGTATTGGGGTAATATTCGTATTTTGGACCTTTTAGATTTTGGAAACCTGCATGAAAGTAACCATTGCCGTTAAGCTCATAATAATTGATAAGCTCGTGTTCTAAAAAATGAATGTGTGCTTGCAACTCGTCATAACTTCTTCCCTTGTAACTAACAACGCTGCTCGAGCCGCCATGATGTAACCAGTTAGGATCTTTGGTGTTATTTACCAGGTAATCCAGTACCAGGGCATCGTGATTTCCTTTAATAAATATGGGTGCAGTAAGATGTTGTTGTGTTCGCTTTCGCGAAAGCGAAATTAAAAAATCGACAACTTCAAAACTTTCTGACCAGCCGTCTACATAATCACCTAGAAAGATAAGTAGGTCGTCATCTTGTACTTGTATGCGTTCTAATAACTGCATAAGTGCCTTGTAGCCACCGTGTATGTCTCCTATTACTATGGTTCTCATGAGTTGTATTTTACTTTACGCAAGACGCGCAGCACATGTTTATAAGACGTGTAGACTTCTTTATGTTTACGCAACTGCTCTTTAAAAGCCACCATTTTCTCTATGGGTTCGCCTATGTTGTTAAACTTACAAATAAGCATGGTTTCTGGCAGGGCGTGTAGTTCAAATAATTCTTGTGGTGTAAAGGTATAACTGTCGTTCAATTTTTTAAGTAATGCTAGGTTGTTGTTGTAAATATGGTGCAGGGTGCGGCGGTCGTAAACAGGTGCATTAAAAATGATTTTGTTCTCTAACTTATAGGTGCCATTAGGAAAAAAGCGCAACATTTGCCGTTCTACAGGATAGTATTTGCGCTGCTCGCCTATACCTAGTTGTATAAATTCTAGGATGGTAAAACAGTCGTCGTCATAGCTTATCTGGATCTCGTCTTGCGCGCTGTAAAATAATCGCACCTGTTCATTCACCAACTCAATATCCACTCTAAAATAGTATTCCTGGTCCTTTTTGCGTTTTACACGACCAGACCAGCATATAACAAATTGTTCTTTAAACACCTTGTAGTAAGATTCTAGCCCGTCATTTTTACGTTCCATAAACTGCATAACGCGATCTAGTGTTAGTTCAATGTTGCTACTTGCAGCTTTTTCTATGGCTTGTACAATGGGTGCGTTAATATCTTGAATTTTGAATCCAAAATTTTTAGGCATCGATATACTTCCATCGCGATGAAAAACAGCGCCACCATAATATTTCCAGATGTTTTTACGCAAAGAGGTAATGCCACCTTGTGCTCTTATAGTGACAAGACCCACCACCTTATCGGCCGGTAAATGTGGGAATGCGATGTTTTCATAATTAATGAGCGGTGCATTTTCTAGGTATGCGTTAATCAAATTTTGCAGTTTTGCATCGTCAAAAAAATCTACGCCCTGTATCTCGTTTGTAGCATCGTCTATACCTATCACAATATAGCTATTGTTGGATGGGTTGCTGTTTGCTAATGCACACACGTGTTTTAAAAACTTGGCTTTACCTTCTTTATGGCTTAAATCTATGCGGAATTTTTTATCATAAAAGCTATTCTCGTCGTTATGAGCAAGCAAGTTTTTAATGAGTAGCCTTTTGTTAATCATGCGCTCTAATATACGGCATTATAGGTTGTATTTAATCGCTTATGCGCGATATAAGGTTAGCCAATGTATCTTTGCTACCATGAACATTCCCGCAGGTAAAAAAATATACTTTTCTAGCGACAATCATTTGGGTGCGCCCACACAGCAATTAAGCAAACCCCGAGAGCATAAATTTCTCGCATGGTTAGACATGGTAAAAAAGGACGCCGCTGCTATTTTCTTGCTTGGAGATTTATTTGATTTTTGGTTTGAATATAAAACCGTGGTTCCTAAAGGTCAGGTGCGCGTTCTAGGCAAACTTGCCGAAATCGCCGATAGCGGTATTCCTATTTATTTTTTTGTGGGGAATCATGACTTGTGGATGTTTGGGTATTTTGAAGAGGAGTTAGGGATTCCTGTTTTTCATGAGCCTAAAACTTTTGTATTTAATGACAAAACCTTTTTTATAGGTCACGGCGATGGTAAGGGTCCGGGTGATGTGGGTTACAAACGCATGAAAAAGGTGTTTACAAGTCCGTTTTTTCAATGGTGTTTTAGGTGGTTGCATCCAGATATAGGCGTGCGGCTTGCAAGACATTTATCGGTTAAAAACAAACTGATATCGGGTGATGACGACGCAACGTTTTTAGGAGCAGAAAACGAGTGGCTTGCGCAATATGCAAAACGTAAGTTACTAGAGCAGCATGTAGATTATTTCATCTTTGGACACCGGCATTTACCTATGGAACTAAAACTGACTGAACAGGCAACATACCTAAATCTAGGTGATTGGATAGGACATTATACCTATGGGGTTTTTGATGGGGAACAGTTGCGGTTGGAGCGGTTTGAGTAGGAAGCAGGAAGTTGGAAGTAGGTAATAGGTGTTGTTCCGTTTTGAGTCACCTTTTGCATTGGCAGTTTTCAGTAATAAACCACACTATACGTTGTAAACAGGTTCTATTTGAAGGATACCATCGCGTTTTTGCATCTTATCATTGAAGCGAGGAGCCTCAGTTTTCTTTAGTCTTGAATTTGCAAGTTTTGTGCGTAACACAAATAAACAAATATCAATTAGTCAGTGATATAGGATATTAAAAGTCGATTATCGGTCGTCAACAAGTCGGTCGTCACAAGATCTATTGTTAAAGCAATCAGCTTTAGTTTTTTTAGCCGTTTGTGTTATAGGATAATAAAAGTCACCCATCGGTCGTCAACGAGTCGATCGCCATGAGACAATCACTCCTTAATATCCTTGAGCATCAACTGTATGCTCTTCACGCCTTGCCACTCATTCAAGTCTAGGGTATAGGCGATATCAAAAGTTTTTTTGTTTAGGATAAGGTCTTTTTTGTTTCCTAGATTAAACCCTATCGCGTCTATGCCTTTGCGGGCTTTGGAATTTGTGGACACTGCCATTTTTAGATGCACATCGTCTGTGCCTACACACTTGCCATAACCCGTATCAACCACCTTCTCTGTCATAAAAACCGGGCGCATATTTTCAGGACCGTGCGGCGCCATTTGTTGCAAAATCCTGTAAAATTTAGGCGTTATGGCTTCTAGAGGCAGCATCATGTCAATGGAGAGTTCGGGCGATAAGTGCCTTTTTTCTATGGTGGCGCAAACCACTTCTTCAAATCGGGCTTTAAATTTATCAAAATTTGCTGGAGCAATGGTGAGTCCTGCGGCATACATATGCCCGCCAAATTGCTCAATATACACGCTGCATTGTTCCAACGCATTGTACACATCATACCCACGTATGCTGCGCGCGCTCGCCACGAGTTTGCCATTACTTTTTGTAAACACCAGGGTCGGTCGGTAATAGGTTTCTGTAAGTCTAGATGCCACAATACCTATCACGCCTTTATGCCAATGCTCTTGATAAACCACGGTGCTAAATCGTTCTTCTTCTTTATTTGCGATGATTTGCGCCAGCGCTTCTTCGGTAATGCCTTTGTCTGTTTCACGGCGGTCGGCGTTGTATTGCTCTATTTCTTTGGCAATTTCTTTGGCCTGGTCCAGATGAATCTCAGTTAGCAATCGTACAGCGTGCAAACCGTGTTTCATGCGTCCCGCAGCATTGATACGAGGCGCGATGATAAAAACCACGTCGGTTATGCTAAGTTTTGTTTTGTTTATTTGCTCGATTATTGCCTTAAAACCCACACGCGGACTCTCATTTATCACGTTTAAACCGTGGTAGGCTAGGATGCGATTTTCTCCGGTAATCGGTACAATATCAGCACCTATAGCGGTAGCAACGAGATCTAAATACGGTATTAAAATTTCAAAATCCCATGCAAAGGTTTGTACCAGCGCCTGGCACAGCTTAAATCCAACGCCACATCCACACAACTCGTCATAGGGATAATTGCAATCTGCACGTTTTGGGTCTAAAATGGCAATCGCTGCGGGTAATTTGGGTCCCGGCCGGTGGTGATCGCAAATAATAAAATCCACTCCTTTTTCAGTAGCATACGCCACTTTTTCTACCGCTTTTACACCACAATCTAGTGCAATAATTAGGGTCACATCATTATCTGCGGCATAATCTATTCCCTGATAACTTACCCCATAACCCTCGTCATAGCGGTCTGGAATATAGGTAGTTACACGATCGTAAAAACTCGACAAAAAAGTAGATACAAGGGCTACACTAGTGGTACCATCCACATCATAATCACCATAAACCAGGATGTTTTCGTCATTTTGAATGGCTTTGGTAATGCGTTCTACAGCCGCTTGCATATCAGTCATTAAAAAGGGATCATGTAAGTCTTTAAGAGAAGGCCTGAAAAAAGATTTCGCTTTCGCGAAAGTGTCCACACCACGTTGCACCAGCAAACCAGCAAGCACGGGGTCTATACCTAGCGATTGGGCTAGTTCTTGCTGCTTTATAGGATCGGGTTTGGGTTTTAAGGTCCAGCGCATAAATCAAGAGACTGTTTTACTGTTGGTTGAATATTTCTTGTTCGTGCCAGCGACTATTTGTTACTTTTTTGTAGTAGGCGCAAAAACCTGTTTTTCTAAATTCCCTTGCACCTCATACTCTACAATCAGGTTGTCACCAATAAAATAACCAATACCGTTTGTGTTGTTTATTTGAACGATAAAATTGCCATTACTTGCCTTGCGCATGGCACCTGCAACACGGTCGTTGTTAAATATGGTGTATGCGTCGCTACTTGTTTTTAAAAGTTTATAATGAGCATTTGTTGAGGTATGTGAGTATATGTTTTGGGTTTCGGGTGTGTCAGTATCTGCTGGAGATTCTTGATAGGTAGCAGCTACTTGTGTTACTACAGGTTCGTTTTTCATGAACTGGTCACGAGCGGCTATCATTTCATTTTTTGCAACATACTGGTGCGTAAAATTTTCCAGTGGTTTTAATGCACGTCTCAATGCCTCGTGATAAGCCTTGCGATAATCTTTAAAATTTGAGTTTCCCTCATAACTGTACACAACATCACCAGCACAGTCTACAAAATCTACTACCAGTTTTTGTTTTAGCATACCGCTAGCCTCCATATTTACAGTAAGCGCGTTACAAGTTCCTACATTGTAGTCTGCCGGTAAAACACCACCATTTTTAAGTACCGTAAAACCATTTTTTTTCAGTAAAAAAATAGCAAGGTCATTAAAATCATATTGATTAGGCGCTGACTGAAATTTATATTGCGAGGCCACTTGCAGGTATTTATAGTCGTTAAATTTTTCTTGCGCACTTGCAGTAAGAGCAAACAAAAACAAAAAACCGGTGATGCAATGTTTCATTTTTTACAGATTAAGTATAAGTAATAGACACGCGAGGTGTATAGTTACTTTGTTAGGCATACAAAGATGTAACACTTTTTGCTCATGTCGAGTGGTAAAGTTATTATTTAGCAATACCATTCATCATCCAATTTATAGACACATCGCAATTTATAAAATAAATAGCTTATTTAAATTTTAGCACGATGCAGTAACTTTGTAATGATCATAAACGCCATACAAACTAATTTTAACCATGAACACAAAATTACAGCTTCTTAAAAAGTACTTTGGGTACGACAGTTTTAGACCGCTCCAAGAAACCATTATCGATCAAGTACTTGCAGGTAAAGACCTGATGGTTGTAATGCCTACCGGTGGTGGTAAATCCATGTGTTTTCAATTACCTGCGCTGTTATTAGACGGTCTTACGGTTGTTATTTCTCCGCTTATCGCACTTATGAAAGACCAGGTAGACGCGCTGCGCGCAAATGGTATTGCGGCTGGTTTTTACAACAGCTCGCAAGACCAATCGCAACATGCGCAACTTTTTAAAACGATCCAGGCAGGTAATTTAAAATTACTATATGTAGCGCCTGAAAGTTTACCCTTGCTGCAAGAACCACTGCGCAACATCCGGGTTTCGCTAATCGCGGTGGACGAGGCACACTGTATATCGACCTGGGGTCACGATTTTAGACCAGCATATACACAGCTCTCGCAGCTCAAAACTCATTTTCCTGCTGCGCACGTCCTAGCACTTACCGCAACGGCCGACCGTGCTACCCGGGCCGATATTGTGAGTCAACTCGTCATTACTGGGGCACAGGAGTTTGTAGCCTCTTTTGACCGTCCCAATATCACTTTGCAAGTGCGTCCTGGCAACAACCGGCTAGGACAACTGCGCAAATTTCTAGAAAAATACCGCGACGAGTCTGGCATTATCTACTGCCTGAGTAGATCCTCGTGCGATAAACTAGCAGAAAATCTTAGTGCGCTGGGATATGCTTGTGAGGCGTACCATGCGGGTTTAGAACACCGCTTTCGCGAAAGCGTACAAGAAAGATTCATACAAGACAAAACAAAAATCGTGTGTGCGACCATCGCATTCGGTATGGGAATCGACAAGTCTAATGTGCGATTTGTGGTGCATTACAACATGCCAAAAAACATAGAAGGTTACTATCAGGAAATAGGTCGTGCAGGTCGCGATGGTATGGAATCACAAGCATTGCTTTTTCACAGTTATGCAGATATGATACAACTGCGTGAATTTGCCATGAACAGCGGGAATAGCGATGTGCAACTGGCAAAACTAGAGCGCATGAAACAGTTTGCCGAGGCGTTAACCTGCCGCCGGCGCATGCTACTTTCTTATTTTAATGAATATCTAGCAACCGATTGTGGTAACTGCGACGTGTGTATCAACAAACCTGATTTTTTTGATGCGACGCTTATTGCACAAATGGCCTTAAGCGCTGTGTACCGCATGAAAGAACAGGCCTCACTCAATTTAACTATCGATGTACTGCGCGGTGCTAGTAATGCTACTGTTTTAGAAAGCGGGTTCAACACCATAAAAACCTATGGTGCGGGAAGGGAATATGCCTGGTCCAGCTGGCAGCAATATTTGATACAACTTATTAATCAGGGATTGCTAGAAATCGCCTTTCACGAGCAAAACCACCTAAAATTAACCCCGCAAGCGCATGATGTGCTTTTTAAAAATGCACCTGTGCAGCTGGCTATTATTCCAAAGCCTGAGGACCTGGCCAAACAGCGCAGTAAAGCTACTGGACAAGAGGTGCCTAGCGATATGAATCATTCGCTTTTTGAGGCGTTGCGTAAAAGTCGTGCGCAACTTGCAAAAAACATCAACATGCCGGCGTATTTGATTTTTAGTGATGCAAATCTTACCGATATGGCTACCCGCATACCGCTTACCAGCAGCGAGTTTAGCGATATTTCGGGGGTAAGTGACCGCAAATTGCAGGAATATGGTGATTTTTTCCTAGACGTACTTTCAGATTTTGCGATGATGCGCAAGGGCTCTTTTGTATTTAACGATGCACCAACCAGGGCAAAAAGAAAATCCCGAAGAGAAAAAAATATTGACACCGTGTATGAAAGTGCACGCATGTTTCAAGAAGGCAGCACCGTCGCCGAAATTGCTGCTAAAAGAGAGCTACAAGAAGACACCGTTTTAGGGCATTTGGGAAAAAGATACCTCTCACACAAGGATGTGGTGGTACATGATTTAATAGATCCAAAACTTTTAGACCTGTTGCTACCTTATTATAGTGATTACAAAAAGAACCTTGCATTAAAACCCATTTTTGAAAAACTGGACGGTGCCTATTCCTATGGCGACCTGCGCCTTGCCTTTTTAATTATCGAGGCAAATAGTGCTTAGTATATTTCTTGCTAAAACGGCTACAGCGAGCATTTTTTTATTATCCCAAGGGTATCCATTGATATTTTTACTTAAATATACGTAAGATTTTTAAGTCATAATTGTATTTAAGAAATTGGGTGTGTACACCAGCGTTTTTCTCTTTTAATACGATTTTAACATCCTTGTGCGCTGCTTGTACGGGGTGAAAATGGCGTGTTTTTACCTATTTTAGTGTTTTTCAGGGCGTTGAACTACCTGCAAATGCTCATATTTTTAAATTAAACCAATTAAAAAATACATTAACCTTAACATTGCATTATCTTTACACCTTAATTAATTATTTAGAATATATTACAATGAAAAACGGAACTGTTAAATTTTTCAACGAGTCAAAAGGATTTGGATTCATAGTTGAAGACGACACAAACGCTGAGTGCTTCGTGCACGTAACTGGTTTAATCGATGAGGTTAGAGAAGGTGACGCTGTAGAGTATGAAGAAAAAGAAGGTAAAAAAGGTATGAACGCTGTTAACGTAAGAGTCGTTCAATAGTCATATTTTATTTTTAGTCTCAAAAACCCTGCTGTATCAAGCGGGGTTTTTTCTTGCCTATAATTTTAGTAATAAAGTCTAAGGTATACTTTTGGATTTTTAGACCCACTGAACTTCATCTAATATTTTCGGACCATTATATGGCTCAAACCATTTTTAGTAACAACCTCTATTTTTTGGGTTTTTGAAATTTTTTTCAAAAAGGTCATAATCTGCCATACAGTGGTCTACGTTTTCTTTTTCAGGTTTAGATTCAATAAGTAACTCCATATTGCTTACGCTTGTTAGATTTAAGCGTTTTCAATATGTTTTCTTCAGTAGTCATTTCAGGCGTTTATCAAATGCACAAAATTTTGTTTTTTGAAACTTAGGTTACCAAAAATTTGCTGTTGCAGGATGTAAAATCAATTACTTACAACCACAATCACCACCGCCACAATGTCCGCTTTTTTTAGTCGCAGGCAGCACATAAGTTTTTACTAACCAGCCTACTGCGGCGATAAGAATTAGAGCAACGATGATGTATTGAAAGATAAGCGTCATCCTGATTAATTTAGTAGTTGATAAGCCCCTAAAGCCGAAAAGTATGCAAGTACGGTCATAAAAGAAAACTGTATTGCGGGCCATTTCCAGCTGTTTGTTTCTCGCTTTACCACTGCAAGCGTGCTCATACATTGCATGGCAAATGCATAAAATAGCAATAACGAGATACCGCTAGCAAAGTTAAAAAGTGGCGTGCCTAGTATGGGATTTACCTCGGCACGCATGCGGTTTTTTATGGTTTCTTCCTCGCCGTCGTCACTTTCTACACTGTAAATAGTTGCTAGCGTCCCCACAAAAACTTCTCGTGCTGCAAAAGAACTTACAATGGCAATACCTATTTTCCAGTCATATCCCAATGGTCTTACGGCAGGTTCTATACCTTTTCCTATATACCCTATAAAACTATTTTCTAGTTTGTAACTGGCTATTTTTTGGTTCAATTCCTCGGTAGTCAGGTTGCTATTTTTATAGGTTTCTGTAACGATTTTATCGGCTTTAAAAAATTCCTCACTAAACCCGTAACTTGCTAACACCCACAATATCACCGATATCGCCATGATGATTTTACCAGCCCCAAAAACAAAGATTTTGGTTTTTTCAACAACTGTAATGCCTACATTTTTAAACATAGGTAACTTATAGGCAGGCATTTCTATAACAAAAAAAGCCTTGCGTTGAATGGGCAAGATAGCATAAAGTACCCATGCCGAAAATATAGCAGCGCCAAAACCAAGCATGTACAACAGCATCAACGTGAGTCCTTGCATGTTAAACAATCCACCCAGCACGCGCTCATCGGGAATAACTAGGGCAATAATGATAAGGTACACCGGCAACCGCGCAGAACAGGTAGTAAACGGAACCACCAAAATGGTGATAAGGCGTTCTTTCCAATCCTCAATATTGCGGGTCGCCATCACTGCCGGTATCGCACAGGCCGTTCCTGAAACCAGGGGCACCACGCTTTTACCACTTAAACCAAATTTTTTCATGATGTGGTCCATCAAAAAAACCACGCGACTCATGTAACCACTTTCTTCGAGCAGCGATATAAATAAAAATAAAACAGCAATTTGCGGGATAAAAATAACAATACCACCCAGCCCGGGAATAATCCCTTGTGATAGTAAGTCAGTTAATGGTCCTGCTGGTAAACTGTTGCTGGTAAAGGTGCTCGCTTTCGCGAAAGCGGAATCTATCCACTCCATAGGAACACTGGACCAGTCATAGATTGCCTGAAAAATGAGCAGTAAGATGGCAAAGAACACAACATAACCCCACACTTTGTGAATAAGCACACGGTCTAATCTGGCGCGCAAATCTGTCGCCTCGGCAGTGTTTATGGTAAGCACTTTTTTAAGCAACTCATTGATAAACTGGTAACGCACAACCGTTTCTTTGTGCTGCATGCGCTTAAGATCGTCTTCGGTTTTTATCTTAAAGCTGGTCTTTTTAAGATCTTCTAGGTCGCGATTGCGATCTAGTTTACCGAAGTTTACATCCTGGGTAATAACCAGCCATAATTTGTAAACATCCTGATTGGGGTATATTTTTTTAAGGGTATTAAAATAGTCTGGATCTATAATCGATGCGTTTACACACGGGCTGGTATTTAAGTGCTTATAATTTGCGATGGCCTCTTTAAGCGTTTCTATGCCTTGGTTTTTGCGAGCGCTTATAAGTACAACAGTTGTATTTAATTGCTTATCTAAGGTAGGAATGTCTAGTGTAATACCCCTGTGTTTCATGCGGTCGGCCATGTTAATGACCAGTATGGTAGGGATTTTTAAGTCTTTAATTTGGGTAAATAGCAGCAGGTTGCGTTTTAGATTCTCGATATCTGAAACCACCACGGCCACATCAGGAAAATCTTTAGACTTGCGATTTAGTAGGGTTTCCACCACGACGCTCTCGTCTAGTGAAGACGTGTTGAGGCTGTACGTGCCCGGTAAATCGAGTATATGTGCTTTAAGGTTGCGTGACAATTTGCACAGGCCTTCTTTTTTTTCAACGGTAATGCCAGGGTAGTTACCTACTTTTTGATTTAAACCTGTAAGTCTGTTAAACAGGGATGTTTTACCTGTATTGGGGTTTCCTATTAACGATACACTTATTGCTCTAGCCATAGCGTTCTACGATTATTTTTTCGGCAGTTTCTCTTCTTATAGCTAGGTGTGTACCATTAACGTTTAAATAAATAGGATCCTGAAAAGGTGCACTTTGAATCATCTCAACCTCGTTCCCTGGCAAACAACCCATCTCGAGCAGTTTTAAAGGGATGTCGTTTTGATTAAATTGCTTAATAAGTGCTTTCTCGCCACGTTTAAGATGTGCTATTGTAAAGTCCAATTCTTATTTAGAATAAATTTTAATAAGCAAAAATACATTAGGATTGCGTTACTTTAAAGTTTAAGCGCTTAAAGTTTGCGTTAAAGATTATTTTGCATGGAGCTTGTAGGTTGTTTTGTTGGCTTTTAGCTTTTGAATCATCGCACAGCATGGTTTGAAAAACGGTTAAAGTACTCGAGGTATCGTAATTTCAAAAGTAGTGCCTACATCTTTCTTACTGTCTAATACTTTAATCTTGCCTTTATGGTAATCACTTATGATGCGTTTTGCAAGTGACAATCCCAATCCCCAACCGCGTTTTTTTGTGGTAAAACCTGGCTCGAATATTTGATTCCATTGGGATTTTGGGATTCCTTTTCCTGTATCTGTGATTTTTATGTAAACATTACGCACATCGGTAAGCAGGTAGATGGTAATTTCACCCTTGCCGCGCATGGCGTCTATCCCGTTTTTAATTAGATTTTCTATAACCCATGCATACAAGGACTCGTTAAGCCGTACCATGATGGGCTGGTCAGGCAGGTCGATGCTAAAACGAACGAGTTTTGAAACCCTGCTCGATATGTATGCTACAGCTTCTTGTGTTTTTGCGATAATGTCATGGTTTTCTAATTCGGGAATGGAGCCTATTTTAGAAAATCTATCGGTAATGATTCCTAGACGGGTGATGTCTTTTTCAATTTCGGTAATGTAGCTTGGGTCTATGTTTGTTTCTTTGAGAATGGTTGTCCAGCCTATAAGTGACGAGAGTGGTGTGCCTATCTGGTGGGCACTTTCTTTGGCCATTCCCGCCCATAATTTGTTTTGTTCGCCCACTTTAGTAGAACGGTAAAAAAACCAAATAACCGCACCAAATAACAGCATTATAAGTGCCAGTGCCAGCGGGTAATACTTTATATTTTCTATCACTTCACTATTACCATAATAGACCGTAAAAAAGGGTTTACCATCCAGGGTGGTAACAATCGGTTTGTTTTGGGTTTTGTAAACGGTGATAAGTTTGCGCAAGGCCACAGTATCGTTAATAACCTCTTCTGGTAAATTACGAGCGGTCATCTCGCCCTTGTAGTTTACAGATATGAGCGGCACGGTGGTTGTGTTTTTCCCTACAGCTATGTGTAATTCACTAAATATCACCGATTCCTCGTCAGACAGGTCTTTGGCCATGATCGCATATTCCTCCATATTGCGACGCTCGGCCTCTTTAAGTTTTTGAAAAAAATTGTAGGTATTCCACAAAATGAGCGATACCACCAGCATGGAGAAAAAAATCATTACCCAGCGTATAATATTGCGGTTGTTTGTAAAGTTCATGCAGGCGTTTCCTAATAAAAATTAAAAATACAATTTAAATGGTAAGCTATTGTATGTGGTAAGCTACAATGATGGTCTAAAAAAATAGCACTACAAATCTTACTTTATAAACGGGTCGTTAGTCAATAATACATTTGTCATGGTTGGTTTACATAACGAATAAACGGCGTAAATATTTACTAGCACGCTCCATACTATTTTCCTCTTTATAATTGGCTATATTTACAATGATAAAAACACTGTCAATCTGCTATGTTAAGTAGTTAGATTTCAATATATAGATTAAAAAACATGAGTTGTAATAGTTGTGGTACTGGTGGCGGCACGCCTGGTGGTTGTAAAAACCACGGCACTTGCGGCACCTCAGGCTGTAATAAACTAACCGTTTTTGACTGGTTAGCAAACATGGATTTGCCCGATGGGCAGCTTCCTTTTAACGTGGTAGAGGTGCGCTTTAAAAATGGTCGCAAAGAGTTTTTTACAAACCCAGACCAGCTTCCTTTAAAAATAGGCGATGTAGTCGCTACCCAAGCCGAATCAGGCCATGATGTGGGCATCGTTTCACTTACTGGCGAGCTTGTGCGGGTGCAACTTAAGCGCAAAAATGTGCGCTATGATGGCGACAATTCCTTGCCTAAAATATACCGCATTGCCTCGCAAAACGACATCGATAAGTGGCAAGAAGCCCGCGATCGAGAAGAACCTATGAAAGTGCGCGCTAGACAAATAGCAATACAGCTTGATCTAGCCATGAAAATATCAGACATCGAATTTCAGGGAGACGGTTCCAAAGCAATCTTTTATTACACAGCCGAGGAGCGCGTGGATTTCCGTCAGCTTATCAGGGAATATGCAAGTGAGTTTAAGACGCGCATAGAGATGAAACAAATAGGGCTGCGACAAGAGGCCTCGAGACTAGGTGGCATAGGCTCTTGTGGTCGTGAACTGTGCTGTTCTACCTGGTTAACAGACTTTAGAACAGTCACCACAGGCGCTGCGCGTTATCAAAATCTTTCTCTTAACCCCCAAAAACTTGCCGGGCAATGTGGTAAGCTTAAATGCTGCTTAAACTATGAGCTAGATTCTTATGTAGATGCACTTAAGTCATTTCCTAAACAAACCCAGAAACTTTATACAGAAAAGGGCACCGCAGTTTGTCAAAAAATAGACATCTTTAAAGGCATCATGTTTTTTTGTTATGAAGGCGAGTGGATGAATTGGCATACCCTTACAACCGATCAAGTCCACGACATTATCGCAAAAAACAAAGCAAAAGAACCCGTCGCAAGCCTCGAGATTTATTCTTCTAAACACATTTTTATAGAAGAAAAAGTATTTGAAAATGCCGTAGGTCAGGACAGTTTAACCAGATTTGATACAGCCATAACGTCAAAAAACAAACGCCGTAAAAAGCGTCCTAATAATGAAACGCCGCTGGCAGCAAAGCCCCAGCAGCGGTCGCAAGACGCAACGCCACGCACCAGCAGGCCCGATACCGACACTAAAAAACCAGATAACCCCAGAGCGCCTAAAAAAAAATGGCCACAGCGCACCAGCGATAGCAATACACCACAAGGCAAGGAATCTAGCAAACCAGACAAACCAAACCAACAAACCGAAAGCCCAAAAGCAGACCAACAAACGAGGTCCAATAAACCTAGACGCAACAATCGCAATCGCAATAGACCACCCAAAAAAGACTCCTAAATGCGCCGTACTGCCGCCCTTATTACAGCCCTGATAGTGTTAAGTTCTTGCGACGATAAGACTGTGCAAACCCAGCATTTTCCCTTTGCATCGCTAGGTTGGCCCATAAAAGATGCAATAACGTTTAACATTAAGGCACCAGACACCATTCAATCCTACAATATGTTTATAAACCTGCGCAACAACCAGGAATATGCCTTTGATAATTTATGGATTGTAAGTGAGCTGCAACATCCCTTTGGCAAAGTCGTTATAGACACATTACAATATAAAATGGCAACGCCCAGCGGTGATTTCTTAGGAAAATCCTCGTCAGGTGTCTATGAAAACAAACTGTGGCTGGTAGAGGGTGTTCGCTTTCGCGAAAGCGGAACATACAAACTCTCCTTAAGGCACGTAATGCGTAAAAATAACGAGGTTAACGGTGTGGATTATTTGAGCGGGGTGCTCGATATAGGGTATAGTTTAGAAAAAAACAATAAAGATGGCAACAAGAAATAATGATGCAGCTACTAAAGCTGCCTTGCAACGTCACGTGCGTACATACTGGAAAATTGTTTTTACGGGTTTAGGCCTTATTGCGACCTTGTTTTTACTAGCGTCATTTGGTTTGTTTGGTGAGCTTCCAGACCACACCAGACTAGAAAATCCAGACTCTGAACTTGCGACCGAAATCATATCGGCCGATAGCAAAGTCCTAGGAAAATATTATGCTGAAAACCGCACACCCATTGAATTTAAAGATTTACCGCAAAATATAGTAGATGCCCTAGTCGCTACCGAGGATGAGCGATTTTTCTCGCACAGCGGTATCGATGGAAAAGGAACCCTACGCGCAATTACCAGTTTGGGGTCCAGCGGTGGTGCAAGTACAATCACCCAGCAGCTCGCAAAAAACTACTTTACAAAAGAGCGCAGCACAAATAAAATAGGACGTGTCTTTCAAAAACTTAAAGAATGGATCATTGCCGTGCGACTAGAACGACAGTACACAAAGCAAGAGATTATTGCCATGTATCTTAACCAGATAGACTTTCTATTTTATGCAGATGGTATAAAATCAGCAGCTAAAATCTACTTTAATAAAGAGCCCAAAGACTTGAACATCGAGGAGAGTGCCATTTTTGTGGCCATGCTTAAAAACCCCCGACAATACAACCCAAAACGCGAGGTTTCTAAAGAAAAGGCATTGCAACGGCGCAACCAGGTTTTTGTACAAATGGTGCGTAACAACATGATCACCGAAGCCGAAAAGGATAGCCTGCAGCAGCTTCCTGTTAAATTAAATTACACTCCTGAAAGTCATACCGATGGTATTGCAACCTATTTTAGAGAGCACCTGCGTGGCTGGTTAAAAAAGTGGGCAAGTGAAAATACAAACCCTACTACAGGAAAACCTTTTAACCTTTACAGCGATGGGCTTAAAGTAAACGTCACTATAGACAGCCGTATGCAACAGGTTGCAGAAAAAGCCGCAAAAGACCATCTTACAAAATTGCAACTAGAATTTGATAAACAAAATAAGAATAACCGCAATGCGCCATTTCGCAGTTTAACAAAAGCGCAAACCGAAAGTATTATTTCCACCTCCATGCGACGTTCAGAAAGATGGCGCATTCTCGCAGCTCAAGGGTTTGCAAATGCAGATATCAAAAAAAGTTTTGACGTAAAAACCGATATGGTAGTGTTTGACTGGAAAAAACCAGATCAAGAAGTGGACACAGTAATGACGCCACGGGATTCTATTTTATATTACAAGAAGTTTTTACAAACAGGCATGATGTCTGTGGAGCCACAAACGGGCTATGTAAAAGCATGGGTAGGTGGTGTTAACCAAAAGCATTTTCAATATGACCACGTGACTGGTAAACGCCAGCCTGGATCTACGTTTAAACCGTTTGTGTATGCCACAGCCATCGATTTACTGCATTTTTCTCCATGCAAAACTTACAGCCTTAGCAAAATCACAATCCCCAGCGGGCGTTTTGGTATCCCTACTTCATGGACACCCACAAATTCTGATGGGAAATACGAGGGGCAGTACACGCTCATGCAGGCACTTGCAAATTCAGTGAACACCATTAGTGCAAAATTAATGAATGAAACTGGGCCACAAGCGGTAGTAGACCTTACTGAACGGTTGGGCATGGACACCAGTCAATTTGAGGTTGTACCATCTATCGCACTAGGAACTCCTGCTGTTAGTGTTTATGAAATGGTGGGCGCATACAGCGTATTTGCGAGTGGCGGTATTTACATTGAGCCCGTTCTTATTACCAGTATAGAAGATAAAAATGGTCGTGTGGTGTACCAGCACATCCCTGAAACCAAAGATGTGCTAAACCCAGAAACGGCTTATGTGACTGTAAAACTTTTAGAAGGTGTGACCCAAGGCGGTAGCGGTTCTAGGCTGCGAGGGTCGGGCATGCGCAACGATTACTACTACAAAAGCGTTGTAACAGGCTACCCGTATAATTTTGAAAATGACATCGCTGGTAAAACAGGAACCACACAAAACAACAGTGACGGCTGGTTTGTGGGTATGGTACCTAATTTAGTCACTGGTGTATGGGTAGGCGGCGAGGATAGAGCCGTGCATTTTGCAGGCACACGTTATGGTCAGGGTGCTACCATGGCATTACCTATTTGGGGTAGCTATATGAAAGGCGTGTATGCGATAAAAGAATTAGGAATTTCTAAAGATCCATTTAAAAGGCCCGAAGAGCTAAGTATAGAAATAGACTGTAGTAAATACAGACCGCAGTCCGACAGGTCAGGCGGGGTAGGCGGTTATGGCGACGAGAGCGGCGATGGTGACGAATTAAATTTTTAACATCATGTTGTCACAAGTTAAACTCGAGGATATTCTTTTTCTAGACATAGAAACAGTGCCGCAGTTCGAATCTTTTGACAGTTTAGATTTGGTTGACCAAGAACTTTTTGCCGACAAGACAAAATACCAGCGCAAGGATGAGTTTACCCCTGCACAGTTTTATACCCGCGCAGGCATCTGGGCCGAGTTTGGTAAGATTATTTGCATTTCTATAGGATATTTTGCAACCCGCAAGAGCCGCGAATTTAGAGTGCGCAGTTTTACAGGTACCGAAATGGCCATCCTGCAAAACTTTTCCGACGCCTTAAACGAGCATTTTTCGGGCAACAGGCATGTTTTGTGTGCGCACAATGGTAAAGAATTTGATTTTCCATACATCGCACGACGACTTATTATTCACGAGATGGAGATTCCTTCAAAACTAGATCTTTTTGGTAAAAAACCGTGGGAGGTCATGCATTTAGACACCCTCGAGTTATGGAAATTTGGTGATTATAAACATTTCACAAGTTTAAAACTACTCACCCGCGTACTGGGCATTCCCTCGCCTAAAAATGATATAGACGGTTCGCAAGTGCGTGATATATATTATTTAGAAAACGATGTACCGCGCATCGCTCGTTATTGCGAGCGCGATGTCGTTGCAGTAGCCCAGATTATACTGCGACTGCGCAAAGAACCTCTATTGTTAGATGAAGACATCGTCACCAGATAACCCCTTAATAACGGTAAAGGACTTAAATGTGTCTTTTAATACTGGTGCAACTGCGACGCATGTGTTGCACGATGTTTCTTTGACCCTGCACGCCGGCGAGATTCTAGCAATAGTTGGCGAGAGTGGCAGCGGTAAGTCGGTCATGTCTAAAACGTTCATGGGATTACTTCCTGCGGGCATTGCACACGTCACAGCTGGTCAGTTATCGCTACAGGGTCAGGATTTATTAGCACTGCGCGATGGTGACTGGTCTCGCTTTCGCGGAAGCGTCATAAGCATGATCTTTCAGGAACCGATGAGTTCGCTCAACCCCACCAAAACATGTGGATCGCAAGTTGCTGAGATTCTTGCACTGCATACATCACTTACTGCACAAGAAATACATCATCGGGTGCTTGCTCTTTTTGAAGATGTAAAATTACCAACACCAAAAATTACATATCACAAATATCCACACGAGATAAGTGGCGGGCAAATGCAACGGGTAATGATTGCCATGGCTATCGCTTGTAAACCAGCGGTTCTTATTGCCGACGAGCCCACGACGGCACTGGATGTTACCGTGCAACGCGAGATATTGTTGTTGCTTAAAGAATTACAAGCGACTTATGGGCTTAGTATTCTTTTTATTTCTCATGATTTATCCCTCGTGCAGTCCCTAGCACATCGTGTGATTGTGATGTATAAAGGCCGCATTGTAGAGTATGACGACGCGCAAGAAATTTTTAACAACCCAAAGGAACAGTATACAAAAGCCCTACTTGCAGCACGTCCAGATGTTGCTAAACGGCTTAAACGACTACCGACCATCGCCGATTTTATAGATCAAAACATCGCAAGTGAAGAGGTCACAGCAAATCATCGCGCTGCCCATCACAAAAAAATATACGCGCAACAACCTGTTTTAGAATTAATGAATGTTGTAAAAGAGTACGCGGTGAAAACCGGCTTTTTTGAGTCTAGAAAGGTTTTCACTGCGGTGGACGATGTTAGTTTTAAACTATATGCTGGCGAGAGCCTGGGGCTGGTCGGTGAGAGTGGCTGTGGTAAAAGTACGTTGGGTAGTCTTATTTTAGGACTTAAAAAAACAACAAGTGGCCGCATTTTATATAATGGTAGCGATCTTACCGCGATAAAAGGTAGCACCATGCGGGCTTTGCGCAAGGATTTGCAAATTATTTTTCAGGACCCATTTGCTTCTTTAAATCCACGGCTTACTGTAGGGCAGGCAATTATAGAGCCCATGCAATGGCATGGAATAGGAAGTAATAGCGCAAACCGCAAAGAGCGTGTAATGCAACTGCTAGAACGTGTAGGACTTTCTCGCGATCACTACAACAGGTATCCGCATGAGTTTAGTGGAGGGCAGCGGCAACGCGTGGGCATCGCGAGAGCTGTGGCGCTAGAGCCTAAACTTATTGTGTGTGATGAGTCGGTAAGCGCACTGGATATTTCGGTACAAGCGCAAATACTTAATTTACTCAATGACTTTAAAGCAGATTTTGGATTTTCTTACCTGTTCATATCACACGATTTGGCCGTTGTCAAATATTTTTGCGACCGTGTACTGGTGATGCATAAAGGTAAAATAGAAGAACAAAATGAAGCCGATGCTCTTTTTAAAAACCCCGAAAGCGCCTACACAAAAAAGCTTTTAGAGGCGGTATCGATTAAATAAAACTCCATAGGGTTTTACAACGCAGGGTGGTTTTTAAATCCTTTTGCCTCTAAATATTCCACATACTTGCGTGTTTTTACCGTTGCTTTTAGGTCATGAAGCAGGTTGTAAAGTCCAAAAAACGTGCGATTGATGTATAAAAAGTGTTTGCTGCCACGATTGCCATTCATTTTGCGCAATTCTTTATCGTTGCTGTATTTTTCGCTTAACGAGGATATCTCATCCCAGAAAGCAGCATCTGCAAAGTCAAAGGTTTCCTGCTGAAATGGTTTTGTAAACAAGCTTAGCATTTCATGAAACAGCGCACTAAAATATTTGATCTCGCGCTCGCTGTCGTCTTTACGCAAAATTTCTAGTTCAAAAAGTTTTGCTTTAAAAATCTCTGGATTATTAATACTCGCAGGAACAGCAAGCTCAAAGTACGGCTGATAAAACATTTCGGGAATTTCCTTAATACAGCCAAAATCTATGGCTATAAGTTTCTCGTCTGGAGATACTAAAAAATTGCCCGGGTGCGGGTCGGCATGCACTTTTTTAATACCGTGCATTTGGAACATGTAAAAGTCCCAAAGCGTTTGCCCTAGTTTGTTTCCTGTGGCTGCGTTAAAATCGGTTTTTGCAAACTCACTTAGGTGTTGTCCCGTCATCCAGTCCATGGTAATAATGCGATTACTAGACATTTCTGGGTAATAAGTAGGAAACAACATGTTCGGTATATGGTCGCAGGCAGTGGTCATTTCAAGGCTTTGTTGTACCTCGAGTGTGTAGTCTGTCTCTTCTAGCAGTTTCCCTTCAACCTCGGCAAAGTAACGCTGTGCGTCGTCGCCTTTTAGGTTAAACATTTTAGTGGCTATCGGTTTTACCATGGCCAGGTCGCTGCTTATAGAAGCTGCAACACCGGGATATTGAATTTTTACCGCGAGTTGCTTACCGTCTTTAGTAGCGCGGTGTACCTGTCCTATACTCGCTGCGTTTATAGAGTCTTTTGAAAAGCTGTCATAAATTTCTTCGGGAAAGGCGCCTTGATAACTTTTAAAAGTTTTACGCACGAGCGGTGCAGACAGTGGTGGCACGCTAAATTGTGCGAGGCTAAATTTTTCTACATAGGCTCCTGGCAACAGGCTTTTATCCATAGAAAGCATTTGGGCGACTTTTAATGCACTTCCTTTCAGGTTTTTAAGCCCGTCATAAATATCGGTTGCATTGTCTTCATCTAGGGACGAGCGGTCCATGGACGGGTTTACTGCCTTTTTAGAATAATATTTTATGTAGTTAGCCCCAATTTTAGCACCCGTTTTTACAAGCTCGGTGGTACGACCTATTTTGCTTGTGGGAATTTTGTCTATTGTTTTCATAATTTTAATCCGGAATGCCGAATGATGCATTCAGCATATGTGTTTTTATGCGCCTGGTTTGTTATGATCTCGCTTTCGCGAAAGCGTTTAAAAAATAAATTAAGCTCTTTCTAACATGGACACTTTAAGAATTTTGTCTTTGTATTTGAAAAACAAAAATTTATGATCTTTATGAAACGAAAACTTTACTCTCTTTATGTGCTAGAATTCTTAAAATGAAACAAAAATTACTAGTGCTGACGGTAAAGATTTAGACGATGGCTAGAATGTTTCAGTGCATTTTATCTGTAGCTTTACTTATGATTTTATTTTTGCTAAGACCTTCTCTCTTTCCACAAAAACTTACCAAAATCAAAAATAGCATCCAGTGGCGTGTTGTCGAAAACGTCAAAAATGGTGTTTACCGACTTTTCGATGGCCATATCTGTTTTCTCAAATCCAGCACTGTCGTCATCCATCCAGAAACGTATTAAGAACAAGGTCTGTATCCATGCGCCCTCGCTGTAAATGCTTTCAGATCGTTCTAGGAGTATGTTTGTTTTGCTCTCGTTGCGGGCCTGTATGAGGTCGGCTGCAAATTGCTTTATGTGTTTGCGCAAGCCTTTAAGCTGCGACATTTGCGCCATGTTGTTTTTGTTTTCGTGCAGCGCATACAGCACATAACTGCGATTTAGGGTAAGCAGTTCGAAGAAGGTATAGAAAAAAGTGAGCATTTTCTCACGGTTAGAGAAGCTGTGGTAGTCTTCGTTTTTGTGCGAGACATCCATGGTCATGGTAAAAAAGCTGTCCCATATAGCAGCGCGTAAACTATCAAAACTGCCAAAATGCTTGTAAAAATCTTGCTCGGTCATGTCGTGCTGCTTTGCAAATTTGTACACCGATTTAGGTGTGTGCTCGTGTTCTAGCACATCATCCATGTATGCGGTAATGATATCGTTGCGTGTTATTTCCTTTTTTTCTACAACCTTGGCAGCAGTTGCTTTGGTGCTTTTAGTAGTGGTTTTTTTACTTGCAGTTGCCATAGTACTCAATTTAAGGGTAAAGATACAATGCGTTGAACGTTTAGTGGGTGTTTGTTAAACAAATTTTTTGTTAAGGTTTATACCACAAATAAAGCCCTTGACGAGTAGCCAAAGACTTTTTAAAAAATTATAAATGGTGTATAGTAAAGCAATTAATTTTTAGGAAATGTATCTTCTATTGTTGCTGAATTCAACTTATAAGTGCAACAGGCCAAGTTGATTTTAATTTTTCTATTG
>DAIRDE010000033.1:0-30884 GCA_036796335.1 Nonlabens sp.
ATTAAGAGTGGGAGTTTTTGAGTCGTTAGTATTAAGTATTAAGTATTAAGTATTAGGAGTTGTGAGTTTTTGGCTCGTTAGTATTAAGTATCAAGTACAAAGTATTAAGAGCTTTGAGTTTTTGGGTCGTTTGTATTAAGAGCTGTGATTTTTTGATTTTTTAGGTTTTAAGAACGATAACGCAAACTCCCTCGCTGTTGGAGCGGGCGGGGGTGAGGTTTTTTGCGTTGCTAAGTTGCTTATCGCAGATAAAAGAATTAAAAATCAACAATCGTTTACACATCTTTTTAGAAATACTTTAATTATTTTGTTGGAGTTTAATAAAAAAGCATATCTTTGCACTCCCTAAAAGCAGTCGGTACGGTAGTATCGATTTACATGTCCTGTCGATGCGGTCGCGGGAAAGACGGTAAACATACTGAAGTGCATTGTTAATCATGCGCTTTTTTTTTAGGGATAAGACTAAGTAAGTAATAATTAATAACAATAATATGTCTGGGTTAATAGGAAAAAAAATAGGAATGACCAGCATTTATGATGAGAATGGTAAAAACTTGCCATGTACCATTATAGAAGCGGGGCCTTGTGTTGTTACCCAAGTCAGAACTGAAGAAGTAGACGGTTATACCGCTATACAACTAGGTTTCGATGACAAATCAGACAAAAATGCTTCAAAAGCTGCTCAAGGGCACTTTAAAAAAGCAGGTACTGGTGTGAAACGAAAAGTGGTTGAATTTAGAAGTTTTGAAGGAACACACAAGTTAGGTGACGCAGTCACTGTAGCGTTGTTTAAAGAAGGAGAGTTTGTAGATGTCTCTGGAACTACCAAAGGTAAAGGATTTCAGGGTGTTGTAAAGCGCCATGGTTTTGCCGGTGTAGGTCAGGCCACACACGGTCAGCACAACCGTCTTAGAGCTCCAGGTTCGGTAGGCGCTGCATCTTATCCTGCTCGTGTATTTAAGGGGATTCGCATGGCGGGTCAAATGGGAAATACAAAAGTAAAAGTTGAAAATTTAAGAATTCTAAAAGTGATACCAGAGAAAAACCTTCTTGTTGTTAAAGGATGTGTACCTGGTCATAAAAATTCTTACGTAATACTTCAGAAATAATGAAAGTAGCAGTTTTAGATGTTCAAGGAAAAGAAACCGGTCGTCAGGTAGATTTAGCTGATAGTGTTTTTGGTATAGAGCCAAATGATCACGCGATCTACTTAGATGTAAAACAATACCTGGCTAATCAGCGTCAAGGTACACACAAGTCTAAGCAACGTGCCGAGATTTCAGGAAGTACGCGTAAAATTAAAAAACAAAAGGGTACAGGTACTGCTCGTGCGGGATCTATAAAGTCTGGCGTTTTTAAAGGTGGTGGTCGCATGTTTGGTCCACAACCTAGAGATTACTCGTTCAAATTAAATAAAGGACAAAAGCGACTAGCGCGTCGTAGTGCATTAAGCCAAAAAATGGCTCAGGGTGCCTTACATGTGTTAGAAGATTTCAGTTTTGACACTCCAAAGACAAAAAGTTTTATTGAGGTTTTAATCTCGTTAGGTCTTAATGATAAAAAATCGTTGTTTGTGTTGGGTGGGTCGAATAATAATGTATATTTGTCCTCGCGAAATTTTTCAGGGTCTGAAGTGATAACTGCCTCAGAATTAAACACCTACAAAATACTACATGCTAATAATGTTGTTGTATTGGAGAGTTCGCTAGAAGAAATTCAAGAAACGTTAAGCAAATAGGTATGAGCATTTTAATAAAACCGATTATCACAGAGAAAGCTACCTCGGGTAGTGAACTATTGAATCGTTTTGGTTTTCAGGTGGATCCTAAGGCTAACAAAATTCAAATAAAGCAAGCTGTTGAAGCTACTTACAACGTTACAGTTGAAAAGGTTTTAACAATGAACACGAGAATCGTGCGCAAAGCAAAAAACACAAAATCTGGGTTGCAAGTTGGTAAAACCAGTGCTATTAAAAAGGCATTTGTACAACTTAAGGATGGGGAGACCATTGACCTTTACAGTAATTTATAATAAAGACTCATGTCAGTTAGAAAATTAAAACCAGTAACCCCAGGACAGCGATTTAGAGTTGTGAATGGCTATGATGCTATCACAACTGATAAGCCGGAAAAGAGCCTTCTTGTTCCGAATAAACGTTCTGGTGGTCGTAATGCAAAAGGTCGCATGACCATGCGATACATAGGTGGTGGCCATAAAAAGCGTTACCGTCTTGTAGATTTTAAAAGAGATAAGCACGGTGTACCTGCGACAGTAGCTACTATCGAGTATGATCCAAACAGAACAGCGTTTATCGCATTGGTTCATTATCAGGATGGTGAGAAGCGCTATGTCGTTGCTCAGAATGGCTTGCAAGTAGGTCAAAATATCGTATCAGGACCTGCAGTAGCTCCAGAGGTTGGAAACACGATGAAGCTAAGTGCTATTCCTTTGGGTAGTATCATTAGCTGTATAGAATTACGTCCCGGACAAGGAGCGGTAATTGCTCGCAGTGCTGGATCGTTTGCGCAACTAATGGCTCGTGATGGTAAGTATGCAACGGTTAAAATGCCATCTGGTGAGATACGTTTAGTATTACTAGAGTGTTATGCAACCGTTGGTGCAGTTTCTAATAGTGACCATCAATTAATAGTAAGTGGTAAAGCAGGTCGTAGCCGTTGGTTAGGAAGAAGACCACGCACAAGACCAGTTGCGATGAACCCTGTCGATCACCCAATGGGTGGTGGTGAAGGTCGCTCTTCAGGTGGACACCCACGTTCTAGAAATGGTGTACCTGCAAAAGGATACCGTACTCGTGATAACAATAAAAGTAGTTCTCAATATATTTTAGAACGTAGAAAGAAATAGATATGGCACGTTCATTAAAAAAAGGTCCTTTCGTACTTCAGAAATTGGAGTCTAAGGTCGCTCATAACCTTGAGTCTGGTAAAAAGACGGTGATTAAAACGTGGTCTCGTGCTTCGATGATTACCCCTGATTTTGTAGGTCAAACAATTGCAGTTCATAATGGTAAACAGTTTATACCTGTGTATGTAACTGAGAATATGGTAGGTCATAAATTGGGTGAATTCTCACCAACTCGTTCTTTTAGAGGACATGGTGCTAACAAAGCAAAAGGTAAAAGATAAGCTATGGGAGTTCGTAAAAAACAAATGGCCGATAGGCTTAAGGAAGAAAGAAGTACACAAGCGTTTGCTAAGTTAAATAATTGTCCAACTTCTCCTCGTAAAATGCGCTTAGCTGCAGATATTATTCGCGGTAAAAAGGTTGAAGACGCTTTAAATATTTTAAAGTTTTCATCGGTTGCTGCGGCCAGTAGATTAGATAAACTTGTTATTTCTGCTGTTGCAAATTGGCAAGCAAAAAATGAAGATGCTGATGTGTCGGATGCAGGCTTATTCATTAAAGAAATACGAGTGGATGGTGGTACGATGTTAAAAAGATTGCGTCCAGCGCCACAAGGTAGAGCACACCGTATTAGAAAAAGATCGAATCATGTGACACTTGTGTTAGGTCAAATTAATAAATCAGCCGTAAAAGAAGCATAATGGGACAAAAAACTAATCCAATAGGAAATCGTTTAGGAATCATCAGAGGTTGGGAATCTAACTGGTATGGTGGAAATGATTACGGTGATCGTCTTGCTGAGGATGACAAAATCAGAAAATATGTACACGCCCGTCTTGCAAAGGCTAGTGTGTCTCGTATTATCATAGAGCGTACACTTAAACTTGTTACGATTACAATTACCACGGCTCGCCCAGGTATTATAATTGGTAAAGGTGGTCAGGATGTTGATAGATTGAAGGAAGAGCTAAAGAAAATTACCTCTAAGGATGTTCAAATCAATATTCATGAGATTAAAAGACCAGAGATTGATGCATTTCTAGTAGCTTCAAGTATCTGTCGCCAAATAGAGAATCGTATATCCTACAGACGTGCAATTAAAATGGCTATCGCTGCTGCAATTCGCATGAATGCTGAAGGTATTAAAGTACAAATTTCAGGACGTGTAAATGGAGCTGAAATGGCACGTAGTGAGTCTTATAAAGAAGGTCGAATTCCACTATCTACATTCCGTGCTGATATTGACTATGCTTTAGCCGAAGCGCACACTACGTACGGTCGTTTAGGTATTAAAGTGTGGATAATGAAAGGTGAAGTGTATGGAAAGCGTGATCTTTCTCCACTAGCCGGTATGACCAAAAAGCAACCAGGTAAAGAAGCTGTTGACTCAAGAGGAGGCAATAGAAGAAGAAGAAAATAATAGCTAGTTATGTTACAACCTAGAAAGACAAAGTTTAGAAAGCAGCAGAAAGGCCGTATGAAAGGCAATTCTGAACGTGGTAATCAGTTAGCTTATGGTACCTTTGGTATTAAGTCATTAGATTCTGAATTTATTACATCCCGTCAAATTGAGGCTGCGCGTATTGCTGCAACCCGTTTTATGAAACGTGAAGGTTCTTTATGGATTAAAATTTTCCCAGATAAACCTATTACAAAGAAGCCTCTAGAGGTACGTATGGGTAAAGGTAAGGGTGCCGTTGAGTATTGGGTAGCTATCGTGAAGCCTGGAAGAATCATGTTTGAAATTTCTGGTGTTCCTTTTGAGGTTGCCAAAGAAGCTCTTAGGTTAGCTGCACAGAAGCTACCAGTTAAAACCAAACTTGTAGTCGCTCGCGATTACCAAGAACTATAGTAAGTTATGAAACAATCAGAAGTTAAAAATTATTCTTTAGAAGAATTAAAGGATAAATTACTCGAGGCACAAAATACATTGGCGACAACAAAACGTACCCATGTAGTATCTCCTGTTGAAAACACGTCGATGTTGCGTACTCTGAGAAGAACAGTCGCAAGATTAAAAACAGCAATAAATAATCAATAGTACGATCGGGATATGGAATCAAGAAATCTAAGAAAAGAACGTATAGGTGTTGTTAAAAGTAACAAAATGGATAAAAGCATTGTTGTTACTGAAGTAAAGAGACAAAAACACCCTATGTATGGTAAGTTCGTACTAAAGACGAAAAAATATGTTGCTCATGATGAAAAGAATGAGTGTCGCGAGGGTGATACTGTTCGCATTATGGAGACACGCCCTTTGAGTAAAACAAAGAATTGGAGATTAGTTGAAATTTTAGAGAGAGCTAAATAATGGTACAGCAGGAATCGAGATTAAAGGTCGCAGACAATACTGGTGCTAAAGAGGTACTTTGTATACGCGTATTGGGTGGTACAAAGCGCAGATACGCTTCTGTAGGAGATAAGATTGTAGTTTCTATTAAAGAGGCTACCGCTAACGGTAACGTAAAGAAAGGTTCAGTTTCTACTGCTGTTGTTGTTCGTACAAAAAAGGAAGTAAGACGTCCTGATGGATCTTATATTCGTTTTGATGACAATGCATGCGTGTTATTGAATGCTAATTCTGAAATGAAAGGCACTCGAGTTTTTGGACCAGTTGCTAGAGAGTTGCGTGACAAGCAATTCATGAAGATAGTTTCACTTGCACCAGAGGTGCTGTAATTTTTAAGTGATGATAAAGATAAAGTTTAAAACAGGGGATAAGGTAAGAGTTATCACAGGAGAACACAAGGGTGCTGAAGGTAAGATTGTACGCATACTTAAAGACAAGAATAAGGCAATCGTTGAAAACGTGAACATGGTTTCAAAACACCAAAAGCCTAGTGCTGCAAACCCGCAGGGTGGTATCAAGGAAAAAGAAGCTGCGTTACAAGTTTCTAATCTCTCCTTAATCGATGCCAATGGTAAAACTACACGTGTAGGTTACCGCATGGAGGATGGTAAAAAGATTCGTTTTGCTAAAACCACAAACAAAGCCATATAATCATGTCATATATACCAAGATTAAAAGCGGAGTATCGCGATAGAATTACACAATCACTTACTGAAGAATTCGGTTACAAGAATGTTATGCAAATACCAAAGTTGCAGAAGATTGTTCTAAGCCGTGGAGTAGGTGCTGCTGTTGCTGACAAAAAGTTAGTGGACTACGCTGTAGATGAATTAACAATGATTACCGGACAAAAAGCTGTTTCTACTTTATCAAAAAAAGACGTTGCATCTTTTAAATTAAGAAAAGGAATGCCTATTGGTGCTAAAGTAACTTTACGAGGCGACCGTATGTATGAATTTTTGGATCGTCTTGTTACTGTTGCGCTTCCTAGAGTACGCGATTTTCAGGGCATTAAAGCTACTGGTTTTGATGGAAGAGGTAATTATAACCTAGGAATCCAAGAACAAATTATATTTCCTGAGATCAATATTGATCGAGTGAACAAGATTTCGGGTATGGACATAACGTTTGTGACTAACGCAGAAACAGACAAAGAAGCAAAATCTCTATTAGGTGAACTTGGTTTGCCTTTCAAAAAGGACTAAAACGATGGCAAAAGAATCAATGAAAGCGCGTGAGCGCAAACGTGAGGCACTAGTAGCAAAATATGCTGCAAAACGCAAAGCTTTAAAAGAAGCAGGTGATAATGTTGGTTTGCAAAAACTTCCAAAAAATTCATCTCCTGTGAGATTGCACAATCGTTGTAAGTTAACCGGAAGACCTAGAGGTTATATGAGACAATTTGGTATTTCCCGTGTTCTTTTTAGAGAAATGGCAAATAATGGTTTAATTCCAGGAGTTAAAAAAGCTAGCTGGTAACAGCTTAAAAAGATTATTATGAATACAGATCCAATAGCAGATTATTTAACGAGGCTTCGCAATGCTGTGCGGGCTAACCACCGTGTAGTTGACATCCCAGCTTCCAACCTTAAAAAGGAAATTACCAAAATTCTTTTTGATCAAGGGTATATCCTAAGTTATAAGTTTGAGGAACGAGACACTCAGGATGTCATTAAAATAGCCCTTAAATATGATCGTGAAACTAAGGAATCAGTAATAAAGGATATCCAACGCTTGTCTAAGCCTGGTCTTAGAAAGTACAGTAGTTCTAAAGAGCTTCCTAGAATTCTTAACGGCCTTGGTATTGCTATCATTTCTACTTCTATGGGTGTTATGACCGACAAACAGGCGAGAAGAGAAAATGTAGGCGGTGAGGTCCTTTGTTACGTTTATTAATATATAGATATGTCTAGAATAGGAAAAAATCCAGTAGTAGTTCCAGCAGGAGTTACCGTAAAGATAGAAGAGACGCAAATTCACGTAGAAGGGAAACTTGGTAAGTTAAGTCAAGACTATGCCGACGTTACTTTTGAGATGGATGGTAATGTTATTACTGTGACTCGCCCAAGTGATTCTAAAGATCACCGCGCGAAGCATGGACTATACCGTTCGTTGTTACAAAACATGATTGTAGGTGTGACTGACGGTTGGACTAAGAGTTTAGAGTTAGTAGGTGTAGGTTACCGAGCCTCTAATCAAGGTAATGTTTTAGATCTTTCGTTGGGTTTCTCTCACAACATTGTTTTAAATATCGCAAGTGAGGTTGTTGTTGAGACCATATCAGAAAAAGGTAAAAACCCTATCATCAAATTAACCAGTTTTGATAAACAACTTGTTGGTCAAGTAGCGGCAAAAATTAGAGGTTTCCGTCCGCCAGAGCCGTACAAAGGTAAAGGTGTTAAGTTTGTTGGCGAATTGTTAAGAAGAAAAGCTGGTAAGTCAGCATAAAAATAAAGTTATGGCATTTTCAAAGTCAATAAGAAGACAAAAAATTCGCAGTAGAATTAGAAAGACTGTTTCTGGTACTGCTAGTCGCCCACGTCTTTCAGTGTATAGAAGTAACAAAGAGATTTATGCGCAGGTCATCAATGATGTTGATGGTGTTACAATAGCCTCTGCTTCTTCAAAGGATTTGAAACTTACAGGTCCTAAGTTAGAAGCTGCTAAAGAAGTAGGAAAAGCTGTTGCAGCAAAAGCATTAGCAGCTGGAGTAGAAGCCGTTTCTTTTGATAGAGGTGGTTATTTATATCATGGTCGCGTACTATCTCTTGCCGAAGGAGCTAGAGAGGCTGGCCTTAATTTTTAAATAGAACATTAAGATGTATCAAAATTATAAAAACGTAGAGATTGTAAAGCCAGGAGGCCTTGAGCTAAAGGATCGCCTTGTAGGTGTTCAACGTGTTACTAAAGTTACTAAAGGTGGACGTGCATTTGGCTTTTCTGCGATAGTGGTTGTAGGTGACGAGGCAGGTGTAGTAGGACATGGTTTAGGAAAGTCTAAAGATGTTTCAGAAGCAATTTCTAAAGCAGTAGAAGATGCTAAGAAAAATTTAGTACGCATCCCTATTCAAAAAGGTACGATCCCGCATGAACAAAAAGGCAAGTACGGTGGAGCAAAAATTCTGTTGTTTCCTGCTGCCACAGGTACCGGTGTAATTGCTGGTGGTGCCATACGTGCAGTTCTAGAAGCAGTAGGTGTGCATGATGTACTTTCAAAAAATCAAGGTTCATCAAATCCACATAACGTTGTTAAAGCTACGTTTGATGCTCTTTTAAGATTACGCAGCGCTTCTACGATAGCAAAACAAAGAGGTCTTTCAATAGACAAAGTTTTTAACGGATAAAAAACAAATCATGGCCAAGCTTCATGTTAAAAAAGTAAAAAGTGCAATAAACAGAACCCAAAGACAAAAGAGAACACTCGTTTCTTTAGGTTTGCACAAAATGAATCAAGTAGTAGAGCATGACGACACTCTTGTTATAAGAGGAATGATTGCAAAAGTTCAACACCTAGTTTCTGTACAAGAAGCTTAAAAATATAGATAATGAGTTTAAATAACTTAAAACCTGCAGAAGGTTCGGTAAAAAATGCTGCCAAAATTATCGGTAGAGGTCAGGGATCTGGAAAAGGTGGTACTGCTACTCGTGGACACAAAGGGGCAAAATCTCGTTCAGGGTACTCTAAAAAGGTAGGTTTTGAAGGTGGTCAAATGCCTTTACAGCGTCGTGTTCCTAAATTTGGTTTTACAAATGTTAATCGCAAGGATTACACGGGCGTTAATCTAGATGTTCTTCAAGAATATGTTGACGCTGGTAGATTTTCTGATACCATTACCATAGACAACCTCATCGAGCAACGTTTGGTCTCAAAAAATTCGTTGGTAAAGATCTTAGGGCGTGGTGTACTTAAAGCTAAGCTAACGGTAAACGCACATAAGTTCACAGCTACAGCAAAGTCTGCTATTGAAGCGGCAGGTGGTAAAACCGAAACTGTTTAATCATCATTCATGAAATTAGTAGAAACTTTACGAAATATTTGGAAAATTCAAGAGCTTCGGGACCGTATTTTAATGACGTTCAGTTTGCTTCTTGTTTTTCGTTTTGGTGCACAAGTTACCATTCCAGGTATTGACAGTACGGCGCTCGCTGCATTCTCTCAAAATTTTGAAGGTGGCGGTATAGGTTCCATCCTTAATGCTTTTACTGGTGGCGCTTTCGCGAAAGCGTCTGTATTTGCACTGGGTATTATGCCATATATTTCTGCTAGTATTGTGGTTCAATTAATGGGTATTGCAGTTCCTTATTTACAGAAACTTCAGAAAGAAGGTGAATCTGGTCGACGTAAAATTAATCAGATAACAAGATGGTTAACGATCGGGATTTGCTTAGTTCAAGCGCCTAGCTATTTATTGAGTTTGGGTTCTTTGGGTGTTCCCGCTGAAGCTTATATCTGGCAAGACCAAACGATGTTTCTTATAGTGAATACATTTATACTTTTAACTGGAACCGTGTTTGCGATGTGGTTAGGTGAAAAGATAACTGATAAAGGAATCGGTAACGGTATATCACTTCTTATAATGGTGGGTATTATTGCTACATTGCCTCAGGCTTTTGTACAAGAATTTATCACACGTATGGAAGGTGCGGGAAGTGTTTTTGTTGTGTTATTAGAAATCATTTTATGGTTTGTAGTTATTCTTGCTTCCATAATGCTCGTTATGGCAGTTCGTCAAATACCAGTTCAATATGCGCGACGCACGACAACTGGTGATTATCAAAAAAGTTTGACAGGTAATAGACAGTTTTTGCCTTTAAAACTGAATGCCTCTGGTGTGATGCCTATCATTTTTGCACAAGCAATTATGTTCGTACCTCAGGCTTTTGGTCAATTAGAAGCTGGTTGGGCTAAGTCTATTGCAAATGCGTTTCAGGATATGTTTGGCTTTTGGTACAACCTTGTTTTTGCGCTTCTAATAATCGTTTTCACCTATTTTTACACTGCCATAACGGTGCCGACAAATAAGATGGCCGATGACTTAAAGCGTAGCAATGGTTTTATACCGGGTGTGAGGCCAGGAACGGAGACTGCTGAGTATTTAGACAAGATCATGTCACAAATTACGTTGCCAGGTTCTATTTTCCTTGCGCTTATTGCAATCGTGCCTGCTTTTGTAAGCATATTAGGGGTTACGCAATCTTGGGCCTTATTTTTCGGAGGAACATCGTTACTTATTATGGTAGGTGTTGCTATTGATACCATGCAACAAATAAACAGTTATTTATTAAACCGTCATTATGATGGATTGATAAAGACAGGTAAAAATAGAAAGGCGGTCGCATAATGGCAAAACAATCAGCAATTGAACAAGATGGTTCTATTATAGAAGCTTTGTCAAACGCCATGTTCCGTGTTGAATTAGAGAATGGTCATGTCGTAACAGCTCATATATCAGGAAAAATGCGCATGCATTACATTAAATTATTACCAGGAGATAAAGTTAAATTAGAAATGAGTCCTTACGATTTATCAAAAGCAAGGATAACCTATAGATACTAATTATGAAAGTTAGAACATCAGTAAAAAAGAGAAGTGCAGATTGCAAAATCGTAAGACGTAAGGGTCGCCTTTATGTGATCAACAAAAAGAATCCTAAATTTAAACAAAGACAAGGTTAAGCTATGGCTAGAATTGCAGGGGTAGATATACCTAAGAACAAACGAGGAGAGATTGCATTAACATATATCTATGGTATAGGTCGCAGTCGTTCAAAAAAGATTCTTATCGATACAGGTGTAGGTCTTGACAAAAAGGTTAATGAGTGGAACGACGACGAGATTGGTGCGATAAGAGCAGCAATCGGTGATTTTACCATTGAAGGTGAGTTGCGTTCTGAGACTCAAATTAACATTAAGCGACTTATGGATATAGGTTGCTACCGCGGTATACGTCACCGTGCTGGTTTACCATTAAGAGGTCAACGTACAAAAAACAACTCGCGTACAAGAAAAGGTAAGCGTAAGACTGTTGCAAACAAAAAGAAGGCAACTAAATAATAAGTAACTGATATGGCAAAGTCTAAAACAGTAGTAAAAAAGCGTAAGGTCATTGTAGAATCTGTTGGTGAGGCTCACATCTCATCTTCGTTTAACAATATCCTTGTGTCTTTAACAAACAAGAAGGGTGAAGTGATTTCATGGTCTTCGGCAGGTAAAATGGGTTTTCGTGGTTCTAAAAAGAATACACCATACGCAGCACAGTTAGCTGCTGAGGATGCTACGAAAGTCGCTCATGAAGCAGGTTTGCGTAAAGTAAAGGTTTTTGTTAAAGGTCCAGGTAATGGGCGTGAAAGCGCAATACGTAGTATCCACAATGCAGGTATCGAAGTGACCGAGATTGTTGATGTTACACCACTTCCACACAATGGTTGTCGTCCACCTAAAAGAAGAAGAGTTTAATTAATTTTTAATAACGAGGGGTTACAAGGTTGTCGAAGGATATAGACCTGAATTCACAACACACCGCTCAATAAATTTTGTAATATGGCAAGATATAGAGGTCCTAAGGCAAAAATAGCAAGGAGATTTAGAGAGGCAATTTTTGGCCCTAGTAAAGCACTGGAGAAGAAAAATTACCCTCCAGGAATGCACGGTAACGCACGTCGCCGTGGAAAAGAGTCTGAATATGCTGTTCAGCTCAAAGAAAAACAAAAAGCAAAATATACCTACGGTATTTTAGAGCGTCAATTTAGGCTTATGTTTGAAAAGGCAACGAGAAGTACAGGTATTACTGGTGAAGTGTTGCTGCAACTATGTGAGTCACGATTAGACAATGTTGTTTACCGCATGGGTATTGCAAACAGTCGTAGTGGTGCAAGACAGTTGGTCTCACATAGACATATAACCGTTAACGGTTCTATCGTTAATATTCCTTCTTATCAATTGCAACCTGGTGATGTTGTAAGCGTGCGTGAAAAGTCTAAATCTTTACAAACCATTGAAAGCGCTTTAGCAGCTTCTGATAAGGTTTATGATTTCCTTACTTTTAACAAAGCTACACTATCTGGCACATTTGTAACTGTACCGCAAAGACTGCAAATTCCCGAAAATATAAAGGAACAGTTAATAGTCGAATTGTACTCCAAATAATAAATAATAAAATAATCTCATGGCAATATTAAATTTCCAAAAGCCGGATAAAGTAATCATGATCGATTCTACGGATTTTGATGGTAAGTTTGAATTCAGACCTTTAGAACCAGGATATGGTTTAACTATAGGTAATGCCCTAAGAAGAGTTTTACTTTCATCACTAGAAGGTTTTGCGATTACATCAATACGCATAGAAGGTGTTGACCACGAGTTTTCTACCATAGAAGGCGTGGTTGAAGATGTTACTGAGGTAATTCTTAACTTTAAGCAAGTGCGTTTTAGACGTCAGATTGATGAAGTTGATAGCGAAGTTATTAATATTAGTTTCACTGGTGGCGAGCAATTCACCGCGGGAGATATGCAAAAGCATATTTCAGGCTTTCAGGTTTTAAATCCTGAACTTGTCTTGTGTAATTTAGAACCTACAGTACGCCTAAACATTGAATTAACGATTGAAAAGGGTAGAGGTTACGTTCCTGCCGAAGAAAATAAGAACCCAAATGCACCAATAGGTACGATAGCAATTGATTCTATTTTTACTCCTATCAAGAATGTAAAATACAGTATCGAAAACTATCGTGTTGAACAGAAAACAGATTATGAAAAGTTAATCTTTGAAATTGTTTCTGACGGTAGTATTCACCCAAAACAAGCGCTTACCGAGGCGGCAAAAACACTTATCCACCACTTCATGTTATTCTCTGACGAGCGTATCACTCTAGAGGCTGATGAGATTGCACAAACAGAATCTTATGATGAGGAAAGCCTGCACATGAGACAACTTCTTAAAACCAAGTTGGGTGATATGGAATTATCTGTGCGTGCCTTAAATTGTCTTAAAGCTGCTGAAGTAGAAACATTAGGGGATTTGGTGTCATTTAACAAAAATGACTTAATGAAGTTTAGAAACTTTGGTAAAAAGTCTTTGACAGAGCTTGAGGAACTGGTAAACATCAAAGGATTGAACTTTGGGATGGACCTTGCAAAATATAAATTAGACCGTGACTAGGTTTGCCTAGTTAAGAAATATACAACAATGAGACACGGAAATAAAGTAAATAACTTAAGTAGAAAAACAGCACACCGCAAGGCGATGCTAGGCAATATGGCTTGTTCTTTAATCGAGCACAAGCGTATTAACACAACGGTAGCAAAAGCTAAAGCCTTAAAGCAGTTTGTGGAGCCGCTTATCACAAAGTCTAAAGACGATACAACAAACAACCGTCGTATTGTTTTTGCTAAACTGAGAAGCAAAGATGCAGTAACTGAATTGTTCAGAGGGGTAAGTGCAAAAGTTGCAGATAGACCAGGCGGATATACCAGAATCATTAAGCTAGGTAATAGGTTAGGTGATAATGCAGATATGGCACTGATAGAACTTGTAGATTTCAATGAAACCTATACCGCTGGAGTTGCTAAAAAGGCTACCACTCGTAGAAGCCGTCGAGGAAAATCAGGTGCAACACCTGCTACCGATAGTAAGGCAAAGGAAGAAGCAAAGAATGAAGAAGAGTAAATTTAATTTTTCTCATTATACAAAAAAGGGTCACTGCACATGCATTGACCCTTTTTTTTAATTTAAATTTGTAGTTGAATATGAATTACGCACACAAAAAAAATGCAATAGTTTTACTGGCAGATGGCACTATTTTTCATGGGAAAGCAGTGACGCAGGGAACAGCTTTTGGAGAGATTTGCTTTAACACCGGTACAACAGGGTATCAAGAGATTTTTACAGATCCCTCTTATTTTGGTCAACTCATGGTTACCACAAATGCACATATAGGTAATTACGGTGTGACCGAAGCCGACTCAGAGTCTGATAGTGTTAAAATCGCAGGGCTTGTTTGTAAAAACTTTTCCTATGATTTTTCTAGACCGATCGCCCAATCGAGTTTGTTATCTTTTCTTCAAAACAAAAATCTCGTCGTAATATCTGATGTAGATACCCGGGCGCTGGTTAGATATATTCGGGAAAAAGGAGCGCAAAATGCCGTCATCTCTACCGATGTAGAAAATATAGAAAATTTAAAAAAGCAACTGCAACAAGTGCCGTCTATGAAAGGTCTTGAACTTGCTTCTCAGGTTTCTACCACGTCGCCATATTATGTCGGTAACCCAAACGCATCTTTGCGCATTGCAGCACTAGATCTGGGTATTAAAAAGAATATTTTGCGCAACCTCGAGTCACGTGACGCCTACATAAAAGTATTTCCATACGATGCTAGTTACGAGGATCTAGATGCTTTTAATCCGCATGGGTTTTTTATTTCAAATGGCCCAGGTGATCCCGAGCCATTAGAAGTCGTTATAAAAACAGTAAAGAAAATTATAGAAGCTAGGCGTCCACTATTTGGTATTTGTTTAGGCCACCAGATTATTGCGTTAGCAAGTGGAATACCCACATTTAAAATGCATCATGGCCATAGAGGCATAAATCACCCTGTATTTAATTTGCTTACAGGTAAGGGCGAAATAACATCTCAAAATCACGGGTTTGCTATAGATAAGCATGCAGCAGAATTAAACGAAAATGTACAAATTACCCATTTACATTTAAACGATAAGACCATTGCAGGCATACAGCTTAAAAACGCACCGTGCTTCTCGGTTCAATACCACCCTGAAGCTGGTCCAGGTCCTAACGATGCAAATTATTTATTTGACCAATTTATAGAACTTATATTATCTAACACAAAAAAAACAGCATGAGTACAATTATTGAAATACACGCACGACAAATATTTGATTCAAGAGGAAATCCTACCATAGAAGTAGATGTCCACACGTCTAATGGTGTCATGGGTAGAGCAGCTGTCCCATCAGGAGCTTCTACAGGAGAGCATGAGGCCGTAGAGTTGCGCGATGGTGGCAAATCATTCATGGGTAAAGGAGTAGGTAAAGCCGTTAACAATGTAAACACCATCATTAGCGCAGAACTGGTAGGAACTAGCGTTTTTGAGCAGCAATACATCGATCAATTAATGATTGACTTAGATGGTACGCCTAACAAGGCAAATCTAGGTGCAAATGCCATTTTAGGTGTTTCTCTCGCTTGCGCGAAAGCCGCTGCTGCCGAACTTAACCAGCCCCTATACAAATATATAGGTGGTATGAGCGCCTTTATGTTGCCCGTGCCTATGATGAATATCATTAATGGTGGTTCTCACAGTGATGCGCCCATTGCTTTCCAAGAGTTTATGGTTATGCCTGTAGAGGCTGAAAGTTTTTCTCATGCATTGCAAATGGGTACCGAGATTTTTCACCATCTTAAAAAAGTACTGCATGACCGTGGTTTAAGCACCGCGGTAGGAGACGAGGGCGGTTTTGCACCAACTTTAGAAGGTACCGAAGACGCGCTAGAAACCATCCTTGTAGCAATTAAAAATGCTGGATATGAACCAGGTACGCAGGTTATGATTGCCCTAGATTGTGCCGCAGCCGAATTTTATGTCGACGGTAAATATGATTATACAAAATTTGAAGGTGATAAAGGAAAAATTAGAACGTCCGAGGAGCAAGCAGATTACCTTGTAGAACTCGCTTCAAAATACCCCATCATTTCTATAGAAGACGGTATGGACGAAAACGACTGGAACGGTTGGAAAATCCTAACCGAAAAAAGTGCTGGTAAAATACAACTAGTTGGTGATGACTTGTTTGTAACAAATGTGACCAGACTCGAGCGCGGTATAAAAGAAAAAATCGCAAATTCTATTCTTATTAAGGTAAACCAAATAGGGACACTTACCGAAACTATTGCAGCAGTAACCATGGCACATAAGGCGGGTTATACCAGCGTGATGTCACACCGCAGCGGCGAGACCGAGGATAACACGATTGCTGATCTAGCAGTTGCGCTTTCTACAGGTCAAATTAAAACCGGGTCTGCGTCGCGGTCAGATCGTATGGCAAAATACAACCAGCTATTGCGCATAGAAGAAGATCTAGCTGACGCTGCTTACTACCCAGGTAGAAATACTTTTAAGCATTAAAACACTCATTTTTTTTCATTTAATAAAAGCCGGTTTGCAAGAATCGGCTTTTTTGTTTGCACAAAAACCCTTGTGCTTCGTTACAAATAGGGTGCGCATATTTTGTGACGATAGGTTGTGGGAATCTCGCTTTCGCGAAAGCGAACAACGACAAACATTCAGTATAAAAACCGTTTCGTAAAAAGTTAAAAATATTTACAATTTTTCTGCAATTACAACACTTCATTAACCGAAAGTTAACAACGTATGTTTTATTTTTGAGAAATTAATAAAAAATTGAACATGTCAGATAAAGCAACACTCGAATTTAAAGGTAAAAGTTATGAATTTCCGGTAATCACAGGCTCTGAAAACGAACCCGCAATCGATGTAAGTAACCTAAGAAGTGTTACTGGTGGGCTTATTACCCTGGACCAAGGATATAAAAATACAGGAAGTTGTACGAGTAAAATTACCTTTTTAGATGGTGAGGAGGGCATATTAAGATATAGAGGGTATGCCATTGAAGAGCTGGCCGAAAAGGCTGATTTCCTAGAAGTAGCATATCTATTAATTTTTGGAGAATTACCCACGACAGCTGCTTTAGAAAGATTTCACAAGGATATTAAGGACCAAGCTATTGTTGACGAGGATGTAAAAAAGATTTTAGATGGATTTCCTAAATCTGCGCATCCTATGGGTGTTTTAGCTTCCCTGACCAGTGCTTTAATAGCTTTTAATCCATCATCGGTAAACGTGGACAGTCCAGAGGATATGTATAAAGCGATTGTTAAAATTATGGGTAAATTCCCTGTTTTAGTGGCATGGACACTGCGTAAACGTACTGGACAGCCGCTAGATTATGGTGATGATAGTTTAGGTTATGTAGACAACATTTTAAAAATGATGTTTAAAAAATCAAATGCCGAGTATAAGGCCGATCCTCGCGTTTCTAAGGCATTAGACAAATTACTTATTCTGCATGCAGATCATGAACAAAATTGTTCTACAAGTACCGTGCGCATTGTGGGATCATCACATGCCGGTTTATTTGCGAGTTTAAGTGCGGGCATAAGCGCTTTATGGGGACCATTGCACGGCGGTGCTAACCAGGCAGTACTCGAAATGTTAGAAGCCATTAAAGCCGATGGTGGAGACACTAAAAAATTCATGGCAAAAGCAAAAGATAAAGATGACCCATTCCGTTTAATGGGATTCGGTCATAGAGTGTATAAAAACTTTGATCCACGTGCAAAAATCATTAAAATCGCTGCAGACGAGGTATTGGAATCACTTGGGATTGACGATCCAATTCTAGAGATCGCAAAGGCTTTAGAAAAAGAGGCTTTAAACGACCCATATTTTGTTGACCGTAAATTGTATCCTAATGTAGACTTTTATTCGGGTATCATTTATCGCGCGATGGGAATACCTGTAGAAATGTTTACGGTTATGTTTGCTCTAGGACGTTTACCAGGTTGGATCGCGCAATGGAAAGAAATGCGTGAAAATAAAGAACCTATAGGTCGCCCAAGACAAATTTATACAGGTTCACCATTAAGGCCATTTGTTCCAGTAGAAAATAGATAAATAACTTCTTTTATTAAAAACCCCTGATACCATAAGGTCTCGGGGTTTTTTATGTCATAATTTTACATTTTTAAAATAGTTTTTTAAAGAAAAGAGCTGGTAGCAATCCCAATTTTTATGAACCGATTGAATCTTCACATAACTAATGAAACATCCCGATTGCGTGCGGTCATTTTAGGAACAGCGGTGAGTAGCGGACCTGTGCCTGCGGTAAAAGATGCATACGATCCTAAATCTAGAGAACACATTTTAGCCGGTACATACCCACTTATTAAGGATATGGAACGAGAAATGGACGCTGTTTGTGCCGTTTTTAAAAAATATGATGTTAAGGTTTACCGACCAGAACTTATAGAAGATTGCAACCAGATATTTACACGGGATATAGGATTTGTTATTGATAATATTTTTGTAGTTGCAAACATTTTACCTGAGCGCGAGGAAGAAATAGAGGCCATTCAATACATCATCGACACCATAGACCCAGATAACGTTATTAGACCACCTGAAGAAGCCCATATAGAAGGCGGCGATGTTATCGTTCATGGTGACTATTTATTTGTAGGTACGTATAGAGGTGATGACTATGCCAATTTTATTATTGCACGCACAAACATGCTGGGTGTTGAATGGTTACAAGAGACGTTCCCACATAAAAAAGTAGTCAGTTTTAACTTGCGCAAGGATAATGTAGACCCTTACAATAATGCGCTACATTTAGATTGTTGCTTTCAGCCTGTGGGTGCAGATAATTGTATTATCCACAAAAATGGGTTCTTACATGAAGAAGAATTTCAATACCTGATTGACTTTTTTGGTAAAAAGAATTGTTTTGAAATTACGAGCGAAGAAATGTACCACATGAATTCTAACGTTTTTTCTATAGCACCCGACGTGGTCATTTCTGAACGCGGGTTTACACGACTTAATAACTGGCTGCGTAGTCATGGAATAACCGTTGAAGAAGTGCCTTATGCCGAAATATCAAAGCAAGAAGGCCTGCTGCGATGTTCTACCTTACCATTAATTAGAGACTAATGAAACAAATTACAGACACCGTTTTTATGGTACGCCCCGTACAGTTTCGCCTGAACGAGCAAACTGCTGTTAATAATTATTATCAAGACCGTAAGGCCGACGAGCAAATTAAAAACGAACATGCAAATCAACGTGCGCAAAAAGAATTTGACGATTTTGTAGCCATTTTAACGCAAAAGGGAATTCACGTGATTGTTATTACCGACGATGATAAAAACGATACGCCAGATTCTATATTCCCCAACAATTGGATCTCTACCCACGAAAATGGCGATGTAGCATTGTACCCAATGTTTGCCGCAAATAGACGTTTAGAACGCAGGCCTGTGGTTTTAGACACTTTAGAAGAGCGAGGTTTTTTGATAAATGATATCGTTGACTACACAAGTGCCGAAGAACAAGGATTGTTTTTAGAAGGAACAGGCAGCCTGCTGCTGGATCGTGTAAATCGCAAAGCTTACTGCAGCATTTCACCACGTGCCGATGAAGAGTTGCTCATCGAATTTTGTGAAGATTTTGAATACACACCAGTGATTTTTACGGCCTATCAAACAGTAGGCGAAAAGCGTTTACCTATTTATCACACAAATGTGATGATGGCGTTGGGCGAACAGTTTGCAGTAATATGTCTAGATTGTATTGATGATAAGGCAGAGCGCAAAAATGTGTTAAGCCATTTAAAGGAAGACGGTAAGGAGCTTATTATCATTACTGAGGCACAAGTAAATGCCTTTGCAGGGAACATGATACAAGTGCACAATGCGCAAGGTCAACGTTTTTTAGTAATGAGCGATAAGGCGTATCAATCGCTTACTCCATCCCAAATAAAATCATTAGAAAAGCACAACGAGATTATGCATCCAGCGATTGAAACTATCGAGACCCTAGGCGGTGGCTCTGTGCGCTGCATGATGGCCGAAGTATTTTTGCCTAAGAACTAGTGAAAGTAAGGAGGTTACAAACAATATCGCCGAAAAAAATCATCTAAAAATAAGGAAACAAAAAACCCATTTTGAATATATGGCTAGCGTTGAAAAAAAGACGGAAATCAAAAAACTGCAATTGCTGAATAAAAAGTATGCAGAGGACCCAGAGTTTAGAAAAAAAATGCAAACTCAAAACCGTGAACGCTATCAAAAAGATCCCGAATATAGAAAAACCACTTTAGAGCGTTCAAAAAGTCGATACCACAACGATCCTGAATATCGAAAGGCAACCATTGAGCGAGCTAAGGAACGTTACAGAAAGAACAAAACGGACTGAAAATCACAATGAAAATTTTGTGTGAGCCCCAATGTAAAAACAGCGCATTACGCTTAAAATCAATAAGTAATAAACACGCTGATTTAAGAGTGATTTTGATAGAGAATCTGGTTTATTTTGAGTCGCCACGTTAGCTATTTGCAAAACGCTGTGTATGTTCAATATTGCTGTTAACAGGTAACAATGACTGGCATGAAGTAGATATCCCTGCCTAATTAAATATCCTATTTTCCTGTTGCGATGTGGCGCAACATACCCGCAAAAATAAAATAGTGAAAGGGTAACATGCTGTACCAGTATAACCTGCCCCAGATACCGCGCGGTCTAAAAGTAGCTGTTTGGTGAACCACGTCATCTTTATCGATGACAAACTCTAGCCACGCCTCGCCAGGGACACGCATTTCGGCAAAAAGTAAGAGTCGTTTATCCTTTCGATCTGCCACGAGTACACGCCAAAAGTCTAGCGAGTCACCTGCATAAATTTTATCGGGGTTTGTGCGTCCGCGACGCAATCCCACACCACCAAATAGCTTATCTAACGCCCCACGTATTCTCCACAAAAACGTTGCATAATAGTATCCATTTGCACCACCGATACCCCAAATACGGTTAAGCGCTTCCTCGCTATTTTGTGTTTTTAATTGCTGTGCATCCTTTAAGCAACCATACACAGGTACTTGCACAAACTGGTTAAGATTCTTTTTAAAACGCCCGCTAATCATAGAGTCCTTCCAGCTACTTGCTACCTGGTTTTGATCTATTTTAACAAAAGCCATTTCAATAGCTTCTTTATACGAGTACAGGGTGATGCCTAGTTTTTGGGCAAGGTCGTTGGGTTGTGCAACGACTTCTACAGTCATGCTGTTGACTAGATTTTGCGCAAGTTTGTAAGATGTGCTCGTTACAAAATAAAGCCAGTACGAGCTTAGTTTAGGCGTCATTACGGGGACTGTTAAAATATATAAATTAAGTTTGCGCACTTTAGCATATTGCATCATCATTTCTTTGTAGGTAAGTACATCGGTGCCTCCAATATCATAGCTCGTATTGTAACAATCTGCACGACCTAAAACGCTGGTTAAAAAACTCAACACGTTGCGTATGCTTATGGGATGTGTTTTTGTATTCACCCATTTTGGAGTGATCATCACCGGTAGTTTTTCACATAAATCCCTTATAATTTCAAAAGAAGAGCTACCGCTACCCACGATAATGCCTGCTCTTAATACAGTTAATGCATAATTACCAGTGTATAGGATGTCTTCTACACGCTTTCGCGAAAGCAAATGCCTACTTAATTTATCCTCGTTTACAATCCCTGATAGGTAAATAACTTGTTTACATTGCGTTTTTTTAATCGCGTCAACAAAATTTTGCGCACTATCAGACTCCATCTGGTCAAAGTTCTCTACACTAGACGTCATGGAATGAAGCAAATAGTATGCAGTATCAATATTTTTAGGAATGTTGTGGAGCGTTTTAGTGTCTAGAAAATCGGTTTCTATAATGGTGACCTGGTCCTTAATATCGTCTGGAACCGATAGTCTTGCAGCACTACGCACGGCACAAGTGACCTCATGACCTTGTTTAAGTAATTCATAGAGCAATCGCACCCCTATGTAGCCATTTGCCCCGGTAAGTAATACATTCATAGTCTTAAAGGTACAGCTATAATGATGATGTGTGCAACTATATTTGTTAAAAACATAAACGCGCACTTTTTACAAGGTACGCGTTTATAAACAGTTTAAAAATCTTGTTTTAACTACCCTTTTGTTGCAATAACGGTTGTACGATTATCCTCGGTATTGCGGTCTATGAGTTTGTTATATGGATCAATTCCTGCCTCTACAGGTTTTTCTTTCACGATAATTTTAAATGAATTTTTGATCGCACTCACCTTTAATTTTTCTAGATAGAGAAGATTCTCTTTACCTGTTTTCGCATTTTTTTCGCCAAAAACACCTACTTCAATATAGTCTGCAAGGGGTAAGGATTCTATGGTCTTTTTACCGTCTTTATAGGTTATTTTTTTGCCAGGCTGGTCTTCATAAATTTTCTTGCCTTTTTTATCAGCGCGATACTTTGCAACCTGTGCGTTTACTGTAACCTCAAACGTTCCATTGGGTAACTTTTTATAGGTTGCAGTGCTCGTGCGATTGTCATAAAGCGTGATGGTTTCAAACATATCTTTTACCAGGTATTGCAAAGAATCTGGGGTTACCGCTTTAAGGTCGGCAACAAATTCGTTTGCGACAGGATAAGGCGCTCCTTTAAATTTGTACTTCTCTGCAAATCTTTTTAAGACAGCGTTAAAAGACGCTTCTCCCAAATAGTCGCTCATGGCATACAGCACAACCGATCCTTTTTGGTAATGAATGTACTGCTGGTTTTCATTGTACATCAGTGGGTTTTCTTTAATAGATTCTAGCGTACGTCCTTGCAGGTAACCGTCCATGGCGTCTTTAAGAAATTTGCGCATTTGCTCTTTACCATAGACTTTCTCTAAAACTTTAAGCGAGCTGTACTCTGAAAAACTTTCAGACAGCATGGTAGCGCCTTTTGCATTTGCACCTATTACCTGGTGTGCCCACCACTGGTGTGCTAGCTCGTGAGCGGTGACGCTTAATGGATAATCTACTGCGTCTTTATCCTCGTCATCTACCGCTGCGATAAATCCTATGCCCTCACTAAAAGGTATGGTATTAGGAAACGCCTGTGCAAAACCACCACCCGTTCTTGGGAATTCGATAATACGTGCCTGCCTGTGCTGGTAGGGTGTGTAGTTTTCGTTGTAATAGTCCAGGCCTTCTTTAAGCCCTTTCATCATGCGATCTATATTATAATCATGATCTGGGTGGTAATAAATTTCTAGTTTTACCCCATCGTGCTCGCCACGTTTTACCTTGTAACGACCACTTAAAAAGGCATAAAAGTTTAAAATTTTTGAGTCCATTTTATAATGGTAATAGTTGCGGCCCTTTTCTTTCCACTTTTTTGTAAGATAACCGGGTGCAATGGCGATCTGGTCGGCACTGGTACTTACTGTGGCTTCAAAATCTATCCAGTCGCTGTTGCCGCCTATGTAGTTATTATCTCGCGCACCAGCAGCTGTAGGATTAGGCAATCGGTCTTTTGGAATTAAATTGTATTTAGAACGTATCTGGGTGTTGCGTATCTCAAACTGGTCGCTGTAACCTATGGATGGAAATATGCCGCTATTGATAAATGTACCGTTGTCCACCACAGGCGAGTTGTTGTCAAAAAAGGTATTTGGTTTATTTTGTGTAGTAAATTTCATGATAAGTGTGTCACCGGGTAGCAGTGGCTGCGCAAACTTGTACATGCGGTAATCATAATCCTTGTGGTCATAGACAACTTTTGCAGTTCTATCTAGGGTGATTTTGTGTGGCCTGTCTGGATAATTTACATGCAGCGTGTCTATGGCAACGCTGGTTTGATTTATAAATGTAAACGTGCCACCTGCTTTATAATCTCGTGTATCTGGAAATATATCCATAAGCGTGTTGACGGCAACAAGACGTGGTTGCGGTACTTTGTAGAATTTGCTCAACTCTCGTTCATAGTTTACCTGGAGCAATTCTTGTTCTTTGCCTGTTTTGTTCTCGTTGTCTATGTTATTGACTTTCCAAATGTAGCCGCCTATCCCAATAAATGCGGTAAAGCATAGTGCCATGGTCCACACGAGTGATTTTGTGAAGCTCGCTTTCGCGAAAGCGAAACGTTCCATCATACCGGTACTCATACCACGTCGGTAAAATAAAACAGACAATGTAAACAACACGATGCCTAATAAAATCCAGTAAACACGATAGGTGAAATAACGCGCTACATCATTTCCATAGCCGTTCATGTCGCTGGGACTAGGAGCGTTTGTTCCCTGATTAAAAATAAATTGCCCTTGTTCTACACCCAGAGAACCCAAGAGTGGTGGAACACCTATCGCAAAAACTAAGAGAACAATAAGTCCTGCCCATTTATTTTTAATAAGGGTATGAATAAGCAACGACATGAAAATCCAAGGAATGAAATTCCAAATGTTAATCATATACAAATCAAACAGATAGAGCGGTATTTCATATTCATAAAACCCATTATAGGTTTGTATAATCATGCCGCTTAACATCACGATAAGGTACACGGTGGCGACCATCGCGGTGATGGCGATACCTTTAGACAGCAGCAGCGTCCAGTTGCTAGTGGGGGTGACGTCCACCAGTTGATTTATATGCGCTGCTTTTGCGCGATCCATGATTAAACCGGTGTACAAGAAAATAAGTAAAAAGGTGAATGTGCTAAAAATACCACCTCCAAATTCTAACATGACCCAAGTTTTAGGCAATATGTTAGTTCCAAATTGTTCTCCAGTCACCAGCATAATGAGTAAGGAAAAAGCAAATGCTACCGTAGAAATGATAATAAAAGGCCAGCCTTTAACGATATAAGCAATATCAGCCTTAGAAATATACCAGGCGGTTTTAAGTTGACCACGCATAGACAAATCCTGAGTTGCGGTAGGCATCACAACGCGTTGTACGGTGTCAAAATTTCTTTTTGTAAACCGTTCTGATTTTGACTTGAATAAAGAAAAAGTAGCTGGACTGTGTGAAAAGTTGAAAGCAAATAAAACACTTACAAACACCAGTAACGCGATGCTTAACCATATAAGCCTGTTGTACAAAAGCGTGCCGGTCACGGGTATTAGTTGCGTGCTTTGCTCCTCGGGTGTCCAGTATTTTATTTGTTTGTAAGTAGCTGCATCGCCTGTAGGTTCTAGCATTTCTACCCAGTAGGTATTGTCCATGGTGTCTACACTAGATTGTGCAGCGACTTGCAAAATGACCATGACCAACACAAACATAAAACCAATGTTTATGTTGCGTAAAAATGCGGAGATAGCAAACACAATCGCGCCGTAAAAAAACACATTAGGGATAATGTACACCAGGAACGGTTGTAAATAATTCATGATTTTAAATGGCCCTAACAGTTCCTCGTTTGCACCGGGCAAGTAAAATCCTAAAGTGATACCCACGATACTTGATAGAATAATAAGCAAGGTCATGGTCATACCCGCGCTAAATTTTGCTAATAAGTAATTCCATTTAGTAAGCGGGTAAGAGTACAGCACGTGGTGCATGTTATTGCTAAAATCTCGCTGTATGGTACCGCCTATTATCGACGGTATAAGCAAATAGGTGAGTACAGCAAAAAAACCGAGCAGTCCATAAATTCCCACTGCACCATTTAATTTTATAGCGCTGGTAACGGTCACATTATCACTGTCAAAAACGCCCACCGCTAGTGCCGATAGCAAGCAGGAAAGCAAAAATAAAATCCCGCCGTAAATGTAAAATAGTGGTTTTTTAAACCAGGTTTTTACCTCGTGAATATAAATCGTTGAAAACATAGTTATGCATTTAAAGCAGCAGGCATGAACTCGTCACTGCGCAGGGTTGTAAAGTATACATCTTCTAGTGTGGGGTTTGCTTTTGCAAAAGCTTCTCCAGGAGATTCCTCACCATAAACACGCACATTAAGCATGTTATCTTCATTGTAATTAGAAGAGATGACTTTGTATTGTTTTTGCAGTTGGTCCAGGGCATCGCGCTCTATGGTTGTCGTCCAGATTTTATCGGTAAGTGCGGCAACCAGGTTTTTGGGTTTGTCTTGGGCTAGTATTTTACCGCCATTTAAAATGGCCATATCGGTGCACAATTCTTTAACGTCGTCAACGATGTGTGTAGAAAAAATAACGATGTGATTTGTACCAATCTCTCTCAAGACATTTAAAAATCGGTGACGCTCAGCCGGGTCCAGTCCAGCGGTAGGCTCATCGACAATAATAAGTTTTGGGTTGTTAAGCAGCAGTTGTGCGATACCAAATCGCTGTTTCATACCACCCGAGTAGCCCGCAACATGCTTGTCGCGTACGTCGTATAAGTTTGTGACCTCTAATGCTTTATCAACAATGTTTTTGCGTTCTTGCTTGTTGTGAATTCCCTTAAGTGTTGCAAAGTAATGCAGTAAATCCTCGGCACTCATTTTTGGGTACACGCCAAATTCTTGTGGTAAATACCCCAGCGTTTTACGGAATTCGATTTTGTTATTTAAAATATCCAGGTCGTCCAGATAAATAGAACCCGAGTCTGCCGATTGTAAAGTGGCGATGGTGCGCATTAACGACGATTTTCCAGCGCCATTGGGCCCCAGCAAACCGAACATACCACTTTGTATATCGATAGAAACGTTATCTAAAGCTTTTACACCATTTTTATAGGTCTTAGAAACATTTTGTAGGCTTAAAATCATAATAGTCGATCTAAAAAAGTTAGGATACCCTGCGTTAGTACATGATAAACCTGATATGTTACAGTTTTATAAAAATTGATATACAGCATCATGCACGTCATTGTGCTGCAAATCATCATGATGATTACACGATTTCTTAAGATGTACAAGAATTTAAAGTCGCAGGCTGCCCCTCACGCTGTCGGTAAGAACGATTATATTAGCATGCGATTTATGACAAATCCTAAAAATGCTTTTAGTAATCCTTTATTTTTTAACAGTTGCGGTGATGGCCTATGGCGTTGGGTTGGGTGTTTTACGGTTTTTTAGCAGTAAACCGGGTCCAGCAGAAACCATTTTTCTAGGACTTGCAGGAATCACCGTTATCGCTAGTTGCTGGGCATTTTTTATGCCGTTAAGTACGGTGTTTAGTCTATTACTTGTTATGTTAACCATTGCGATGTACATGCTGTTTGCCGATTTTAAAGCCATGCGCTTGCAGTTTGTGGGGAAAACATTTAGCGTTAGGCACGTGTTGTTTTTTGCGGGAATTGTACTCGTGGTTGCACTTGCTGCGTCCATGCCTGCATATCTTGTGGATAACGAGAGTTATTACATTCAAACGATTAAATGGCTTAATCAGTACGGTTTTGTCCCGGGACTAGGGAATTTACATATTTTTTTAAATCAGCAAAGTGGTCTTCATATCCTGCAAGCTGCCTTGGATTTTGATACCGTGTACGACCGTTTTAACGACATCAGTGCTTTTTATTTGCTGGTGGGTTTGTGTTGGTCCGCTTTCGCGAAAGCGGAATCTTCACAACAAACAGTCATTTATTTTAAAAGGCTTTTTCCACTCGCTACCTTCTTGTTTTTACTGCTGGCAACATCGCCCACAGCAGATTTGCCGGTGTATGTATTGTCCTATTATGTGATTTATAAGTTCGTTATTCACTGGCACCAAAGCGATTTGTCGCACATCTTTATGATGGTGATTTTGTCGTTAGTAGTCGCTTATTTTAAAGTTACTGCGACGTTGTTAGTGGTTTTTCCGTTGCTATTGCTTGTTAAAAATCGTGCGATTTCTTCTCGGTGTTTTGTTAAATCGGCTGTTGTGGGGTTGCTATTTTTGGTCTTGTTTGTTGCTAAAAACGTGGTGATCTCGGGATTGCCGTTGTACCCGTTAACGACCTGGACGCCGGTGCGTGTGTCTTGGCAGGTAAATGCGGCGTTAGTAAGTCCATATCGGGTGGTGACTGCGGCGTTGCAAGGACCGTCGGCAAACGCTGGGGATGCTCGTTTTAACTGGTTATTACAAGCTAAATCCTGGCTTTTTCAGGGCGGTGTAGAAACCTATTTAAATATGGCCATTCTTGTGGCTTGTATGGTAGGTTTTTATTTTTTGTTCAAGTTTAAAGATAAAAGCATACGCTGGGTGCTGGGTGTTTTTTTGTTGCAAAGTGTTGTATTGTTTTTTGTTTCGTCGCAATTCCGTTTCTTTTTTAATTTATTATATCCTGCGATGATGCTTATAGGTATCGTGCTTATAGGCAATCGCTTGTATATTTTAAAAGGGATGAGGTATGCGGGTTTTTTATTGGGTTTGCTGGTTTTTGCAACGCCGCAACTAGTCAATATACTTACCGATAACCCGATGATGAAAAACAGGTTGCGTTTGCAGGCAACGATGCTCGTGATGCCTAGCACACAGTCGGTGGTTTCTAAAGCAGCACATCAATCCCGCGAAGGCAACATGAGGTATTATCATGCAAAGGAAGATGATTTTTTTTGGAGCACAAACGATGTGCCGCTGCCAGCAGTTCAAAAAAAGTATCTGGAATACACAAAATACTATTTTAAAACCCGCCCACAAATGCGTGGTACCAGCCTTAAAGACGGTTTTTATGCAAACGATTCTTTTTAGGATTATAGATCGTCTATATAGGTAAAGCCCTGATCGGCTTTAAGTTTTAAGACCTTGTCAAAAAACTGGTGTATGCGTTTCTCATCAGCGCGCACTTTTACAAAATAATTGTCGCGGTAAATGCTGTATTCCTCGGCGCGGCCTTTGTACAAGTTTAATTTGTGGTAGGCGATTGGCAGGGCATATGTTTGTAGACGCGACCTAAAACGCACAATAATACCACTTTTGCACAACTCTATGTTACACACATTCAGTGAGTTGTCTACCGTAAGCAAATTATGTATTTGTATGGATGCGCTAGTGATGTATAACTTAGGAGAACCAGAGCCTTTAAGATTCCACCTTTCGCGTAAGCTTAAAATCCCACCTATTTCTTTATTGATAGCTAGGGTGACCGCTGGATCGTTGTAAGAGACGTTGTAAAGCATGGGTTAAAATTACAAAATGAGTCACTAAGACCGCGCAAACCTTTCAAGATTGTATCTTTGCCCGCTTAAAATCACGAGTTATGACGCTTCAAGGGCAGCTAGAAAAAGCCACACAATCTATTGTTCAAGAACTTTTTAACGTGCAGTTGCAGCAGGTAGATGTTTCGCTTACGCGAAAGGATCAAGCCGGTGACTTCACGATTATGGTTTTTCCTGTGTTGCGTCATATCAAAGGGAACCCTGCCGCTATAGGAAACCAAATAGGCGAGCAACTCAAAGCGACCAACCCACTGGTGACCGATTTTAACGTCGTACAAGGTTTTTTAAATGTACATATCGCCCACAGCGCTTATATTCAAGAATTTAATATCTTATTACAAGACACAAACTACGGTATAAAACCTATAGATGACACACAACCTGGTGTGATGGTAGAGTACAGCTCGCCTAATACCAACAAGCCGCTGCATTTAGGCCATGTGCGCAACAACCTGTTGGGATATGCAGTTGCCCAAATTATAGAAGCCACTGGCCGCAAGGTGAATAAAACACAAGTAATTAACGACCGTGGCATTCATATTTGTAAAAGCATGCTGGCGTGGGAACGCTATGGAAATGGAGAAACGCCCGCAAGCACCGGTTTAAAAGGCGATAAACTTGTCGGGAATTACTATGTGCGTTTTGACCAAGAATACAAAAAAGAAATAGCTGCTTTAATGGCCAACGGCAAGACCGAAGAAGAAGCCAAAAAGCAAGCCCCTATGTTGCTAGCAGCCCAGCAAATGCTCCTTAAATGGGAACAAAGTGACCCCGTGGTGGTAGCCTTGTGGCAAAAAATGAATCAGTGGGTGTATGATGGGTTCGAGGTTACCTATAACAATCTGGGAGTGCATTTTGACAGCCTGTATTATGAAAGCAATACCTATCTACTAGGTAAAGACGTGGTGCAAGATGGACTGGATAAGGGTGTTTTTGAACGCGATGCAGACGGGTCGGTGTGGATAGACCTGACAGCCGATGGGCTGGACCGCAAGATTGTATTGCGTAGCGATGGCACAGCCGTGTATATGACCCAAGATATAGGTACCGCCATACAACGTGTTAAGGATTTTGATATCAACACCATGGTTTATACCGTGGGTAATGAGCAAGATTACCATTTTAAAGTGCTGTTTCTTATTCTTAAGAAATTGGGATTTGACTGGGCAAATAGGCTCTACCATTTAAGTTATGGTATGGTAGAATTGCCGTCGGGTAAAATGAAATCGCGCGAAGGCACCGTCGTTGACGCTGACGAGCTCATGGAAGAAATGACCACCACTGCCAGGGCTATTGCCCAGGAACAAGGCAAACTGGACGATTTAGACAACGCCGAAAAAGAAAAGCTGTATAAAATGATAGGGCTGGGCGCACTTAAATATTTTATGCTTAAGGTAGATCCTAAAAAAAGCATGCTGTTTGACCCGGCAGAGTCTGTTGATTTTCAAGGAAATACTGGGCCGTTTATCCAATACACACACGCACGTATTAAATCCATTTTAAAGAAGGCAGGTTTTGATAGCAACATGCAAAACGTTCCTACCGACCTCGCACTAACCGACAGAGACCTAGCTGTGATAAAGTCGCTTCAATTATTTCCCGAGGTTATTGCAGCTGCTGCACAAAACTACAGCCCAGCGCTGGTGGCAAATTATGTCTATGATTTGGTTAAAGATTTCAATTCCTTTTATCAAAACGTTCCTAAAATAGTTGAAGAAGAAAACGCAGCATTAAAACAATTCAGGTTGCTATTGTGTTATAAAACCGCCAATGTCATTAAAACCGCCTGTGGACTGTTAGGTATTGAGGTACCTGAGCAGATGTAGGTTTTTTAGTTATGAGTTTTGTGAGTTGTGAGTTGTAAGATGTGAGTTTTTAAGTTCAGAGTTCAGAGTTATGAGTTCAGACTTATGACTTATGAGTTCTGTACTTCCCTGATTATAGTTGACCGT
>DAIRDE010000034.1:0-30394 GCA_036796335.1 Nonlabens sp.
ACATCATTAATAACTAGACTTACGTTTACAAGTTTATTGTCTTTTACGAGCTCCTTAATGTAATTTAAAAAAGGTTTATCAGTGTAGTTTGCACGCGTTACGTATACCGTTAGGTCAGCATAATCTTTTAACAATAAAGTATCAGTAACAAGGATCGTAGGAGACGTATCTAATAGGATTACATCAAACTGTTGATCAACTTGCTCAAAAAGCGCTGCAGTTTTACCCTGCATCCATAATTCAGCCGGATTAGGTGGTATTATCCCGGAGAGCATGACATACAGTTTTGGGATTTCTTCTATTTGGGCGATAATTTCATAAACCGATGTTTTAGAACCCGATAAAAACTCAGTAACACCAGCGGTAGATTTACTAATTCCTTTTAGGTACCGGTGAATTTGCGGATTTCTAATATCTGCACCTATTAACAGCACGCTTTTTCCAGAATTTGCTAACGTCACAGCAAGATTATAAGCAACAAAAGTTTTGCCTTCACCTTTTATCGTTGAAGTAACTAGAATTCTGGTCGCTCTATTTTCGATTTTAAGAGTCCCTAGTTTAAACTGTAGGTTTGTTCTCAAAATTCTAAAGGACTCTGCAAGGATCGATCGGTCATTTTTAACAATGCGATCTGGGCTATTTCGGGTTAGCTTAGGTATTTCTCCTATGATACTTATATCGGCAAGAGATGTTTCTAAATCTTTACGGCTTTCAATTTTGTTGTACAACAGGCCATATACAAAAATAATCCCGAACGGAATGAGTAAACCGAGTAACACGCAACCCGCATAAATGGTTGTAGCTGGTGTATTTTCTGGGCTACTACTACCGTATGCTTTATCAATAATTTTAGCCTTGGGAGCGGTGATGGCAAGTGCTATTGCTGTTGCTTCCCTGCGCTCACTCAACAGTAAGTAGATAGATTCAATCACCGTGCGATTTCTCTCAATACCTCTGTTTAACTTTTCAGACAACGGTACTTGAGACATTTGTCCACTAGAGCTGGAAAGTTCTCTTCTAATACTAGACTGCTTTATATCTAGCTGCCTTGTATAGGACTCAAGAGTTTTTGTGACACTTTGCTTTACGGCGTCGAGCTGTGTTTTTAGTTGGATAGCAGCGGGGTTTTCCTCGGTTGCAGATTTTAACTGATTTCTATAAGCGAGCAGAAGCTGGTTATACCTGGCACTTTGAGCTGATAATTCAGGGCTTTCTACACCCACATTTTCTGGTATAAAGTCTGTACCTAAGACCGCTACATTTCGTTTCAATGCATTTGCAATGTCTTTTTGTACGTCTATTTGTACCAGTTGTCCTTCTAAACCAGAAAACTTTGTCATTTCTAATCCAGTTTCAGCAGTAAGATCGGTTATGTTTCTTTCTCTTTTAAACGACTGTAAACCTGACTCTACGCTATCTAAATCTTGCTGCACAATGCGCAAGCGTTCTTCTATAAATGCTGCGGTATTTTGAGCGACTTTATTTGCATCATTAATCGCGTCATCGTTATAGGCATCTACCAGCGCATCTACAAAGTCTTGTGATAGATTTTTATCGGGACTCGTCATCGACAGGGATACCATACTACCCGATCGTCCTACTTGTGCTGCATTTAATCTGCTATAATAACTATTTACGGTCTGTTCTAAAGGCATTACTTGTATGATAGTAGTATTGCTATTACCGACATCAGATAATTTATTAATCTTTGATTTGTCTAACTTTGGATTAGGAACAATAAAAAACTCAATCCCATTCTTTGTTATAGGTGTTCCAAAATCTACTCTATATTCCTTTTTTGAATTGCCTATTGAATACTTGTAACGCGACTCGCTAATTGGTGTTACCAAAAGCGTTAACCCTTTAGCCATTGTTTCAATAGCATCTTTATTGACGATATTTAAAACCACGGGCGCATCACGATACGCCATTGTTGTTTTAACTTGGCCTTCTAGGTAGTACTCTGTATGTAGATTTAGTTTTTGAATAACATTTGCAGTGAGTCTTCTAGAATTTAAAATCCCTATTTCATTTTCAACAGCATTGAACGAGTTTCCTAATCCCCCGAGACCTTCAAGAGCCGCAAGTTCAGACGAGCCGCTACTAGAAGAAGTGTCTTTAATTAAAATAACCCCTGTTGCAGTATAAACCTTAGTATCGTAACGTAAATAAAAGAAACCTGCTGCTAGCGCAACGATGGCGCCAAGCACAAACCAGTACCAGCGATTTAAAAATGGCCTCAATAATTCCTGAACCCCAGGACTCGTTTCTTGCTTTTTTCCCTCCATGATGCAAAAGGCTGTTTAAAGTTTTTAATTTAAGGAATATAAGATTATACTAAATAACATGTACATTTCGAAGCTTATTAGGAACCGCAAATAGGCTTGGTTATCACAATGTTCTAAATTAATTTCTATCAATTAACAAAAAGACAGATAAACCTAAGGACACTAAAATGGTGAATAACTGTAAAAATTCACTTGTGCCACCAGCTCTAAATGCTTGTACACCATTTGGCTCTGCTATAATAACATCATTTTGTTGTAGGTAGAAATAGTCAGATTTAAACACGCCAGATTTGTTTAAATTAACACGCTTTGATTCTTGTACACCATTGATACTGCGTATTATTAAAAGATTATCTCTTTTACCTAAAGCAGTAATTCCGCCAGCTTTGGCAATAGCCTCCACGATTGTTATACGCCCCTCAGGCACTTCTATAACGCCTGGTAGTTGGAATTCTCCTAAAAGACTGACTTTAAAATTTGCAATAGATGCTACAACCAGCGCGTCCTTTAAAAACTTTTTAAGTTTTTCTGCGATCATTGTTTCTACTTCTAGCGTACTCATTCCTGCTATTTGTAGTTTACCTAATTGTGGGAAACTTATATATCCTTCGTTGTCAATAAGGTATTGCGGTTTTGTGTTGATGGTCTCTGTAGGTTTTTCAGGATTTATTTCAACCGAAAAATTGTTAAACGGCTTAGCGGCGTTCATATCCTCACTAAGCACAGTAATCTCAATTTTGTCATTTACTTTGAGTATTTCTTTATTTTTATAGGTAACACCCTGAGTAGTGGCAGGTATGTCGCTAAAATAAATAAGTTTTTTACGAGACATGCATGATGTAAGTACTAAAATAACTAGCACTATCAGGCCGTATTTTTTAAGATGTAGTAGCATAAAAGTTATATAATAAATATGGTGTTTTCAAAATTCTAATCTTTCAAAAATACTATTTAAAGGGTGACCACTGTAACAAATTACGTATTTATTTATTAGCGATTTTAAAGTGAGTTATCAAGTATCCTCAAGGACGTTGTAAGAACAATGAACTTTTATGTAATCTGCTTAATTAGGTAGTTTGTTATCGTTAATTTTCTCCTAAGTTGTTCGCTAAATAATTAAAGGTTTAAAACTGTGTTGTACTGTCTATGTTATCTAACACCTCATAAATACTATTTTTACTTTTATACTCTGGCACCAATTGTTTAAGCAATACGACCACGTCTACATCTTCTTTTACACTCGTTGCTTCCTTTAATTCTTCAAATTTCTTGAGCACAAATTTTAATTTGGGTGGTGTGTCCTTTGCGATCATGATTTTTTTATGGTGCGTGGTAATAATTTTTGACTCGTCAATCAACAGTTCCTCGTAAAGCTTTTCACCAGGACGCAAACCGGTTACCTTAATATCTATGTCCTCATACGGTTTTAAGCCTGATAGCCTTATGATTTTTTCAGCCAAATCCATGATTCGCACCGGCTTGCCCATATCAAACACAAAGACCTCGCCCCCAGTACCCATAGTTCCAGCTTGCAATACAAGGTGGCAAGCCTCGGGAATTGTCATAAAATAACGTATGATATCTGGATGCGTCACTGTTACCGGACCACCGTGTTCTATTTGCTTTTTAAAATGGGGAATTACCGAGCCATTTGAGCCTAGTACATTACCAAATCGTGTGGTTATAAACCGCGTATCGTTTGGATTTTTTGCCTGTAGTGCTTGTACATAAATTTCGGCTGCACGCTTTGTGGCACCCATGACATTTGTAGGATTCACAGCTTTATCAGTTGAAACCATTACAAACTTTGCCACCTGAAACTCTATCGCAAGATTTGCTAATGTAGCCGTACCAAACATATTTACCTGTACAGCCTCTTTAGGATTGCGTTCTATAAGCGGCACATGCTTATAAGCGGCTGCATGAAAAACGAGTTGTATGTTGCTGGTTTCAAAAACGTTGCGCACGTGTGCTTTATCTCTAATATCGCCTAAAATAAATTGATAATCAAGATTAGGGAACAACTCGCGCATCTCTAATTCCAACTCATGCAAGGCAGACTCGGCCTGATCAAAAACTATCACTTCTTTGGGATTATATTGCGAGACCTGCATGGTAATCTCGCTTCCTATAGACCCTGCACCACCCGTGATAAGGATGATTTTTCCTGTTAAAAATCGTTTGATATTTTGATCATCTAGTGATATGGAACTTCTTTCTAACAGGTCCTCTATTTGTATGTTTTGAATGTTGAGTCGCTTCTTATCTCCTTCCTCCCACTCGGCAATGACTGGTACACTATAAATTTTTAAATGGTTTTCTAGACACAAGTCTACCACATGGTTCTTAACATTTGTGCTAAGTTTGTTCCCCACGATAAGCACCCCGTCGATTCCCAAGTTTTTCATGCTTAAAAACAATTGTTTGTTAAACTTGAAAACTGGCTTTTCTAGGATTTTAAGATTTATGTAGTCCTTTTTTAAAGATATAAAACCTGCAAGAACAAATCGCTGGCTGGGAGAAGCATTGATAGCATCGGCAATGGCGATAGTATCATCATCTACACCCAATATAAGTATGCGCTGTTTGTTTTCTGGAGAAACAGCTGTAAGTGCCGAGTAGATACTTTTAACGAGTACACGTGTAGACAACATCCCTGTAAACGTTAGCGCCATGATAATCACTATAAACGGTAGTTGAAAAATTTGTTGGGAATGCATCAGGCTGTAAACCACATTAACCGCTACTGCAAACAACATAGCCGAAAAACAAGCAAAAGCAATTTTGATAATATCTACAAAGGTGCTGTGCCTAATAACGCCAGAATATGTGCTAAAAACAAAGAAAAATGCGATATGCGTTAAAAGAAAAAAGAATCCTTGCTGCCAAAGGTTTAATACCGGATAAAATACCGTCATGATATTACGCAAAATGAAGAAGGCAAAAACAGTAGAAGCACCGGCCACAAAGGTATCTAACAAGATAACGAGCCACCGCGGTAAATAGCGTAAGTTTAACAACTTTATTTGATTATCGCCGTCTGTTAAAACCACCGCTAACCTCCTTTTAAAGTACTTCCACGTCATTCCGGTTTTCATTTAATACTACTGCAAGATACTACAAAAATAAAAGTCAACATCCTCAATAAACACGATGTGTCATTACATCGCAGGAAAATTTGCTAGTTGGTTAGGATATATTTACAACATATCTTTAAATGCAAGGCGGTTACCTGTAACATCGGGCAACTATTTCACAAACAAACGATGAATCACTGCCTGTATACGCGCCCTGTCTGCGTTTGTTAAATTAGAACCAGATGGTAAACACAAGCCATTTTCAAAAAGTTGCTCACACACCGTACTGCCATAATATGGAAAATTTGCACATAACGGTTGCATGTGCATGGGTTTCCACAAGGGTCTAGATTCAATATTTTCTTTCTCCAGGGCTAGACGCAGGTCTTCTCGGGTGATGCCGCCAGTTTCTTTAGGATCTACCAGTATGGCCGACAACCAGTGGTTTGAAAATACCGCAGCCGACTGCTCAGTATGTACCGTAATTCCTGGTATTGTGCTAAAAAGTGATTTGTAAAACGCATGCATCTCTCGTCTTAAGGCTATATGCTTGTCCAGCACCTGCATTTGACCGCGACCTATACCAGCGCTTATGTTACTCATGCGGTAATTGTACCCGACCACACTGTGCTGGTAATGCGGTGCCTGATCGCGCGCTTGTGTTGCTAAAAATATGGTGCGGTTTTTCGCTTCCGCTGTGTGACACACCATAGCGCCACCGCCACTTGTGGTTATAATTTTATTGCCATTAAAACTTAGGACCCCATAATCACCAAAAGTGCCGCATTTACGCCCGTTATAAGTACTTCCTAGTGCCTCGGCACTGTCCTCTATGACTGGTATGGAGTTCGCTTTCGCGAAAGCGTGGATCGCATCAACCTTGTAGGGCATACCGTATAAATGCACCGCAATAATAGCTTTGGGCTTTTTACCGCGTGCGATGCGGTCGTTTACCGCCTGTTGTAAAGCTGCTGGACACATGTTCCAAGTTTCACGCTCGCTGTCCACTAAAACAGGCGTTGCTCCCAGATACAATACAGGATTTGTGGTACCGCAAAAGGTAAAACTTTGACAAATAACCTCATCACCGGGGCCCACACCTGCCTGTATAAGTGCTAGATGTATGGCTGCCGTACCGCTGCTTAACGCTGCAACGTGGGTATTTTCACCCTGATAGACTTGCAAATCTTGTTCAAAACCGGTGACATTAGGACCTAAAGGAGCCACCCAATTTGTTGCAAAAGCCTCATTCACAAAGTCCTGCTCTGCCCCACCCATGTGTGGCGATGATAACCAAATTTTATCGTGTACCATGATTGTGTTTAAAACGGTAAAGATAGTTTTTAGATTAACGATTTGCGATTTTTGGTGGTGGTAAAAAGTTTCATCAATAAAAAGTATTCCATGTTTTAAAGGGGAACAGGACGGTGGCTTGCTGCTATTAAGGGGGTTGCTGTGTAAAAAAATATTTACTAGAAACATCATGTCAAACCCTTTGGGCAAAAGCCTATTTCCCTTCATATGAAGTGAATAGCTTCTTTGATTAACAATTTTAGATACTGAATTACTGAAGCCTCACCCCAACCCTCGCCAGCGTAGAGGGCGTTTGAACTAGTACAATGAAAACTGTAGCCTGTGGATTTGAATTTTTAGCGATGCGTAATGAGCAATTCAACAGTTTAATGCGAATTGTAGAAGTTTCCTCCTATCGTTTCGTTTACTAAACAAAGCAAAGGCAGGTTGATTAACAATTTTGGATTTTTTTATTTGGGGAAGATGGTGCGCCACATTATTTGTACATCGTAAGAAAACGATCGATCATGTAGGTATTGCAGATTCATGCGCACTTTGTCAGGGAATATGACTGTATCGTTGTATTGCAAAGGATTTTCTTGCTGTGCGAGCAGTTTTTCTTCGTCACGGTATTTTATAGCGGCGGGACTGGTGATCCCTGGTTTTAATTCTAAAATTTTACGGTCATCGCCTTGCAGCTTATCGTAATAACCTGGTACATCGGGACGAGGGCCTACAAAAGCCATGTCACCTTTTATGATATTTATGAGTTGGGGTAGTTCGTCGATTTTAGATTTTCTAAGTAATGCTCCTAAACTCGTCACCCGCCCGTCTTTCATCGTTTGGAACTTAAAAATAGTAAAGAACATGCCGTACTGACCGATACGTGTTTGGGTAAAAATGCCAGTAGACTTTGTTGTTATTGCTGTTAAAAAAGTAATAAGCAGCAAAAAGGGTGCTGCAATAGCGAGTAACAATAAGGCAAAAATCACCTGTAGTGCCTGTGGCATTAGCGCTGTTTTATGATATGTGCGGGATTGCCTACTATCGTTGCACCATCCGGCACATCGCTTAGGACCACAGCTCCTGCACCTACCGTACACCATGCTCCTACTTTTACTCCTGGTAAAATAACAGCGGCTGCTCCCACATGCGCCCCCATCCCTATGGTGACTGCACCACATAGGGTAGCGTTTGGTGAGATATGTACATGATCTTCTATAATGCAATCGTGCTCTACCACGGCTGCCGTATTAATGATGCTATTAATCCCTATAAAACTGTTCGGATTGATAACAACATTTGCAGCGATCAATGTACCTATACCTATTTTACTTGTCTTTGCTATTATCGCACTCGGGTGTACCAACGGTTTAACTAACGAATCCATAACACGTATTGCTATATCCCTACGTATGTTATTATTTCCTATTGCTATTAGGTATTCTCGCTTTCGCGAAAGCGTATGTACCACAGCATAGCCCTCAAAAACAGTTATCGCGGGGTTATCGTCTATAAAACCGGATACTAATCTATTGCAAAGTAAGGCTGTATCAAGTACCACTTTACCATGACCACTGGCGCCGTATATGTAAAAATTATTTTTTTGTGTTTCCATGAAAAGAGGTTGTTGTGGCGTTTACAGCATCTGTAATTCCATCTGAAACGAGGACTTTTTTTACCGTTTTAAATAAAATTTTAAGGTCAAGCAAAAACGATTGGTGTTCTACATACCATACATCGAGTTTAAATTTTTCTTCCCAACTTAAAGCGTTGCGACCATTAACTCCTACCCAACCGGTGATTCCTGGTTTTACAAGGTGGCGTTTTTTTTGCTCTTCATCATAAAACGCAAGATAACTTACTAATAAAGGCCTTGGCCCCACAATACTCATATCTCCTTTTAGTACATTAATAAGTTGCGGAATCTCGTCTAGCGATGTTTTTCTAACAAATCGTCCTACATGTGTGAGACGCACCTCGTCTGGTAATAAATTACCTTGCTCGTCTCTTTTATTGTTCATGGTTTTAAATTTAAAAATTTTAAAAACACGATCGTTTCTACCAACACGCTCTTGAACAAAAAAAGGATTCTCCTTAAAACTCAAAGCCAAAACAGCCATTAATAAAAGATATACAGGAGATAAAATAAAGAATATGATTACACTGGATACAACATCTAAAAAAGGCTTGATAATGTCTTTATACATGGTGTCGCATTACATTTTATCGGCCAGGGTGATGCGAAAAGAGGCAAAGTCGTCTGCTACCCGTATATCGCGCACACTGGTTTTGTTGATGGTAAAGAAACTCTTAACAACGATAAACTCACCATCTCGACAATGATCTATCTGCTCCTGGTTTGTGAGAAAGAACATGATTTTTTTTGCCTTGGTTGTGTTAGCCCAATTGCTTAGCAATTTAAAGTGGTCAACATGAAAAGATAGAAAATACAAAATACGCACCGTGGTGCTGTTTTCCTCTGTCAAAAACATGTTCTCTTCTATTTTCAAACAATATACCCGTGAATTTCTATGCACATACTGTCCTGCAAACTCTTCTAAACTGTATACATATCCTGCATGCTGTTCATTAAAATCACAAAAATGATTGTAAAACAACTGCATATTTATGGGTATTTCGGTAACTGGTTTGTCACTGGTATCAAATACAACTGTGGGATCGGAAAGGATATTATCGGCCACCAATGTTTCAGACCCTAAGGATTGAAACCTCCTGTAACTCGCATTACTTTCGGTTACAAAAGCGGTTAAATAGTCTATGTTTTTTTCTGTACACAATTTTAAAAATTCTTGGATAATTTGGGTAAAACAGCCGCGACCTCTTGCCTGAGGCAACGTCCACGATCCCGTAAAAACACCGATGCTGCGCTGCTCCCCTGCTGCTGTTTTTATATTCCTGTATGTGATTCCTGAACCTGCAATGACCTCATCCTGTTCATTTGTCAACAACAAAATATCAGCTTTTAACGACCCTGCTGTCCTGTTAAAAGCCCAGTTGTATTGTTCTTTTTGTCCCCAATTAGGAAAACAAAAATTCACGTATTCCAAGTATTTATCCTGATAGTTTGCAGGGTTTAAAAGCACCTTATTCATTATTTTCCTTTATGTAATTAGACATTTCGCCCATGGTTGTCCACCACAGGGCATCGCCGTAGGTATTTTCTAGCGTTGTAAACATGCAATCCAGGTAATTCATATACAACGCGTCTATACCGTCTGCTGCAATAAAACCAATGGCTTCTTTAATCATGTGCCCTTTAATCGCTACAAGCCCACCGTGGTCAACAATTTCATGAACCCGATCGATGCTGTTTGTCGCTTGCACATTTGATGGAAAATGCAACAGCCCATTTTCAAGCTTTTCTGGAAAGATAAGCGATGTACCTTTTAGACCGCTCATGTTGCATACCGCGTCTGATGCAATCGGTGTAAAAATATCACGCGAAGAACCTATAAAATCAAATTTTCTAAACGCAAGCGCCTCTAACAAGGGCTGCGGCGCGTTCCAACCTGGCGGGCAAATACCACGTACATGATGCACGCCAGAGCGTTCAAAGATCGCCATCATTTCTTCCAGTATTTTTAGAAATTCCTGATAGGTCTGGTTTTGAAATTCTACAGGCACTTTTAATCCTTTATGTATGTGGTGCAATCCATGAAAAGCGATTTCAAATTGCTCGTGTGCATTTAGAAACTGTACAAAATCAGGATGGTTTACCAGACTCATCGTCCCCTTCTTTAATATAGGTGCTAGATAAAAAGAATCTCGTAGTGAAGGGATTTGTGCTAGTAATTTGCGGGTAGGTACTGGAACGGTCTCGCGCCAGTCGGCCGTTGTAAATAAGGTGATTTTTAATTGTGGGTGTCTAGCGGTTAGCCACAACAAGTGTTTAAACACACCCTTTTCTAAATCGCCACCTGCTTCATACAAATCGGTACTTTTTCCTGGAAAAATATCGTCTATGGTAAAGCAAATGGCTGCCTTTTTATGTGGTGGTTTCCAATTCATGAGTCTTTAATATCCATAAAACTTAAAATTGTATGGTTTTTCTTTTATTCGTGTAAAACAAGACGGCTATTTTTCAAGATTAGGTTGTACTCTTGTAACATTGCACTCCAAACGATTTGCTGCTCGAATCTTTGCGTAATCAGTTCCCGAGCATTTGCACACGCTTTTTCTAAAAATTCTTTATCGGTGATGCATCGATTCATAGCACTTTCTATGGCGCTTACATCTTTAGGCGGTATAATAATTCCATTGCGGTCGTGTTCAATAATTTCATTACAGCCATTAATGTCTGTTACAATGCTAGCAAGTCCCATAGCTCCTGCTTGCAGCACAACATTAGGAAATCCTTCTCGATAACTAGGAAAAACCAAACAATTTGCAAGTGCAAAATACGGCCGTACATCGTTTTGAAAACCTACGGAACAAATTTGCGCATTTGTTGCGATTTCGGTGAGTGTTTCGGGTAGTAGCGGATCTAACTGCGTTTCTAGTGGCCCTACTAAAAGTAATCGTATGGTTGCATCGGGTTGATGATGTACAACATTTTTAAAAGCAGCGATAAGTTCGTTGATGCCTTTATCAGTCACTAAGCGTCCTACAAAAATGAAGACAAATGCGTCTCGAGGTATTTTTAAATTATCTCGCAGTTGGTTTTTAGACTCTCCATTGTACAAGGAAGGGTCAAAATAGGAACTATCAATTCCATTTACATTGCCATTGGCAATGATGTTTAATGGCTTTTTAGTGATATTAAAGCGTATTAAGTCATTTTTAACCCCATTCCCTTCTGGGTAAATGTGTGTTGCTGCCCAGCACAACAGTTGGTCCATTTTGATGAGCAATTTTTGCAACGCTCCGGTTTTTGTTGGGAACATCAAGCCTGTAAACGTATGTATGCGTATAGGAACACCTGCCGCTTTACCTGTAAGCATGGATAGCAAACCTGCCTTGGGCGTTATGGAATGGACTATGGTAGGTTTTTCAGTTTTAAATAATCTATAGAGTTTTACTAGAGCGATGATATCTTGAATAGGACTAATTGCCCGAGGCATGTTCACATCTCTTACAACTACCTGTTCCCTTTCGTTTACATGCTGTAAATGCTGGTCGTTTCCAGAAACAGCGATTACATCAAAATGCTGATTCAAGTAAGCCAATTGCCCTTTTAACAATACATCCAGCGACAAGGCCACAGTTGCTGTGCGCATAAGCTTGGGTTTGCTAGACACAGATTCCTGCATATTACTCATGATTTATTCTATGCATTTTTGTAGTGCTGTACTTTTATCGTTGCGTGCAACTCCTTATACAATGCGATGGTTTTATCTACCATTACTTGAATATCATACTGTGCTGCGCGGGCTAAACAGCTTTTTACCACTGCGTCATAATGTGCTTTATCGTCCAAAAGTCGATGTATAACCTGTGCCAATTGCTGCGCGTCGCCCAATTTAAAAAGCACCCCTGCGCCCTGCACAATGTTTGTCAACCCCGGTACATCAGAGGCTACAAAAGGTTTTCCCGATGCCATGCCTTCTATACTGGATAAGGACATACCCTCGTTATGAGAAGACAGGACAACCACATCTACTGACTTTAACAAGTTAGCTACATCCATGCGCACCCCTAAAAAAAACACCCTGCTCTCAAGCCCCAATTCATTCACCAGATTTTCACATTCTTCCCGTGTAAGACCTTCTCCTACAAGCAAAAGCTTTACGTTCGCTGGCAAATAACTTAATGATTTAATAAGTGTTTTTTGGTCTTTTGGGTGTCTAAATGAAGATACTTGAATGAATAATTTATCGCTAGGCTGTATACTTTTTTCAATAGTTGGTAGTGATAGCGGTAATGCATTTCCAATTGTGCGAACGTCTACTCCATTTTCCAAAAGTACGATGCTATCCTTTTTTAAACCAGTGTGGTTCATGATAATGGTTTGAATATTCAGGGTAATGGCAATCGTTTTATCATAAAACCTATAAATCCACTTATCGATAGCGCTAAAAAAACGATTTTCTAATCGCCGATTTGTGGTACTGTGTTCTGTATAAACTAATTTAATTTTTAAAAATCCTAAAACCTTTGCTATCACTACAAAATATTGTGCTGGGAACAAATGTACATGTGCAATTTCATAATTTTTTAAAATGCTAATCATTCTAAAAATACTGACCAGATTGTAAACGCCATTTACCTGTAAATTGTGAATTGTGCAGCAGTTAGATGATGCTAATTGTTTGTAAAAAGGCGTGTTTTCGTCGTTAAAAACCAAAACATCAGTTTTGAGTCCGTGTTTATTAAACCGCGGAATGGTGTCCAGCAGTAATTTTTCAGCACCACCCGTTTTTAATCTATTTATTACGTGAATAACTTTCATTTGCTGTTTTTTAGCAACATTTAATTATGTGCATTTTTTGTACTAAGCAATTTCAGTCTTAACGGATGCCTGAGATATTATTCACATCGCGTTTATGCATTAATAACCCTAATGGCAACCCAACAATGTTGAAAACAAAAGGCACTTTTACAAATTTTTGGTTGAAAGGGATATCACTATTGAACGCAAAACGCCAAAAATTAATCGCTGCTCGTTGTTTCTGGGTAAAGGGTATCTTGTGCGTAATTAACTCGCTATACGCTATCATCGTTGCTTTAGGCGAATTCATACGTATTTTTACAATATTGCCTGTTAGTCCGTCCTTTTGATAATCTCTTATGTACAAAGGCATGTCGGTGTAATACAGCTTGTATATTTTTGCAATGCGGTGCCACACCACGATTTCTGGGCAAAATGTTTCTCCCGATATTTGCGGAAACGGAAATTCTTTTAAAACCGCTGTCTTAAAAACCTCAGCGAGGTCTCCTTTTATATGGTGAATATAACGTATATCAATTGCATTAGTATAGATAGGCTGAAAAGAGTCTGTGCCCACACTATTTAAATTTGGGGTTAGCATGGTACCCGATACCCCACCACAATCCGGTAAATCTTGTGCTTCCGTTATAAGCTCTTGCAATTTTTCTATACTCGTTGCTGGCAAATAATCGTCAGAATCTACTATAAAAAAATAAGGCCTTGTAGCGAGTTGCACGCCAGTGTTGATAGCCACATGTTTGCCCGCATTCTCCTGTTTGTGGTAGTGAATTGCAAGACGCGCATCGTTCATATAGCCTTGAATAAGTGTGGCTGTGTGGTCGCTACTGCCATCGTCCACCACCACCCATTCAAAGTCGGTGCTAGTTTGGGTTAACAAGCTTTCATACAGCCGCGGTAATAAGGCAGCCCTGTTATAGGTAGGTGTAAAAACAGTTATCATAAGTTGTAGTTATCACGATATTCCATATACTCAAAACGGCCGTTGCGATTATAATCTTCGAAGATGGTTTTATAAGGCATTAAATCACCATCATCATACAAAATAAGCAACCTAAAAAACAACAAACTAAAATAGAGCAGAAACGATGCTTTAAAAAGTTTTAACCTGCCGCTGTTTTGTTGAAAAGATATGAAGTAGGCAATCCCCAACACAAAAAAAGGCAAGTAATACCAGCAAAAACGTATGAATGACGGGTTGGTCAGACCTAATAGGCTCACTAATATGTACATAAACAACCCATTTGCAATCATTTTGGTGGTGGGATTTTTGTAAAATTCCTCTTTGTATTGCAATAAAATAAAAGACAACACCACAACTTCGGCAAAATAAAAAATATTGATACTGGTCTCTTGAGATGCATACATCGCCACTTTTGCGTCATTAATATTATCGCCCAGAAAGCCAAACAACAGGTTGTTTAAAGGAGTTAGCGCGATAAGCATGACCGCGCTAATCAACATGAACAACTGTGCCGTTGTAAAATTGCGATTTACCACAAAAATAAAAGGCAAAAACATAATGGCCGATCTATGAATGGTAAACGCAATGGCTACTAGGATAAAAAACTTAATATACTTTCTTTCTTGTGCTAGGGGTATCGCAAAGGTTAACAGCGCCATAGCAGTTCCTTGCCGCAAATAGACAAAGGACATCAAGAAGAATTTAGCAAAAAAGATAAACAATGCAAATAGCAGCAGCGGGCTGTATTTTTTATAGATTCTGAATTGAAAGAAAAGTAAAATGAACGCCATCACCATAAACATAAAATGGCGGTTATCACTAAACAGTTTTAAAAAAGCATACCACAAAATGTAGCCATATTCTATAGACGTGTAGCTTAAAAGCAGCGCCACAGGCACTTCAAAAAGCTCTCCATAAATATATACGTCAAAACCACCTATCATATCTCTTAATCCCGCCATGACAGTGGCGGCGATAAATAAGAAATAGTACCACGCGTTTTGGCTAGGCCTATCGTCAAAATAGACCGCAAACAAAAAACACAAGTAGATTAAAACGTATGGAATCATTGTATAAAAATATATAACCTATTCATGTGGTGATGTACTGCGCGTTGCTTTTGCAAACATAAGGCCTCTAATCATTATTATTAGAACTAGAAACCTGCCGGGCTGGTCATTTTACTTAATATATTTTAAAGATATCGCTTTCGCGAAAGCGAAAAAAAAATCACCCATCGTTTTAAACATTGAAAATCTTGGCCAACATACTCTTGCAGGTTTGTTATGAACGCTCGATTTGCAAAGATTTATTGGTTTGAAGCGGCTTTACTAAAAGCACAGTAAAAGTAAGTAGTATATTAAAAAGGAATGTGCTATTAATAACAGCGATAAAAACACGTTGCTTAGCGGGGCCATTATATCCTACAATGGGAAGCAACCCATCTTTGCGATACGTGCGATGGTAATTAAGCGCATCCTGCTTGTTGTACCCTATTTTTATCAAGCTGTAAAAAAAACCCATCACCGAAAATTTAAGCCAATATGCCATAATATCCTTACCGGTTAACGATGCGTTACGTATATAATCGTTGAGACTTTTATGCACCACGTGGCTATCGGCCGCAAGTTTTAAAATGTGTTCCCTTGTACGCAGTCTTGAGGTAGAATTTTCGTTTTCGTAGTAGTTATAGAGCCGCAGGTTGTGATAAACGACCGTTGCAGCCTGCGAAAAGTATCTCAACGAAAACTCAAAATCTTCTATGTTTTTAATACCTTCAATAAATCGAAGCTTGTTACTTTCTATGATTTCTCGAGAAAAAATCATATTCCATAAATAAAAAGGCCTGTTGCTTAAGGTAAAATTTAATCCTTGGTATTGTACTACTTGCTGATTTTCGTCTGTTACATCAATTATGCCTTTGTTGCTGTTTTTAGAAAAGGTGTAATAGTTAAATGCCGTTGTTTTGTAGACGTCGCCGTCATTATAAAAACGCTCGATGTGCCGAAAGGCACCTGGTTCAATAAAATCATCGGCATCTATGAACCAAATGTGCGACCCTGTGGCCTCTTCGAGCCCCCTATTTCTGGCAGATCCAGCGCCCTGATTTACTTGGTGTATTAATTTTAAATGATGGAACGTACTTTTATACTGTTCTATTATGTTTACTGACTGATCAATAGACCCATCATTTATCAATAGAAGTTCCACCGCAAACTGATAGTTTTGCTGACCGCAAATGCTGTCTAGTGCTTTTGTGATAAACTTCTCTGCGTTGTAAACAGGAATAATAATGGACAGACTAAAAGCCATTAATGCGTGATTTTAACTAACACTCGTACACCAAACCACCTAATACCGTAAAGTATAACACTGAGGAAACGACGTGCCATTTTACTTTTGGATTTTTCAAAGTAATAATAGATATGGCTTAAAAACTTTCTATGTTTTATAAGCAAGTTGTAACGTTGTTGTGTATACTGGTTTACATAATCTAAAAACTGTAAAATACGTTGCAAGGACAATGTAGGGTCAACGTTATTTGTAACACTGCCGTCGTTAACGCGGTAGATTGAAAAGAATTCACTAAAATATTTTATTTTGCCGTTACCCGTTGCAAGTATACATAGTGATTGGTCACCCGCAAATACGTTTGTAAACCATGCCGGGTAGGTTATATTATTTCTAAAACAGTACGTCGAGGTGTGGCTAAAGTTGAATGCAATAAAATTTTTAACCGTAAGTTCCTGATTCACATTAAAAAGTTCTTTATTCTCCTTGAAAACACCACTATTTTCATAATAAAACTTGTAACGAGAAACAGTCATGTTATAGGTAGGATGTGTTTCTAGAAAATCTACCTGCTTTTGAAGTTTATACGGGTCTGTCCAATAATCGTCGCCCTCACAAATGGCAATATATTCACCCTTAGCTTCTTCTAGTGCCCATAAAAAATTAGGCATCATACCTAAATTAGTCATGTGCTCCTTATATTTTATCCAATGCCCGTTGGGATGATTTTTAATAATATCACGAACAACAACCTTTGTATCGTCTGGTGACTTGTCATTTGCTATAATTAATTCTATTTCACCAGTGTACTCTTGCATTAATACACCTTCTATAGCATCTCTGATAAAACGCTCATGTCTGTAAGTAATCATCACCACACTTACAAGTGGTCTTTTTTTATCAGAAGTCATTAAAAATCATTTAACAATTTTAGCAGGAATACCCACCACGGTGCAGTTATCTGGTATATCCTTAGTAACAACAGCCCCTGCACCCACTACTACATTTTTACCGATTTTTACTTTTGGTAGTATCGTTGCGTTTGCTCCTACGTGCGTTAGTGACCCAATAGTAACATTTCCTAGTATATTAGCACTGGGGGATAATTCAACAAAATCACCAATTTTACAATCATGGGTAATGGTAGCATTATAATAGATTAAACATCCGCTACCAATTTTTACATTATTAGAAATAATCGCATTATCCATAATTATTGTTCCTTGTCCAATATCTACATTGTAACTACCAATTCTGCAAAAAGGACTGATTAGTGAAATTAATAGTCCATTTAATTTTGAAAACTTTGAGTACATCTTGAATCGAAGATTTGGATTTCCGATACCGATTACATAATCATTTGCTATACTTTCAAAATATGCTTTTGCCTGTTCTTCAGTTCTTAAAACCGGGAACTTATCAAATAAATGGGTGCCAATATTTGTAGAAACATCGTCATAAAAGGCAAGATTAGAAAGAACATCTTTTTGATGAACGATTTCTAACAACTCACCTGCTAGACCCTTAGCTCCTATTATTAGCATATATTTTGATTTACAATGTTGATTATCTTTTCTACACTGGAGACCTCCATGTTGTAATATAAAGGCAAACAAAGTACCCTCGAGGCTACACGTTCAGAAATAGGCATTTCTGGACCTTTTACATAATTAATCGTATTCAGCGATGGGTAAAAATACCGCCGCGGGAATATGTCTTGTGCATTAAAAGCGCGTTGTACGTGAAGTAGTTTGTCCTCGGACTCAAAAATCACTGGATAATAACTACAGTTCCACTGGGTCTCTTCTCTAAGTTTTAAAGCACGCACTTTTGTAAAATCCAGCTGGGCATTGTACATGTCCACTGTTTCTTGACGACTGGCGATGATTTTATTCATGTATGGAAAAACTGCTAAGCCCATTGCCGCCTGCAATTCTGACACTTTACCATTAATTCCTAGTCCGTGAAAATCTAATGGCCCATCGTGACCAAAGTTGTGGCTGTAAAACAACTGCTGTCTTAATGCCTCGTCCTTACAAAAAATAGCGCCGCCCTCACCTGTATGAAAAAGCTTTGTAGCATGAAAACTGCAGGTGCTCACATCACCATAATCAAAAAGGCTCCTCCCTTTATAGGTTACTCCAAAGCAATGCGCTGCATCATAAATAACTTTGAGGTTATGCGTGGCGGCAATTTTTTCTATAGCCTCTACATGACAGGGATTGCCAAAAACATGGGTCGCGAGTATGCAGGTTGTTTTATCGGTTATTGCAGCCTCTATCTTTGTCTCGTCTATCGTTAAATATTCTGGGTGTATGTCTACAAAAACAGGTGTGCAATTTTCCCAAATGATAGAAGAAGTGGTCGCCACATAGCTAAACGGGGTGGTAATAATTTCACCACGATTGCCCAATATTTTTAACGCAATTTGCAACGGTATCGTCCCATTATTCATGAAAATGATATTAGATACAGCTAGGTATTCTTTCAATTTTTCTTCGAGCTCTAGAACTAGCTTCCCCCGATTTGTCAACCACTGGTTTGCCCATATCCGTGCTACCTGCTGCGTGTAATTCTCTAATGGTGGAAAAAATGTCTTTGTTACGTTTATCATTGTATTAGTTAAAAAAACAACTTAAGCTTACTTATAATTAGTCATGTCTGGCTTAATCCTGTTATCGTGTATGATGCTTTTATGGTATTTTAAGCATAAGGGATGAAAAATGTCTCCTAATATATAGGTCCACGGCACAGGATAGCCTTTATTTGTACCGCGATCGTTGCCTGGATTTTGTGCAAGTGCAGTTTTTAAGACGTCTGAGTAGCCACCACCATAATGCAACATAAAGTAACAGCGCAAATAATCTGATTTATGGACAAAAGATAGGTGGTCATAAGCCTCATGCAATGGGTAGCCGGGGACGATGTAGTCTGCTAGATTATGTTGGGTGACAATCTTTACAGGAACTCCTGATGTGTCTTGTAAAGATTTTATAGCATTTTTTAGGTTTTCACTCATTTCATTATCACCGATCCAAAAGCAATAAATCACTTTATGCAGTTTTGCCGTTGTCGCCGTTTGTAAGGAAGTTGCGGTGTTTACCAGAAAGGTATCTGCATACTTATTGTGATCATACTTAAAAGATCCTAAAAATTTTTGCCTTGCAATGATGAATGCATTGATACAATAATTGGTGTACCTGTTTTTGGTAAGAATGATGTACAGCGTGGAAAAACTGAACTTTTGTTCTCGTACTAATCGTAGAACGTCTTTCATACGATGTCGTGTTTAAAAGCCATTTTATAGATGTGTTTTAAAAAGTCGAGATCTATGTATGCGATTAAAGATCGCAAAGTTGCAGGGATTTGCTTTATTTGATGCTCCATGCATTTTTGGTTTTTAAGACTGCAAAGAAAAGACCAATTTCAAAAGTGATGGGCTGTTAAAAAACACCCGTGTCACCCGTTGGAAGTTGCTTTTTAACGGTCCTGTTATAGGATACAATTTCTTTTCTTGTAGCAATTTTATGCAATGCATTTTAAAATCCTTGTCCACTTCTTTAGGCACAGACACAAAGCGCCAAATTAAATTCCATGTGACCGAATTGTAATTTTTTTGGATAACATTCCTGGCTGTGATGCTTCTATTGTGCTCATTTTGAATATTTGCTTTCATTAAACCTGCGACAATAATTGCATCACCTAAATATTTTTCTAGCTTTTTTACAGTCGTAGGCAGTGATATGGTACCGGGGTGACGAAAATAATTATAACCTATCTTATCAGAAAAATATACCCTTTTTGCGAGAAGCATGACACGCAGGGTAAATTCTACATCCTGTTGTGCTATTTTGGGATAAAATGATAATTTATTCAGAATAAGAAAATCGCGGTTGTATAAAAATAGACAAGAAGATGAAGGCTGATAACCTTGTATGAGTAGCTCTAATCCGGAAAAAACGTGATTATAAGTTACAGGATGATAGCCGCTATCAACGGTGATGCTGCTGCTTTCGTGTACAAACCGTAACCTGTAAGATGTCAAATCTAGATGGTTTTTTATCGAAAATGACAAGAGATCTTTAATGATACCGAAATCGACCCAGTCGTCAGCATCTAAAAAAATTACGTATTTACCTTTAGCAGCATCTATACCTGTATTTCTTGCGCCTGACAAGCCCTTATTATCTTGGGAAATAATGGTAACATTATCGCTAAATGTTGTCAACCCTTCTAAAACTTCTAAACTGTCATCTGTTGAGCCATCGTTTACAAAAATAATCTCGTAGTCCAGTGCATTATTGACATCAACTACTGATTTAAAACACTTTTCTAGGTGCGTTGCTACATTATAAACAGGTATAATGATGCTTAATTTTAGTCCTGTATCCATTGCTTATACCACATTTGAAACATTAACAATTTCCATATAAGTGTCTCATCAGGAAGTTTTGAATTTCTAAAATCCTGCACGAGTTCTAAAACAAAATCCGTATTGAACACACCAGTTGTCTCTAGTGCCTCGCGATTTAAGTAGTCATCCAAAAAATAGGACAAGTCGGTCTTTAACCAGTTGTAGATAGGTACGGAAAAACCTGCTTTAGGCCTGTCCATCATTTCTTGTGGTATGTATTCATGTACAATATCCTTTAACAATCGTTTTTTTACGCCGTTTTTCAATTTGTAGGTTAACGGCAAACTCGCACTATATTCTATTAGACGATGATCAGTCAGCGGCTCTCTTCCTTCTATGGATGCAGACATTGTTGCACGATCTACCTTGGTTAAAATATCATTTTGTAAATACTGTTTGTAATCAATCGCCATACACATTGAAATTGAATCTTTAAAACTAGTGACATTTGTTTTGTAATGTGATCTTACACTGCTTTTATTTTTTAACAGCTTATCTAGCACTGCAACGGATGCTGTTTGAAACCCCTCGAATAACACCGACTCTTTATACACGTCGGGCTCCTTAAAGATTCTGGACAATGAGGTAAACTTTCTTCTTTTAAATGATGTAACGGGATATAGCTGCGCAACAGCACTAGTAATCTTTGAAAGAAGTCCATCATGCACATAGTTTATTTTTTTAAACAGCCGATTATAATCGTCCATCATTGCATAGTGGTTGTATCCACAAAAAATCTCGTCACCACCATCTGCTGAAATGACTACCTTCACATGTTCCTTTGCCCTTTGACTTACAAAAGTTGTGGGTATAGCAGAGCTGTCAGCAAAAGGTTCATCAAAGAAGAAGGGGATTTTTTCTAGTATTTTAGCCGCATCGCGAGACGTACAATAATATTCATAATGTATGGTGCCTAAATGCGTAGCCACCTCTTTAGCATATGGAGCCTCGTTATTTCCAGTATCAAAACCTATGGTAAAGGTTTTTATCGGTAAGACTGTTTCATTTTGCAAAATTGCGGCTACTAGACTACTGTCATAGCCTCCACTTAAAAATACCCCGACGGGAACGTCGGCCACATTACGGTATAGTATAGCTGACTTTAATAAGGCGTGCATGTGGCTTTTTGCGTAGGCATAATCAATTGTTTTTACTTCATTAGCTTTATAGAAATCATAAACATCCCAGTAGCTGTTTATTTTAAGGTCTTTTGTTTTAAGATTGAGTACTCCAAAACTTCCGGATGGTAATTTATAGACTTCGTGGTAAATCGTATTATTAGATGGAATATAAGCATATTTAAAGTAATCGTGAAGGACATCAGTTCGAATTCTTTTTTTAAAGGAGGGATGCTTAACTATCGCTTTTATTTCGCTCGCAAAAAGAAACAAATCGTCCTTGTAATAGTAATGCATCGGTTTTGCACCCACGCGATCTCGTACGAATATAACTTCCTCATTCTTTTTATCATGGATCACTATGGAAAACATCCCAATAAATTTGTGTAGGCAATCCTTGCCCCACTGCTCATAGGCATGCAGTATCATTTCGGTGTCAGACTCTTGCTCAAAATGATGGCCTAGCTGCGTTAATTCTTCTTTGATTTCTTGAAAATTATAGATCTCTCCGTTAAAAACAATGGTGAGTTGCCTGAATCGCATAGGTTGATTTGCACGGTCAGATAAATCGATGATGGACAGTCGGGCGTGCGCAAGTCCTACTTCGGCATTTTTATTTGAATATTGCTCTACTGAAATGTTATCAGGGCCTCTATGGTTTAAGGTCTGAATCATTGTATTTAAAATATTGGTGTTTGATTTTCTTTTAAAATCTATATAACCGCAATGTCCGCACATATCTATTTATTAGGATTGTTTAGTGAAAAGTTACAACCTATTTTTATCAATCGTTATTGCAAAACTTATAAACTGAAGAAAGGATTTAGCTTTTGCTGATTATTAAATTAACTATAATAATCGCTCGATAAAAAAGGTGAATTATAGCAGCCGTTTTTATCCAGTAAAAAACCGCGTAAAACGAATACTTGAGCCAATTGGCTATTTAATTGTAAATAACCTTTACAATTTTATTTAAGTTTTTAAAAAAAAATTCCTGTGCATTTGACTGAACTTATTTATTGTTTTTTAAATTTAATTCAAAGTTTTTTTTATATATTCACTGTGGAATCTAAAAAAAATATGTCTGAGCATTAAATGATTACAATTTGTAACTTTTTTAAACAAAAACCTGTTTTGTTTTTGTTTTTCGAAATCTGAAAAATCTATTTTTTCAAAAGCAACATAACGTTCTGTAACCCTTTCATTTTAAATGCGTAGGCTAGTGAAAGATATACGACAGTGAACAACACACTTCCTAAAATTATTTTCCATAGATTACATGTGGCATCTGATGCAAGAAAATGTATGAACAATAAGTAACTACAAGCTGCAAGAATAGCAATAAAAACAACCGCACCAATATCTTTAAGCTGTTCCAAATGATTATATCCTATAATTTTTTTGCTTTGGTTCACGCTTATAAAAAAACAAATAAATGCATACAAAATTTGTGTAAGCATTAATGGTATTAGACCGAGCGGCAACGCAAGTAAAACTAAGGCAATTGAAATTGGTTTTTGAATGAGTTCTAATTTCAAAATAATATCTGAACGCCCAACTAAGGCAAAAAGATTCAAATTATAATTATTCACGGGTTTTAAAATGGCGGCGGTACAAATAATTTGAAAAAGGGGCACTGCTTCCAACCATTTTTCAGTAAACAAAAAAATAAAGATAGGCTCTGCAAGTACTATTAACAATACAAGAATTGGCGATGTTATAAAAACGACAGATTGTAATAATTGCTTGTAAACTTGAGACATGCGATCTTTGTCAGATTGCAAGTTAGCAAGCAATGGAAATGAAACTTTAGTCAGGGTATTCTCAATGCTGCTTACAGCCAAATTCCTCATAGAATCTGCTCTAGAATAATGCCCAACTGTTTTAGCTTGGAAAAACTTACCTAATGTTATTTGATAAATATTTCCAACTACCGCATCTAGTAAATTTGTCAAAGTTAGTTTATAACCAAAGTTAAAGTGTTTTCTAAACTTTTGTTTGCTAAATATCAATTTTGGTCTCCATGAAGAAAATATCCATAAAAAAAGTGCGCTAAAAAGAGATGTTGAAACAGTGCTATACACCAAGCTCCAAACCCCATAGCCCGTGTACGCGCAGTAAACACCAAATAGGCCACCGATTATCGTAGCAGGAAATGTGACGGCAAACAATCTTTTAAATTGCATTTGCTTAATGAAAATCGCATTCTGTACTGTTGCAAAGGATCCTAAGATAAAAATCACCGAATAAACCCGCACGATTGTTGTTAACTGCGGTTGGTTATAGAACTGTGACACAAATGGAGCAAATAAAAACAAGATAGCATACAGGGTCAACCCAAGTATTACGTTAAAAAAAAATACTGTAGAAAAGTCTTCATCGTCTACATCAAGTGTCCTAATTAGCGACTGCGCAAGTCCTGCATCTAAAAGTACTGTACCAATGGTGAAAAACACGTAAATCATTCCCATTAGCCCAAATTCTGCAGGTGTAAGTAATCGCGCCATCAAAATGGAAACACCAAAGCCTACACCAATTGAACTAAACTGTTGTACAAATGACCATAAAAACCCTGAAGTTGCTTGTTGCTTTAAAGACATTCCTTAAGATTTATTCATATTTTTCACTTCCACCAGCCGTTGTGTTAACTTCTTTGCCACTGTGGTATTTGTATGTGCGCAATCATAAAAATTGCTAGGGATAAACCCGCTAGTAAGGTAAATAATTTCTGGATGTTTGTCAAAAAGTTGTTTAAAGTAATTTTGATCGTTTGTGTCTTTACAAACGAGACGAGTAAATAAAATCAAGGTGATGTTTTTTTGTGCGCACGGCTTTTTAAAGTCAGCTGAAAAAAAGTTTTCCTTTTTTACCCGTGCAGGTAGTTTGTAGGTTTTTTTGGGCAAGATTGCCATATAGCGGGTAATATCCTAAGTTTTCCTTTTTAAATAATTTTTGGCCTTACAGTGTATTAAAAACTTCTTATTTCCCAAATTTGACTTAATTTACAAACATTATCGAAGATAATGAACTCTATGTTTTCCTAGGATTGGTTTTTAGTGATTTCTAAAGTCTCCATGACGAACTAAGCAGCTAAATATGTTTTGACAATAACCGATACTATAGGCTGTTCAAGAGTTGGCATGAATTTATTTTGAATTGTTGCGGTTTTTAAAATTCTCGATAATGTTTGCAAATCCTATTCGCTTGTCCATTTCTTTAAATGTAAACATCGATGAACCAATGATAACTAGGGTTCCAACAACATAATTATACGGTGCTGCTATAGTTGTGATGATTGCGAAACAGGAGCAAAGCATTGTAAATTGGATAAAAAAAACTTTAAAAAACCCTTTTTCAAAGTAAAAACTATAATAATGCCTCGCAAACCAAAATATTTGTAGGAGATAGACAAGGTATCCTGCTATAAAGGACATTCCCAAACCATCTAAGCCCATGATCTTATAACCTATTAAATTAAAAACTAATTGGTAACTGTTTGCGATGAGTTCGTTCCAAAAAAAGGCGTTGGAACTTCCTTTGGCCAAGACAATAAAGCCAATAGCCCAAGAAACTGCTTTAAAAATCATTCCTAATGCGGCATAATGTATCATACCGTTGACACCGATAAACTCTTTAGAGTACAAAATAATCACTACCCAATCTATATAAATCAAAAATCCGCAAAGAATGGGTGCTAATATAAGTATGGCAATTTCTGCTTGTTGGTTTATTAAAATTGCCGCCTTTTTATTATCAGTAGAGACCCCAGATAAACGTGGGTAGTAATCTGTTCCCATCGCGGTGAAAACCAAACCTACGTATGTAGAAATAATCGCAAAACCCGCGTTGTAAAGACCTACATCTGCAATTCCTCCTATTTTTGTGATGTAAATTCTCACGATATAAGAAGCTCCTAATCCTATTAAGCCACTGATGCTCAGGAAAAAGCCAAGTTTTAACATGCCTTTTCCGTTTGCTAGGGTTTCTGAAAGGGTTAAAGCAACCGCTTTTACGTGAATATCTTTAGCAAAACACCACGTTACTAGCAGTAAACATCCAGCAGATATGATTAGTCCCGGAATAATACCATCTAACTTGTAGTAATAAAAAATAGGTACTGAAATTAGCAGAGACAACAGCGATCCAAATACATTCGCTTTTGCTAAAGCTTTTAGTTTACGCATGCCTTGCAACAGCGCGTCCTGCCCACTTATTAATTGATTAAGCAGCAGTGTAACCGACAAAAAAATAAAGCCGTACGTATAGTCACTGTTCCCAAAGGTTAACTCGCTGAGGTACTTTGAAAATATGATCGTTAGAATCATTCCCAACGAGCCCGTCATCCAAACCAGTCTTCTAAAAACGGTGATGGTTTTAGCAACTGTATCTTCCTCATCAGTCTCGTTAGCAGCTGCAATTTCTCTAATAGCATTTATGCCTAAACCAAAATTTGTTAGCCCTGCAACTAATCCCGTCGTTGCAGTTAAAAGTCCTGCGACACCTATACCGGTAGGCCCCAACAACAGCGCTATTGCCTTGGAACGCATTATGGATATAATAATCATAAATACTTGAACGCCGCCAAAAAGAGAGGTCGCTTTAAATATTTGCCGATAAGAAGATTGCTGCTCGCTCAACTGGTCCTAAAAAGAATTAACAACGTTGATTATATGAGAAAGCTCTGCGTCCGTTAATACGGGGCTCATAGGCAAACTTAAGACCTCATCATGAATTTGTTCGGTAATAGGGAAGCGCAACTGATTATACTCTTTGTACGCCAATTGTTTGTGCGGTGGTATGGGATAGTGAATCACTGTTTGTACACCGTGTGCAAGTAAATATTCTTGCAGTTTTTGTCTTTCTTTGGTACGTATCACAAACAAGTGCCACACATGATTGTCTATAGCCTTTGGCAACTGTGGCAGGACTATTTTAGGGTTGTTGATTGCGTCGATATATCGTTTAGCAATCTCTTGGCGTATTGCATTTTCTCGATCTATGTGCTTCAACTTTATAGATAAAAATCCTGCTTGTATCTCGTCTAACCTGCTGTTTAATCCTTGTATGTCGTTTATGTACTTTTGCTTGCTGCCATAATTAGCAAGTGCTCGTATCTCTGCGGCTAAAACACCGTCATTTGTAGTAACGGCACCCGAATCCCCTAGGGCTCCTAAGTTTTTGCCCGGATAAAAACTAAAACCCGCAGCGTCTCCTAAGTTTCCAGATTTTTTACCGTTTAAAACAGCACCTATGGCCTGCGCATTATCTTCTACAATTTTTAAATGGTGTTTTTTTGCAAGTGCTTCTAAAGCATCACTCCAGCATACCTGACCGTATAAATGAACCACTAAAATAGCCTTTGTTTTTGGAGTGATTTTTTGTTCAATAAGACTTATGTCTAAATTAAAATCTGCTTCACTAGGTTCCACCAAAACAGGAACCAGATTGTTGTCGGATATTGCCAAAATAGAGGCGATATAGGTATTTGCAGGCACGATTACCTCATCGCCCTCCTGCATAAAACCCAGGTTGATATAGGCTTTTAAAATAAGTCGCAATGCATCTAGGCCATTAGCCACGCCTATGGCATGATCTACTTTGTTATACGTCGCAAACGCACTTTCAAAATCTTTAAGTTGGTCTCCCATTAAAAACCAACCCGAGTCAATCACCTTTGCGGCAACCTCTTTTAAGTCGGCCGCATATTGTGCATTTGTTTTTTGTAAATCTAAGAATTTAATCAATTTCGAAGAATTTGGTAGAGGCTAAAGACAAGGCTAGCGAATTTGTTGAAAAATTTTACAGACTTCTCCACCTTTTGTGTGTACATGCAATCCCATATACGATCAGTTCAAAAGACACCACTTATTCTGAAACGCCATCACTGATAACTTCATCAAAACCACCCGAAATAGCGATGATAAACTCTTCTTGCTCTTTAAAAGCATGTCCACCTCTTACCTCACCACCAGGCACGTCATAAATCCAATAAGCCCTTTGCATCGGAAACGATAAATGATCTGGATATTGTAAAAAAGTTAAATTCCCTCGTTTGTCTAAAATTTTTGGAAAGTTTATAATGGATGGCATATTTAAGTTCATGCTGTACTATTTTTTAAGATTTTTCCCCTCTGTTATGCTCCGCCAGCCGTTGTGTTAATTTTCTTGCTCCTGTGGTATTTGTATGTGCGCAATCATAAAAATCGCTTGGGATAAACCCGCTGGTAAGGTTAATAATTTCTGGGTGTTTGTCAAAAAGTTGTTTAAAGTAAGTTTGATCATTTGTGTCTTCACAAACAGGCCCAGTAAATAAAATCAAGTTGAAGTTGTTTTGTGCACACAGCTTTTTAAAGTCAGCTAAAAAAATGTTTTCTTTTTTAATCGTTGTAGGTAGTTTGTAAGGATTTTTTTGGGCAAGATTGCCATATAGAGGGTAATACCCTAAGTTTTCCTTTTTAAATAATTTTTGCCCTTTTAGGGTGTTAAAAACTTCTCTCGTACCCAATCTTGCGTCGTTAACTGCATACCTATAAAAAGGTACATATTTTAACAACATATAGTCTGCATCATGCTTTTTCACATAGCTATTAACCACGGGATTTGCATGGATGTATGGTAAGAAGGGTACCGTAACCATTTTTTCGTTTGCGGTATTACGCGGGTAATTAATATGATCTACTTGTAAATAGACGTTGTCGATTTTATTTTTATTAGACAACAACACCTCTAGCAGCAACATGTTTTCAGAAATTCCTGCGCGCGCCATGCCTAAGTTTATCGCATTACCGCCTGTGAGCTTGTTAAATAACGGTGTATTAACCGTATGCTTAACGCGTGACGAGCCTAAAAAAACAGCGGTAAAATGCTCGTTCGCTAGGTTCATCGCAACACCCTCAGTATGTCTGGGCGTTCCTTTTACATACACGGTAGTGTACAAAACATCAAGTATATACATGCAGGCAAAAAGCGTTATAAACACTTGAAAAACCCTAAAACCAAACGTTTTCATGTGCTAAAACTGAAAATATATAAAGTCCTTAGGATTGGAAAAAGACCCAAACATTAACATTGTCACAATCATGGTGACTAGTTTTGCATTGATGTATTTTCCCACAAACGGATGCTCGTTTTTGCGCGCATACCACTCCCATGCCAGGAATATCGCTAGTAATGGTAACATCTCGGTTACATAACGTCCTACCAATTTTTCAATGCCGCCATCCATATTTAACGAAAACAACTGTACGATGTATAAAAATGCATCCTGTACCGTCGCCGACCGAAAAAATATCCATCCTAACGTGACTAGAAAAAAAGTGCCCATCATGGCTGCAACCTCTTTGACATGAGGCCATCGCCTGTCGTGTGCGACCATGTCAGTATTTTTTCTATTACTACCTGTGATTAACAACGGTATAAATAGCAAGGCATTTATCCCACCCCAGGCGATATAAGTCCAATTAGCTCCATGCCAAAAACCGCTCACAATAAAAATAATAAGTGTGTTTCTTACACTTATCCATTTTCCCAACCGACTGCCCCCTAGAGGAAAATACAAGTAATCCCTAAACCAGGTTGATAACGATATATGCCACCGTCGCCAAAATTCGGCAATGTCCCGCGAGAAATAGGGGAAATGAAAATTGCGCATCAATTCAAAACCAAACATTCTGGACAGCCCTATCGCCATATCCGAATACCCACTAAAATCGCCGTAAATCTGAAATGCAAAGTACACAGCGCCTAATAGTAAGGTAATCGAGTTGACACTGGCCTGATTTGCAAAAATCTCGTTTACAAAAACCGCGCAAGAGTCGGCAATTACCACCTTTTTAAACAGTCCGTAAATAAAGAGATACAAGCCGTCAATGGCCTGCTGACTATTAAAGTTGCGTTTTGTAAAAAATTGCGGTAATAAGTTTGTTGCTCGTTCTATAGGCCCAGCCACGAGCTGCGGGAAAAAACACACAAAAGCCGAAAATGCCACAAAATCGCTCGTAGGCTCGAGCTTTTTATGATAAACGTCTATAGAATAACTAAGCGTTTGGAAGGTATAAAAACTGATTCCTACAGGCAATATAATGTCTAGACCTCGCGCGCTTATATCCTGACCAAATACCGTAAACGCCGCAATAAAATTATCTAGAAAAAAATTGTAATATTTAAAAAAACCTAAGAAACCTAAATTTACAATAATTGAAACCCACAGCAACACCTTGCGTTTTCCATGATGCTTCTCTATACCCAGTTGTCGTCCCACCAGGTAATCTATAGCGGTACTAAAAACGATGAGCGATAAAAACCGCCAGTCCCACCAGCCATAAAATACATAACTAGCAACAACAACAAGCAGGTTTTGCCACTTAAGATTTTTGCCGGCTACAAACCAATACGCTATAAAAACAAGCGGTAGGAAAATGGCAAAGTCTAGAGAGTTAAAGAGCATTTAGATGTAAGATTGCTGATTTTTGATTTTAGATTTTAGATTTTTGATGTAAGACTTTAGATGTAAGACTTTAGATTTTAGATTGCTGTACTG
>DAIRDE010000035.1:0-29458 GCA_036796335.1 Nonlabens sp.
AAAATGCTCAATACGTCCCTTTATTTGCGGGGCACAGCCGGTCTCGTTGGGGCAAAAATGTTGTGCCTCGCCTTCTTTGCGCAACAACGTGCTACCACACTCAGGACAATGTGTTGCATAAGTTGTGGGCTGCGAGTTTGCGGGTCTTTGCGATACATCTACTGCGATAATTTTAGGAATTATCTCGCCGCCTTTTTCTACAAACACCGTATCCCCCGTGCGTATGTCTAGCTTTGCAATTTGGTCTGCATTATGTAAACTAGCCCGTCTTACGGTCGTTCCTGAAATTTCTACCGGCTCTAGATTTGCTACAGGAGTCACAGCCCCTGTGCGTCCTACTTGGTACGTGATTTCTAACAATTTTGTTGAAACCTGTTGCGCGGCAAATTTATAAGCCATTGCCCAGCGCGGCGCTTTGGATGTAAAGCCTAGTTCGGCTTGCTGTTGCAAACTATTCACCTTAATGACAACCCCGTCAGTTTCATAGGGCAAATCCTTACGCGCTGTATTCCAGTATTCTATAAACGCAAGAACCTCGTCCATGTTGTTTGCCAGTTTTGACTCCTGTGGCACTTTAAAACCCCAACTGCGTGCCTTTACTAAACTATCAAATTGCGAATCTATTTGCAAATCGTTACCTGCAAGCTGGTATAGTAAGCAATCTAGAGGTCTTTTTGCAACCTCGGCACTGTCTTGTAATTTTAGGCTTCCGCTGGCTGTATTTCTAGGATTGCGATACAATTCTAATCCTTGTGACTCTCGCTCTTTGTTTAACGCGTGAAATCCTTGCCATGGCAAAACGATTTCTCCGCGTATTTCAAATTTTTCAGGATAGTCATGGCCTTTTAATTGTAAGGGGACTGTCTTTATGGTACGTACGTTTGCCGTTACATCGTCGCCTTGTGAGCCATCTCCTCGTGTGACCGCTTTCGCGAAAGCGCCATGCTCATAACGCAAACTTATACTAGCACCATCATATTTTAACTCACAGGTATACTGCACGTTTGCATCCAGTACACGACAAATACGCTGCTCCCAATCCAGCAAATCCTCTTGCGAATAGGAGTTGTCCAGCGAGTACATGCGGTATTCATGGGCGACGGTTTCAAAATTTTTTGTAATGGTACCGCCCACACGTCTCGTTGGGCTGTTTACGTCATCATATTCTGGATGCGCCCGCTCTAGTTCTAAAAGTTGTGATAGCTTTTTATCGAACTCATAATCCGAAATAATGGGACTGTCCTGCATGTAATACAGGTCGTTGTGCATTGTTAGTTCTTCCCTAAGTGCGTTGATTTGCTCTTTTATATTCATGTACAATGATGTAATTGGTATATAGCAGCGTTCCTTGCTAAGGCTGCAAGTTAAAATAATAGAATCAATTTTAGACCGTTTAAAGATGGCATTGTCACGAGTTTTATGTTATCTTTTGCCTCGGTTTTAAAACACAACCCTATGCTGAAAATGCGCTGTACTTTCCTGGCATTTTTTATAGTTTTCCTAAATATCGCAGGCTGTAAAAAGCCCGTAGAAACCCCTGAGATACCAGCCATTATCCCCATTCCTGTAACCCAAGAGTTGCTCGAGGGCACTTTTACACTTTCCAATGCTACGTATCTGGATTATGATGACCACTTTGAAACTGCTGCTAGTTTTTTAGAATTGTATTTAAGTACTGGCAGCCGTATGAGGCTAAGTTCTAGAAAAAGTAAAAATAATTATATAAAGTTTATCCATGACCCAACAATTACCCATGTAGAAGGATATTCTCTCGAGGTCACTCAAAAAGGTGTTGTGATTAAAGCTAGTGATGATCGCGGTGCATTTTATGCGGTCCAAACCTTAAGACAACTACTAGACGAGCAGTTTGAAAACCCCAACCTTATAAGCACCTATGCCACCATACAGGCACTTAAAATCACAGATCAACCCCGTTTTAGTTACCGTGGCATGCACCTGGATGTAAGCCGGCACATGTTTCCTGTATCTTTTATAAAAAAGTACATAGACCATATCGCTATGGTTAAAATGAATAGCTTTCACTGGCATTTAACTGATGACCAAGGCTGGCGCATAGAAATTGAAGCGTACCCTAAACTGCAAGAAATAGCCGCCTATCGCGAGCAAACGCTTATGGGTCATTTTAACGATGAACCCGTAAATTATGATTGCATACCTTATGGAGGTTTTTACACAAAAGACGAGGTGCGAGAAATAGTTGCTTATGCACAATCTAGACACGTTACCATTATTCCAGAAATAGAAATGCCTGGACACGCAAGTGCTGCCATTGCTGCCTATCCTGAATTAGGTTGTACAAATAACGATGTGCAAGTAGCAACCACTTGGGGTGTGTTTGAAAATGTATTTTGCCCTAAAGAAGAAACCTTTGAATTTCTAGAAACAGTCCTGACCGAGGTTGCTGCGCTGTTCCCAGGCAAGTACATACATCTAGGTGGAGACGAAGTCCCAAAAAAACACTGGCAAGAAAGCGTGTATACACAAGAATTTCTCAAACAAAACAACCTTAAAAACGAGGACGAGTTACACACCTACTTCATAAATCGCATGTCCTGTTTTGCAAACAATTTAGGCAAACAAGTAATAGGATGGGATGAAGTTTATGCTAAAAATTTAGAGCCTAACGTTACCATAAGCAGCTGGCGTGGAGAAGAAACTGCTATTGCCCCTGCCCAAAATGGATATCAGGTAATCATGTCACCTACATCACATGCATATTTTGATTTTTACCAACATGATGGTGAAGACGAACCACTTGCCATAGGTGGAATGCTGCCGCTAGAAAAAGTATATGCGTTTCAACCAATCCCTAAATCGCTAAACAAGCAAGACCAAAAAAACATCATAGGCGTCCAGGCTAACTTGTGGACAGAGTATATAAAAACACCTGAACAAGTAGAATATATGCTGTTTCCTAGAATACTTGCGATGAGTGAGGTAGCGTGGTCACAAGACAGTTTAAGGAATTATAATAAATTTCTAGACAGGGTGGTACAAATGAACAGGCGCTTAAAAGAACAAGGCGTTGCATATGCTAACCACCTATACGCGCTTAAAGGAACCATGCAACGTTCTAAAAACGGTTTGCTTTTTAAACTAAAAAATAATGCACCAGATACCGAGGTGCGTTTTACAATCAATGGCAAAACACCAACAATCGAATCCCCGTTATATAAAACAGGTGTGCCTATCTTAAAAAACACAAACCTACAAGCACTCGTTTTTAAAGATAGTTTGCCCGTTGGCACTGTTTATAGCAAACAAATCTATATGCACAAAGCAGTGGGCGCTACTATTCAATTAAATGTCGGTCCCAACGAGGCTTACAATGCAAACGGCGCAAGTGCCGCTGCCCTTATCAATGGAATTCATGGTAGCGATAAGCGTTTTGGTGATAGCGAGTGGCTAGGCTTTTATGGCAGTGATGTTTTTGTAGATTTAGATTTGCAAGAACGCAAATTTCTAAAAAGTATCGATTTACGATTTTTTAATGCACGCGGTCAGTGGATTTATGCCCCAACCGTCGTCCAAATTTTCTATGATAACGAGTCCACATTTGAAACTGTAAAAATTCCTGCAAGTAATGGGTTAGTCATTCCTGTTTCTATACCAGCAAACCGTAAGGCGAGAACAGTAAAGATTAAGGTTTTTAATTATGGGAATATTCCTGCAGGCAATCAGGGTGCGGGAAATGCTTCTTGGACCTTTATAGATGAGATTAAAATAAACTAAGATGTTGTTAGAAATTTGCGCTTCAAACTATGAAAGTGTTTTCAACGCCTCGCAATGCGGGATTAAGCGTATTGAATTGTGCAGTGAGCTTGCTGTGGGCGGGATCACGCCTTCTTACGGCCTTATCAAAAAAGTGATGGCACAATTTAACCTTGAAGTTATGGTGCTTATAAGACCCAGGTCGGGAGATTTTAACTATTCGCAAGCCGATTTTAAAATCATGAAACAGGATATAAAGCTGTGTAAAAAGATGGGGTGTCATGGTATCGTTTCAGGAATATTGCATAGTGACCAGACAATAGATTATCACAGGACGCAAGCACTCGTACAGTTAAGTTATCCATTACCTTTTGTTTTTCACAGGGCTTTTGACCATCTTCCAAATCAAGAAGAAGCTTTAGAAAAATTAATAGAAATAGGTGTACAACGAGTTCTAACATCGGGCGCAGCTGCAACTGCCGAAAAAGGCTTTGAGCAACTACTAAAACTAAAGGCGCTTGCAAAAAACCGCATTACCATCATGCCTGGGGGTGGTATCCAATCAGCGCATGTTAAACAATTTAAAGATGCTGGCTTTCAAGAAATTCATTCATCAGCGACAAGGCTAGTAACCAGCGATCTCGCCACGGGTGTCCCTATGAATAGCCCTAAAAACTTACAAGAAAACAGCTATATGTGTGCGTCCGAGCATATTATTAATGAACTGCTATTAGTACTATGACGCGACTTAAAATCATATTTTTTACAGTCCTAATGATGATACTTAACGCCAGTTGCTCAGACCCAAAACCTGACAGTAGCATAGAAAAAATAAACCTAAATACCGGCTGGAAACTTAAGCAAATACAAGGCAATCGCGAGGTCGCTAGCAACTTAAACATACCCACAACCGTACACAGTGATTTATTTAATCTAGGAGAAATCCCCGATCCCTTTGTAGGTTCAAATGCCGACAGCCTGCAATGGATAAGTAATGAGAGCTGGCAGTATTACATAAACTTTTACCTATCCCCAGAGCAGCGTTTAAAAAAACACATGTACCTTAATCTAGAGGGGTTGAATACCTATGCCACCGTCACATTAAATGGAAAAGATATTCATAAAAACGACAATGCCTTTATCACTTCTCGTATTGATATCAAAAAATTAGCGTTAGAAAACAATATTTTACTCGTTACTTTTTTACCTACCACGCCTATAGAACGGCAAGCAAACGAATGGCACCCCTATACGCTACCCCTCGTAAATAGCGACCATAACGATCGCGTTTTTACCCGTAAACCGCAGTTTGAGTACGGTTGGGACTGGGGCCCCGTTTTAAATACCATGGGCATTACCCGACCTGTATATGTAGAACTTTACAACGATTTAAAACTGCAAGACGTTTATTTAAAACAAACCAGTTTAAGCGACCGTGTAGCAACCCTGTCTGCCGAGATTGAACTCGCGCAGCCCATCATGTTTACAAAGTTGCAATTTGAGCTTTACATCAACGATAAAATAAACACCTTTGTCACCTACGAGGGTAACGGCACACGCGCAAAGCATTTTCAATTACCCTTTGAAATTAAAAATCCACAACGCTGGTGGCCGCACAATTTAGGGACGCCACACCTGTATGATATTAAAATTTTAGCACGCAAAGATGGTGTTTTGATAGACCAATACAGACTTAAAAAAGGATTGCGCACCATAGAATTGGTCAACGAAAAAGACAGCATCGGCGAGTCCTTTTACCTAAAAATAAATGACCAACCCATTTATGCTAAAGGTGCCAATTACATCCCACAAAACAGCATGAGCAACCGCGTGACAATCGACGATTATGAGCGACTTTTAAACGATGCCGTGGCTGCAAATATGAATTTTATAAGAGTATGGGGCGGTGGCGCTTATGAACAGGACTTGTTTTATGAAAAATGCGACGAGAAAGGATTGCTTGTATGGCAAGATTTTATGTTTGCCTGTGCCATGTATCCTGGTGATGCACGCTTTCGCGAAAGCGTAAAAAAAGAAGCCACGCAACAAATAATAAGACTGCGCAACCATGCCAGTATCGCCTTATTTAATGGTAACAACGAGATTAACGAAGGTTGGAAAAACTGGGGATGGCAAGACGGCCGCAGCGATTATGAAAAAGAATATATATGGAATGAATACCAAAGCATTTTTAATGGTGTTTTGCCTATAGCTGTCGCACAACACTGTGACCTACCCTATTGGGAATCTTCTCCTAAATATGGACGTGGTGACGAGCGGTTTAAAACCCAAGGAAATGCGCACGACTGGTGGGTGTGGCACAGTGGCTACCCTTTTGAACATTATGAGCGGGTTATTCCGCGATTTAGCAGTGAATTCGGTTTTCAATCGCATCCTTCTTATGAAACTGTAAAATACATTAATAAAGATGGTGCTGTGGATATAACAAACGATGGGTATGCGACGCACCAAAAAAATACTGCTGGTAACGCGCTTATCAAAGAATATATGCAGCGTGATTTTCCGGTTCCCACAAATCCAGCAGACTATGTGTATGTGAGCCAGTTGCTGCAAGCCTATGGGATAAGTAAAGCGATGATCGCGCAACGTGCTGCAAGACCGCGTTCTATGGGTACCATTTACTGGCAATTAAACGATTGCTGGCCAGCAGTAAGTTGGTCCAGTATAGATTTTCTAGGGAACTGGAAAGCATTGCATTATCAGGCTGCTAGGGATTTTAAAAATGTGATTGCAACCACTAAAAAAGTTAATAACGAACTGCACACGCATGTAATAAACGATGCGCTTAAACCTGTTTCTGGAGATTTACATGTGCAAATAAAGAATTTTAACGGGACCGTAGTCTATGATAACATTCAACATGTAAAAGCACAGGCGGCATCTAGTAAGTTGCAGCTAATCACAAAATTACAAGACCTAGCAATAGACGCAGAAAACCAGTATATTGTCACAACCTTTCAAGGAATAAAACGCTGTTCGTTTTTTACAAATCCTAAAGGATTAAACCTGCCTAAAGAACAACTCGAGATCGATTTTAAAGCAGTTGCAAATGGTTATGAAGTGACTGTTAAATCGGCTACTTTTCAAAAGGACGTGTTTTTGTTTGCAAATGTTTCTGGTCATTTTGATGACAACTTTTTTGACCTAGAAGCTGGTGAATCTCGCGTGATCGTATTTAAAACCAACAGCACAAAAAAACCTGTATTACAATTCAAAACCTTAAACGGTGTGCGTTAAACTTGCCAGCATTGCATCATACGGTCGTTTCCATTTAAATCCTTGAAAAGTGCACACTGATAGCCTAAGGCTTGTGCTAAATCCTGCATAGCCTTGCCTAAATATTGGTTAATTTCAAAATAAACGATCGTTCTCGCGTGTGGTTTGCATAATGACAATATTTTGTCATAAAAAAGTAACGGATTTTCATCCTCTACAAATAACGCCGTGTGTGGTTCATGATGAAGAACATTCGGGTGAATTTCCATTTTCTCTAATTCACGCACATACGGTGGGTTGCTAACAACCACATCATAGTGTTCTAGCGTCGTTGTTTTTAAAATATCTTGTTTAACAAAATCTACTGATGCATTGAGTGCAATCGCATTGTGTTGCGCAATATGTAGCGCTTTTTGCAAAAAATCTACAGCGGTCACCATGGATTGTGACAAACCTAGCGCAAGGGATATGGCAATACAACCACTGCCGGTACCTATGTCCAGCACCCTTAAAGGACCAGCGCTCTGATGATTTTTTATAATCAGGTCTACCAGTTCTTCGGTTTCTTGTCGTGGTATAAGGGTGTTTTCATCTACTTGAAATAGATGACCATAAAAATGCGCTTTTCTAGTAACGTACTGTACAGGTTTTGCTGTTTTAAGCTGCTCTAGCGACTCGACAAGCAGTTGCCTTTCAACAGGACTTAGTGGTTCTTTACCTCTTGTAAAAAACTGCGAGCGGTTCCATCCCATCACATCCTCGCACACAATTTTTAAAATGCTCAAAGATTCGTTTGCATCATACAAGTTTTTAAGCTGTTCTTGATACATTGATATGAAATCGCTCATATTCATAAAGCAATCTTTAAGAATGTTTTAAACGTGAATTGGGTGGTGCTTACAGTTGTTTCATCATTTGAATAGGACACGAGAAATGCCCAGTATTCCCAAGTGGACCATCCAGAAGATTAAATCCCTTACGTTTATACAATGCTTGTGCATCCAGCATATTACTCATAGTTTCTAGATACATGGCTTCAAAACAATAATCTCTAGCAGTTTGTAAGCATTTTTCTATCAGCGCCTTGCCATATCCTTTACCTCTTGCCTCGGGTCGCAAATACATTTTTTGCAATTCACAAACATTCCCATCATAGTTATCTAATTGGGCAACGCCAGCACCACCTATTACTGCGCCATCTACCTCAACGACATAATATACACTGCGTGATTTTTGATAATATTCGTACATCGCTTGCGTGGCCGCATCGCTGTAGGCGGTACCTATTTTAGGAGCGCCATGTTCCATGATGACAGATTGAATAATTTCTTTGACAACTTGATTATCCTGTTGGAGTATGGGACGTATTTTCATGTGACAAAAATAAAGTAGGTTTAAGTAGAATAAACACGCATGAGCGTACATTGTTTAAAAAGATGACAAGAAACCAAAACACAACATCATTTTAAGACGGGCATTTTTTAAAACCCCAAAAGCAAACGTACCTTTGCCATGAATGATATCCCATAGTACATATATGTTGCGATGCTTGCAACTTGCAGCAAATGGTCTGGGTACTACCTACCCTAATCCACTTGTAGGCTGTGTGATTGTACTCAATGACAAAATCATAGCCGAGGGCTGGCATTTTCAGGCTGGAAAACCACATGCAGAAGTAGTGGCAATTAACCGCGCACTAGCCGCAGGATTTACGCAAAGTGATTTTGCAAAAGCTACCTTATATGTAAGTTTAGAACCGTGCTCACATTTTGGTAGAACACCACCGTGCGCAGACCTCGTCATAAACAGCGGCTTTAAAAAAGTGGTGATAGGAACCTTAGATCCACATATAAAAGTAGCAGGTAACGGCGTGAAAAAACTGGATGCTGCGGGAATCCACACCGTTTCGGGTGTAGAGACCGATGCCTGTAAGGCGTTAAACAAACGATTTTTTACCTTTCACAAAAAAAAGAGACCGTACATCATTCTTAAATGGGCGCAAACAGCCGATGCGTTTGTGGCACCCTTAAATAAAAACGAACAAAAACCTGTCTGGATAACAAATACATATGCAAGACAACTCGTCCACAAAGGCCGTGCACAAGAACATGCTATACTTATAGGAGGAAAAACCGCGCTCGAGGATAACCCATCATTAACAACCAGAGATTGGCACGGGAACCATCCACAACGGTTTGTGTTGAGCAACAATGATTTACCAGAAACCCTCGCACTCTTTTTGAGTGACGCGCCTGCGACCGTTATCAATCACCAGCATCCTGAACAAATTGTGCAAAAACTTTACGAACTAGGCATACAGTCGATAATTATAGAAGGTGGACCTAAAACACTACAAAAATTTCTGGATGTTGACTTATGGGATGAGGTCCAGCAATATAAAAGCAGTACTGCACATTTCAAAAACGGAGTGCCCGCACCCGATTTTAACCCCAAAAAAGAACCGACAACCACCGTCAACCTGCACGGCGACCTGTTATTAATTTATCACCACAATTAATCCATATTTCACCCAGCGCGACGCTATTAAAATTTTCAATTGTACTCGTTATCACACTTTCACCAGCAAAATACCCAAGCGATTTTAACAATCATCAATTTTTAAAAAACCTGTTTGTTAGTACTTTAAACGCTTTCGCGAAAGCGTAACATCATGAAAGACAGCTACAAAACCATAAAACAAGTAATACAAGAAGTCATTTTTAAAGAGCAGGGTAGCAAATTTTATGGAAAAGCATTTCCCGTGACCAGTGAAAGACAGGCGCAAGAATGCCTCGAACAAACCCGTACAAAACACAAAAAAGCAAATCACCATTGTTATGCATGGAAACTAGGAAATACAGATGATGTTTACCGTGTAAATGACGACGGCGAGCCCGCTCACAGCGCTGGCGACCCCATTTTAGGTCAAATTATTGCGCACCATTTAAGTGACGTTTTAGTGGTTGTCTCGCGTGATTTTGGTGGCACAAAGTTGGGTGTGGGTGGACTCATAAAAGCATATCGCGAGACTGCAAAAATGGCGTTGAGTACAGCAACAATTATTGAAAAAGATGTTACTACAAATATCCAAATAAACGTTAACTACCTGCAATTAAGTGCAGTAATGCGGGTGATAAAAGAGCACGATTTAAAAATTAAAACCCAAAAATTAGAGACCGACTGCGAGATAACGCTGGCGATTAAAGTAAATGATTTGGAAAAAATAGTAACTATTTTTAATACCATGCACCCCATAAAAATTTCATATCCTTAACACGACTTTCCAATCAATCAAAATGACTACTACACGCCGCAATAAAATCGACTAATGGCCTGCGTGGTTTAAATGTTTGCGCATCTGTAAAAACCAGTGTTGTTTGTGCGACACAACACAACTGCATTTCACTGTTCATAACCTCGTATTGAAATATGACTCGTGATGTGGGTGGTTGCAACAAGCTGCATGTAACCGTTATCTCGCTAGCCATGTAAAGTGGTTTTTTGTAGTCTATAACAATGTTAAAAACAGGAAGAATAACACCGTCTTTTTCCATTTGCGCATAAGAAAATCCCAACGCATCTAACCACTCTAAACGTGCTTGTTCTATGTAAATTAAGTAATTAGCATGATGTATAACGCCCATCTGGTCGGTTTCGGCATAGCGGGTTGTTATTCGGGTAGTGGTTTTTTTCATTTAAAATTAGTGTTATTATTTGGTTAAGAAATAGTTTTTTCTATGCGGCTTTTTTATGAGAAAATCTATAGGTAAAAAGTTTTTTTTAAGTTTTTTTATACACATCTTTGTACCTAATAACGGCTCAAGATTTTCATCTTTTTAGTTATTAGTAAACGTAGCTGTCAACCACAAAATTAACCAAATATGAAATTCACCGCAGAATCGGTGTGGGAAAATTGTCTATCCTTTATAAAAGACAACATAAGTCCACAAGCTTATCAAACATGGTTTAGTCCAATAAAACCCGTTAAACTGACCGATACTGCACTTAGTATACAAGTACCTAGTCGTTTTTTTTATGAATGGCTCGAGGAACATTATATTAAACTTTTAAAAACTGCATTAACCAGGGAACTGGGTGACGAGGCAAAGCTAATCTATGCGATACGCATGGAAAACGCCATGATGGGCATGGAGCCATTTACTGAAAAAATTCCTAGCAGTGCACGAGCAATAAACTCATCTCAAACAGTAGAGTCCCCTTTACAAAATAAAAATCCAGAGCTTAAAAATCCGTTTGTAATTCCTGGCATACGCAACGTAAAAATAGAATCACAATTAAATCCTTCTTATAATTTTGACAGTTTTTTAGAAGGAGAATCTAATAGACTTGCGCGCAGCGCTGGTATGGCGGTGGCTAATAAACCAGGCGGCACATCCTTTAACCCGCTGCTTATTTTTGGTGGGGTTGGATTGGGTAAAACGCACCTTGCACATGCAATTGGGGTAGGTATTAAAGAAAACTATCCAGATAAAACGGTTCTTTACATAAGTGCCGAAAAATTCCAACAGCAGTATACCGAGTCTGTACGCAAAAACACAAGAAACGATTTTATACATTTTTACCAAATCATGGATGTGCTTATTGTAGACGACATTCAGTTTCTGGCAGGTAAAGCAGGTACACAAGACGTTTTCTTTCACATCTTTAACCATTTACACCAAAACGGCAAACAGGTTATTTTAACAAGTGACAAAAAACCGGTGGATATGCAAGACATAGAGCAGCGCTTGCTTTCTCGATTTAAATGGGGATTAAGTGCAGAGCTTAACCACCCAGATTATGACACCCGCGTGGCTATTATCAATAATAAATTGTACCGCGATGGCGTGGAAATGGGTGACGAGATCGTGGCCTATCTCGCAGATAACATTAAAACCAACATACGAGAATTAGAAGGCGCCATCATATCACTAATTGCGCACTCCTCTTTTAATAGAAAAGATATCACTATAGATCTAGCGCGCAAAATAGTAGAAAACTATGTAAAGTACACAAAACGCGAGATTTCTATAGACCAGATACAAAAAACAGTAAGCGATTACTTCCAGATGGATGTAGAAACACTACAGTCTAAAACCCGTAAACGCCACATTGTACAAGCCAGACAACTTGCTATGTATTTTTCTAAGAAAATGACCAAAGCATCACTCGCAAGTATCGGTTCGCAAATAGGAAAAAGAGACCACGCAACTGTTTTGCACGCTTGTAAAACCGTGGACAACCTCGCCTCTACCGACAAGCAGTTTAACAAATATCTAGAAGACATACATAAAAAGCTTTCTAACTAAAAAATAGATGAAACACACCAATATCTTAATGGTATGTTTAGGAAATATATGTAGATCACCACTAGCCGAAGGCTTATTGCGATCTAAATTACCCTTTACAAGATTTCATGTGGACAGCGCAGGCACTTATGGCGGTCACGCGGGATCTGAACCCGATAAACGCAGCATTGCGGTGGCTCAAAAAAATGGAGTGGACATAAGCTACCAGCGCAGCAGGAAATTTGAATTGAGCGATTTTGAGAAATTTGACCATATATATGTTATGGATGATTCAAATTATCGCGATTTACTGGAGCTTGCCACAAAAAAAAGGCACAAATCCAAAATAAAAAAAATCCTGGACGAGGTTTTTCCTGGAGAAGATTTAGACGTGCCCGACCCTTATAACGGTGCACTACAAGGCTTTGACCAGGTCTACAACATGCTAGATAAAGCTACCGACGTCATTGCCGACAATCTCCATCGCAAACATAAACGGTCCCGATAGACAGCTGCTATTTTTTTGTCGAGAACGTGGGTTGTAGAGATATCGCTTTCGCGAAAGCGAACTCTTTAACTACATAATTCAAGGTAAAGAATCCGTTTTGTTGTACTTTACAAACTTATTAGCTCTTATCAAATGTTGCGGAAAATCATTCTTTTACTACTCATAACTACATGCACCTCGTGTAAATTGAGCAGGTTTGTGTATTACAACTTTGCCGATGTTACTGACCATAAAATATTCCCAAACCGGGTGATTGAGAATGAACCATCGAAAACTTTCCAATTTAAAAAAAGTAACGGTAAAGATCTGGTAATCAATATGAGCAACGCTACCAGTTTTGAAAAATACCTTGCTAGTAATGAGACTGTTGCGTTTTTAGTGATTCACAACGACACGCTAAAATACGAGCAGTATTTTAATGATTATGACCAGGAATCTATCGTGGCGTCTTTTTCTATGGCAAAATCGGTGACCTCCATCCTTATAGGCTGCGCCATTGAGGATCAATTTATAACCGATGTGAATGACCCAGTGACCAAGTATGTTCCTGAACTTGCTGCAAATGGATTTGATAAAGTGACCATAGAACATTTATTGCAAATGACATCGGGACTCGATTTTAAGGAGAGTTATATCAATCCCTTCGGTCCTGCTGCCAGTTTTTATTACGGCCGCAGGTTGATGAAATCTACCTTAAATTTAAAACTAAAAAATGAGCCTGGTACCGTGCAAAGTTATGCAAGCGGCACGACCCAACTACTAGGTCTTGTGTTAACTAGAGCTTTAAGAGACAAAACGGTTTCTCAATATTTACAGGAAAAGTTATGGAAACCACTAGGAATGGAATATGCGGCGTCGTGGAGTATTGATAAAAAGGAAGATGGCATAGAAAAAACATTTTGTTGCCTAAATGCCCGCGCACGAGATTTTGCTAAAATAGGACGCTTATATCTTAACAACGGCAACTGGAATGGGAAGCAAATTGTCTCTAAAGAATGGGTGGCGCAGTCTACAAAAATAGACACCCTAAATGCGAGTAAGGCAAACTATCAGTACCAGTGGTGGCTTCCTAATAAAGAAGGTGATTTTATGGCCAAGGGAATTTTAGGTCAGTACATTTTTGTAAGTCCAGCGGCAAATCTAGTAGTTGTGCGCTTAGGTAAAGACTATGGCGACGTGCAGTGGGTTTCGGTTTTTGAAAAAATAAAACAGGTTGTGACCCAGTAATTACAGGCTTTCTAAAACCCGACGTTTGTCAATTTTTTTAGTGTGTGTTTCAAAAAATGATTCGACAAAAACCACCTCTTTAGGCTTTTCAAATTTATCCAGATTCACAAAAGAGGCTGTAACATCACGTGGTTCTCCTTCTACAAACAGCACCACCTTTTGACCTAATACCTCGTCTGCAACGCCTGCAATAAAAAATCGTTCTTTAAAGAAAGCTGCCAGCTTACCTTCTATCAACTCAGGATGCAACTTTATACCACCAGAATTAATAACCTCGTCCAATCTACCTTTAATGATAAATCGTTTGTTGTCTAAAAGTTCAACAATGTCGTTTGTTTTTAAGTCACTTTCAGCAACGTTAGGCGCATCTATAATCAATGTATCGTCAGCGGCTAGTGTAAAATTTACATCTTCAATAGCTGTATAAAATGGTTCGTATTTAGGATAAAGCGGTCTTACTGCCACGTGCGAGCAAGTCTCGGTCATGCCATAGGACTGAAAAGCGCGTGTATGTTTCCCATTTAATTTTGCTATTAACGAATCACTAATGGCAGATCCGCCTAGTAAAATCGTTTTAGATTTGTGTATGTTGTTTAAGGAATGTGCAAGTTGCATAGGCGTTAACGCAGTAAAATCGTAACGCTTTTTTGCGTGTTCAAAAGGGTTAATAACCGGTTTTACCGTATCGATATGCCAGCCTAGATGCATGGCTCGTACCAGCATCATTTTTCCGGCGACATAACTAAGAGGTAAACAGCACAAAGCGAGTGTTCTTCTAGGCAAATCGAACATCTTACCCGTGATTTCTGCACTGTTTATCATAAACTGCTTATGTAATTTATAAGGGCGTGGTGCACCTGTAGAACCACTGGTATAAACAGTCATTACTTCAAAATCATCTAACCAGTTTAATATAAAATCTCCGATCTCTCGTTCCCAGGAATCACCCTCTTTTACATAACTATAGGCCACTGTCATTAAGCCCTCGTGATTTAACGCACTGCCGTTGAGCATAAAATTGGGATGTACTTTTGGAATCATTGTATGGTTTATAAAGTGGTTATCAAAATAAAACGACTATTAGAAAAATCTATCAACTTTGTAAAAATAGGGCACACTGTTAGAAGAATAAAGAACAAAAGATAATAGTTGGCCTTTTAAAATGTATTCTTGTTATCGTCTGGCATATATTCATTAACATGTATAGGTAGCGCATGCACTTTACCTAGTAGCTTTTCTTTCCAATTACTCCATTTGTATTTTTTTGCAAACAATAAAATAAGTAGCGGGTAGTACACCAGTATAGGAAAAGCGATTTCTAGACCTACCGCAGGATCTGAAATATCTTTAAAAAGAGATTCTGTTTGAAATGCTGTCCAGTCAGCGGTCACAAGCAAGGCGATTACCAGATTGTTTGCAGCGTGAAAACCCACAGCCAGCTCGATACCCTCGTCCATAAGCGTCATGATACCTAGTAAAAACCCGGTACCTATATACCAAACCATAACAATGTAGCCCATTTTTGTAATCTCTGGATTTAAAATATGCATAAGACCAAAAACAACCGACGTTATAATGAGCGGTGCTGCACGGTTACCAGCCATAAGTCCTAATCCTTGCATCATGTAACTCCTAAAAAACAGTTCTTCCCACGTGGTTTGTATAGGAACTAAAAGTACCGCAATGACGCAAAGAATTAGAAACTTGTTTGCATCAAAATTCCAGATATAATCTTCAGGCGATAGGTAATAATCAAAAAATGTCATGACTACCGATACGAGACCCACGATTGCAAAAGTAAATCCAGCACGCCCCCAGTCAAAGGAAGGCCTGGAAGTAGTAACCTCTCGCCAGCTCAATTTATGGACAAAGCGCACCCATATCCACCACACAAGCATGCCCACAACAAAAATGAGCATGACTAAAAAGAAAGTAACATTAGACGAAAACGTATTCATAAGCGACGCTTCATCTTGCAGCGCGTTTATATTACCATCTTGAAAAGATTTTACTGCCACAGCAATAAATAGCGGGAAACCACCAAAAATTTGGCACCCTAAAAAAATTACAAAAAAACCAAGCAACCAGCGCCACGGCTCATTGAATGCATTATTCCCTTGTTTTATAAACATATTAAAAATTTAGCGCGTTAGTATCCCATTTAAGGGTATTGTTACACCACAAATGGCCCTGTACAACCTCTAATGGTGCGTCGATGTTGTTTGTAAAAAGAGAACCTGTGCCCAGGCCTTGTGGCATTGTTACTCCCAGATTATAGGTAAATTGTGCAATGGCATTTAAACCTACATTAGATTCTAGCGCACTCGTCACCCACCAGCCCGCATGTGCAGATTCTGCAAGGTTTATCCAAGATCTAGAACTTATAAAGCCACCTATTAAAGCTGGTTTGAGAATAATGTACTGCGGTTTAATGGTTTTTAAACAATCCATTCTTTGTTCAAGCTCATACAGACCTATAAGTTCCTCGTCCAGCGCAATAGGCACAGGTGTAGTCTCGCAAAGCGCTGCCATTTCCTGCCAATGCCCTTGTTTAATGGGTTGCTCAATGCTATGCACGTCGTATTGTGCCAGGCGGTCTAATACGGCCGGGGCTTGCTGCGCAGTAAATGCACCATTTGCATCGACACGTATGGTGATTTCGTTTTTACTAAAACAATCGCGAATAAGTTGCAACAAGCGCATTTCTTGTTCAAAATCTATCGCACCTATTTTTAGTTTTATACAATGAAACCCACTGGCAAGTTTTTCTTCTAACTGCGCTAGCATAAAGTCATTAGACCCCATCCATACCAGTCCATTTACCGGTATGGCAGCCTCGCCACTTGTAAACATGGATGGAAATAAATTAAAGGGTTCGCTCGCTTGCAGCGATTGCATGGCCATTTCATAACCCATGAGTAACGACGGCCATGTTTGCAATGCGTTTATTAAAACAACGGGCTCCTGGTTGATGTTATCGCACAACCATTGCAGTTTTTCCTCGTAATCAGGCCTGTCGTCAATACTTAACCCTTTAAAAAGGTTGCACTCTCCTATTCCATTTTTATTACCGTTGTCCACGACTAGAAAATAGGTTTGTTTTGTGTGTAATATTCCTCGAGAAGTACCAGCGGGATTTTTAAAAATAAGTTGATATTTAATAAAATGTGCTTTCATAAAGGGAGTACTTATTTACACTTAACCGTCCATTCAAATTTAAAGGTACTCACGACCACATCGTCGCTATTAACACCGCTCGAGGTCATCCACACAGTTTGTCCTTCTTGCGTCGCAATAGTTTTTTTGATGGCGGCGTCTATCAGGTCACCATCGTTGCATGTAAATCGTATAGTCCCGGTTGCTTTTTTAGTAAATTGTGCTTCGTTATTTGCTACCAGCATAGAAATGCGCGCATCTTGCTCCTTAATACTTCGCATCACGAGTGCGCCCGTACTTAACTCGGCAGCCATGGCTTGCACCGCAAAATACATACTCTTAAACGGGTTTTGATTAAACCAGCCGTGCGTTACCTGCGTGACACAGGTTTGCGCATTAATCTGCTTGCAACGCACACCACTCCACCAGCAACTAGGCAGTTTAAAAAAAGTAAATACGTTAATTTTTGCTGGGGTCATTCTTTTTTTTCTCATTACAAATGTAGTGAAAAGGCTTATAAATGGTACGCTTTCGCGAAAGCGAACAAAATAAAATCAGGCGACTCAAAAAAATAATTAGTACTTTGTATTGCATAATACTATTTTTAAGATATATATTTGCATAACTAATTAATAGGTCATGATAGAAAATCAATCAAATAACCACGCTAGTATTGCCACCGCGATACATTTGTTAACCTTTGGAAAATGGATTTTTCCGTTAGGGAACCTGATCCTTCCTATCGTTTTATGGACGATAAATTCTAAAAAGTCAACGTTTATAGACTACCATGGTAAGCAGGCTATTAACTTTCAGTTAAGCATGACGCTGTACACCGTTATTCTAGCTTTTATAGGCGGCGGTATAATAATAGGCAGCATGATCACTGGCGGACCACAATTGTGGGAGCAGTTTAATGGTGATGCATTTCCATTTGTTGACAATATGGGGATTTTTACCACGATCCTTGCCAGCGGTGTGATTTGTGGTACTGCCATTCTCGTACTGGGCGTTACTGATTTTGTTTGCACCATACAGGCGGCGCTGGGTGCGCGCGAGGGCGCTTATTACAAATACCCTCTCACGATAAATTTTTTACCTGTGTACAATAACGATCAACAGTCCACAGGAACTAACGACCCATTAAAAACCAATTAACATGAAGATAGAAAACACAAAAGCGCAAATGCGCAAGGGCGTGCTGGAATACTGCATTCTATCCATCTTAAAAGAAGAAGACGCTTATGTAGCCGAAATTTTGGATACGCTTAAAGATGCGAAACTGCTGGTAGTAGAAGGCACAATTTACCCACTACTTACCAGGCTTAAAAATGCAGGATTACTTAACTACCGATGGGAAGAAAGTACCGGCGGGCCACCTCGTAAATATTACGGCCTCACCGAAACGGGTAAAATTTTTCTGACCGAGTTAACAACTACTTGGGACGAGCTTAAAGATGCAGTAAACCTAGTCACACTTACAAAAACCAAGAAATCATGAACAAAACTATAAACATAAATCTCGCTGGACTGATATTTCACATCGACGAAGACGCATACCAGCGCTTGCAACATTATCTAGCAGCCGTGCGCAGGTCGTTTACAGGCACAAGTGGTGCAGACGAAATAATGAGTGACATAGAATCGCGCATCGCTGAGTTGTTTTTAGAAAAACGCACTAGCGAGTTGCAAGTAATCACTATCGCCCATGTAGAAAAGGTAATTAGTATCATGGGGCAACCAGAGGATTATGAGGTGGACGAAGAACTTTTTGAAGACCAGAAACCACCATTTAAAACCCCGTCCTTTAACAAGAGTGGGAAGCAACTTTTTAGAGATACGCAAAACGGCTACATAGGCGGTGTATCGTCTGGTATCGGCCATTTTCTAGGTATTGACGCGATATGGGTGCGCGTTATTTGGATATTTCTATTGTTTGTAAGTTTTGGATGGATTTTACTTGTTTACATTCTTTTTTGGGTACTCGTGCCTGATGCCGTGACGACAAACCAGCGCCTTACCATGATGGGTAAAGAGGTAAACATCTCTAACATTGAAGAGAATTTTAAATCGGGTTTTGAGACCGTGACTGACGAGCAGGCCAGCGGCAGTCACCATATTGTAGGCCAAAAAGGAAAGCGCGGTACCGTTAGATTTTTTTCTGGACTAGGCCGAATTTTGCGGGGTATTCTTAAAGCTATCGTGCGTATTATAGGACTGTTTTTATTCCTGATAGGCAGTATTACGTTTATTGCTTTACTTATTAGTTTTATTACTGCCGGTGCGATAGAAATAGAAAATCACAACATTACCGAACTTATCGCAATGGGCACTCCTGTAGATATATCACCGTGGTGGATAGGTTTGTGTATCTTGTTTTTTGTGGGAATACCCATGCTAGTGTTAAGCATTATAGGACTTAAATTAATGGTACGCAATTTACGCTCTATTGGTCTAACGGCTAAAATATGCATGTTTGGGTTATGGATTGCTGCCGTTATAGGTGGTTCTATAATCACTGCAAAAATTGCTGCTAGCCAGGCTCGTGATGCTAAAATTGCGACCTCGCAAAAGTTTAATATTGCACCATCCCGCGCATATCGATTAGAAATGCAAGAAGACACCTATGAGTATGCAGAAAATATTAACTTTAACAACAACCGTTTTAGCATTAGAGACTATGATGGGATTTCTGAAACTCGGGTTCACAAAATTAACACCGCTATCACATCCACGACAAGTGAAAATGCCAGCATTACTTTGTATTACCGCGCGAGTGGTTCTACAGTAAGTCAAGCAAAACAAAATGCATCTTATATAAAGTACACCTACGAGATCACCGACTCAGTACTTAAATTAGATGACTATTTTAAAATTGCTAAAAAAGGACGCCTTAACGGTCAGCAGGTAGATGCCCTTATTGCTTTGCCCGAAGGTACCATATTCACCGTAAATGCAGAGTTTTATCAAAATTACAGGTCGTGGATAAGCAATAAGGCCTTTGATTTAACAGGTAATGAAGAGAACACTTTTCAAATTTTTAATGGAGACTTAGTTTGTTTGGATTGTCCAGTGATAGAAGAATCACCCACCGAAGCGATGGATGCAAATGAAGATGAAACGTCCCAAGAGGATGCCTCACAAAATCAAGGAGCATGGAAATATGACGGACAGGATGGCATAAAAACGAGTAAAAACGAATAACCATGGCAAGTCTTATTTTTTGGATAATTACGACCACTGCTCATTTGATCTTTTTGTAATAATAGTTTTAGTACCTGTAATTTTAAACCACTCTATGATTGTATAGGGTGGTTTTTGCTTACCTTTAGAGATAAAACGCACACCCATGAAAAAAATATTTTTAGCAGTTGCCTTAATCATCGCTACCGCCACACAAGCCCAAGACAAAATAAAAGGAAATAGAGATCCCAGCACCGTTATTACCGCCATAGAAGCATTTAATGCCATAGAAATAGGTGGTGATTTTGATGTTGCCATCGTAAAAGGGATTACTTCTCAAATAGAGGTTACAGCAGACTCAAACCTGCACCAATATATTACCCCTACGGTGCTTAATGGCAAGCTAACAATCACTGCTACAGTAAACATTAGATCAAAAAAAGAACTAAAAATACGCATTATTTACCCTGGAGATTTAGCAACAATTGTCGTAAAAGAAAAGGCGTATTTAAGCACGCTTGCAGACTATGAGTCGCAACAATTAAATCTAGAGGTACGCGACAATGCAAAAATATTTATGACCGCCAAAGTGGAAAAACTAACCTTTTACATGAAAAATAAGGCAAGAGGAGAGGTGAATTTTAAAGGTAGTAATGCCAATGTTATTTTACAAGATAATTCGAGTCTTAAGGCATTACTGGATTATAAGGATGCATCGCTTTCTATGTCTAGCAAAGCAGACGGTCGTATAGATGGCGATATGAATAAAGCCACTTTTAAATTAGAAAGCAGGGCTAGTCTTAATGCGTCTAACCTGATAGTAAAAGATCTTAACTTACAAATAAACAACAATGCAAGTGCAAAGGTTAATGCAAAAGACACATTTAATCTTAAATCCAGCAACAGCGCAAACACAGAGTTACACAACACTCCTAAAATTAATATCGAAGAATTTTCAGGAAGCAGTGTGCTTAGCAAAAAATAACAACAAACATTGTTGCAACACACAAAAAATCCGAGCAGTGCTCGGATTTTTTAATAGTATATTCTAAAATGTCCTGCACAAGAATGAGCAGGTAGTAGTTAGCCAACTAACTCTATCTTAATAATTACCAGCAATAACCTCTTCTACAACACCTATTTCTGCAAGGTATCGCTCTGCATCTAATGCAGCCATACAACCAGTACCAGCAGCAGTTACTGCCTGTCTATAAATTTTATCTTGCACGTCGCCACTAGCAAACACACCAGGTACATCGGTCTTTGTTGAGTCTGGTTTTGTAATTAAATAACCTGCCTCGTCCATCGCGAGTTGGCCTTTAAAAATATCGGTATTCGGTTTGTGACCTATTGCTATAAAAAGTCCTGTAATTGCGATCTCGTGTTTTTCGACTGTTTTGTTATTGACCATGCGTAAACCTTCAACAACTTGATCACCTAGTACCTCATCCACCTCGGTATTAAAAAGTACTTTTATGTTTTTTGTGTTAAGCACACGATGTTGCATCGCTTTAGAGGCTCGCATGGTGTCTTTACGCACCAGCATGGTAACATTTGTACAAATATTAGCTAAATAAGTGGCCTCTTCGGCTGCGGTGTCACCTGCTCCTACTATAGCGACATCTTGTCCTTTATAAAAGAAACCGTCACAAACCGCACAAGCGCTCACCCCGCCGCCACGCAAGCGTTGCTCACTAGGAATGTTTAAATATTTTGCAGTAGCGCCGGTAGAAATAATGACTGTGTACGCCTCTATGGTCTTTTTTCCATCGACCACAGCGGTGTGTATTCCACCAGGCTCGGTTGCAAATGTGACCGACGTTACCATTCCTATGCGCACTTCAGTACCAAAACGTTCGGCTTGTTTTTGAAGATCTACCATCATCGCTGGGCCGTCTATACCATTAGGATAGCCTGGAAAATTATCAACCTCGGTAGTTGTGGTGAGTTGTCCACCTGGTTCCATACCTGTGTAAAGCAGCGGTTTCATATCTGCACGCGCAGCATAAATAGCAGCCGTATAACCCGCTGGACCAGAACCTATTATTAAACATTTTACCCGTTCTACTTCTTGTGACATCGTTTTAAATTTTAAAATACAAAGTTACGTTTTGTATGCCCTATAACGATAGGCAAGGTATCATTATTTATTATCATCTTATTAGCGGTTGCAATGCAAATGGTAAGATGACTGGAATAAAACGTATTTTTTACCGGTTGATATTTAAGAAGTTCGCTTTCGCGAAAGCGAACACACCACAACCCCACCACTCAAAATCTAAAAACTACATCGTGCAACTTGCATTGAGCCACCTAAAATCGTAACATTACGGCTCAGAATATTTTAAATGGAAGAAAATAAACGCCCAGCGATTCAAGAAATTAAAGAAAACAAAGAGTTAAGCATCTGGGAGGCTCTTATTCCTGTGGTTGCACTTATTGGGTTGCTTGCCTTTAATGTATATGTTTTTGGCGACTCTTCTTTGGGTGGTTCTAACCAGTTTATACTTTTAATGGGCGGCGCCATTGCTGGTATTGTAGGCTTTTTTAATAAAGTGAGTTACACACAAATGATCGACGAGGTGGCGCAAAACCTGAAGTCAACATCGGGAGCGATTTTAATTTTACTTATGGTAGGCGCGCTTGCTGGCACGTGGCTGGTAAGTGGTATTATACCGATGATGATTTATTACGGCCTCGATATTTTAAATCCAACCATATTTCTTGCTGCTTGTTTAATTATTTGCGCCATTATTTCGGTAGCCACAGGTAGCAGTTGGACGACAAGTGCGACCGTGGGAATTGCGTTAATAGGAATCGCAAGCGCCTTGGGGATTAGCACAGGTATGACCGCCGGTGCAGTGATAAGTGGCGCATATTTTGGCGATAAATTAAGTCCACTAAGCGACACAACAAATCTGGCTCCTGCCATGGCAGGTACTGACTTGTTCACGCACATTAAGTATATGAGTTTTACAACGGTTCCTACAATAATTGTTGCACTTCTTGTATTTGTTGTTTTGGGCTTTACAATTACGACCACTGGCACAGCCGATGTAACTGCTTACCAACAGGTAATCGATGCCACTTTTAACACCACACCGTGGCTTTTTCTTGTTCCGGTAACCGTTGTTGCCATGATTGTTAAAAAAGTGAGTCCGCTTATCGCACTTCTTGTCGGTACATTACTCGCTGGTGTGTTTGCGATTATTTTTCAGCCAGGGATTGTGCTTGCAATTTCTGGTTTAGAACAGTGGTCTGGCATGGCCATGTATAAAGGTATTATGAACGCCATCACCATAAAAACCAGTGTGTTGCCAGTTACCGATAATGCTACCATAGCAAAGGAGTTAAGTGGTCTTTTTGAAGGTAAAGGCATGGAAAGCATGTTAGGTACGATATGGCTTATCATATGCGCGATGGTTTTTGGCGGTATCATGGATGCTATAGGTGCGCTATCCTGTATTAGCAGGTCATTACTTCATTTGTTTGACTCTGTTTTTGGATTGTTTGCGAGTACGGTCATAAGCTGTCTTGCGATTAATGTGACTGCTAGCGACCAGTATCTTGCGCTGGTTGTACCAGGAAAAATGTATGCACAAGCTTACAAGGATAAAAATCTAGCTCCCGAAAATCTATCGCGCACGCTAGAAGATTCTGGTACGGTAACCAGTGCGCTCGTCCCATGGAATACTTGCGGTGCTTACCAAAGCAGCACACTAGGGGTGGACGTGACCGACTACTTTTTGTACGCCATTTTTAATTGGTTGTCGCCATTTATGACGCTTATTTTTGCCGCATTTAGAATAAAAATTAAGCAACTAACAAACGATTAGACTGCATTAAACGGCAACAATGCACGCTTGCAGCCCCATGCCATAGAAGAAATTGCTTTATTATAAGATAAGCAAATACCTAATAATAAATATTATAGAAAATAACTATAATCATATCACCTATTAAAATCACTATGTAATTTACAACCCTTAGATTCTACCTATTTTTGCACCGTTCAATTAACACTTAAAACAAACAAAAATGGCTATAGTAGGAAAAAAGTTTCCAGACATCGATGTAAACGCAATGAATGAAATGGGTGACACCTTTACACTCAATGTTTTTAAAGAGGCAACTAGTAAAGGTAAAAAAGTTGTGCTTTTTTGGTACCCAAAAGATTTTACGTTTGTATGCCCAACCGAACTACACGCTTTTCAAGCAGCGTTAGGCGAATTTGAGAAAAGAAACACGCTTGTGATAGGTGCTTCTTGCGACACTCCCGAGGTACACTTTGCATGGTTAAACTTACCAAAAGACGACGGCGGTATTGAAGGTATTACCTACCCAATTCTTGCAGATAGCAACCGTAATCTTGCAAATATTTTAGATATTCTAGACGCTGAAGAAGATTATAATGACGACATGGATACCTATATCCTAAAAGGTGACAACGTTACATACCGCGCTACCTATTTAATAGATGAAGAAGGTACTGTATTCCATGAAGGTATTAACCACATGCCATTAGGACGCAATGTAAATGAGTATTTAAGACTTATCGATGCATACACGCATGTACAAACAAATGGTGAGGTATGTCCAGCAAACTGGGAAGAAGGTAAAGAAGCGATGAGTGCAGACCGCAAGGGAACTGCTGCTTATTTAGCTAAAAACTAAGCCCCGTATACAACTTTTTAAGGACAACTTACGGTTTTAAAAAACCAGTTGTCCTTAATTTTTAACTTTAAAACTTATAAACTATGCAAACGCTAGAACAAGATAATTTACAAGAAATTGTAAACTCAAACAACACGGTCATCGTGCAATACATGGCGTCGTGGTGTGGAAATTGCCGAGTGATGAAACCAAAATTTAAAAAACTTGCCGAGCAACACACAAACGCTACTTTTTTACTGGTAGATGCTGAAAAGTTTCCTGAGTCGCGTAAACTTGCGACGGTAGACAACCTGCCTACTTTTGCTACTTTTAAAAATGGAGCATTTGTGAACCAGGCGCAAACAAACAAAGTTGAAAACTTAATAGACCTCGTCAATGAAGTTACCAGTAATTAGACACCTACAAAAAGGTGCGACTGTAGAAGAGTTAGAAGCAACACTTACAGTTTTAGAACATTTTAGCGAACACCGCACAGTAACAAGCGAAGAAATGGACGTTATAGGTGAACTTATAACGAACATTTGCGGCGCCCTAGAAGTGCATGCAAACGTTGAAAAGGGAATGAGTAGTATTGATGCTGCAAACGCTTTTGCTCAAAAAGTGATGGGATCAATAGACCAATAAGATACTACACACTATCTTTCAAAAAAACGCCCACGTTGGGCGTTTTTTTATATCCCCTTTTTCAAAATACGCACTTGTGTGCTGTCTGACCGCTGGTAGTCTGCATTAATAACTTCACGATCACCATCGCTATCACCGCTTATTAATAGAAACCCAGATTTTTTGCTCTGCACGATATGTAGATCGCCGTTATCCAGATTGCCTAATATCGTTTTATGGTCTCCATAATAATTTAAAAACAAAAAAGGTAAAATTATAAACTTGCGATTAGCAATAAAATAATCGTGCTTTATACGCCCTTTTATTTTAAGACTTTCCAGTCGCTCACCCGCAACGAGTAAATATGCCATCAAGGTTTTATTATCTATTAACTCTAGTTCTACTTGACTATTAATGACACTGGGTGGTGTTTTATCGAATTTTTCGTTGGCGCTTAAATCTTGCCAAAGACTGTTCTCAGGATCATCTACCAGATTGTTTTCATAAATCCCATTAAACAAAGACGGGTTAAAAGCCGTCACCTTTTTATCACTAGCTCTCATTAAGCCGTGCCCAGACGAGCAACTACCCAACATTACAAACAAAACAAGTACTAGAAACAACTTCACAATTTTCATAATCATTTTTTTGTATGTAACAAATATCGCATAAGTAATGGTTATTTCATAAGTAACACTATTTGCGCAGTGCTACCGTTGTTGCGCTGATTGTGCAAACGTATTTTCATAAACACCTTGCTAAAATAGAAGAAACGTTGCGCTTAAAAGACTTATAATTATCTATCAAGTAAAGTATCTTTACACCTGCAACAACTTACAATATCCTAAAAAAACAACTCATGAAAAAAATCCTACTCCCCATACTCACAGCGCTTGTATTAACTAGTTGTGCAGAATTGCAACAAATAGCAAACCAATTACCACAAACGGGTGGCGTTTTATCTAATGCCGATTTAAGTAGTGGATTAAAACAAGCACTTAACCAGGGAATTGAACAACGTGTAACAACACTTATGAGTCCAGATGGCTTTTTTAGAAACGAACTTGTCAAAATTTTGTTACCCGAAGAATTGCGCCAGGTAGATAGTGGCTTGCGCAAAATAGGACTTGCAAGCGTAGCCGACGAAGGCCTAAAACTACTTAACCGGGCAGCCGAAGAAGCGACAAAAGAAGCCATACCTATCTTTATAGACGCTGTAAAAGACATGAGTATCAACGATGCTCGCACCATCTTACTAGGCGATCAACGTGCCGCGACCACCTTTTTAGAAACTAAAACACAAACCGCGCTGTACGCAAAATTTTCACCTGTGATTAACCGCAATTTAGGTAAAGTAGGCGCGGCTGAATTATGGTCAAGCGCGATAACAACCTACAACAACATCCCTTTAACAAAAAAAGTAAACCCTGACCTTGCCGATTATGTGACCCAAAAAGCACTAGAAGGTGTGTTTAAAATGATAGCACAAGAAGAAATAGAAATACGCACAAAGGTTAACGCTAGAACAACCGACTTAATGCGACGTGTTTTTGCCATGCAAGACACGCAAGTTAAATGGTGATAAACAACACTTTAGGGCCAGTTATTCGAATGACGCACTTGTAAATTGTCATTTTATTAACACGACTTAACATTTTATAGGTAATCTCTAAAGGCATCGCGCAATATCTTTGTAATCGATTCAAAAGGTTATGAGTAAAAGCGAATTAAAAGATAAAGAACAATTGTATTGCCACCTCATGCGCAAGGCCTTCATCGTTGCCTTAAAAGATCGCGAGGCCAGTAACCGGCTCAACTCACAAGCGCGCCAACTTAAACAAGAAATTCAAGGTTTACGCAAGCAGGTGAATTCCTAGGTTTTGGAAATATGCTGGTGCTTTAGACAGTCTCGAGCCATACCACGAGAACATTTCCCCATCGACGCGCAGGATTTTTGTTGTTAAGTTCGCTTTCGCGAAAGCGGACACCATAACAGCCTCGTCCCCAATAGTAAATACATAAGGCTCTGACGATAACAAGATGACCTCGGGTTGCAGGGCTATGATTTCCTCGAGTTGCAATTCGGGATACCTTGTTGTTGATTCACAAATATTTTTAAGACCTGCTCGCAGCATCATATCATGAATAAAGGTGTCGGCACCCACACTCATGTAGGGATTTTGCCAAATAAGATACAGCGCGGTAACAGGTGTTTTTGCGACACGCAAACCATTAAAGGCAATCTTAATCGCGTTGATAATGGATTTAGACTTAAATGTTGTTCCCGTGAGTTTGCCCAGGTCGGCAATCATTTCTAAGGCATCTTCTAGCGTTGCAATGTCAGACACATAGGTAGGTGCAATGCCATCACATGCGAGCACAATCTCGGGCGTGTTTTCTTCTTTATTGCAAATAATAAGGTCGGGTTGCAACTCGTACAGTCTAGATGTTACTATTTTTTTAGTGCCTCCTACTACAGTAATACGGTCAGTCAACCCAACTGGATGTACACAAAATCGAGTGATTCCCACGAGATGTTCTTCCAGTCCTAAATCCACGAGTAATTCGGTTTGTGATGGTACTAGGGAGACAATTCTAAGCGGTCTGTTTAGAAGTTCTACGGTTCTAAAACATTGATCGGTAAGAGATACATACATTAGTCAAGCGCATTTATAGTTACCCACAGCCTGTAAGCGAAAAGTGCCAATTGCAGTTTAGAGGCTCGGGAAAGGTCTAAACGTCTTTTTGTAAAACTAGGCAAAACGGCCTTGTTGAGCCGCGCCAAGATTTTAAACAGCTGTTTTCTCATCGTTCAAAAGTACGACTTGTTTTGGTGGCATAAAAAATCCATTTTCTATTATGAAAATGGATTTTTTGAGAAGTTGCGTGTAGCGCACGGCGCAAAAGAAACAGTTAGTCCATGGTAGTTGTTCCAAATTGGTTTACTGCCTGTTTTCCTTTTTTAGGAACGGTAAAACGCAGGTTAGTCCATGCAGTGCCTTTTAAACCTTTAAGCTCGTACCCGCTTCTTGTTCTAGTAACGGTAAATAGAAAATCGGCAAATTTAGGAGCGACCGACTCTTCAGCCGCACTCAGGTTTACCATACCATAGGCATTTATGGCTTGTTCTTTATTTCTACCGAGTGTAAATGACAGTTCCTTCCAGGCGGTTCCTTGCAAACTTTGCATGGTGATGCGATTACCGTCTTCTTTAAAGATAATTTTGAAATCCCCGAACCTCTTTTCAACAATGGTAGCCGTCGCTAATTTTTGCGTGTTTCTCTCAAGTTCTAATTTTACCTTTGGATCGGATGCTGTAACAATTTCGACAACGCCGTTTTTGCCAGCATCACCATATTTATCGGTTGCTTGTTTTCCTTTTAAAACACTTGCACTAGTTACCTGTTGTGCATCAAAGCTTAATTCCCTAACGTCTGCTGATACGATCTGACCATTTAATACCGTAAGTGGTTTTCCGGTTACTACATTTGCGGTTGTCTTTTTGTTGCCTTGAAATGCATTATCGTAAACACTATCGTGACGTCTAGCAATACGTACAGTTGAACCAGTAATTTTTACCTCTTTTACCGTTTGTTCCTTGTCTGTTTCAAAAGATACATCTGCGACATTAAACGAAAATTTAGGCTTTGTGGCTTCAACTACACCTACTTCCTTAGACTCAGTAGCACTGATAAAAATTTCTTTACCTGATTCACCTAAAACCAGATGAATAACGTCATCTAAAAAACTAAACGTGTATTGCCCGTCATTAAACTTTATTACTACATGATTTTTCCATGACTTATTTGGAAATTTTGTCATGACTGTTAACTCCGTCAGTTTTCCTGAG
>DAIRDE010000036.1:0-27422 GCA_036796335.1 Nonlabens sp.
TGCAGGAGGAAACTCCAGCAGAATTATTTGTTGCACTTATGAGTTGAAGTTACCTCTACTAATAAGAAGTTAAACAAAGGTAATTTGTGTGTTTAAAATGATTTTTATAATTTGAAAAAAACTTAAGGAATCCATTTAAACAACTGTTTGATTCTGATAATCTTGTTTTTATACGGAGCATATTTTACGGGTATATCTAACCAAGTGCCGCGATAAACAACGGCTTTGTAATGACTAAACGTGTCAAACGTTTTACGGCCGTGGTAACTACCCATGCCGCTGTTACCTTTACCGCCAAAAGGAAGACGGTCATTTACAAATTGCACAATGCAATCATTAATGACTCCACCACCATACGGGAAAGTGTCAATAAACCATTTACTAAAATCGTTATTTTGAGTAAACACATACGCTGCTAGTGGTGTTTCGTACCCTGTAATCCATTGCTCGAGATTGTTTTTAGAGCTATAGGTAATTATAGGTAGTATGGGGCCAAAAATCTCTTGCTGCATCACCTTACTATCTCTGCTTGGATTAAGTAAAAGCGTTGGCTCAATAAATTTATGAGTTACATCATGCTTACCGCCATAAATTATCTGTTCCCCGTCCAGCATTTCAACAAGTTTATTAAAATGTGCAGTCCGAATAATACGTCCTAAATCTGGGCTGTTTTGAGCAGTATGACCGAATTGCTCGACAATACAATTTTTTAACTCTTTTATAAAGACTTCTTGAATATTCTCATGTAGGAGTAAATAATCTGGCGCAATACAAGTTTGACCGGCATTTAGAAATTTTGCCCATACAATACGTCGAGCACTTACTTTTATCGCGGCAGATTCTTCGACAACGCAGGGGTTTTTACCGCCTAATTCCAGTGTCAAAGGTGTTAAATGTTTAGCTGCTTGTTGATAAATAATTTTACCGACTTGCGGGCTTCCTGTAAAAAATATATAATCCCATCGCAGTTCGGTAAGACTTTTACTTACCGTTTCATCACCCAACATCACATGTGCGTGACCAGGTTCAAAAGAGGCTTTAATTATTTTTTCTAAAAGACTGGATGTTGCGCTTGCAAATTCACTAGGTTTTAATACAACGGTGTTGCCCGCTGCAATAGCACCTATTAGCGGTGCTAGGGCTAATTGAAATGGATAGTTCCATGGAGATATAAGTAGTGTGCAGCCATAAGGTTCTGGATAACGTTTGTCTATAGAGGGGAAATTGAAAACCGAGGGCCACACATTTTTAGGTTTGCTCCAAGAAGCTGTTTTATTGATATACGTGTCAAGTTCGGTAGTTATCACCTGAAACTCGGTTAGAAAAGCTTCAAACTCACTTTTACCCAAATCAGCGGCAAGCGCATTATATACATCCTGCTCATGCGCTAAAACTTCTTGTTTTAATCTTTTTAAAGCACGTATTCTATAAGAAACGTCACGTGTGGCACGAGCATTAAAAAACGATTTTTGTAAACTGTGTATATCGCCAGCGGTCATAGATTAACTTTTATTTTCCTAAAAATACGCACAGGATCCATGCGGTTTAGTATATTAAAAGTTAAATGTTCTAAGGCTTTACTAGAAAGGGTACAGTAGTTTCCAGACGATTTAGAAGAAAATGAGATTACACCTTAAATCTCCACCCATGGGCATCCACAGCGCGGTTGTAATGTATGTCGCTTAGTGCTGCTTTAAGTTTAGTGGCATACGGGCTTTGCAAATCAGGCATCTCAAAAACAAATTCCTTGTGTTTAAATCCTTTTATAGGTACAATAACAGCTGCGGTTCCAGTTCCAAAAATTTCTTTTAAAGTGCCATCATGTGCAGCTGCAATAAGTTCGCTTACTGCGACCCGACGCTCCTCGGTTTTTATACCATGGTCTTGTGCTAATTGTAAAATGCTGCGTCTTGTCACACCATTTAAAATACGATCGCTAGTAGGTGCGGTTATGAGCGTGTCGCCTAAACGTACAAAGATATTCATGGTACCCGCTTCCTCTAGATACTCATGTGTTGCAGCATCGGTCCATATTATTTGCTGGTAACCTTCTTGTAATGCGAGATTATTGGGATAAAAACTAGCCGCATAATTACCAGCGGCTTTTGCATATCCCACACCGCCATTTGCAGCACGCGAGTACTCACTTGCAATAATAACCCTTACATCACCTCGATAATACGAACGAGCCGGCGACATGACCACCATAAATTTAAATTCGGTAGAGGGAGCTGCTGCAACACCGGTTTCACTTGCAATCATAAATGGACGCAGATATAAAGAAAGCCCATCACCATATCGCACCCATTCTTTGTCTAACAGGACAAGTTCCTTTAATCCATTCACAAATACATCATAAGGAACTGGCGGCATGGCAAGCCGTTTTGCACTTTCGTTAAATCTTTTACAGTTATCCTCGGGTCTAAATAAAAAGACATCACCGTTTTCGTCTTTAAAAGCTTTCATGCCTTCAAAAATGGCTTGACCGTAATGAAAAACCTTGCATGCTGGCTCTACGGTAATAGGGCCATAAGGTTTTATGTGTATCGGACCCCACGCACCGTTGGACCACGTGCATTCGAGCATATGATCTGTAAATGATTTTCCAAACACTAAATTATCAAAGTCAGTTTGTGGTAATTTAGATTTTTGAATCTTTTCGAAAACGATTTCGTAGGTGTCTAACATAGCATAAAAAAATTTCCACAAAGATACTGAAAACATTTATGGTATATCGAGCGCACTTTGCTTAAATTTGTGTTATAAATTTATAACCAAATGAAGAACGTATTCTTAATAGCCCTTGCCATTGTTGCATTTATTTCTTGTAAAGACCAAAATACTGAAGAGGATTTGCCTGCAGTAAACGAGGAGCAACTACAAGAAATGGCATCAAATACCAAAACCGAATCACAACAATCGGCATTTATGAATTATGGTGCACCAGTAACTATGGATGGCACCATAACTGCAGCAGCACTAGAAGAGACATTTAAAACACTTAAAGCCGGAGATACTATACCCGTAAAAGTGCGCGGTATTATGGAAGAAGTTTGTGTTAATAAAGGCTGTTGGGCCAACTTAAAAATGAACACACTTACGGCATCTGTAAAATTTAAAGATTATGGTTTTTTTGTTCCAAAAAATGCTGCGGGAAAAGAAGCTATTTTTAGTGGTGTAGCCTTTAAATCAGAAACTTCGGTGGCCGATTTAAGACATTATGCAGAGGATGCAGGAAAATCTAAAAAAGAAATTGCAGCAATCACAAAACCTGAAATTACTTTGAGTATTCTTGCCGATGGCGCTTTGGTAGAGCGATTTGAAAATCCTGATGTGATTATTCCCAAGAAAAAAACAAACTAAATATGCTCAAACGAGAGCTTTATACCACGGCCGACGGTAGTAAAAGTATTTATTTACCTGAGTGGAACGAGTATTACCATTCTAAAAAAGGCGCCTTGCAAGAGGCGCTTCATGTTTTTTTAAATATGGGTTTGGATGTCGTTGTTACGCTTTCGCGAAAGCGAACACCCCAAAATCCGCGAGTTTCAATTTTAGAATATGGATTAGGGACAGGTTTCAACGCTTTTTTGACTGCTATTAATGCTCCAAAAGATGTGGAAATACATTACACGGCTGTTGAGGCTTACCCGGTGACGCTTGCCGAAATAGAAGCCATGGATTACGGTATTATGTTAGAAAATGCCGCTATGTACAAATTGTTGCATGAGTTACCGTGGGGTAGCAGCGAGGTATTGACCGAAAATTTTTACCTAACAAAATTGCTGAAAAAATTTCAAGAAATGCAAGAAGTAGAAGCATACGATTGCATTTATTACGATGTTTTTGGACCGCGTGTTCAACCAGATTTGTGGAGTTTAGAGATGTTTAAATCGGCCTATCGCTCATTAAAACACGAAGGAATTTTAGTGACGTATTGCGCAGCAGGATTTGTGCGCCGCAACATGCAAGAGGCTGGATTCCTCGTGGAAAGGTTGCCAGGCCCACCAGGAAAACGCGAGATGTTGCGAGCGCGTAAAGTATAATTTGCTGTTGATTAGAAAACTACAATGCAAACTTCCTTAAAAACTGTTGATCAAGAGAATTGTTTTCTAATTTTCCGAAGTGTTTAGCACGTTGAATTCTTTTCAATTCAAAAAAAACCTTAAATTTTAAATACCCGGTAATTCCATAGGAACATCCATAAGCAGTATGCGCGTGCCACTGCTAGCGGTTATTTCAAAATCGTGTGTATCCCAAATCCCCATGGCATCGCGAGATTCTAGCGTTGTGCCGTTAATAGTTGCAGTGCCGTTTATTATAAATGCATACACGCCATTTGTTTCTTTTTTTACGGTGTAGGTTTTTTGTACTGCTGCATCAAAATCACCTAGAAAAAACCACGCGTCTTGATGAATCCACACCCCTTGATCGTTTGGATTAGGTGATAGTATTTGGTAAAACTCATTTTTAACAGCGATGTCTTTTATAGATATTTCATCGTATCGCGGGGTTACATTTTGCTTATTAGGGAACAGCCAAATTTGCAAAAGCTTTAATGGATCGGTTTCACTATTGTTTTTTTCACTGTGTTGAATTCCAGTACCTGCACTCATAACTTGTACCTCGCCAGATTGAATGACTGCCTTATTACCCATGCTGTCTTCATGTAGTAAAGAGCCTTCTAATGGTATAGTGATGATTTCCATATTATCGTGTGGGTGCCTGCCAAAGCCGTAACCACCTTTGATAATATCATCATTGAGAACTCTTAATACGCCGAAATGCACACGGTCCCTATCATAATAATTTGCAAAACTAAAACTGTGTCTCGCTTCTAACCAACCGTGATTTGCATAACCTCTTGTATTTGCTTTATATATAACTGTATTCATGGTGTGTATTTTGTATTTTTAGGCACTGCAAAGGACTTAATTTAAACAACAAGTTGCTGTTAATTAAAAGATAAATACAATGTAACGGCTGGTATAAGCTACCTATCCATGAGCAGTGCTACATTTAATTAAAATGCTGTAGGCCATTCTTTTAACACCTCGTAAACTTTAGGCAACGGTAATCCCATCACGTTATAATAACAACCCTCTAGTTTTTTTACTGATGTGTATCCCAACCAGTCCTGTATGCCATAAGCACCGGCTTTATCGAGAGGAGCATATTTACTAATGTAATAATCTATTTCTTCACCGCTCAAGGGTTTTATGTGGACCCGCGTACAATCTGTAATTAATCGCTGTTCTTTTATGGTTGTCATACACACCGTTGTGTACACCTCATGAACTGCATTGCTTAGTGTTTGTAGCATTTCTCTTGCGTGAGCAGCATTTTTTGGCTTTTCTAAAGCTTTATTGCCCATCCATACAATTGTATCGCTGGTAATTAGCAACTGGTTTGCTAAAAGGTTGTTTTTAAATGCATCTGCTTTTAACTGCGCTAAAAACTCGGTGATTTCTCCTGCCTTAAGATTTGAATCATACACCTCGTTTACAGGTCTGACTTCTATGGTAAAATCCAGATCCAATCCTTTTAAAAGTTCTTGACGTCTAGGGGATTGTGATGCTAAAATTATTTGTGTGTCTTTAAATTTAGATTGTAGCATTTTTTAAAACTTAAATTGTAACACAGCAATGCTTAAAATCCCAAACAGTAGAACTATTTTTAATATTCTGGCGATTTGTCTGTATTCTTTGGTTGTAGACGCATTCCATAATCTAAATATGACCAAAAATAGTGGCCCGATGATGGTGCTTATAAAATAGTAACTTGCTAACTGATTTTTGTACAATACCTGAGAAACATACCATGTTATTGCACCGATAATTCCCATGACAAAAACGCTTACCACGCGCGCAGTGGTTGTTCTACCTATAACGATGGGTAACGATGTGCGACCACCTGCAAGATCACCATTTACATCTTCTATATCTTTAACTAATTCCCTTGCTAGATTGACAGCAAATGCAAGAATGGCAAAATCTAACAACACAGACATGACAAAAACTTGCGCCTCACGAGTTTCAGGCGTCGCTACAGGAACTAACTGAAATACTCCTGGAATAATAATAACGAGTCCAACCAATAAAGAGATGATGATGTTGCCTACAAGCAGCATACGTTTAAGTGAGCTCGCATAGGTATATAAAATAAAGGAAACGACGACAAAAATCACCGCAAGAATGGGCTTATCCGCGCTATTTGCAACGATAAACCCACAAATTACTGCGACGCTTTTTAAAATCATGTATAATGTAAAGGCACGCTCCTCACTTATAAATTTACCGACGATAATTTTACTAGGTTTATTTACGGCATCTATGTGCACATCATTAATATCATTGATAACATTACCGCTAGCCGTTAGAAGTGCCGTCGCTAGCACAAGCAGTAGCACTTGCCACCATGACAACGCCATTAAAAGCTGTGATGGCACTAGTATGCAATAGATTACCAGTAATTGGGTAACCACCGTCATAAGCACATTAGGCCATCGTATAAGATTTAAATAATTCACTACGCGTTAATTTAAGTACTTGTAGTTTTGTGGGATGCAGCGACATTCCATTTGCCATGTACTTTAAGGACTTGCTCAATGACATCGCGCACGCAAGAGTCACCACCATTGCGATGTGAGATGTAATGAGAAATGGCTTTTACCTCATTCACAGCATCTTGTGGACAGCAGGCTAACCCTGCCATGAGCATTACCGGAATATCTGGTATATCGTCACCCATATATAAAACCTGTTGTGGCTCAAGCCCCATTTCAGTCATATAGGTTTCCATATACTTGGTTTTATCGCTGGCATTCAGGTAAATCGCTTGTACGCCTAAATCCTGTAATCGTTGTCGCACGCCATCGTTGCGTCCACCTGTAATAATGCATACATGAAAACCTTGATCTATAGCAATTTTCATCGCATAACCATCTCTAGCGTTCATGGTGCGCAACAACTCGCCACTTTCTGCAATAAGCAGCCTGCCGTCAGTTAAAACGCCGTCCACATCAAATATAAAGGTGGTAATATGGTGTAATAATTCCTTATAACTCTGTGCCATAACTGTTTAAAATTGAATTTGTAATAGCTTCATAAATCGTTCTATCGGTAGCTTGTAACATCTTTTTGTGGGTTTTTAAGGTCTGGTAGTCTGCTCTTTTAGCTGGACCTGTTTGCGCTAAATATGGCCCCATGAACAGTGCCTTTTCTAAAGTTTCTCGCAATAATGGCTCTAATATTTCTAATTCTAAATGGTCTTTTTTAAGCAATTGTTCGGTTTTATAATAGCAGTGGTTCACAAAATTATTTGCAAAAACCGCTGCAAGGTGCAAGTTTTTACGCTGCGAGGAGTTTAAAAGTTTACGCTTTCGCGAAAGCGAACTCCCTAAAGTCTCTATTTTTTTTAAAACAGACGCGCTACTGGACTCCATGCATATGGTTATGTCCTCGAAAACCAGTGTGCGTGTGCTGCTAAAACTTTGTGGTAAGTAAAAGACCCCGTGGTTTTTATGATTAGAAACCGCATCGATAGAAACACTACCACTCGTGTGCAAAACAATTGCATTTGTGATAAATAACGCACTTATGGATGCAATGGTATCGTCGGGTGTGCAAATAAGGATAAAATCGCAGGCTGGTATTGTGTTAAAGTTTTCTAATAGCGGCGCTTTTAGCGAGGCTATTGTACGACTATTTTTATTGAAATATCCGACCAATTCCACGTTGTTACTGCGCTCAAAGTGCATACATAGTTGTGTTCCCAGATTCCCAGTGCCTATAATCACAATCTTTGTCATGGTGTAAAAATACATACTTAGCAACGACTCACAAATCAAAAAAAGTAGGTTTTGTGAAGTATCTTTGCAGCCTGTAAAATCGCCCTATGAAAGATAAGATGATAAGCGTGCTTATATCAACCCGTACCATGACTTTTTTACTATTGCTTTTTGCTGCAAGCATGGCCGCTGGTACTTTTATAGAGAGCTATTATGACACGCCAACTTCTAAAATTTGGGTTTACAATACCTTGTGGTTTGAGATTATCATGTTACTATTGCTACTCAACTTTTTAGGAAATATTAAACGGTACCAGTTGTTGCAATGGAAAAAATGGGCAACACTTACCATGCACTTGTCATGGATTCTGATCATTATAGGCGCTGGTATCACGAGGTATATTTCTTTTGAAGGCATGATGCTTATAAGAGAAGGAGAGACCGAAAATACTTTTTATAGCGATACTACCTTTTACAGTGCAATTATACAAGGCGAAGATGCGAGTGGCAAACCCATGCAGCGCACCATTGACGAACCTATTTTAATCTCGCCATATGACCACAGTGCTGTAAAGACACTTTCGTTTTATGATACCGATGTGCAAGTCATAATAGACAGCGTGATTTATGATGCGGTAGAGGGCTTAAAACCTACTGAAAATGGCGGTGAAAAATACCTAAAAATAGTAGAAGCAGGCGGTGGCGACAGGCATGACCATTTGCTTAAAGTAGGCGAGGAGGCTAGTATCCACGGGGTTCTTTTTGGTGTAAACATAGACCCAAAAATTGCAAAGGAAAAAGGTCTTATCAATATTATAGAAAACTGGAACGGTTACCAATTACAAACGCCCTATGAAGGTGATTATTTACGTATGGCCGACCAACAAAAAGGTATGGTTATGAAAGACACCATCCAACCGTTGCAGTTGCGCTCGCTGTATAACATGGCTGGAATGCAATTTGTAATACCAGAACCTATCATGCAAGGTGAAATAGGGATTATTAAAAGTCCAGAACCTACAGCTGCAAAACAACTAGGTCTATTATGTACCTTAAAGACCGATAACGAGGAGAAAAAGATTGAGCTTTTAGGTGGAAAAGGTGTGGTCAACGATTATGTCGAGGTAGATATCGCCGGTCTTAAAATGTATTTGCGCTATGGTTCTAAAAAATTAGAATTGCCCTTTTCTATAACGCTTCAAGATTTTATCGCTACAAAACAACCAGGTACCGAAAAAAGTTATGCAGCTTTTGAAAGCAAAGTAATCGTTAATGATGGGGACCAAAAAAAGAACGAACGCATTTATATGAACAATGTTTTGGACAAAGGTGGCTATCGTTTTTTTCAAGCTGGATTTGATCCTGACGAACTAGGCACGCACCTGTCTGTTAACCACGATTTTTGGGGTAAAACAGTTACTTATGCGGGCTACTTGCTACTTTATATCGCGATGATGGCACTAATTTTTGACCCGAATACCCGATTTGGTGAGTTGCGCAAGCTTATAAATCGTGTAAATGCTCGCAAGGCTAAGCAGCTTACAACTATTTTTTTACTACTTATTACGGGGATGGCTACAGCGCAGGAAACGCATACTGCAAACGATGGTCACGATCACAGTAACAGCAATGTTGCGTCTACAAATCAACAAGATGTAAGTCCAGCAGTAGAGGAGCCTGTGTTTATCCCCAAAATTCCGTTACGTGTTCTAGACAGTGCGATTGTGGCAAACATGGTGCCTGAATCGCAGGCAAACCGTTTTGGTAAGGTGATCGTGCAAGATAATGGCCGTATGAAGCCAGTGAGTACCATTGCTAGCGAATTGTTGCGTAAAATATCAGAGCGTGATTATTATGAGGCCGTTGTAAATGGTAAAAAAATTAGACTTACACCAGAGCAAACCTTGTTAAGCATGGTGCAAATGAAATCGCTATGGTTTCATGTGCCTATTATAAAACTTAAACGCGGTAATGACTCGCTGCGAGACATTCTAGGCATCGATAGATCAAAAAATTATGCGGCAGGCTATGATTTTTTTAGACGCAAAGACGGCTCGATGGGCAATTTTAAGCTCAATGATTATCTGGATGAAGCAAACGCCGCTGACGTAAAGAATCAATTTCAAAAAGATTTTATAGATGTTAATTACAGTCTCGGGCTATTAGATCAGACCATTGTAGGTTCTATTTTAAAGGTTTTTCCTAAACAAGGAGCCATAAATAATAGATGGTACGCATATCCCGAGGTTGACGAGGCAAAATTTGAAGATCCCGGTCAGGAACAGTTTGTACGTGAATTTTTCAACGCATATAGCTATTTACTTACCGAGGGAAAAGAAACCGGAAATTATGTAAAGGCAAATACGGTCCTAAATAATCTCAATGAATATCAGCGCAAATTTGGTAGTGCAGTAATGCCGTCAGACAAAAAGATAGAGGCCGAAATTCTTTATAACAAATATGATGTTTTTAAAGGCTTGTATAAATGGTATGCTTGGTTTGGTGTTTTAATGTTAATCCTGCTTATTACCGAGATTATAAGACCTATGAAAGAAATTAGATACAGCATCATTTTTCATAAGTGGGTCATTGTTGCTATATTTTTGTTGCATACTCTAGGGTTGGGTGTGCGCTGGTATTTAAGTGGTCATGCTCCCTGGTCAGATGCTTATGAATCACTAATTTATGTGGCTTGGGCGACGATGGCGTTTGGTCTTATGTTCGGTCGCAAGAGCGAAATGACCATTGCTAGCACCTCGTTTGTGGTTGCCATTATTTTATGGGTAGCCCAATTAAACTGGTTAGATCCTGCAATTGCAAACTTGCAGCCAGTTTTAGATAGTTATTGGTTAATGATACATGTTGCCGTTATCGTAGGAAGTTATGGACCGTTTGCATTGAGTATGATTATAGGTGTTGTAACGCTTCTTTTAATGTTGTTTTTAAACGCAAAAAACAAAAAGAAAATCGATTTAAACATTAAGGAGTTGGTTTACATCAACGAGGTTTCTCTAACGGTAGGGCTAATCATGCTTACCATAGGCAATTTTTTAGGTGGTATGTGGGCAAACGAGAGTTGGGGCCGCTACTGGGGCTGGGACCCTAAGGAAACGTGGGCATTAATAACCATATTTGTTTACGCATTTGTTTTACACTTGCGATTAGTTCCTGCTCTTAAAAGTCGGTGGACTTTTAGCTTGTGGTCCGTACTTGCTTTTTACTCGGTTATTATGACCTATTTTGGAGTAAATTTTTACTTAACCGGCTTACACAGTTATGCAAGTGGAGAACGATTATTTAGTTTTCAGGCGGCGGGAATTTCCATGGCTATCGTTATCGCATTTGCCTTTTTAGCTCGATGGAAAGAAAATAAATTTTTTGACAAGAGACTCAATTAGACCAGTGCGGCTTGGACTAAATTTGTGATGCTATTGGCTTTAGCGCTGGACTTTCGTTTACGCATTCAGCTGTGCTGATCTGTTTTTAATAGGGTTGGATTACATGCAAGGATACTCAAATTAAGAGAAGTTGATGATTTCCATTACTAATTGTGGAAATCCTAAGTTTGCTACCAGACAAAACAACGATCTAAAAATTTCTGCCTTCAATGGCCCGTTTGCCATTGAGTTCTACAATTTTTATTTCTTTTTGTAGACGCTCAATTTCTTCCTCGTGGTATTTGATTAAGTCCATGGCGGCACTAACGTCTTCATTTCTTTTTTCTGGACTTCTAAATAGTTGTGGAGCAGTTGCTTCGCTGAATTTTTGACGCGCCAGCACCAATTCTTCTTTTTGCATAGCGATTTCTACCTCTATTTCTGAAATTCTACGATTAATAGATTCTTTAACCTCTAACTCGCGGCGTTTTTGATCTTTTAATTCTTGTTCTTTTTGTGCAGCTTCTTTAAGCAACAGGGCTTTTTGTTCCTGTTCCATTTTCAAATTGTGCTCCTCGGTCAACCTGTTGCGTTCCTCTAAATTTGATTTTTTAATTGTTCTGCCTATTTGTAACATGCCGATAATGATAAACAATGCAATCGCCGAATAGGTGATTTTTTTCCAACGGCTGTCAAATAACGTTTCTTTAAGAGAAAACAAAGGTTTATGTGATGGTTGATTGCTTTGCCCTTTCCCAACGGTATCCCCTTCAAAGTTAACAGTTACAGGCTGCTCAATGTCTGGATGTTGAATATTTTTTTTATTAGACGGTATTTCAGAAACTACATGTGTAGCTGGAGCTTTTTGTGCCGTTTTAAAAAGAGGTCTAAGTGCAGGTATACTAGACGCTACAGCCCAGTTATCCATACCCACAGACCAAACAAGGGAATTTTCAGTTATCTTCTTTTCTACTAATTGTTCTAGTGTAAACGGTCCTGCGTGACCGTTACCTTCAACAATAAAATAGATGGCACTAGGCATAGATGGTGTCATAAAAAACGCGATCAGTAATTTAAAACGTTCAACTTGATTAACATAGTATAAAACAAAAGGTGGTAAAATATTTAAAAATTACTTTTGCTCCATAATTTGCGCAGCAAAGCAATAAACGTTCCAATTATAAAAAAAGAATATTTTCTTAATTTAAAGAGTAACTTGTAAGCTCTTGTGTCGATGTAAAAGTAGCTGATTGCGGTATCGGTAAAACAATTCCGAAAGCTGAGAAATCCTCTAAATTGTAGGATAGTAAATTTTCAGATTTTACAAGTCCTACATCTTTTGCCCAGTAATTGTCTATTACAATAACGTCCTGAGCACGCATTACAGGAATATTTTGCGAGATACCAGCAATGGTAAAAGGTGCTAGAATGGTGGCATTAATTATAAACTGTGAATGCTCAACCCCTATATAGCTTACACCATTCACGCTTAAAGTCGGTATATCTGCTCTTTGTACGTTTCTTGCTGTGTAGTTAATGATTATAGGAATGTTGTCAATCGTCTCGTTTGTTGTACCGCTTAGGGTAAACGTTTCTGTCCCATTTGTAGCATTTTGGTCATTCAACGTACCGTTAGAGATATCGATGTTAAGGTCACCGAATCCTAATTCGGTTAAAGAAAAGAATCCATTTAAAATAATTTTACCATCTCGTTCTTCCAGGTCGCCGCTTGTTAAAAAATTAGTCATCACCCCGTTTCCTGGTGTTGGGTTGGATGCACATGTGTATTTAGTACCCACAACAGCATCAACGGTTAAAACATCGGCTCCAGTCATTGTGCCAGTGGTGATGTCATAATTCCAACTGTTATTAACTTTTAAAGGCAAATAGCTATCTGTGGTGTTAGTTACCGCAGCATCGTCGTTACTACATGCTGTTATTAGAAGAGCTGCACAAAGTACTTTAAAATAGGTAGATATCGTTTTCATAAAAGGTGGTTTACGGTTATAAGTTTAAAAACAAATATACGTCACTTTGAATGGAGTCTTATTCCACTTTAAAAATGATAGGTAGATTAAAAGTTACGTTTACTGGTTTGCCTCGTTGCATTCCGGGTTTCATTTTAGGAATTAAACCCATTACACGTATAGCTTCTAATTCTAGATTAGGTTGCATTCCTTTTGCCACGATATTAGAAACAAGTCCCTCACTATTTATGGTGTACATCACATCTCTGCGTTGTCTCCCGACAATATCTAAGGAAGACGCAAAATTCACGTCAAAGTTCTCTATTACAAGGGTGTTTATTTTTAATGACATGCAGGATTTGATTAAATCGTTGTTAGGCTCATTTTCACAACCCGGATAAACGGGAACCTTTTCAATTACTATATAAGGCTTATCATTTGTAATCGCTGTGGAATCTTGCTCTTTTAAAGGCCCTGCGAGTTGCATTTTTTTAGCATGTGCCTCTTTTTCTTTATCCAGCGCTTGTTGTTGTAAACGGTATTTTGTGCGGTCTACAGCATTTTGAAAGTGAAACTTAATTTCATTGTTTGCTATCAAATCCCGGGCTTTTTCATAGCTCGCTAATGCATTTGTAAAATTTTTCCTTTTGTAGTGTATGTTTCCTTCTATAAAATAAATAGTAGAAATACCTTAGCTATCTTTTGGAAAGTCCTTTATTAATTGTGACGCAAGTTTCAAAACTTCTTCATCGTTTTCACTTAAAAGTTTTGACCTAAATTGTTTAAATTCTTTAGATTTTAAAAGTGGTGACTGGATTGTTAGGTTAGCCCTCGTTGTTTTGTTTTCCGCATTTTGTGCGTTTGCGTGATCGGTTACACACAAAACCAAAAAAAGGATCAAATAAATCTTAGACATCAGCATGTTTTAGTTTTAAAAATGGCGTTTGCCAAAAGTAGTCTGAAAAAAAGTAGCTGCTGTACATATTTCTTAAATAACATGTGCACTTGGTGCTTCTGGTAATTCATTGATTATCGCGTTTTTGATTTTTTTTTGAGTTAAAATTTTGGTGATGTTAACCGTATGATGTTAAGAACACTGTGGACTAAGTCTTATTGAAATCAATAGCAAACACTATATTTGTGTACTATGGCAGGAAACACATTTGGTACGTTATTTAAGCTCACCACTTTTGGCGAGTCTCATGGCACCGCAATAGGTGGTGTTATTGACGGCTGCCCCGCTGGGCTAACAGTTGATTTGCAAGCAGTTCAAAAAGATTTAGACCGCCGTAAACCAGGACAAAGCCGCGTGGTTACACAACGCAAAGAGTCTGATACGGTACAATTTCTTTCGGGCATTTTTGAAGGGAAAACCACAGGAACACCTATAGGTTTTATGATTCTTAATGAAGACCAAAAGTCCCGGGACTATGCACATATTAAAGACACCTACAGGCCCAGTCATGCAGATAAAACCTATGACGACAAATATGGCATACGCGATTATCGCGGCGGCGGTCGCAGCAGCGCACGTGAGACGGCCAGTAGGGTCGTTGCTGGTGCTATTGCAAAACAACTTTTAAATACCGTTTCTATACACGCATTTACAAGTGCGGTAGGTAATTTAAAGCTAGACACACCACACGACGAGTTAGATTTTTCTATTATAGAAGACAATATCATACGCACACCCAGTGCATCGTTTGCGGCAGTGTGCGAGGAGCACATTATGCGAGTAAAAAAAGCTGGGGACACTGTGGGCGGCGTGATTACCTGTGTGATTAAAAATGTTCCCGCGGGCTTGGGCGATCCTGTTTTTGACAAATTGCATGCCGACCTAGGTAAAGCGATGCTGTCCATAAATGCTGTGAAAGGCTTTGAATATGGCAGCGGTTTTCACGGTGCCACGATGAATGGCAGCGCACATAATGACCTGTATAATCAGGATGGGACAACGCGCACAAATTTAAGCGGTGGTATGCAAGGCGGTATTTCTAACGGCATGGATATTTATTTTAACGTTGCTTTTAAACCCGTTGCTACCCTAATACAAGATCAGGAAACCATAAATGCTGCTGGCGAAAAAGTCATTATGAAAGGTAAAGGCAGGCACGACCCGTGTGTTGTCCCTAGAGCCGTGCCCATTGTAGAGGCCATGGCTGCGCTGGTACTAGCAGACCACCTGTTGCGTGCACGAGTAAGTAAATTGTAAACATCTATTTTTAAAATGTTCGCTTTCGCGAAAGCGAACAAACCAAAACACCTATTATGAAAAAACTTGCACTACACTGGCAAATATTACTCGGTATGCTGGGCGGAATCCTTCTAGGACTGCTGATGTTGCAATGGAGCTGGGGAAAGGAATTTGTAGGAAATTGGGTAGAGCCCTTTGGGAAAATTTTTGTAAATCTTCTCAAACTCATCGCTGTACCGCTGATACTGGCGTCTTTAATAAAAGGAATTTCTGATTTAAAGGACATTGCAAAGTTTCGCAAGATGGGATTACGCACCATTTTGTTGTATATAATGACCACCGTTATTGCTATATGTTTGGGACTAGGTATTGTAAATGTTGTGAAACCCGGTAACGGAATTTCTACAGACACCATAGAAAAATTAAACAGCACGTACAGTGGTAACGAGGGCGTCACAGGGAAACTTGCCGAGGCCGCAAAACAAAAAGGCGCAGGGCCGCTGCAAGCACTGGTAGACATGGTTCCCGACAATGCCGTGGCTGCGATGTCTAACAACAGTTTGATGTTACAAGTCATATTTTTTGCCATTTTTTTAGGGATTAGCATGCTACTTATAGGCGAGGAGCGCGCAAAACCGCTTAAAGATTTTTTTGACTCGCTTAACGATGTCGTTTTAAAAATGGTAGATTTAATTATGCTTACGGCACCTTTTGCTGTATTTGCATTACTAGCAAATGTGGTGGTAACGTCAGACGATCCAGACGTGCTGCTTGCGTTAGTTTACTACGCGCTTACCGTAATCGTTGGCTTGATAATTATGATTGGGGTGTATTGCCTCATATTTGCTGTTTACGTAAAAAAATCTCCGTTATGGTTTTTAAATAAAATTGCACCTGCACAACTGCTTGCATTTAGTACCAGTTCGAGTGCGGCAACTTTGCCAGTAACAATGGAGCGTGTAGAAGAACATATGGGTGTTGAAAAAGAGGTTGCGAGTTTTGTGTTACCCGTGGGTGCTACCATTAATATGGACGGTACCAGTTTGTATCAGGCAGTGGCTGCGGTGTTTGTTTGTCAAGCATTACATATCGATTTAGGTTTTAACGAGCAAATAATTATCGTATTAACAGCGTTACTTGCATCTATAGGAAGCGCTGCAGTACCAGGTGCCGGGATGGTTATGCTGGTTATTGTGTTAGAATCCATTAACTTTCCTAGCGAAAAGTTGCCTATTGCCCTTGCGCTTATTTTTGCTGTAGATAGACCGCTAGACATGCTACGCACAACCGTAAACGTAACGGGCGATGCGCTAGTCGCTACGGTGGTGGCTAAAAGTTTAGGTAAATTTGGTGAACCCAAAGTTTCTAATTGGGATGACCATTTAGAAGATGTTACCTCTTTAAGGCAGCTATAACCGTAGTTAAAAAAAAATATTCTATGAAAAATGCATGTTTACTAGGTATATTGATTTATTGCTGCACCCTGAGTGCGCAACAAAAATCAACAGCATTTATAGGGATAGATACTGACATTGTAGACCTAGACAAGCAGGCATATTTGTATGATTCTATTCAAGAAGAACTTTTTTTTGATGGACAACGGTTTATAGAAACCGATGTGATAGGGTTTAAGACCTTACACCTGGGTCCAATACAAATCCCGGTACACATAGAACCTGGTGACGATTTTGACTTTGTTGTGCTCAATGACTTACTTCTTAAAAACGCCTATTTCAATGGTAATCAAGGTGCTGTAAAAAATAATTATATCTATAGCAAGTATCATTTTTTAAAAGAATTAGAACTAAAACCTGATTTTAAAAATGCTAACGAGGCTGTGGTAACTGCGCGCATAGTTCACGTAAAAGACAGTATGTTACAAGTAGCCAAAAATCTTGCACTTTCTGACCAATTTATCAAAGACGAGCAGTTTTTTTGGGATGCTTACCAAATGTATCACAGCGTTTTTCATGGTGTTTTGAGGGCACCGGTTTATTCACCGCTAGAGGTAGTCCCTGTGTCAGAAATGCGGGTGAGTGGACAAGATTTTTTGAATGAATACTATTTTGACATACCCTATTATAAGGTGTTAGGCTACCATTATCACATCCAGAAATTGCACGAAGCAATCGGCGCAAGTGAAAAAAGAAATGTTTTAAGAGGTTTAGAAAACTCCAGTCACATATTTGCTATGTTAGAATGGATGGAAAGCCAGATTTACCACCGCAACCCGCAGGCTGCAATGTACCGCAACCTGCTTATAAATTATACCGATAACTATGATATCTTAGAAAATATCACTACCGTTAAAAATATTCACGATAAAAAGCCCGTTGGATCGCTGTTTCCGCCGGTTTATTTAAAAGACACTTTTGATGATGTTAAACTCTATAAGGATTTTGGACAACGCCGCGTGGCATTGTTTTTATACAGTAAAACCGACGGCAACTTGTTAGAAAACATAGCGTTGTGGAATCAGTTTTGTTTAGACTCTAAAAATAAATTTGCACACTTTGTAACTATTTGTATCGATAACGATATGGGAACCATTAATTTTGAAGATATCGTAAAGGACAATGTTTATGGGGCTCATTTTGCTGTGAAGCGTAGTACGGGTCAGGCATTGCTTTATGATATTGGTCAATTTGTAATACCTGCGGTGCTCACTATAGAATCCAACAAGAGCATTTCAAATTTTAACACACTGCCCAACATGTTTAATTCAAACGTGTTTTTTGATAATAAAAGTGCATTTGGATTGTTACCTAAATTAGGAGGTTTTTAATTTTTACTCTACACTAACCAGTTCATTTTCTAAACCATTTTATGGAGTTTCAGCATGGTTCACCGCTGTTTGTTTTGGACTTTTAAGCGATATAATTTATAGACTAGATGTGTACTTTTTGTAAGAATGCATGTGTATAGTTCGCTTTCGCGAAAGCGAACTTTTCACAACCCATTAGCAGCTACATGCCGTAGGTTTTCAAAGCTATTTTATGGAATTTCAAGCGTTCTAGACCTAATGTAAGCATTTAATGAATACGTATAAAATCTTTATTATTAGGGTTTTAAAAATCATTACAATAACTATTCAAAGATGTTCCTAGGCAAACAAGGCGTTTGTAAAAAGATCTTGGGTTAAAATATGTTCATTTTCTAGTCCATGATTGACGAGCCATTTTAAGAAATCTGAAACTCTTTTTTCTTCCATTTTTCCGCAGGTAAATTCATCACCAAAATGTGGCCTTGTAAACGATATGGAATTAACTAGCGATATGTTATCACGGTCATACGCAGTAACAAATGATTTGAGAATGTCGGTGGATTGCTCAAGGTTGTTTTTTGTGAATAAAAAGCCCTTTTTTGTTGCCTTGATAAAGTTTGAGTAAAGCTCCTCGTTATCAAATACGTGCTGTTTTTTAGCTAAAACAATCGGAGAATACCCATACGGAATGTCATAGTGGTTTAACGCGAACTTTTTGAGTGCAATACCTTTATCACTCGCTTCTATACCTTCCCAATTGTCAAAAATCCATGTGGCTGTTGCCTCACCACTTAACAGCGTGTTCCAGATGCCCAGTTTTTCTGGGTATATGATATGCATATCGCCGGTACCGCCATCATTTTTGATCATTTCTTTTACAATGTGGTCTTCATAGCGCGCTTTATAAGAAGCATAAATTTGGTTATCAAGCAATTTAGGCGAAGCGATATTTGCAGACGCTAGGGTAGCAATACAACTTAAATCGTGTTGTAAAATGGCATAAATCGCTATGGCATCTACTTTGTTAGCTTTGTTATTTAGGCTAATTACTGTTTCAAATGGCGCGATGGCAAAGTCGGCCATGTCCAGTTCTAACTTTTTGCCTGGTGTTAATGTATAATTATCTTGGGCTGGATTTAAAAGTTTGAGTTCTATACCTAGTTCGCCGTAAAAACCTAATTCTTTGGCGATTAGTAAACCGATATGATTTACGTTGGGCGTCCAGTCTAGTGCTAATTTTAATGTGGTCATCCTACTTTTTTTTCAGAATTACGATTGCAACATTTATCAATAAAGTACAACAAAAGAAAAAGCGGCGCGTGAAAATTATGCCATATTTCACTTAGCTAGTCTATCTTCTTAAAGCTGTCGACTTTTAAACAACCCAACAAACTTTTTACCAGCAATTACCAGAACGACTGCTATCAGGCCGCCTATTATGCCTAAAAGAAACTCTTTTACAATCGCAGGCCAGGTTTCTAAAAAGTGATGTAAAAATGGAATGTTGTGCGAGAATATGCCGCCAGAGACAAGTATTAACGCGATGGTTCCTATTACTGTAAGTGATTTTATAATTACAGGAAGGGCTTTAACCAGCACAAGCCCCACCGAATTAAAAAATCCCTTTCCGTTAGATTGCTTTATCAGTTTAAAACCTGCATCATCTAATCGTACAATAAGAGCAACAATGCCATAAACCCCAATCGTCGCAATAATAGATACCGCAGTTAACGTAAAAATTTGTATGGTTAAACTTTTGCTTGAAACGGTGCTTAAAGCAATAATCACTATTTCTACAGATAGAATAAAATCAGTAGTAATGGCCGATTTAATTTTTTTCTTTTCGAGCGTTTGATCCTGTGTCGAATCCTCTGCTACTGCTTCGATCGCAGGTTGTTTTTTATAAAAAAAGTACTCTATAATTTTTTCTAAACCCTCATAAGCCAGATAAAAACCTCCTACTAACAGTGCGACAATTATCGCCACGGGGAAAATGGCGTTAAGTAAAAGCACCACAGGCACAATAATCAACTTATTTAAAAAAGACCCTTTGGTTATGGCCCATAAAACAGGCAGCTCTCTACTAGCGATAAAACCAATTGATTTCTCGGCATTTACTGCAAGGTCATCGCCCAGTATCCCAGCGGTTTTTTTTGTAGCTAATTTTGCATTAACGGCTACATCGTCCATTAATGCCGCAATGTCGTCTAAAACTGCAAAAAATCCTGAGGCCATGTGTATAAGGAGAAAAGAGTTATTTGTCACGTAAAAGTATTTCTAAAATGATACCGTACGGTGATAATAACGCATATTTATAGCAGGTAATCTTTTAAAGAAATGGGCGATATTTTCTAATGCTTGTTAAATCAACGTCCTAGCCATTATTGGTAAATAATTTTCTCAATTATTCCACAATCAATTTTAAATGGCGTGAACCAATTTGATTTTTTAGTTGCAAGATGTACGTTCCCGCTGCGCTATTTATACGTATCCTTCTGTCGTTGTCGAGTGGTTGCTCTTTTACAACTTCTCTGCCCAGTAAATCCATTACTTGGTATGTGGTATTTTCGGTAACACCAGTAATCGTAAAATCGCCATCTTGAGACGGGTTGGGAAATACTTGTACAGCTGCTAGTGAAAATGAATTTGTAGATAATGTAAATGGCTGTCCCACCTGGTTGCCCCATATAAACTCTACAAGTTCTGGATTATCTATAAACGGGTTGCGGTTTACCTGCCACTCATAAATAATATTGTTTCTATTCATTTCAAAATCGTCTGGTGGGTCTGCGCGGTGCCACTGTATTAATGTGGCAAGGTCACCTATTTGACCATTACCAGAAACATTAGGAGGCAAACCATTAACGACATTAAGGCCATTGTATCGCAAAGTCATGTAAAAAATAGCTCGTGCAACGTCCCCATGCCAGCTACCAGCACTACCAGCAGGACCGTTGTACTCAGGAAAATTTAAATTTCCCCGGCTAGAATTTGTGGGGCCATCCACCGCTCTTAAATGATGCGCATCGCTAAAACCATGTCGCAAACTATCGCGGTTTGTCTCGGTCCAAACCGCCATCCCATCGGCAATTTCGTCATATTCTATGCCTCCAAACCCCCCGCGTGATTGTGGATAAATGTGTTCTCTATTCCATTTGCCTATGCTGCTACTGCCTGTTTGGAAGTCTATTTTACGTCGCTGTTGCTCGCTGTACATAAGCCAAACGTTGTTCGAGTTAAGCGGGCTTTGGTCGGCCTGCTCGAGAATGGTGATAATATCGGCATAGGTGTGTGTGCGCACAGTATTAGGTTGTGCAATAATATTGGTAATCGCTTGCTCAAGTTGAGGCGAAGTTAATCCATTCAGGCTGTTGTAATAATTTGCAGGGGCCGTACTGGTAACATTTCCAAAAGTAGGGGCGAGGGGTGTACCATATCCAGCGACCACAAAATCGTTATCGACTACCGTCACAGCCTCGTTGTTTTTTAATCGCTTAAAACCCAATGGCAACTGGTCACTAATTTGTACCCGCAGCGTTTCATCGCCCTCGTTTAAAGTGTCGTCGATGGTGTTAAATACCGCCCTAACACTGGTTTGTCCAGTGTTAAAGGTTACTTGTGTAGGCCCGGTATAATCTGCCTGTGTGAACGTACCATTTTCTAGAGTTATATCCAGGGTGACGTCGCTGGTATGTGGTCTAGCGAGTGTAAAATCTATGGTAAGGGCATCACCTTCGTTAATTTGGTTAGCGCTTACCGTAAAAGAAATACCATTATAGGTGGGTGTTGTCGCATCATTAAGGGAATGTGGGGTAGGCGCTTTTGCTTCATAGGTTCCATCTGCTTTGCGCTGTAGGGAATTTGCTGTTGCGGGACCATTTCCGCCCTCGTTGTATTGTACTTGTTCGCCCAGCAGTGTTAGTAAATTAAAGTCGTCTGGATCATTGGTGTCATAAACGAGTGCACTTATAAGATTTGTAGTAGTTGCAAAGGTCCCATCAGGAAAATCAGTATCATTTCCTAGATAAAGCCCCACAGCGTCTGCACCATTTTGAATAATAGCTTCTACCAGATACCTATCAGGAACGGGAGATACAAGGGAGCTTCCTAAAACAACGAGCCCATTTTCATCGGTGCGCAAACCGTCTAGATCGACCGCATAATAACTGCGTCCTTGACCTGTTGTAGAACTGCTCGGGTTTCCGTTAAAAAAAACTAAGACATAACCGTTTAATGAGAAAAATGGGGTATCAGACCGCAATTCTACAAATTCCTTATCGTCTGTACTGGGGGTGTCGCTGTCTAACTCGTTAATGACTACTTGGGAGTTCGCTTTCGCGAAAGCGAACAAAAAACAAACGACTGCAATAAATTTAAAACGCATCATAAAAAAATAAAGGATAAAAATACCTCTTAAACAAACGTAGAACCAACCTTTACATGTTATTAAATCGTGAAGTTGTTAAGGGTATTTGTTTAAAACGGCACTGCGCTTTTAAACGACACGGTCTCTTGCGTGATTGGGTGTTTAAATTGCAAAAAGGCAGCGTGCAAGTGCAATCTATCTTTTTTTATACCGTATAAATCGTCGCCTACAATTGGGGCGTTTAACCCACTGGGGTGCGCGGCATGCATGCGCAACTGGTGGGTGCGGCCGGTAATGGGGTAAAAGTGTATGCGCGTGCAGTTATTTTGTACTGCGACTACTTCATACCGTGTGCGGGCAGCTTTGCCATGCTCATAACACACCATTTGGTACGGGCGGTTATCTAGATCTACCCGCAGTGGTAAATCTATAAAACCTTGCTTATCAGTTATAAGGCCATCTAGTAATGCTTCGTATCGTTTTATCACGCTACGTTTCATGAATTGCTCTTGCAGGTGCTCATGGACTTCTTTTTTAAGTGCAATAACCATTAATCCCGAGGTTGACATGTCTAGGCGGTGCACAATAAGCGGTCCTGTGGCATGTGGGTATTTTTTGCGCATGCGTTCTTGCACCGAGTCGGTAATGTTTTTACCGGGAACCGAAAGGAATTCGGCTGGTTTGTCTATGATGATTACATACGCGTCTTCATAAATGGTGCTAAGTTCTTTGTCCATTCCAGGATTTTCCAGCATCCTATTTTCTTCTACGCTCAGGCCTTGCAGCATGTGACCTAAAATAGGCTCGCACTTGCTGCGACATGCGGGGTAAAAATTACCTTGTTTGCGTATGTGTGATGGGGCCGGCTTTCCCCACCAAAACTCGGCCATCGCTATGGGTTTTAAATTATTTAAATAGGCATATTGCAACAATTTGGGCGCCGCACAATCACCTGCGCCTGCGGGCGGCACAATACCTGCAAAGTTTTTAAAAATAGGTACCACATTTTGAGTTACCCCTTGTGCGTTTACAAAGTTGTATTGCTCAAAAAGCCACTCTTGTACGGCGTTTGATTTAAGTTTACGTTGGTTTTTAAGCCTTGCGATTTCTTGCTCGTGCGCCGTAATTTGCACTTGAAGCGGTGTTGTTTTTTCATTTAAATACACCCCGTATTCTCGCAATAAAAAGCGATCATTAATACGCTGCTGATTGTGTTTTTCTTGCAGGTCTTTAAAATCTGCAGGGTTTAATAGACCTTTTTGTTCCAATCGCAGGCTTTTGCGAGTGGCGCGGTCCAGTCTTATTTTAAGACGCTGCGCTTCTAGTTTTTGGGTGTTTTCTTGCGTTAATTTGTTGATCTGCGTTTGTAAATTGTGGTAAGTCTTGTCATGCTCTAAACGTGTAAGTTGCTCGTTTATAAGTGCTAAATTCTTGCTTTCGGTTAGAAAGTATCCGTTCTCGTCCAGCATGTCGTATATGGGTGGTACAAAACCAGCGTGGTGGTTGCTATTTGCTAACTTCCCAGAAAATGCCGGTAAAAATCCCAACGTTCCCGTCTTATCCTGAACGACAAGTACACCAAACATTTTTCCCAAATCATGCTGTGCGCCACCTTCTAGAAACCAGTCTTGCGCCGCAATATGTTCCTGCAATTGTGTTGCAGCTAGTCGAGCAAGCAAATGCGGTTCATAATGAAACGGATAGGTAAACTGCTCGGGAATAGCAATTCCTGCAATGGGTTGTTTAAAGGTGTGCAAGAGCTTGTTTTTTATATGTTGGCGTCAATCAACTTCCTTAAGGTTGCATAGGTTTGCAAAGGTAATTTGCAGCTACTTCGTTTTTGAAACAAATGAAGCTGGATTTATGACGCGTTAAAACCTAATCAATCAACACTTTTTTTACTACAGTCGTGCGGTACTCTTTATCATCACGGGCGTAGTAAACATTTAACGTATCCAGGTCTTTTAATTTAACCGATAGATAGCGTTCACAAGCATTCTCATTTGTTAAATCACTAAAATTATAATCATTTATAGACAGGATAATGTCTCCCATCTTAAAGTCTGTTGAAAATTCTTTTATTAAACGGGAAACGACCGCTTTGTTATTTTTTATGCGGTAATTAAATCCAAATGTTTGCAGGGTATCTCTTTTACGCTCTTTGATTTCTTTTAAATAAATATGTTGTTTTTCCCAATCCATCACAATATCATAATGATTCATAAAACGATTGCCCAAAAGGTTATCATTTTCCACGTCTATCAGTGCGTCTCGCAATGTAATGTTTCCTATTTGTAAACTATCTGCTCGCACAGTACGTGTCATGACCGAATCCACAGCGCCGAAAAGTCCTATATCAGAATTTCCATATCGGGTAAATCCTGTTTTGTCTTTAAGCGCGTCTGTTTTATCATGAAAATCTATAAAACCTGCTGCACCTGTGTCATAAGTAAAAAGTGTTCTTATACCGTTAACATGCATGTACACATAGGGTGTTTTTTGTCTGGAAACTGAAAAAGGAACTGTTGCCGCATACTCACTCAAATCATAATTTGCAAGCCTGTCGGTTATCGTTATTTCCTTGTTTTGGTAATCAAATTTCCAAAAAGACTTGGCCATTTGGTTTGCACCTATAATACCATCTATTTGCATGCAATTGAATTCAAAAACGTCTCTTAAATCTGCAACCACGGCGCCTACATTTTTATAAGAAAGATTGCCTATGGTGATTTCAGGGACTGTGGTTATTTTCTGGGCTTTGGATTGCCCTTGCGAGTCTTTTACATTAACAATCAGTGGTTTTGATTTAGGTAAAGTCGCATAAATAGCACTAGAAATAAGTGTAGGCGCACCCGTATCCACCAGAAAATTATAGGTTTTACCCGCAATGCTGACTGGAATAATTGCGAGATTGTATTCATAATTAAAAGGAACAATTTCTAGATAAGTAGATGTGGTAATCACGCTGCTGTTGAGTGTTTTAGAAACGCTTTTACAGCCAGCAAAGATCAAGACTAAAACAATAGTGAATATTTTTTTCATACGGCTGGTTTGAATGCTTCTGTAAATTTACTTTTAATTTCGCTTTCGCGAAAGCGAGAACAAAAAACACCTGTATCGCGATAAAACAGTACCTAGGGGTTGAAACAATATTGAAATAGACGCGGGCAGTTGTAAAAGAAAAACTGGGGACAATTCATGCCACCAGGTAGCACGCAAAAGCCCACAAATTACCATTTTCCTAACGTTTAAAATTCCTACTTTTGACCAAAACCAAAATTCCATGGATTTAACCTTCAATAAAAACGAAGACCACAATAAATTACTACTTTCTGATTTGCGCACGCGATTTGCAAAAGTTGCCATGGGCGGCGGTGCAAAACGTATCGAGAAACTCCATGAACAAGGCAAAATGACCGCCCGCGAGCGCATCGATTACCTGCTAGACAAACCCGAAAATGCCATTGAAATTGCTGCATTTGCTGGTGAAGGCATGTATGCAGAGCATGGCGGTTGCCCCAGCGGCGGCGTGGTAGTAAAAATAGGACATGTACAAGGTAAACAAGTTATCGTGGTGGCAAACGATGCCACGGTTAAGGCAGGAGCGTGGTTTCCTATTACGGGCAAAAAGAACTTGCGTGCACAAGAAATTTCTATAGAAAATAGGTTGCCTATTATTTATCTGGTTGACAGCGCGGGCGTTTATTTGCCCATGCAAGACGAGATTTTCCCAGATAAGGAGCATTTTGGACGCATATTCCGCAATAATGCGGTGATGAGTAGCATGGGTATTACCCAAATATCGGCAGTTATGGGCAGTTGCGTGGCAGGCGGCGCGTACTTGCCTATTATGAGCGACGAGGCCATGATTGTCGATAAAACGGGTAGTATATTCCTCGCGGGCTCGTATCTCGTAAAAGCTGCGATAGGCGAGAGTATTGATAATGAGACACTAGGCGGCGCAACAACACATTGCGAGATAAGCGGCGTGACCGACTATAAGGCCAAAGACGACAAAGACGCGCTGGACAAAATAAAATCCATTTTCAATAAAATAGGTGATTTTGATAAGGCCGGATTCAACCGTGTACCTGCAATAAAGCCTGCGCTAGATCCTGAGGGATTGTTTGGTTCGCTTCCGCGAAAGCGTAACGAGCCCTATGACATGATGGAATTGATAAACCGTATGATCGATGCCGACTCTTTTGAGGCTTACAAAGATGGTTACGGGCAAACAATTATTACAGGGTATGCGCGCATAGACGGCTGGGCTGTAGGTATTGTGGCAAATCAACGCAAGGTGGTAAAAACGGCCAAAGGCGAGATGCAATTTGGTGGCGTTATTTACAGTGATAGTGCTGACAAAGCAACTCGATTTATAGCAAATTGTAATCAGAAAAAGATTCCGCTCGTGTTTATACAAGACGTTACCGGGTTTATGGTGGGGTCAAAGTCTGAGCATGGTGGTATTATTAAAGACGGTGCCAAAATGGTGAATGCCGTTTCTAACAGTGTGGTGCCTAAGTTTACCGTGATCGTAGGAAATAGCTATGGCGCAGGGAATTATGCCATGTGCGGTAAGGCATACGACCCACGATTAATTGTCGCATGGCCCAGTGCCGAGCTGGCCGTTATGAGCGGTAACAGCGCAGCTAAAGTACTGATGCAAATAGAAAAAGCATCGCTAGAAAAAACAGGCAAAAAACTTACCGAAAAAGAAGAAGAAGAACTGTTTGCAAAAACCAAAGACCGTTATGACGCGCAGGTATCACCCTACTATGCCGCATCGCGCATTTGGACAGACGCCATCATAGACCCACGCGACACACGCCACTGGATAAGCATGGGTATAGAAGCAGCAAACCACGCACCTATAGAAAAGAAGTTTAATCTTGGGGTGATACAGACTTAGGAAAGTAAAAGTTTAAGTCTAAGAATAAGTTTAAATAAAAGTAAAAGTAAAAG
>DAIRDE010000037.1:0-27407 GCA_036796335.1 Nonlabens sp.
ACTGTCAGCAGAAGGAAAACGAAGGCACTTTTTAGAACATATTTTTTCAAATGTTAAAGATTTAAAGAAACCGTTCAACTTTTCTAATGCATAAAATGGGATTAAGGATATATGATTTGAATTTGATATGCTAAATATAACCATGGATACAATTGCTTGAAATATGACTTATCATGTTATAAAACCTCAATCCGAAATTGCGCAAATATTACTAAATAATAAAATATGTTATGAACAACAGTAAGAATACTATACGCTTCTATAACCTTTAAAAAAATTTAAAGTTGTTTTCGTAAAAAATAGAAATTTTAAAGTAATCTCTTTAATTATTGTCTGCCAATGGCTAAAAGGGATTTTCAATTATTTTTAATTTACTACAGCAATACAACAAGAAAAAATGATAAAAAATGAGAAATAAAATAAGATATGTTGCACATACTACATGCAACCACTTTGAATGTTCTTTTGACAGCAGCACGCTGCAAAAGCATTTTAATTATAGTGTAATACCAAAAATATTAACGTCGATGTTGTGGCTTCTTTTTTTACTGCTAGGCAGTAAATCCTTTTCGCAAAGCACATTTACTGTAGAGATGCAACACCTATTAAATGTGCCTGAAGCACTTAAATTGGTCAAAAATAATAGTACTACAGACAACACGGACGTAGCGGGAATTTTATCAGACACCCGCGGAGCAACAATTAGCATAAGTGTTTTTGAAAAATATAAATACGATGCACTACCTGAAGGTTATGACAATAAAAAAGATGCTTTTTTGTTTGGTATGATTAATGATCCCGATACAGAATCTGCGGATACTTATCAAAATATTCCTTTTGTGCTAACCCCTAGATATAACTGGCGATGCTGGGGTTTTAGCACGGCATGTCACGATCCGTTTGAAAGTATTGATAATACTGATTTGTACTCATCCAATGATTATAAAATTTTCAAAAAGGCAATACTGGCCATAAGACGACCTTATGAAGATGCACCAGAAATAAATTTTTATGATGATAGTTCTAATTTTTATCTCACAAGAAGCAAATATGCACCAGTAGTAGTTGTAATAAAAATTACTACCACTAACCCGACCTATCCAGCTTCATTGCAGCGTTTAGTAAAATATAAAGTGCCTGGATTGGGTGGAATTTATCCTAATATTGAAAGATGGTTTAATGTTAAAGTATACCGAGGTGACCAATCAACCCCTGTCGAAAATTTAGATTTTGACGCTAATGTTTCACAAAATGTTAAAAATGAGTTAACCGTTTTTGAAGGCGATTCCTTAGTTTTTAAGTCCTATAAGCCATTAAAAATAGATGGTTTAACAGATGTTTCTATTATGCGTTGGGCTGGTGAAAGTTTGTACATGACCCACACCATTACAGATGATAAACACAAACCTTTTTTATTTTTTGACAGCAATGTCCATGGCATTAAAATGAGAAGCTATCCCGAAGAATGGAAAAATGGTAAACATGTGTATCCCAGTTGGCAACAAAGTACTGTAAACAATGTCACTGAGTACACCTATTATCATATCGCTAACGGCCGTCGAGATCATTTGCGCGATAACAATGAAGATGATGAGAACAGTAATGTAAAGCTAAAGGCTTATAAAGAGGCTTCAGAATTTGGAATAGATCATTTTCCTAATCAAAACAAATTTTCAGGCACGTTAGAAAAACTAAAAAAACAACGTAACAATCAGAAGGAAGGTTTAAATTTAGAAGTTCTGTATGCCCACAAGTATGGATTAAAAGGTATCGCAGGCTTAGATCCTGATGAAATTATTTACAAAGAATTTCAACCAGCAAATTCACATAATGGTACTTCCTTTTCAGATATTACGAGTAACATTAATAGTTTGGGCAACAAACAATTTACATACGTAAGGAGCGATTTTTGGAAAAAAATGGAGACTGGAGGTGCAGCTACTCCGGATATTAATAGCAGTCTTAAATATGCTTTGAAACGAATAGGTAAATTTCTAAGAGATGGTGATACAGAATACAAATACGATGGCTTTGAAATTTTAGATCAGAATTTATTTATTAATAAAACCACTTCTGAGATGATTGATAATAAAATATTTGACAATACTGTTAAGCAGCCTATGTTTAACAACAAAATTCCAATTTATTATAATCCAAGTTTTTTCAACAAACCGATTTATAAGGCCGAACCTTCTCTACAAATTGATTTTGGGACAAAAGACAATTTTTGTATTGAATACACAGTATTATCTCCGTTGGAAGGAAAAAGAAGAGGCGTACCCTACAACAGCCTAAGCAACAGTATGCGAATGGATCCGTTGGTAAATTTTTACGGAATAATTAATGGCCCGACTTATTTAGCACGATATCAAAAAAATGCTACATATACCGTAGCTAATCTTCCCAATTTAAATGATGTTCCAGGTCTATTTGAACTCGTTTATGCTAATGAAGACAGCAATGGCTTCATGAACTACAAAAGAAAAGTGGTTAGCGGAGAAGACCCCAGATTTGTACTCGACGAATTTGGCGGTGGAGGCTATCACGAAATGACCTTGTATTACTACCGCACCAAAAATACAAACACAACCCCTGTTATCATAGCTGGAAAAGAACTTATTGACATCGACTTACGATTTATTTTTTCTCCCAATAGCGAGGATGGTGCAGACTTTAGTTTTAATCCTATGCATGTTTTTGGATCGCAAAATGATGCAGTATTTCAAGGTAAGGCAAGACTTGCAGAAAATAAGGGTACAGGAAAGCGTTGGTTTCTAAACGAACAAAATCCTAAAATGATTGCTAATGGATACGGTCTTGAACATGGTTATGATGATCACAATGTTGTAAGAACATACGTACTTTCAACCGAAGAAGCTTTAACATTAACCGTATTGGATGCCGATCCACACAATTTTACGCATTACAGCCCAGATTGGTATATCTCTGAACGAAGAATGAGCAAGCGATTGACTGATGCGCAATTAAAAGATCCATATGGGGATGCAAAAATAACTTGGCATAAGTCTTCTAGTCCTGATTTTTCTTCGGAAACATTAGTAGGATATGGCAAACATTTTACATTATCTAGCTCTTTAGCACCTACTGTCAATCAATCAGTATACGTAAGAGCCAAGTTTAATGGGGCAGCTGATATTGCTGTTAAAGTTATATTTAGATTTTTTGGTGCGACAATAATAAATTCGTCACAACCATTAGTCAATCAAAATATTGGAGACGTAAAAACCTATGAGCTCAGTGATACGCAATTTTCGGTATTTAAATCTTTAGCTGGCGTGGATCGCGTACCACCCACTAAAAGCAAGGATGATTACTTTATTTTAAGAGTAAATAATTTATTTAGTAGGTATGTGTATGGTCAAGAAAATGAAAATTTTGCTAATACCAATCGAGCTCCAAGATATAAAGCGGGTCCAAATGGTACCGAGGTTGGCGAACATAAACGCTTTTCGCCAGAAAATAATTTTGATGCCCGGTTTACATGGAGTTTTTTTAACGACCAATATATAGCAGATCAAAACTTTACTTTTGATTTTTCTAATGCAAATGATTATGATGATGCATCAATTTGGTTTCCAAAAAATTGGATTCGTCACTTAGACGGTCAGCCACAATCCCCCGAAATACCAATATTTACCGCAGGACACCCGAATTTTTCTGTATTTGATAAAAGTGTACCACCGAATATCAGGACTTATAGAAATAGTACAAGTCCTCTAGTAGAAAACTGGCAGGTACGTTTACCTTGGATTGCACAATCGGGATTGCATGGCTACAAGACGCGCTGGAACATTAAAGCCATCTATAGCATTGATAATATATTTAATCGAAGTCTAATTGGCACAAATCGTTTTCCAGGTATTAATAGTCAAGACTTTAATACCTTAGTAAACGGCGTTAATGGAAGTAATATTATTCCGAATTATACACCGGAGTATCGCGAACGTGAAGAATTTTTCTGGCACTTAAAGACCAAGCGCATGATGATAATTGACAGGGAGGCGCTTCAAAATTTCTTGAGACAACATTCGTCTCTTGACAATGGAAACTTAAGGGTACATGTAAAAAATCCTACTGGGCTTTTAAATCCAGAAGCTATTGTGATCTTTGGTGCATCTGTTGAAATTCCTGTACTTGCTAATATGCAAGTCCGCGGGGCAGTTGAAGAGCCTACCGACCAAGTGCTATTAGATAATAACGTCGTGGTCTATCCTAATGTTAGTAACGATGGCGTTTTTAACGTAAACATCGTTGTAGAAAAAACGGCTACCGCTACCGGTAGCATGATTCTCTATGACGCTTTAGGAAAACTAATCTACAACTATGGATCTCGAGAAATTAAAGGTGATTTACAAGTTAAAATTGGAGAAGATCTCCATCTAGCTACGGGTATTTATTTTTTAAAAATCACTATTAATAATGTTTCTACCACTAAAAAACTAATCGTACAATAACCCCACTACAAACCGGTGTAGGATTTTAAAATTTTTAACATGCAAAATTCAATAATCAATGACCAACCTTTTTTTCAAACCAACCTAACTCAAAGGAGTCTGCATCAGCCGATGATGGACTACAAAATGATTTAGCATCTCACAGTTACATGCATTTTAATTTTATTAATAAAAAACAGTTTATAACATGAAAGCAAATATTTTTAGTAAACCATGGATTCTAAATAAAATATCAAAAATGATAGGTTATTTTTTCACAAGTGTCTTTTTTGGTAGAAAATCAGCAAAAAACCATTCAGGACAAAATGTACTGGCAACTTTATATTTAAAGGCCATCCCATTATTAGGTGCACTTATTTTTTCAGTTTGCACACAAGCACAAACTAACTATATGCTGAATGCAAATTATTCTTTAGATTTCCCAAACACCGCATCAGTTACGGCTGTATTGCCAAATTTTGAGATGTTGAGAGATGGAAATGTCACACAGCAAAATATTTTTAGAGGTGGTACTAATAATAACTTTATTTATATTTCTTTAAATGAATTTATAGGAAATATCAATGTGAAATTTCTTAAGGTAGATGTAGTCAACAGATTTACAATTTCATTTAAAAATTCGATATCTGGCGAACAAACTGCATTTGTTAATTTAAATCAAGGTGTAAATCTTGGTGATAACATTTGGGAGCTTACAAATAACAATTTTGTAGCAGACCAAGTTATTTTAAAAATTGGTCAACACACAAGAAAATTAGCAGAGCTTCAGATATTTGGTACCCCTGGCGATCCGTATGAACATTTTGTTTATGATACAAATTTTACCAATATACCAAATCTTGCAGCATTTGCAGAAATCAGTCTATTTGATACTTCAGTTAATAATGTTGTGAGCTATATGACCGATGGAAATATTTCAAACAATACAGATGCTACGTATTTAAAGAATTTAGACAAAGCAAATTTTTTTAGAGGACATCCTAGTCCTCGTATTGTTTTCGATTTAAACGTTACGTATTCAGACTTAGAATTTATTTTTTATAATTCCACTTCGTCACCCATCGCACTTGCTGATTTAACTGTACATTTTGTAGATACTTCTATCAACTACACGGCAACAGTGCCAATGAGCACCTCTATGGCGGTGGGAGGAAATCCCCATATTAGAAAAGTGGTAGCTCCAGCAGGGGCAGTGTTTGACAAGGTGACACTTCAATTTCGAGGAGGTGTAAATCATTATTTTAGAGAAGTTTTCATAAAAGGTACATATAGTGGGGGCAATAATCTTGTGCTTTCTAATACGCCCAATAACATTGCCCCTAATGCTACGATATCTAGCAATTGTTATAAATTAAATTCAACAAACATCGCGGCGATGACCGATCTTGATATTTCTGCTGTAGGACTAAAAGATGTTGCCAACAAATTTGCAAGAGGGGAAGAAAATTGTCCATCAGGTGTAGGAAGTTCCATCACATTTGATTTAGACAATTCTTATAAAGAGGTTAGTCTGATTTATTACAGATCCGAGACGACATCTACTCCCTTGCCCGAAAAGATTATTTTTATAAATACAGAAACCAATCAAACACAAGAGGTTTCAGTAGTAAATTCCACCACAGTAAATGGGAATGCCGATGTAATAAAATATACCGCACCTTCCTCAAACGTGTACAATCAAGTAAAGATTAACATGGGTAACCATTATATAAGATACTTTCGTGAAGTAGAAATCACAGGGATATTAGATACTCCACCAGGCGGCACTCCAGGCGGCGGAAACACCACCGTTTGTTCAGAAGTGCTGCTAGACCCCAACCCACAATCAAGCAACTACATCAACTCGGGTAGTGGTGTTGGTCATAATTTGCCAGCCCTTACTGATTTTAGATCTTGGACAGCTCCAAATAACAATCCTGGAAACTATGTGGGGATGATGTTTGATGGGCCTATGGGGATCAATGGTGTATCTACAAAAGGAGCAGCTTATGAAAATCATTGGGTTACTACTTATCGTCTTGAAGCAACAAAAGATGGTACGAATTGGACATCATTAGGAGATTATACGGGTAACGCAAATAGACATACAATCGTACATAATACAGTTAGCAATACAGATACTGATTGGTTGGGTATGAGAATAGTTCCATTAACGTATGTGAATGCAATGGCAATACGTTTCCAATTTACATTATGTGGTGAATTACCTCCCACAAATGGAAATGGCAGTAATTCTAATGCGACCTGTGAAGTATCTACCAATGTAGCTCCTTTTGCCACCTTATCTGACGTGGGCATAACATATCAAGGTATTTTTAATATTGCTGCGTTAACCGATGGAAATCTCAGTACATGGTGGGTTTATAATCAAGCAGTTTGGATGAATAATGCCGATGGCAAAACGCTATCGATTAATTTAGATCAACCTTATACAGACTTGAACTTTAAGTTACATGTAGCTACAGGTGCAAATAGTACTAATATCAATGGTTCTACTCTTACTTTTATAAATACTACAAACGGAGACACTGAAAGTTTTACTTTAAATAACACAGGCGATAATATCATTACAGCAATTCCCGATCCTAGTATATCTTTTAATAAATTGGATTTAATATTTTCAGGGAATACTCAACAATTTAGAGAATTAGAAATTTTTGGGATTTGTGCCAATCCAACAGTCGGCACTCCAGGTGGCGGAAACCCCACCGTTTGTACCGAATTACTATTAGACCCTAACCCACAATCCAGTAACTACATCAACTCGGGGTGTTGGTCTAGTAATATTATCAATACCAATTCAACAGTAATCGAGAACAGACCACAATTAACTTCAACTCAAGCTTGGGCAGCTCCAAACAATAATCCTGGCAACTATGTGGGGATGATGTTTGACGGGCCTCGAGGGATAAAGGGTGTGACTACCAAAGGGAGAATTCCATGGAATCAATGGGTGACCACTTTCAGACTAGAAGCCACAAAAGGTAGCAACTGGGTGTCTTTAGGTGATTATACAGGAAATTCTGATCCTGACACACCTGTATTTAATGCCGTATCCAATACAGATACTGACTGGATAGGAGTTCGAATAGTCCCATTAACTTTCTCTGTTCACATGTCCTTACGTTTCCAGTTTGCTTTGTGCGAGCCACAAGAAGTTCCGGATACTTTGACAAGTTGTATAGCTTCCGATGCGTTAAACAACTATGCCAGACGTCAAGGAGTAACCGTCTCTACAATAGGGAATGCAGCTGTGAGTTCGCTGGAATTTTTAAACGACGGTTTAATAGGGAACGCTGGTACTACTCCCTTAGCAGCAGGTGCTCAAGTTGAGGTCAATCTAGGCACCATGCTTAATGAGCCTGAAATTGCACTTTACCAACCGCAAGGCTCCAATTTTCTTGGATTACAGGTATGGGTTCCAAATGCACAAGGCACTTATGTGGAAGTATCTGAAACCGATTTTGTTACTACGCCCAATGGAGGGAAAAGAATATTCAAAATAGCTGGTAAAATAATTGATAGATTTAAAGTAAAAAATGCGAGTAGCAGTAGTATCAACCTAGCAGAGGCAGAAGCTACTATTGATGAATCTGCTAACTCTATTGTAGGGGGTACAGGGGGTAATGAATTTTGGCGAAAATTAGTATCAACCAATACCATATTTCACGACGATGGGTTGGTTCGTATAGGTAATAACACCACTCTGCCCACTTTGAACACAACTACAAATACGTACAATTCTACTACAGGACTTTTAGTAAATGGTCATACCACCTTTAACGTAGGAAGAGGTAATGTTTTTTTAGAGAACAATAAATATGATGACGCCAGTGGTGCGGGCTTAACCTTACGAACCTCGGAAAACCCTGACGCTGATGCACCTATTTTTTCTGTACGCTCTTCTGGTGGTTATGCAAGATTATGGATAGGACAAGAATTTTCAAGTTTCGGAAGTAATGATTTTTATTTTGGTGGAGCAACTGCTGGATTAGCAGAACAGGACATATCTAAATTCAAAGGTATTTTAAAAAATGACGGACGAGTAGGTATCGGTACTAATGCGCCAGAGCGAGCACTTCATATAAGAGGCGAGCAAGACGGAATCATACGTATTGACCGAAACCAAATGGGAGCTAAAATTTTATTTGCTAATTACTCGACCGATTGGTCTACCATTAATCACACTGCGACCGTAGGTTTTGAAGAAAATGGCGTTTTTGCAATAAACAGTCTTAATAGCGAACTTACTGGAGAAAATCAAAACAGGTTGTTAAGTATTGATCCAACTACAAAGGACGTAAAAATACAGCATTCCTTAAGTGTAGGAAAAGATGCTGTAAAAATTGATGGAGCCATAGCACACTTTGATGGTAGAGTATACATCTCTGAAGAAGACAGTAAGGTAGATACAAGTGAGGGAGAATCAACAACAGAAAAAGGATTTACAAGCACTGTATCTGACAATTATAAAGACTTCTTACTTTGGATTGAAAAAGGATTGGTTTCCAAAGACATCGCTTTAGTAGAATTAGACGATACCGACTGGCCAGATTATGTTTTTAATGAAGATTATAAACTAAATTCTATAGAAGATTTAAAAACTTATATCAAGAAAAATGGCCATTTGCCTACAATGCCTTCAGCCAAAGATGTTGAAAAAAATGGATTTACGGTAGCCGATATGACCAAGCGAACCCTTAAAACGGTGGAAGAGTTACTCTTGCACATTATTGCCCAAGAAGAAAAGATTACCAAACTGAAAAAGACTTTAGAAGAGTACAATAAACTTACTGAAGATCTTGAGGAGCAAATTAAAACCAACAAAAAATAGCTAAACTCATGATACTTAAAATTAAAACAGTATTACTTAGTAGTACGCTTCTAGCACTTTCCATTTGTACGTGCAAAATAAGTGCTCAAAACATAGCACCACAGGCTACCATAATAGATGCGGGTTTAAACTATGCTTCCTATGCAGGATTTCAGTCTAATCAAAGTTTTATTACTGATGGCAATAAAGACACTACACTACAAATGGATTATCAAGTTGCTTTTGATAACGCTTATAGTAAGCTTTTAACATTTAATCTTGATCAGGAGTACACAAATATTCAGGTAAAATTTTACAACTCGTCCATACACAATACTGGGGGTATAAATGGTGCAACTTTTTTTCTTTATAACACCGTGACAGCAGCTGAATCACCCACTCAAACATTAAATGAGAGCAATGAGATTGCAGGACATATTATAGAATTGAATTTTATTACCGACAACTTTACATCTGGTTATAATACAGTGGTGTTTCAATTTACTAACAATAACATATCTTTTCGTGAAATTGAAATATACGGTACCCCTATAACGCCACCTGACGGCGGTAATCCAAATCCTCCCAGTAGTCATCTTTGGTTGGCAGCGCAATCTATCAATACAATCTACCATGAAAGTGGTTTGGTACGCATTGGTAATACAAACACGTTACCAAGTATTAGCGAAGGATCAAACAGTTATTTTTCGCCACGAGGATTACTGGTAAACGGTCATACTACTTTTAATGTGGGCAGAGGCAATGTATTTTTAGAAAATAATGTAAATGATGACAGCAGTGGAGCAGGATTGACATTAAGAACCACTCAAAATCCTGAGGAGAACGCCCCAATTTTTTCTGTCCGTAATGCTGGTGATACGGGAAGGCTTTGGATAGGGCATAAAAGTTCAAATTTTGGGAGTAATAATTTTTACTTTGGAGGAAATGAAATTAGTGAAGAAGCCAATACAATAGAGAATTTTAAAGGCGTCCTTACTAAAAATGCTAGGATGGGAATAGGTACAATTACGCCAGAGCGAGCACTTCATATAAGAGGCGAGCATGACGGAATCATACGTATTGACCGAAACCAAAATGGAGCAGGTATCTTATTTGCCAATTACAATACCGATTGGAGTGCCGTAAATAGTAGTGGTATAATGGGCTTAAAAGAGGATGGTTCCTTTGAAATCGTAAACTTGAACGGAGCTTTGGTCGGATCCAGTCAAGAACCATCACTTAAAATAGAAGCCTTAACGCACGATGTGCATATTGTAAATAGCTTAACTGTAGGAGTTGATGCAGAAAAAATCAACAATACAATAGCGCATTTTGATGGCAGAGTGTACATCTCTGAGGCTGATGCTATGGTAGAGGAAGGAAACTTAGAATCTAGAAATGAAAAAGGATTTTCTGACCAAACGCTAGAACTCTACAAAGACTACTTGTTGTGGGTAGAAAAAGGCATAGTAACAAATGATTTTGCTGTTGCAGATACAGAAGACTGGCCAGATTATGTTTTTGATGAAGAGTACAAATTAACTTCTATTGAAAAACTAAAAACCTTTCTAAAGCAAAATGGACATTTACCTACCATGCCCTCGGCTAAGGAAATAGGTAAAAATGGCTTCACTGTTAGCGACATGACTAAAAGAATGCTTCAAACTATAGAAGAGATGACGCTTCATGTGGTAGAACACGATAACAATCTGAACCAGATGCAAGATGAGGCGGAAGTACGAATTAAGAGGCTTAAAGCATTGCTGGAAAATCCTAAAAAGTAACAATAAATTATTTTAAAAATGGCCTAATATTGAAAATAATCCATTGTTTTCTGAAAATAATAAAGCCTTTATATAGGATATCAAAATTTAGATAACGATGGATAAGACTAATTGGTTTGTTACCAAGTCTATTTTTTGTACAGTTAATTTTCTTTAGTATTAACTTAATAATAAATAAACCTTTTAAGAAAATGATTATTGGGCAGTTGAAGCATTTCAAATGCCTATAACATCTAAGACGCTGTAAAAGAAAAATTTGCAAAGTAAAGAATGAAATATCCTGCTAGTAATTTTATATTAAAATGATTTTCAAAATAGCAAAGGAGACGTGATAACTCCTAAGCCAATTAAATCAAATCAGTGAATTAATTAATAAAATGTTAATCCAAAAACAATGAAAAAAAACCTTTTTTTACCGTTTATATTATGTGCTTTTTTTACACAAGCGCAAGTAGCAGAAGCTGACAGAACCTCTTGGGGACGTGTCTTAAAAGCAAAAGGCCCCGACAAATATGCCCTTCTTGTAAAAGGTAATATGCATATTGGACCACACGCCAATCATCCAGACAACACTTTTAATTTTCCTAATGCGGAAGCGTTAAAAGATATCTTATTGTTTGTTGAAGAGGGAATTGCTACCGAAAATATTGTTTATGTGTTGGCAGAAGATTGGGATGAATGGCCAGATTATGTTTTTGATGAAAAATACGCATTGATGCCATTGGATGAGCTGGAAGATTATTTAAAGCGTAACAAACATTTGCCAGAGGTTTTAAGTCAAGAAGAAGTAAAACAGAAAGGTTTTAGTGACAAGGAAATGAACTTTACCTTACTTAAAAAAATAGAAGAGTTAACCTTGTATACTATCGAACAGCACAAAGCCCTAAAGAACCAGCAAATACTTAATGAAATTTTAATTAAGCGCTTAGAGGACTTGGAAAAAAAATAAAAAGTGAATAATCATGAAAACAAATAGCAAATCTATTTTTTGTATTGCATTATTTTTTGTCTCCATAACTGGCTGTTTAAGAAATAATCTTATGGCGCAAGACTATATTCCAGCAAATATAGAGGCTACAAATTCTACCTTATTATGGAATGAAGACGGAAGTGTAACAGTAACAGGTACCGCTACGTTTACATCTCCGATAAAAAAATATAATCCCAATAAATTAATTAATATAACGTCAAACGACATGTTATTAATTAATCCAAATTACTACATGTCCAGTGATTATACTGTTGCCACTACTAGCAATTCAAGTTCATCTGGCAATTTTGGGAATCGTAGTATCTATGCATACTCAGGTAGTTTAGGTACTCAAACCTCCTTTCAAGATCCAAGATATTTTTTAGAAGTAAAAGGCAATAGTCCAAGCAATAATACTAGTATAAAAGTATTTAAGAGAAAGGCTTTAGATCCAGATGGTATCAATTACAACACTGTAAACACACAACAAAATAATTTTGGTTTTGAATTGGATAATGACAACTGGCTAATTTTTGGCGGAAAAAGTAATAATAGTCCTGAAAATTTTTTCATAAAAAACATGGAAGATTTATCAAATTTTGACCTTAAATCTTTTGGCACAATTGGTAAACAGATAGCCAGTACAGACTATACTAAGCTATTTAATAGATGGAGATTAGGATCGAGTGCTTGGTGGGAAAATGCAGTTGAAAACAACACAGTAAAAACAGCTGCCATTTTAGGAGGTATTGTTTATATACCCGCTTTGGCTGCAGAAACATCAGCAGCTTCAGAAGCTTTTTTTAATAATAATGTTGGACCAATAATAAGTTCTCCAGGTCAGTACGCTACTGCCACAGCAGAAAGAGCAATAATAAGGTCTGATTATGTGAATGCAGCTGTAAACAAATCTTTATTAAATAGTACTACGCTAGCTACTGTAAGTTCATTAACGATAATGGCTACGAATCAAGGTCAAATTAACAGCCTTTCATCATACTCGCCCTTTAATATTGGTAATTTTCACCAATCTTCAAATACATTTATAAATGTACCTCACATAAGCGATTATAACGAAATACCTGTTACCACTTCGACAGAATGGATTTGGAATTTTAAAGCCAGAAAACATAAATGCATTACGCCCACATTTGCCTCTACTAACCAAGGATTTCCTAATTATTGTCAAGTATTTTCCAATGTTCCAGTAGTAGCAAAATTAAACGTTACAGATGCAACAGTAAGAAATGTTTCATTTCCAGGTTTAGAAAAACCATTAACCCCCTACCAAATGTTTCGTAACTTAAAGTTTACACCCAGCAGCCAAGTGGAGGTAAAAGTTCTAAATGGGAACAAGCCTCAAATAAAATTGTCAAAAGTACATTTTGGAAACACACAATACCAAGAGCTTCCTATGCATTTTTACAATCCAATAGGTTTGACAACAAATTTTCAATTAAAATTTGATACATCGGTAAATAATTTTTTCGAATTTTATTTAATATCCGAACTAAATTTAACTGGTATCATTAATTTGTTACAAAATTCTAATCAATCAATAACTCCATTTGTTAAATATGTTGATGAATTAGGTAATTATGCTACCCTTGGAACAAAACTTTATAAACTCTACAAAATAGGTACTGCCCAAAAGATAATTAAATTACAGTTAGGAACTGATACCTATCTAGGAGGTGACTCAAGCATTTTAGAAAATCACCTAGAGCCCGCTAACGATGTCGTTATTAACAATGATGAAAATCAAGCTATTTTTATAAACCAAAATGGATCTCAAGTTAGTAAAGCAGAGCTTACCATCAATGGAGACGTTTTGCTTTATGATACAAAAGATAAGCAAAGTATGGAAGCGCTTGTTGGTACCGAAAATTTTCAACTATATGTAGGGAGTGTTCCTGTACCCAATGCCCCTTTAGACGAATTTGGCGAGCCACAAAGAGCTTTAGGTATTTTAACTGAAAATTTTGTAATTGAGGATAGAGACCAATTTATTTTACCTGATTTTGTTTTTGATGATAACTACCAAAGAATGTCGTTATCAGCTTACGAGAAATTTGTTAAAGAAAATAAACATTTACCAAATGTTCCTAGCCAAAAAGAAGTTGCGGAAAATAACTATTACAGTATTCCTAAAATGATGATGGGACAATTACAAAACTTAGAAGAAATTATACTTCATACCATAGATCAAGAAGTAGAACTCAAAGAGCAAAAGCAAGAGCAAAACATCTTGAGAGAAAGATTAAAAAAAATAGAACAAAAAGTAAAATCATTAGAAAAAAGTAAATATCATGAAAACTAAATATTTTTTAACATTGCTGTTATTTTGGATGTTGAATGCAGCCATAGCGCAAGTTTCATCTTATTCAAGTCTTGAAATAGGATATAATACCAATACCACCAACGATTTACCAGCAGGAGTTGTTTTGGGTGTAAACGGTCAAGTATATATAAGTGATGGTTTATACAATAGCAGCGACCCCACTAATTATAACCCAACAACCGGTACAGTACTTAGAAACATAAAAGCGCAATACTTAGATAATTTCTTGCTGTGGGTAGAAAAAGGCGTGGTAGCAGAAGACCTAGCTATTGGAAATCGAGCCATTTGGTTGGCAGATTATGTTTTTGCTGATAATTATAAATTAACTAGTTTAGAAGAGCTAAATGCATATATTAAAGAGCATAAACACCTACCCAATGTGATTGGACAAAAAGAACTCGACGAGCAGGGTTTTTACTGCATAAACGAGATGCTTATTGGTCAGCTGCAAAATTTAGAAGAAATGTTATTGCATACCATAGAACAAGAAAAAAATATTGAGACCCAGAAAGAGGAAAATAAAGCTTTAATGGATATGGTGGAGAAATTAGAAAAGAGAATTGAACTTTTGGAAACTAAAAATTAAGTGACATGAAATGCCATCTCTTGTTTTTCGTTCTTTTTTTTTCGTTCTTTTTTTACATCAATAAGTTACTTGCTCAAGAAACAGTTGATGGAACTAAAATATTTCCTCCTGTAAAAATTGGCAAGTCTATATCTAAAACTAAAAACGTAAACGATTATTTGGCTACAGATCAACAAGATATAAAAAAATCTATTTGCTATCTAGTTTGGAACAACCCCATCTCTAATGAGAATTTTCAAGGAACAGGATTTTTGGTTAACACTGTAAATAACTCTTTAGAAGGTAACAAAAGAAAATTATATTTAGCAACAGCTTTTCACAATGACCTGCCTTTAGGTATTCATGTTAATAATAGTTTTAATAATTCAAACCCAGGTTTTTATTATCTTTCTTTTGACTATGAGCTCGCTCATTCTAAAATTAAGAATAATGTGAATAATAATAAGCAGCTAGAGGATGAATTAGTAAAAATCAGGAAGCTTCTAAAAGTTAAATTAGTGCCCTTGGTGCAAGACAAAAAAAGCGACTTGGCATTATACGAGGTAACAAATTTTAATGATGAAAATTGGACAGTCGAAAATTCACATTTTTTTGATAATTTATATCTTTCGGGTTGGTCACTACAGGAGCGAAATTTTAAAAGAGAATTTTCGGATTCAGACAAAGCTACTTCTATTTCTCACCCGCGAGGTGATTTTAAAAAGTTTATGATTCAACCAATGAAGTATTTTATTTCAAGCTTATTGACAAATCAATATAATAGTTCTGGTAGTAATAGTTTTATGCCTGAAAAAGACAGAAGAACCCTTACGTCTCCAATGGTTAAATATTTTACGATAGAGAGTGGTTCTTCGGGAGGCCCTCTCTTTAATCACCTTCAAAAAGCTTTTGCCGTGGCTACAAATGGCCATTTACGTAATTATTTTTCAGTTTTACAGAACAGTTGGTATCTAAATGCTAATACTGAAACAAATCAAAGAGAAGATTTTCAAAGATATTTAGATCCTCAATACACATGGATTAATGAAGTTTCAGGAGGTTATTTTAAAAACTTAATTGCTAATCCAATTCAAGTTAATCAATTTGATTTATTGGTAGGACAAGCTCCAACAACATCAGATAATCTAACTTTTCGGGCTTTAGATTTTTTTGAATTTAAAGATGAAATGAATACAGAAATAATATTAGGTAATGGTATTTTACCAACCAATCTATCTGAATTTACTGCTAATACAAAAGTTACACTTACCCTAAAAAATGATGATAATTATAATTTATATCAAGCTTTTTATAACAATAATATGAACGGAATCAGTAGGGTGTTTAAAGGAAGAAAAAATAATTTTCCATTAAACAATCGATACACAAATAAAGATTTTAAAAATAGTGTTTTAAAATTTTTAAGGAATAGCAGTCTTGAATATGAAACCGAATTTGAATCAAAAAAAATAGTTAGGATCAAAAATTTTAAATTAGAAAATTTTAAACTTACTTTAAACGCAGAGGGGAATAATGTTAACATAAGGGCTATAAAGTTACCATTTATGATGCCTTTTAACGCTAGAGAGCTGTTTCAAAATGACCCTTATGCTAACTATTGGCAATATTACAAATACAAACCTAGCAAAGGTGAAAATTCTGATAACATTTACTTAAATGCTATTAAAGTAGATTTAGAACAATATTTAACCTCTACAGAAGATGAGGAATGTGTTAGGCTTCCTATCAAAAACTTACAAACAATAAGTACTGGCAACAATGGGGGTTATTTAAATTTAGTTAACAATAATTATGAAATTGGCGATGTTATTGCCAGTGAGGATGCTTGCCCAGATGAAAAAAGGAATAAACTCCTGATAAAATTGTATTTTTCTTCTGAAAATCAAGATATTCACTATGGTGCGTGGTTAGATTATTTTAAAGATAAAAAGCCAGGAAATCAATCTAATGCAGAAGATAATTTTACCTACAATTTCAAACAAGATATTACAACACATAACTCAGAGGAACTTGGAGTAGGTTCTAAAAACAGTGGTTTTGTCGTAATTGAGGCTTACATACCTAGACTATCTGAATTAGCCACGGAATTTAATGGCAAAAAGGAGTACTTAACCCGCCTTCGTGTTGCCGTTGCTGAACTTGACCAAATTGGTGCAGTAATGACCCAAGACGGCATCTACGAAGAAGGCGAAGTAGAAGACTATTTGGTTCGCATACGAAAGAGTAATTGCGATGATAAAAAGCAATACGCAAAAGAATCAAAAAATCGGAAAGTGTCTGTCGATGATGCTATTAACACGGGTGTTTCAGATTGTACCATTACCCCATTTGCATCACCCACCACACCCACCATATCAGGTGGTCAAGTCTGCCACGAGCTTAGCGGAGAGTGCGTAGATACCAATACCTGTGGCAACATCAATTTAACTTTGGGTAATGAAACAGCTTGGAACTTTAACAACACCGATTCTTACATCGATTTAAATACCGATGAACTTCTCGTGGGCAACACCACCAGCAACCTTGATGCGCTAACGGTTTCATTTTATGCTTATGCAGCCCAAGCATTGGCACCAGGTAACACACAATACCTCTTTAGCCTTGGAGACAATAACAATGGGCTTAGCATTCGTCAAAACGGAGCAAATATACAACTAGGATTTGCCACCACAAATACCAGCACAGGCAGCATGGTATTAGAAGCTCCTTTACCAATGAATCAATGGGTAAATATAACAGCCGTTTATGACGGAGAAAACAACCCAAACATTGCCTCCGATGGTGTCTTAAAACTTTATATCAACAATGCGCAAGTAGCCGCTACCAATGCACCAAGCGAGCTACTATTTGCCAATCAAAACCAAGTAGAAACCACCTTTGCCGATGCTGCAAATAGCACCCTGCTGCAAAACACCTTTTTAAGTGCACCATCAAGCAATGCCGATATTGTAAGTTTTGATGGCGCTTTAGCAAACCTTTCTATTTACTCAGAGGCCTTAAGTGCTGCCGAAATAGCTTATTTTAATTGCGAAACCAATTTGCCTACGCCAAGTTTTGCCATTAGTCAAAGAGGATTAGCTCCTGCAAAAACAGATATAAAAACGGAATTAAATCTATTAGATTTTAGCATTTTTCCAAATCCAGCAAAAGATCACTTAAATATTTTAGTAGAAATTGAGAGAGAAGGCCCGCTAGACATAGCCCTGTATGACCAAGCAGGAAGACGGGTTTATGAGCTTAAGAGACACAGCATATCAAAAGGACATCAGATGATTACGTTAAACAACTTAAACCTTCCGACAGGAATTTATATTGTAAAAGTTAGGGCAGGCAATGTGTTTAGGACAGAAAAAGTGGTGGTGGAGTAGATTGATTAACTAATAAAAAATGTATAAAATGAATTTTATAAGTATAAGAAGAAACAAAGCATTTCTACCACTCATGTTTATTATTTGTTTATGTAATATTAAGATATATGGACAAAAATCATATATCCCACAGCCAAGTGAAATTCCATATATTGGACGCTCAAACAAAAAAAATTATAATGTAAATCATCCTAAAGCTGTTGATTTTCAAAATGAAAAAAAAGGGGTTTGTATACTTGCTTATTTATCGCCATCTAATAGCAAGACAAGCTTTGCAACTGGAATGTTGGTTAATTCGATAGAAAATAGTTTTGATGGCAATAAAAAAATATATCTTTTAACAGCTGCACATGTTAAATTACCAACAGGTAAACATCTTATAGACGAAGATGGTAATCCCTATAATATTGCTAATCATGTTAAAAATTTTACTTATATATCATTTGATTTCGAGGTAGCTGATCCAAATAAGAACTACACAAAATTAGACGAAGCACTTGTTAATAGTGCAGCATTTCAAAACTCTTATCCACATTATTTGGAAAATACACTCAATAATTCTATAGAACATTTTGATTCTGATGAAAAGACAAAAATAAGAAGCTTTTGGAAAGTAAAGATTAAATCCAGATTACAAGATTTTGACAGTGACATTGCCTTATATGAAATAGTGCCTGAGGGATGGCAAATTGAGAATTCTGAAATAATGCAATATGTTTATACATTAGGATGGGATGTACATCGAAGAAATATTGATGAAAGTCTTGAAGGGGCAAAAGCTAATGTAACCTTAATTGGTCATCCACAAGCTGATTTAAAGAAAATTTCTTTTAGTGATTTAAAGCTCTCCTATTTTGAAAATGGTATGTTCGAACCATTAAGTAGAACTTCACAGACTGGACTTTTTCGGACCTATAATAGAATTTATCAACGCCTTTCTGATGCTAATTTTACAGGTGAAAGAGGTGCTTCTGGTAGTCCAATGCTTCTTTTTAATAAGAAAGTAAACTCAGTTTATATAAGCAGTGAACCTGAAACACCTAGTTACTTAGCCACATTACTAGAAAATAGTTGGTACTTATTATCAAAACGCATTATTTTAGATAGTGAAGATCAAGATTTAATGACTGTTTTAGACCCGCAACAAACGTGGATATCTTCAGTAAATGGGGGCTATTTAAACGAGCTTATTGAAAATCCTCCTTATTCGCAAGATTTTTTTGACTTGACTGTATCAGCAAGTAATAGAATTGTGTCAGCCATAGACCTACAAGCCTCGGACTTCTTTTATTTTTTAAATACCAATATAAGTGAAAATGACCATCGCCTTCTTAGAGAGAAAACCTTAGGAGATGGTATTTTATTAAAACCAAATACCAGCTTACTCAATAATCAAGAAATTAGATTAATGCTCAGATCTGACGATGATATAATTTATGAAAAAAATTACACCAACTCGACCTCTACTATTTTTAAAGTTTTTAATGGGCAAAACAATTCTAACATTAAAAATAACATCTTAAATCTTATGAGGAATAATGGATTTGAGAATGTAGATGAACTTCAAATATTATCAGAATTTGAAATAAATGATATGGAATTAAGTATAGAAACAAATCAGGGTGAAGCAAAAGTGCGTGCTATTAAACTGCCACTCCAAATGCCCTACAATGCAAGAGAAATATTTGAAGTTGATCCTTATAAAGATCTTTGGCAGTCTTTTAAATATAAAGAATCTAGAGCAAAAGATTCGAAAAATTTACATATCAAAGAGATAGTAGTAGAATTAGAACAATATTTACCTTCTTCTAATGGCGGACAATGTATAAAACTCAATAACAAAATATTACAACGGATAGAAACGGGTGATAACGGTGGCTATTTAAATTTAGTTAATCCAAATTACTTGATAGATAATATAGTAGCGAGCGAAGATAATTGCCCAGCAAACAATTTAAAAATTACGATATATACTTATAATTTAGCAAATAAATATTATGGTGTTTGGCTTGATTACTGGAAACACAGAAAGGGACTAATCAATAACAATGTAAATCATGAAGATAGCTACACCTATAATTTTGTGGATGATGTGCAACCACATATAGAAGAAAAAATTGAATTAGTACAAAATAATAAAATCTACTTTACTATAAAAACTCCCATTGTCCGTGCGTCAGATCTAGAGTTTAATAGCAAAAACGAGTACCAAACCCGCCTACGAGTAGCCGTTGCAAAAAATCCTCAAGCGGGTTCCGAGAATCTCACCCAAGACGGCATCTACGAAGAAGGCGAAGTAGAAGACTATTTGGTTCGCATACGAAAGAGTAATTGCGATGATAAAAAGCAATACGCAAAAGAATCAAAAAATCGGAAAGTGTCTGTCGATGATGCTATTAACACGGGTGTTTCAGATTGTACCATTACCCCATTTGCATCACCCACCACACCCACCATATCAGGTGGTCAAGTCTGCCACGAGCTTAGCGGAGAGTGCGTAGATACCAATACCTGTGGCAACATCAATTTAACTTTGGGTAATGAAACAGCTTGGAACTTTAACAACACCGATTCTTACATCGATTTAAATACCGATGAACTTCTCGTGGGCAACACCACCAGCAACCTTGATGCGCTAACGGTTTCATTTTATGCTTATGCAGCCCAAGCATTGGCACCAGGTAACACACAATACCTCTTTAGCCTTGGAGACAATAACAATGGGCTTAGCATTCGTCAAAACGGAGCAAATATACAACTAGGATTTGCCACCACAAATACCAGCACAGGCAGCATGGTATTAGAAGCTCCTTTACCAATGAATCAATGGGTAAATATAACAGCCGTTTATGACGGAGAAAACAACCCAAACATTGCCTCCGATGGTGTCTTAAAACTTTATATCAACAATGCGCAAGTAGCCGCTACCAATGCACCAAGCGAGCTACTATTTGCCAATCAAAACCAAGTAGAAACCACCTTTGCCGATGCTGCAAATAGCACCCTGCTGCAAAACACCTTTTTAAGTGCACCATCAAGCAATGCCGATATTGTAAGTTTTGATGGCGCTTTAGCAAACCTTTCTATTTACTCAGAGGCCTTAAGTGCTGCCGAAATAGCTTATTTTAATTGCGAAACCAATTTGCCTACGCCAAGTTTTGCCATTAGTCAAAGAGGATTAGCTCCTGCAAAAACAGATATAAAAACGGAATTAAATCTATTAGATTTTAGCATTTTTCCAAATCCAGCAAAAGATCACTTAAACATTTTAGTAGAAGTACAAAGAGCAGGACCACTCGACCTTGGAATATACGACCAAGCAGGACGACAAGTTTATGAGCTAAAAAAAGAAAAAATACCACAAGGACATCAGATAATTACCATAAACCAACTCAACCTCGCAACAGGAATTTACATCGTAAAAGTGAGAGCCGGAAATGTGTTTAGAAGTGAAAAAGTGGTGGTGGAGTAACATATACCAAAGAGTTAGTAAACAGCGGTGGTAAGCTAGTTTTACGTTTTTACTGCATGTAACTTAAACAACAAAAACCACTGCAAGCCAATAATGCTTAGCGAATTATTAAAGAAACCTGCTTTCAGTTTATCGGTAATTTCACTTCGGGGTATTTTAACGAGGTCTATGGATTCTTTTTCACTGGATAAGCCACCGCCTTTACTTGTTTTTGAGTCACTATTTACGATTGCAAAAAACAAATGAATTTGCTCTGAACAGCCGCCTGGTGATGGGAAATAGGTGGTTATTAATTCTAGATCTTTAACGTGGTAACCTAATTCTTCCTGCACCTCGCGACCTGCGCAATCTTTTGGGATTTCGTCACTTGCTAGGGAGCCGGCAACCAATTCTACAATAAATGGGTGGTTGCGTCGGGCACTGGGGTATCGATATTGGTTGGTAAATAAAAAGCAGTCTGTGTCCGCTTCATAAAGCAGCACCGCGACAGAATCACCACGTTCGAGGCAAACACGTTTTGCATGAATGATTTCTCCTGTTTCAAAGGATTCATAGGTGACCTGTGCACGCAGTACTTTAAAAAACTCGTCTAAAATTACTTCCTCGTGATTTATGCTGTGTTTCATGAAGTAAATGTAACTAAAAAAGCCAAATCGGTAAAGAACAGATTTGGCTTTTAGTTTTGCAAAAAGGTTTGTTTACTGTTTATACTTAGCCTGATAACGCTCGTACAACTCTTTTTGTCTGGTATTTAAACTTATTATTTTACCATCTATAAACGCATGGCTTATTTTATTGGTACGCATGTCTAGCGCGTCACCTTCAGATATAAAAAGGGTTGCACTTTTGCCTTGTTCTAGGCTTCCATAATCTTTGTCTATTCCCAGAATTTTTGCAGCATTTAGGGTTACTAATTCAAGTGCTTTTTCTTTGTCCATTCCTTGGGAAGCTACCGTACCTGCATAAAATGGAAAATTACGTGCCTGGTGGCGTTCCATATCACCGCTATTTTCTAACGATACCAGTACGCCGGCATCTGCTAGCAGTTTGGGTAATTTATAGGGCATGTCATAGTCTTCGTCTTCGCGGGCTGGCAAATCATGTACTCGACCTGCGAGCACGGGGATTTTTGCAGCAGCTAGTTCTTTTAAACAATTTTGCGCACCGTTTCCACCTACAATAACCGCAGTTTTGATGCCATTTTTATTTACAAAATCGATGACATCGCGTATGGATTTCTCGCCATTTACATGAAAATAAAGTTTTGCCGTTCCTTGTAGGGCTTTTTGCATCGCCTCAAACTTTAAATCTGCTTTAGGTTTTTGTGACTCGCTGTAGGCGATTCCTCTAAACATAAAATCTTGCAGTGCATTTACCTGGTCGTCATAGGTTTTATTGGGTGCCATGATTCTAGGTTCATTTCCTGAACCTGATCGTGCAAAACTATTAGGCCAGTTAATATGAATACCATCATCGGTCACGACTGCCGCGTCTTCCCAGTTCCATGCGTCCATGTGTACGACGCTAGAACTACCAGAAATACGACCGCCACGTGGTACCACCTGTGCAATAAATACACCATTAGGCCTCATGGTTTCTACCACGCGACTTTCTGCATTATACGCAACAATGGACCGCACATGCGGATTAAAAGTTCCTAATTCTGACTCGTCGTCACTAGCGCTCACAGCGTCTATTTCAACAAGACCCAATGTAGTGTTCATCGCTATGATACCTGGATACACATGTTTTCCGGATGCGTTTATAACCTCGCCTTTAGGAGCAATACGCACCACAGTAGCATCGGCAATGGTGGTAATTAGGCCATTTTCTATCACGATGACCGCGTTAGGGATGACCGTGCCGTTACCTATATGCGCTGTCGCATTCATGATGGTGAACGTTCCTTTTTGGGCGGCAGGTGCTTGTTGTGCTAGTGTGACTATACTCAACAAAAATGCAAGTACGCTCAGGGTGTTTTTTAAATTTTTCATAATTACCATTCGATTGTATCGCATTCGTAAAGTGTTTTGGTAGATTGTTTTGGTGCTTGGGTTTTTACACCTTTTTCTTTTGCTTGTATCATCTCGTTTATGAGCAGTTGGCGTTCTTCTTTTATGCTTTCGCGTAAGCGTGCATCGTTAGCTAAATCAAAAAAGACAATACCTTCAACCATGGTAATTTCAGGTTTTGCGTTAATGCTAAGCGGGTGGTCATTCCACAACACGAGATCGGCATCTTTACCAGATTTTATGCTGCCTGTGCGGTTGTCTATATGTAACAGTTTTGCTGGGTTAAGGGTGACAAATTTCCACGCATCTTCTTCGCTTACATTACCGTACTTTACCGCTTTTGCAGCTTCTTGATTAAGTCTTCTAGACATTTCGGCATCATCGGAGTTTATTGCGACTACCACACCTTGCTCGTGCATGGCTGCGGCGTTAAAAGGTATCGCGTCATTAACCTCATACTTGTAAGCCCACCAGTCTGAAAATGTAGAACCACCGGCGCCGTGTGCAGCCATTTTATCGGCTAGTTTGTAACCTTCGAGAATGTGCGTAAAGGTGTTTAAAGTAAACTTGTGTTTTTCGGCTACTTTAAGCATCATATTTATTTCACTTTGCACATAGGAGTGGCAAGTGACAAAGCGCTCGCCTTTAAGTATTTCTAGAATAACTTCTAGTTCCTCGTCATAGCGATAGTCTTTGTTTTTCTTTGTTTTTTCATACTCGCGTGCACGGGTAAAAAAGTCTTCAAAAACTTGTTCTACACCCATGCGCGTGCGTGGGAAACGATTACCATTAGGAGAGCGTGATTGTTTTACATTTTCACCCAATGCAAACTTGATAAACTTAGGCGAATTCGAGATAATCATTTCATCTGGGCTGTAACCCCACTTTAATTTGATGATTGCGCTGCGGCCGCCTATAGGGTTTGCACTGCCGTGCAAGAGTTGCGAGGTCGTTACACCACCAGCAAGGTCGCGGTAAATATTAATATCCTCGTGGTCAACCACGTCTTCTATGGTAACCTCGGCAGTGGAGTTGTGTCCGGCCTCATTAACTCCCTGATCGATAGCGATATGACTGTGCTCGTCTATAATACCACTGGTAAGGTGCTTGCCAGTAGCATCGATCACGCGCGCTTTTCCTGCACTCAGGTTTGTACCTATTTTATCAATCTTTCCGTTAGAAACTAGTACGTCTGTGTTTTTAAGAATACCGTCTTTCTCGTTAGTCCACACGGTTGCATTTTTGTACAGGACGGTCTCGGCTACTGGTTTTTGTTTGTTACCAAAACCTATGTTTGGGAAGTTGATTGTGCCTAGTGTTTTGGCAATGTCACTTTCTTTGTCTTCTTTTTTGTCCTCTTTTTTGTCAGCACTTTTTATTGCTACAAAAGCTACATTGTTACCGTTAGGGAGGTAGGCTGTGCCGGTTAGGTTTTGGGAATTTGCTACCACTTTTCCTACAAAACGCGTAAACGACTTGTCATCGGCGTCTTTTTGAGAGGTGATAATGGTCAACCATTCTTTAGCGTAATCAATTTTTGAACCTAGTGTGACGCTGTCTTGTTTGACCTCAATCGATTTGCCGCTTTTTGAAATTTTAATCGTGAAGGGTTGGTTGTTTACAGTCATCGTGTACGTACCATCAATATCTTTAATGGTGCGGTCTTTAATCACATGTTTGTGACCTTGTACCCAGTTTTCATAAATCTTTGTTTCCTTGTCAAATAACTCGCCTGAGGTGACTAAGAAGTTCGCCAATTTGCCTTTTTCTAGAGAACCTATGGTATTAGATGCGCCTATAATTTGTGCTGCTTGTGTTGTTAATGCAGCTAGTGCCTGCTCTTTTGTAAGACCGTATTCCATAGCTCGCATTAATTTTGCCATAAGCTGGTCTGGAGATTTGAGTCCGTTTGTGGTAATGGCATAATTAATACCCTCTTTACTCAACAATGCAGGGTTTGCAGGTGCTTGTTTCCATTCACGCATGTCTGAAAGATTGACATACCATTCTTGAAATGGGTCTGTTACATCATAAGCATCTGGAAAGTTCACTGGGATTATAAGAGACGCATTTGTCGCTTTTACATCTGCAATCATTTCATAAGCATCGTTCCCGCCGATAATAACAAATTGTTTACCGATGCGGTCACCCAGTTTGTCGGCACGCAGTACGTTTTTCTTTTCACCAGCATCGATATACTGCACCAATGCTTTTTTAGCGTTTAACGCTTCTAGGGTTAAATCTGTGTTTTTTGCCAGTCCTTTTCCATACCAGTCGGCGTCGGTATGTGTTTGTCTTAATAGGGCAAGCATTCCCATTAACGAGGTTGGATATACCTGCGCTGTTTGTACACTGCGACTAAAACTGTAGAAATTACCACTCATGCTATTAATTAACCGTGTCGCATCATCGCCATCACTATTTAAGGTAACGAGCAAACCATTACCGCGAGCGATACCGTCTGACATGTGTGTTTGCACAGTGCCGTATCCAGCTTCTATCATTTTTTTTGCGGCATCACTGTCATAGCTGTAAAATTCTAGTGCGTTTTGTTCTGCACGTATGTGGTCATTCCAGTAATACCCTTTGCGACCCTCGTCCCATTGTGAATTGCGACCGCCCTCGGCACGTTTTGGTTTTTTCATTCCAAAATCACTGTAAGGTTCAATAAACGACGGATAAATAAATAAACCCGTACCGTCTTCTACAACAATGCCTTTAGGAATTGCAATGCCAGACCCGATTGCTTCTATGCGACCGTCTTTTGTAAGAATGGTGGCATTTGTTAACGTGGTTCCTGGTTTTGTAACGACTGTTGCGTTTTTTATGGCACGCATGGATGTGGTCACCGCACTAATGTCATTATTTACAGGAAAATAGTCCTGGGAATAAGCTAGACTACATGCAAGTAGCCAGGTAAAGAAATATTTTTTCATAAAATGTATTTAAGACCAAATATAGAAACATGATTTATTTGCGATTGCTTTTTGTGAAGATATTAACAAGCGTTTCTTGTAAGTTTTAACGTATATTTTCATAAAGTAATTAGTCAGGATTCCAACAAGATATTTTTTTACTTTTCGGAAATTTAGATTTAACTTTAAGTTCTAATTTTTAAAATATGAAAAAACACTTTTTGAGAACAACTACAAGGTATGCGGTTCTCTCTTACTAGCATTGCTTTTATTATTACTAAAATTAGAAGTGTACCTTTTTATTCTAAACAAGAAAAAATGTCCATAAGCTACAAGAAAAATAGAAATGGAAAATTTCGTCAACGCCGCACGCATATGAGTGTTAACATACAATCAGCTGTTAGTTTTGATAAATGTTCATCGCCAGATGCTTCTAGGGATAAGGGATATAACACGTACAAAAAGAAAAGAAGACGGGATATTAAAACTACGGTTTGGGGAAGTGGTACTGCATTTACGCAAAACTTCTCAGGTGTTAAAGGAAGACACAGGCATTACACAAATCAATTACCTGTTTATTCATTACAATGGTAAGTGTTCCATTAAAATTTAAAAAAAGAGGCTGTCTCAAAACAAATTTGAGTCAGTCTCTTTGGTTTACATGCATTTTA
>DAIRDE010000038.1:0-1986 GCA_036796335.1 Nonlabens sp.
AGGTATCGCTTTACTGCTAGAACCTACGCCAGCATTTTATGACCAGAACCTTCATCCAACCATAGAAAAAGAATTTGGTTTTGCCATGTTATCGCGTTATGTATTGAAGTACAAACCCTTTTTATTGCAGTTGGTTTTTGGGTTACTCGCAGCGAGTATCTTACAACTTATTGTTCCTTTTCTTACCCAAAGTATTGTTGACATCGGTATAAAAAACCAAGATGTCCATTTTATTTATCTCGTACTGTTTGCACAGCTGGCGCTGTTTGCAGGTCGTACTGCTATACAAGTCATACGCAGCTGGATTTTATTGCATTTAAGTACGCGCATTAACATATCACTGGTTTCAGACTTTTTTATAAAGCTCATGAAATTACCTATTGCTTTTTTTGATTCCCGTGTTACTGGGGATATTTTACAGCGCATAAATGACCACAGGCGCATTGAGCGCATCTTAACCACGTCGTCTCTAGATGTGCTCTTTTCCATGGTAAACTTGCTGGTATTTTCGGTAGTGTTATTGTACTACAACGTGAGCATTTTTGCGGTTTTTGCATTAGGAAGCGCTCTTTATTTTATGTGGATTGTATTGTTCCTTAAAAAAAGAGAGACTTTAGATTATAAGCGTTTTGCGCAGGTGAGTGAAGAGCAAAGCAAAGTCATAGAAATCATCAACGGCATGCAAGACATTAAATTGCACAATGCAGAGAAACGCAAACGCTGGAATTGGGAATTTACACAAGCACGATTGTACAAAGTAGCCATAGAAGGTCTTGCACTGGAGCAGTATCAAAGCGTAGGTTCTGGTTTCATAAATGAACTTAAAAATATTATCATAACCATTCTAAGCGCTACACTAGTCATAAGCGGCGATATTACCCTTGGTATGATGCTGGCTATCAGTTATATTGTTGGGCAATTAAATGCGCCCATTGCGCAGCTTATCAATTTTATTAAAGAATTACAAGACGCAAAAATCTCCTTAGAACGCCTTGGGGAAATACACAACAAAGAAGATGAAGAGGCAGACTCAACACAAAAAATAAGCGATTACAGTACAAGCGAAAACATAAACCTAGAAAAATTATCCTACCGCTATACAGGTAGTGAGCAGCTGGTTTTAGAAAACTTAGACCTCGTGATACCTGCAAATAAAGTCACAGCTATTGTGGGCACAAGTGGCAGTGGTAAAACCACCTTAATGAAAATGCTGCTTAAATTTTATGAACCTGTTGCAGGTACTATAAAACTAGGGCAGCACAACCTACAAAATATTGCTCAAAATACATGGCGATACAGCTGCGGGGTGGTCATGCAAGAAGGCTATATTTTTAATGATAGTATCGCGCATAACATAGCCGTAGGAGACGATTATATAGACAAAAAAAAACTTGCGCATGCCATACATGTTGCTAACATTAAGGATTACATTGAGTCGTTACCCTTATCTTATAATACCCAAATAGGGATGGAAGGAATAGGTTTAAGCACAGGACAAAAACAGCGGTTACTCATAGCACGTGCCGTTTATAAAAATCCAGACTTTTTATTTTTTGACGAGGCGACCAGCGCACTCGATGCTAATAATGAAAAGGTCATCATGGAGAACCTCAATACCTTTTTTGAGAACAAAACGGTAGTCGTTATTGCACACCGGTTGAGTACGGTTAAAAATGCAGACCAAATCGTTGTCTTAGAACAGGGTAAAATTGTAGAAACGGGCAATCACGAGACGCTTACAAAGGCAAAAGGAGCGTATTATGCGTTGGTAAAGAATCAGTTGGAGTTGGGAAGTTAGCAAGTTATGAGTTCAGAGTTATGAATCCAGATTTTTTTTGAACAATAAGCATTAAGTCAACCCCAAATTTCTTGTAACAAAAGGGACTTTTTAAACTTAAATAAGAAATTTGTTAGTAAAAAGCAGGTTCTAAAGTTTTCCCTTGAGGGAAATGTCCGCAGGACAAAGGGTGTTCAGCGTGAGGCAAC
>DAIRDE010000038.1:2086-27097 GCA_036796335.1 Nonlabens sp.
TAATGCTGTTAAATAGTTTTCCCTTGAGGGAAATGTCCGCAGGACAAAGGGTGTTCAGCGTGAGGCAACACCCAACTCATATCTTCCCTCAAGGAAAGACGGTAATGTTGGAACTTTATTAACACCTTGCATTAACAAGAAGGTTGTTTTTAAAGTAAAATTTAAAAATGTAATGCTGTTAAATAGTTTTCCCTTGAGGGAAATGTCCGCAGGACAAAGGGTGTTAACCATAAAGCTATCAAAAAAATGAGTGAAAAGGACAAACTAGAAGAAATACAACTGCGCAGTGATGAGGTACAAGAAATATTGACCAAAGTACCATCGTCCATAATACGCTATGGCAGTGCAAGTTTACTTTTAATAATTGTTCTTGTTCTAGCGGTTTCTTGGTTTATTAAATATCCCGATATTATCACCGCAAATGCAATAGTAACAACCACCCAAGCACAAAAAGAACAAGCCCAAACAAGTGCAAAAATTCAACAACTGCTCGCTGAAAATAATGCGATTGCAGCCCCTGGAGACGTGGTTATGATTCTAGAAAATACTGCAAACTATGAGGATGTGCAACAGCTATCGCAAACCATGGACTCTCTAGACATCAATGCTGTAAACTTTAATTTTCCGCTAGATCAACTTCCTATTTTAAATCTTGGGGTTTTAGAACAAGACTATGCGGTTTTTGAAAATGCCTATCTCAATTATGACCTTAACCGCAAGCTAAAACCTTATGACAATACACGCACTGCGCAAGATATGACTAAAGTAGAATTGCAATTGCAATTGCGCAACATCCTATTCCAGCGTGAAACCCATAAGAAGGAACTAGAAATAAACACCAAAGAGTTGCAACGTTACAAACAGCTTTTTGAAAAAGGCGTTATCGCAACACAAGAATATGAGTTAAAACAGCTAGCTAACATGCAGTTCAAACGAAATTATGATGCTTATGAATCTCAAATATCGCAGCTGCGTAGTCAAATTGAAAATACGGCGAGTGGTATCATAGGAACAAATATAGAGAACGAAACGGCAGCTTACAGCCTACGCAAAATCACTAACCAAGCATTTATTAATCTAAAACGCGCCATCGCAGATTATGAGCGCAATTATATCGTTAAGGCTAACGTTGCGGGAGCAGTGAGTTACAGTAACAACTGGCAAGAAGGCGTATTTGTAAATCAAAATGATTTGCTATTTACTATTTTTCCACAACATGCCAGCACATATACCGCAATGCTACAAACACCTGCTTTAAACGCTGGTAAAATAAAAACAGGACAGCGCGTAAATATGAATCTTGCAAATTATCCTGAGGCAGAATTTGGCACCTTAGTGGGAGAGGTGATGACCTTATCAAATACTGCAAACAAAGACGGTTTTTATTTAGTTACCGTTAACTTACCAGCCCAACTTAAAACCACTTACAATAAAAAAATTGAATTAAAACAAGAAGCCATCGCCACCGCTGATATCGTTACAGAGGATTTGCGATTGCTAGAACGCTTTACCTATAAATTCAGAGAAATTTTTACACGGTAGGACATTTAAAATAATTTTCTACCTACTCCACTTTCCTTTTACTATTCGGCTGCATCAACTTCTTTTTATCTCGCTTTCGTACCGCAACAGGCGCGGCATCAACTTCTTTTTATCTCGCTTTCGCGAAAGCGAAACAAAAAGAAAGCGAAACAAAAAGAAAGCAAACTCAAAAAAACAACCTTGAACCTTAACCCTCAAAACGCCTCCAACTCCACCACAGGGTCCCAAAAAACCTGATTGAAATTTTGCACTTGGTTTTCTTTAATCACAATCCCCTCGCTTTCTAGCAGTTGTTGCATGAGGTTGGTGCCTTGAAAATGGTGTTTACCCGTGAGTAATCCTACCCTATTTACCACCCGTTGCGCAGGCACGTCGTCCATATCGTGGCAGGCGTTCATGGCATAACCTACTGCCCTACTGCTTTTTGCCGCACCCAGATACCGCGCAATGGCACCATAACTGGTCACCCTGCCCGGCGGCACTTGCCTGACAACATCATATACACGCTTAAAAAAATCCTTTTGTTCCATCGGGTTAGTAATACATTTTTAAAAGAGTAAAAACGGCGATAACGAGTGTAAGCGCCGACAGGATATAGTGCACATTACGCGCAAAGGTGTGGCTGTTAAAATTAAAGACCTGCACCAGCCTACCATAGGTAAAAAGCATGATAAAAGTCCCCAATGCAGCACCTGCGATAAATAAATGCGCGGTAGGAAATTTAAACGCAAACAATCCCCTAACGGCTAGAAAGGAACTAAAAGCGATGTAAAACGGAATCGGGAAAATATTAAGCGCACTTAAAATAATGCCCTGACTAAATAGCTTTGTATCCGAGTTTTCTATGGTCTTTACCGCCGGCCCTGCATCGGTACGGGCTTTAATAAAAAAGAAAATAGATAATGCAATAAATACCGCAATGGCAAATTGCTCCATGGTTTTAAGAATTTCTGGATTTGCAGTTAAAATTTTTGAGAAAAACACACCCACATACACCTGGGCAACAACCACCATCGATGCCCCCAACGCAAAAACTCGAGCAGCGCGCGGGCTTTGCTTTACACTAATCTTTGCCGCGGTCATGTTGAGCAACCCAGGAGGTATTACTCCCAGAAAACCCACGCCAAACCCAAAGAGAAAGTGTAAAGGAATCTCCATTATCGCAGCCTAAATTTAATATAAGTAATCGGTTTTTTTATTTCCAGATACTGTTTTTCATAAAAAGTTTGCGTGCCCACGACCTCTTCGGGTGCATCTGTATTTGTATAAATGTCGTGGTGTGCATAGAGAATTTCCTCGCCCAGCCCCTGCAATAACCCCAGTGTGTAGCCATGCATGTACTCTGAATCGGTTTTTAAATGTACCTCGCCATTTGCTTGTAAAATATGCCGGTATTTGTCTAAAAACACAGGGTTTGTCATGCGGTGTTTGGTACGCTTGTACTTTATTTGCGGGTCTGGAAAAGTGATCCAGATGGTGGCTATTTCCGCTTTCGCGAAAGCATAATCTACCAGCTCTACCTGGGTTCTTAAAAAGGCTACGTTTGTAAGACCATCGGCAATGGCTGTTTTTGCACCTCGCCAAAACCGAGCACCTTTTATATCAATCCCTATAAAATTGCGGTCGGGATATTTGCGCGCTAACGCAATAGTGTACTCGCCTTTACCACAACCCAACTCGAGGGTGATGGGATTGTTGTTTTTAAAAAATTCGTGCCATTTTCCCTGCTGCGCATAACCGGCAAGCATCTCCTGGCGCGTAGGCTGTAACACGTTATTAAAGGTCTTATTCTCGTTAAATCGCTTCAATTTATTTTTAGATCCCACAGTAGTATTTTAATGATTAAATAATGTTAACTTAAAATAGGTTACTGGCTATCGCCAGTATCTTTGTAAAGTGCAAATATCTAAAAACATATTGGTTGCTCCACTTAATTGGGGACTAGGACACGCGACGAGGTGTATTCCTATTATAAAAGCTATACTAGAAAATGGGGATAACCCCATCATTGCTAGTGATGGTGATGCGCTCTTATTACTACAAAAAGAATTTCCTAGTTTACAATCTGTACAGCTACCAGCCTACAATATTACCTACAGCAAACCTGGGGCCTCGCTTAAATGGAAGATTATTAAAGACACGCCCAGAATATTGCGTGCCATCGTTAAAGAACACTGGTTTTTAAAAAAACATATCAAAACCTTGCGGCTGGACGGGGTGATTTCAGACAACCGCATGGGCATGTTCTCGAGCAGGATTCCCTGTGTGTACATCACCCACCAGTTGGTTGTGCGCAGCGGTAAAACCACGTGGCTATCTACCCTGATACATCGCTTTATTATAAGACGTTTTAAAACGTGTTGGGTGCCCGATGTGGCCATGCCGCTTAATTTAACAGGAGTACTTTCTAAGGCACAATTAAATGGCGTCAAGCAAATGTATATAGGGCCCTTATCCCGTTTTCAAAACACGGGGAGCTACCAGAAAAAATATGATTTACTGGTGTTGCTGTCAGGCCCCGAGCCGCAGCGCAGTGTATTAGAAAGAAAACTTTTTGAAGAATTAAAATCGTTTAAAGGCGAGGTACTGTTTGTAGCAGGAAAAATAGAAGCCGATCAAACGGTGGTTAAACGAGGTAAATTTACGTATTACAATTACTTGTCGACCGACGGGCTGCAAAAAGCACTAGACCGCAGTGCACTGGTAATATCGCGCAGCGGTTACACCACCATCATGGATTTGTGCAAACTGGGTAAAAAGGCATTTTTTATTCCAACACCTGGACAAGAAGAGCAAGAATACCTAGCCCAAAAGCTACAAGACGATGGTATTGCACCATTTGCAACGCAAGAGACCTTTACCATAGACATGTTAACTCGTACAGACCAGTTTGCAGGATTTGAAAACTATGCCTCGACAATAACCTCTATTGCATCTATAGATTTTTTGCTAGAAGTTGCCTTTTCTAATGTAAAAGAGAATTCTGACCCTATACCCAGCTCGCTTTCTATGTAAATGCGCTCGTTATGGGCCTCTATAATATGTTTAACGATAGACAGTCCTAAACCCGAACCACCTTCCCTGCGATTGCCTGAGCGATCTACTCTAAAAAATCGTTCAAAAAGCCTGGGCAAATGCTCGGCAGCGATACCCTCGCCATTATCTGTAATTCTTACAATTACCTTGTTATTTATAAGGTCTTCGATAGAAACCTCGGTGGTGCCATTATCGCGACCGTATTTTATAGAGTTGATAACAAGATTTGCAATCACCTGCTGTATGCGCGCAGGATCTGCATAAACTAAAATTTGTTGTTTATAAACAATATCGGTTTCTAGTGAGATGTTTTTTTTTGCCGCTTTCATCTCTACCTGATCAAAAACCTGCTTTACCAACTCTACAATATCAAAAACATTTTTTTCCAGACCCATGTCGCCTACCTCTAATTTAGTAATCATGTCCAGGTCATTCAGGATATACGTGAGTCGCTCAACACCTTTTTGGGCGCGAGCAAGGTATTTTTTACGTACGGTTTTGTCTTTATGCGCGCCTTCTAGCAAGGTGTCTATATATCCTTGTATGGTAAACAATGGTGTTTTGAGTTCATGCGATACATTGCCTAGAAACTCTTTACGATACTCTTCTCGTATTTGCAAGGTTTCTATCTCTACCCTTTTTTCTCTCGCATACTGTTCTACATGCGACTTCAGCATTTTCATGTCGGTAGCCACCGGCATTTTATCAAAGGCTGTCGCGTCTAAATCTGCAACCTCGTTATAAATTTGCTGAATGCGTTTGTAAATAAATTTTTGCACGCGCAACTGAATTGCCGCAAAGCAAAGCCCAAAAAATAGGATGACAAATACAATGGCATGCCAGGGCGGTTGATGTGCGACAAACACGAGGTATGGCACTACCAAAAAGCAGCTTAAAACGGCTATTAACAGCGACGTTCTAAAGGCAAACTTATAGCTGCGTTTTATCTTTTTTGGAGTGCTTCTCGATTCGCTGGATTTATTTGACATATTTATATCCTACACCTTTGATAGTGTTTATACTATCATCCCCCAGTTTTTCTCTTAATTTTCTAATATGCACATCGATAGTGCGGCCACCTACCACCACATCGATACCCCAAATGCTTTCTAGTATTTCTTCTCTTTTAAAAACCTTACCGGGCTGCGATGTTAGAAGTGACAATAGTTCAAATTCCTTTCTGGGAAATATGAGTTCTTCTTTTTTAAAAAATACTTTATACTGGTCGTGGTCTATAACCAGGTCACCCAGTTTTGTGCTTCCTGTTTCTAGGATGGTCTCATCGATTTGCAACTTGCGACGCAGCAACGATTTTACTTTAGAAACCAGCACGCGCGGTTTTATAGGCTTTGTGATATAATCGTCGGCCCCTACATCAAAGCCTGCAATCATAGAGTAGTCCTCGCTGCGCGCTGTTAAAAAAGTAATAAGCGTATGTTCTAATTCTGGCATACGGCGCAATTTCTCGCAGGCTTCCATACCATCCATTATAGGCATCATGACATCTAGAATGATTAGGTCGGGCTTTTTCTTTTTTGCCTTTTTAAGTGCTTCTTCACCGTTTTCGGCAGTAAAGACCTGATAGCCTTCGTTTTTTAGATTATAACTTATAATTTCTAAAATGTCTGGCTCGTCATCTACAAGCAAGATTTTTGCGCTATATTCTTTCATGATGTATGGAATAAGTTTGTAAAGTTAATCATAATACAAAGTTGAATAATCGTATTTAAAGTTAGCTTATAGTTAAGCCTGTCTTTAAAAATTGTTGCACAGATCGATTTTGGGTGTGTAACCTGCTTCACAAAAAAACTTTTTAAAAAAAGATAAATACCTTAAAACACACTACCTTTTCATGAAGCAAGTACCTTTGTAAAACGACAAGAGTATAAATAGATTCATTAATAAGCCGTGGCACACTTTAAAAAATCATATCCTAACACCCATAGAGCTAGTGATAAGGGCGTTACTGCCAAAAAGTTTTTAGGACAACATTTCCTTAAAGATCTGGATGTCGCACAAGCCATAGCGCAGGTTATTTCTTACAACGGCTACAAGCAGGTGCTAGAAATAGGACCTGGCACGGGCGTGCTCACACAATACATCCTCAAAAAAAACATCCATGTTATTGCCATGGAACTGGATCGCGAGTCGGTTGCATATCTTAATACCGACTTTAAAACAGAACAAGCTGGACTGGTCACTGCCACAAATTTTAAGGTAGTAGAAGCCGACTTTTTAAAGATAGATTTAAACAGCATTTTTCAAAACTCACAGTTTGCTATTATCGGTAATTTTCCATACAATATAAGTACGCAAATTGTTTTTAAAACCATAGAACATAGAGATGCCATTCCAGAGTTCGGCGGTATGTTTCAGCGCGAGGTCGCCGAGCGTATTTGCGCACCGCACGGTACAAAAACCTATGGCATTTTATCGGTTTTGGCACAAGCATACTACAACGCTACCTATTGTTTTACGGTAGGTCCCGCAGTTTTTAACCCACCACCCAAAGTAGACAGCGGTGTGCTATTTTTAAAAAGAAAAGAAGACTACAACACCCTGCCTTGCAGCTATGAAACCCTGCGCACAGTGGTAAAACTTGCTTTTCAGCAGCGTCGTAAAACATTGCGCAATTCGTTAAAAAGCATGGAGTTACCCATAGAAATGCGCGAGCAAGAACTTTTTAATTTAAGACCCGAACAAATTTCGGTTGACCAGTTTGTAGCGCTTGCGACGGTGATAGAGTCGTTGTAAAAAATTAAAACGTTGTCTCCATCTTCCTCCTCAACACTCCAGTTAAAATTTTGAATCACTGAAAAACCCAAACAACCACCCACCACACCCACACATTTCAGATTCATTAAAAAACATAACCGCTTTCTTAACCCCCACCATCTTATAAGTTCTTGATGAACCATTATCTTTGTGCCACAAGACTACAGGCATGCAGTTTAAAGTAACGCAAGAATTTACCAATAAGATCGAGGAACTTATCGCCCTTAAAGATGACGCGCAACTCGAGCAGTTGCTCGCCGAGCTGCACTTTGCCGACATTGCCGAAATCATTAACGAACTCAATCTAGACGAGGCGGTTTACATCATTAAACTGCTGGACACCGAGACCACCTCCGAGGCACTGCTCGAACTAGACGAGGACCAGCGAGACCGCGTGTTAAGTGCCCTATCACCACGAGAAATTGCCGACGAGCTCGAGGAAATGGATACCGACGACGCAGCCGATATTCTTAACGAGCTCCCCGACGAGCTCGCGCAAGAAATCATTGCCGAGATGCAAGACGAGCAGCATGCCGAAGATATCGTGGACCTGCTGCGTTATGACGAGGACACCGCAGGTGGACTCATGGCAAAAGAACTTGTAAAAGTGAACGAAAACTGGACCGTCACCGGCTGTGTGAGTGAAATGCGCGCGCAAGCCGAATATGTCACCCGCGTGCACTCTATTTATGTGGTCGACAATGCAAACAAACTTAAAGGCCGCCTGTCGCTTAAAGATTTACTCACCAGTCCCGAAAACGCACCCATTAAAGACGTGTACATCCCTAAGGTTGACTATGTTACCGTAAACACAAGTGCCGAGGAGGTCTCGCGCATCATGCGTAAATACGACCTCGAGGCTATTCCCGTGGTGGACGAGTTGCAACGCCTGGTAGGCCGCGTTACCATAGACGACATCGTGGATTTTATTACCGACGAGGCCGAGAAAGACTACCAGCTAGCATCAGGTATCTCGCAAGATGTAGAGGCTAACGACAGTATTTGGGAACTTACCAAAGCCCGCTTACCGTGGCTTATCCTTGGCATGCTGGGTGGTATAGGTGCCGCACAAATCATGGGCGGTTTTGAAGGACTCATGAAAAACCACGCCATTTTATTTTTATTTACACCACTTATCGCAGCCATGGCAGGAAATGTGGGGGTACAATCCAGCGCGATTATCGTCCAGGGTATTGCAAACGACGATTTAAAAGGCAGTGTGAGCAAACGCCTTTTAAAAGAAGTCTTGCTCGCAATGCTTAACGGCTCTATACTCGCAGCCCTACTCTTTACCTTTACGTTTATAAGCAAGGGATCGCTAGCTACCAGTGTTGCCATATCGGTATCACTATTTACAGTCATTATTGTCGCTGGGGTCGTCGGTACCTCGGTGCCCATTTTTTTACACAAACGCGGCATCGACCCGGCACTTGCAACAGGTCCATTCATTACCACGAGCAACGATATTTTTGGCATTTTGATCTACTTTATGATTGCTAAAGCAGTGATAGGTATTTAATTTTACCAGGTGATTATACGTGTTTCGCTTTCGCGAAAGCGAACGCTATAACAAGCAGGCTAACGAACCATAAAACCATGAATACAGTAACCGCCAAGGAAATACGGGACGAGCTTAAAGACCTACAAGCAGACGAGTTGCGGGAAATTGTACTGCGGCTGTCCAGGTTCAAAAAAGAAAATAAAGAACTGCTCACCTACTTGCTTTTTGAAGCCCATCACGAGGACGACTATGTGGCATCGGTTAAACAAATCATAGACGACCGTTTTAACGCACTCAATACGCCTAACTTTTACTACATTAAAAAGGGAATGCGCAAAATACTGGCCGATACAAAAAAGTACATTAAATATTCAGGCAACAAAGAAACCGAAGTAACATTGCTCATCCATTTTATAAAAAACATGAACGAGTACAAACCCTCTATACTCAAAAACAGGGTGCTCACTGCTATTTATGAAAGACAAATAGCACTCGCCAGGACCCGCATTGCGAGCATGCACGAGGACTTGCAATATGACTATGAACGTGAACTTCATTTTTTGGAAATCCTATAACCATGTATAAACAACTTAGAAATATCTAGAACAATACCTGCAAATGAAAAAAGTACTACATCTAGATAGCAATCACGAGGTCCTGGCAAACATGCTAGAACAGGCTGGTTTTAGTAACCACCATGACTACACCAGCAGCCGCGAGGAATTATTGAAAGATATTCATACCTACACCGGTCTTATTATAAGAAGTAGGTTTCCTATAGACCGGGCGTTTTTAGAACAAGCAAAAAACCTGACTTTTATAGGTCGTATAGGTGCTGGTCTAGAAAATATAGATGTAGAGGCTGCAAAAGAACTGGGAATCGCCTGCTACAACGCACCTAGAGGCAACAGCAATGCAGTGGGCGAACATGCCGTGGGGATGCTGCTTTCTCTTTTTAATCATTTAAACCGCGCAAACATGCAAGTGCGCAGTGGGGTGTGGCTGCGAGAAGAAAACCGCGGGATAGAACTAGAGGGTAAAACAGTAGGGATTATAGGTCACGGCAATATGGGGCGCTCTTTTTCTAAAAAACTATCGGGTTTTGACTGTGAGGTGCTGTGTTATGATATAAAACCAGGAGTAGGAACGAGATATGCCGCACAAGTATCGCTACCCGAATTTCAACATCGTTGTGATGTAGTAAGTTTACACACCCCGCAAACACCAGAAACCATAGGCATGATAAATGCCGATTTTATAGCCGCCTTTGACAAACCATTTTATTTTTTAAATACTGCTCGAGGCAAAAGCGTTGTTACACAAGACCTGGTAGATGCTCTAAAAACTAAGAAAATACTGGGCGCAGGGCTAGACGTTTTAGAATATGAGCAAAGCTCGTTTAGCACCATTTTTAATGATGGTAACATGCCACAAGCCTTTGCCGATTTAATTGCGATGGATAATGTGCTGTTAACCCCACACATTGCCGGCTGGACCATCGAGTCTAAATATAAACTTGCCGCAGGTATTGCGTCAAAAATCATTAAAAATCATGGCTAGAATAACTGGACTGGGCGGCATATTTTTTAAATGTGCAGATGTGGCAGCAACAAAAAAATGGTACCACAAACACTTGGAGCTACCAGTAGATAATTACGGCTGTACTTTTTGGCAGGAGCCTGCTGCACCCGGCGCACAACGCACAAGCCAGCAGTGGAGTCCATTTAAAAGTGATACCGATTATTTTAATCCTGGTCAACAAGAGTACATGATAAACTACCGTGTGGATAACCTAGAGGAACTTTTAATCTACTTAAAAAGTGAAGAGATAACCGTTGTGGGAGACATGCAAGTATTTGATTATGGGAAATTTGCGTGGATTATCGATATAGACGACAGGAAAGTAGAATTATGGGAACCCGCAAACGAACATCTTTTTGAACAACAATAAAACCATTTAACAACCATCAAAAAAACCTCTTATGACACATCAAGACAACCCACAAACAGGTGACCAAGGCTATCGCCACCATGACCAAAACAATCAAAATCAGGGCAACTGGCAGCAGTCACACAATAGTTTTGGCAACAGTGCAAACGATTTTAGACAGGGTTACCAGCAAATGGTTAAAAGCCCTGATAATAAAAAAGTGCTCGCAGGATTGCTGGGTATTTTCTTAGGCGGTTTTGGTGTGCATAAATTTGTTTTAGGCTATGTGACAGAGGGTTTTATACTGCTAGGTATTTTATTAATTTCATTTCCATTAATGTGTGTTGTAATAGGGTTTTTTACCGTTTACATCCCCATGATTATAGGTGTTATAGAAGGCATTATCTACCTCACAAAATCTGATCAGGAATTTTACCAAACCTATCAGGTAGGCCGCCAGCCCTGGTTTTAATAGTGATTTAACAACGATAAAAGTTGTTATAATTTTTCTAATCCATATTCTAATGGCAACATGCCTGCGATTTGCAGTTTTGCCATGTGACCTATAAACTGAATGCTTCTAGGGGATAAGTTATTTCCATACGCGTCAAAATCGATTTGCTGTTGATTTAAAACAAGAGTGCTCTGATTTTCCTGCGAATCTAGTATGGAATATTTTTCGTGCCTAAATGACATTGTGTACATATCGTTTATTTTACGTACCCTTATATGCTGCTGTGTATCTACCCTAAAAGAATTATAAAAAAGATAATATCCTTCTTTATCAAACTGTTTTTGCAAAAGCGCTCTAAAACACCTAATAACAGATTGCTTGTACATGGCTTTTCTACGTTTTGCCCAGATTCTGGTCTTAGGCTTTTTCTCATCGAGTTCTTGAAAAAACACAGACCCCGCGATGTATGAACTTTTATTACTATATACCTTGCCATTAAGCTTTTCGCCATTGATGGATATGGTTCCGTCAAAATCTTTCTCGTTAAACAAGGCCTCAAACTCGAGCAAATCATAGCGAATCAAATATCCCAAATGTTCATTTTTAACCAAAATGGGTGCATCAGCAACAGCGATTAACATATTTGTTACAGGATTAAACTGTAACCGTATATCTTGCAAGTTTTTAATCGTACACAACGCAGCCTCAGGAATATCGCCTAAAAAAAGTTTTTTAAACCAGCGTTCTTTTTGTGCACGCGTCCATGGGTCAGGATTAAGATATACTGCATCAAGCGCATCTATCGCAGGTTTAAGTTTTATAAGAGAAACATCTACCTGTAGAGGGTCGTTAATCGTTAATTTTTGGTAACCTAATACGCTAAACACAAGTGGCGCAAGCACTTCCAATCGTTGGGCAATACTAAAACAACCATCTTCTCCTGCGGCAGTTCCTATAGAGGTGCCCGAAAAATAAACAGAAACAAAAGGAATTGCTTCACCTGTATCTGCATCTTTAATGCAACCATTAATTTGTTGGCCATAAGTGCTGATGCTAAAAAGTAAAAAAATAGAACAAAAGAAAGATGGCGCCAAGCGACTGGTAATTGAGGATAATAAGACCTTACCGTTATTCTTTAGCATCATGATCTCTAAAATACCTAACCTCCATCTCTGCCTGAAATTCTTCCATTACGGGTTTTACAGTACTTTCTGGAATGTCGGCGATGCGTATGTACATAAGACCGTCTATAGCGTTATTAAATAAAGGATCTACATTAAAAGCCACCACGCGTGCGTTTTGTTTTACATATTTTTTTATGAGTACGGGTAGACGCAACTCGTTGGGCTCTAACTCGTCAATAAGCTTGTCAAATTTATTAAGGTCGGCCTCAGACGCGTCAAAAATAAAATCTTTGTCGGCATCTTTTAAAACCACTTTAAAATCTTGTTTAGCTTTTATATACTGTGCTACATAAGGGTCGTAATAATTACTTTTCATAAATTCTATCATCAATGATTTTGAAAAGTTAGAAAACTTGTTACTAATACTCACGCCGCCTATCAAGTACTTGTGGTCGGGAAATCTTAGGGTGCAATGCACAATGCCTTTCCATAATAAAAACAAAGGCATGGGCCGTTGCTGGTACTCGGGTATGATAAAGGCACGTCCCATTTCTATAGACTCGCCCAACATTTTGTACAGTTCAGGCTCAAATCTAAAAAGCTCGTTAAGATAAAAACCTGCAATGCCCTTTTCTTTAAAAATCTCTTTACCCATACCCATTCGGTATGCGCCTGCGACCTTTTTCTCGTCATTATCCCAAAGAAACAGGTGGTAATAATAATTATCGTAAACGTCTAGATCAATTGAATTATTAGTTCCCTCTCCTATTTTTCTAAAGGTAATTTCGCGCAAGCGGCCTAATTCTAAAACGATGTTGGGAATAAACTCGCGTTTAGCTAAAAACACTTCATAATTTTTAGATACAAGTAACCGCTTATCTTCTTTACGACAATTATCAACCTCCCGAATCATAAGCGATGATTCGGTTTCTTTAACAATCGCTTTGGGTGGTTTTGTAGCTTTTGGTATTTTAATATTTTTAGGTAGGTCGGTCAGCTTTTTTGATTCCTTTTCATAGGGTTTAGAAAGCAAATAGGTTTTTTTACGCAAAAACGTTGTAAAATCTTCTAGCGCTGGGTATTCTTCTTGTGCTTTGGTAGAAATCGCGTTTCCTATACGCACTTTAATAATTCTGTTTTTTTGACTTAGCAACTCCGATGGCAATTTTGCCGTTCTAAAAGTGTCTGACAACCTCGCTAGACCATAAAAAAAGCTGCTGTTTTTTGCGTGAAAATAAATAGGTATCACTGGTACCTGTGCTCGTTGTACCAGTTTCATGGCGGCCTCTTCCCAGGGCTTGTCCACGACCAACTTACCATCTCTATACGTTGAAACCTCGCCCGCAGGAAAAAGCCCTAATGGCATATCGCTTTTTAAGTGGCGTAAAGCCTGCATAAAACCTGCTGTAGAGGACTTAACATCCTTGCGATCCTCAAACGGATTAACGGGCATGATGTATGGTTTTAACGGCTCTATACGGTGCAATAAAAAGTTAGCAATAATCTTAAAATCTGGTCGCGACTCTAGTAATAATTTGAGAAGTAAAATACCATCTATCCCACCTAGCGGATGGTTAGAAATCGTAATAAATGCCCCATTTTTAGGAATGCGGCGCAAATCCTCTTCGGGAATTTCAAACGAAATTTGTAGATCGTCTAAAACAGCGTTTAAAAAAACGAGGTCAGATTTATTCTTGTGTGCATTATAAATCTTGTTAATCACTGATATACGAGTGATTTTCATAAGCAACCAGCCACCTACAGTCCCTAAAAAACCGTATTTATCCAGATGTATCGCTTTGGCTACTTCTTTTGCACTTACTAGACCCATAGATTTCTTGTAGTATGTACAAATATAGTTTAAAAGTAAAGAGTGCGACTAGGCGTCGGCAGCCACAACCAGTTGCAAGGTTTCTTCGGTACGTTGTCTCAATAAAACCTTTTTGCCATTTTCAATAGTTTTTATTGCATCACCTTCATAATGTCTAACGGTGTACAAGGTGACGCCAGTTACATAACTCACCTTATAATGCGTGTCTAATTCTTGCACTACTGTATTAATGTTACCGTACTTATCCTCGGCACAAATAGTAAAACTAATTGCACTGTTTTGAATTAATCCTACTTGCATTTTTGCAGTGCTTAATTCTTGAAAAATGTGGCTGATATTGTGCTCGCCTATAAAGCTAAAATCCCGTGAGGAAATGCTTAAAAGCATTAAATTTTTCTTTAATATATAGCAGGCCTGTTGCGGCACAAGCGCAGCACCTTTTGTAATTACTGTTCCTGCGGCAGTGGGATCTACAAAAGACTTTACATACAGTGGTATGTTTTTATCCTGTAGTGGTTGCAGCGTTTTAGGGTGTATGACCGATGCGCCGTAAAAAGCCAGCTCTATAGCCTCGCTATACGATATTTGTTGTAATAAAACGGTATCGTTAAAAAATCTAGGGTCTGCATTAAGCACTCCAGGAACGTCTTTCCAAATAGTGACACTGTCTGCATTAAGAGCGTGTGCCAGTATTGCCGCGGTATAATCACTGCCCTCGCGTCCTAGTGTGGTCATAAAACCGTTTTCGTCACTTCCTATAAAACCTTGTGTAAGAAAGGTCCCCCGACAGGCCTGCTGCACATTTTTTGTGGTTGCTTTCCAATCCACGCCAGCATCTCTATATTTATTATCGGTTGCGACTAGGCCACGAGCGTCTATCCACGCAACAGGCACATCGCATGCATTTAAATAAGCGGCAACAATTTTTGTAGACAATAACTCACCATACCCCACCACTTGGTCATAAACAAAACTGTAATTGCGACTTTGGTTGCGCAGCATTTCTCCTTTTAATGACTCTATTTGTGCTTTTAGGTCTTTTTTTACCTCGCTTTCGCGAAAGCGAACTAACCAATCACCTTCTACTGCATCACCTTGCTCCAAGTCTTCAATAATATCCAGGTGATACTGTTGCAAAATGTCTATTTTTTCTAAATAGGCACTATTGTTCTCCCGGTAAAGGGCAATGATTTCTTCGAGCGCGTTTGTGGATTTACCCATGGCGCTAACCACAATCCCTAGGTTTTCAAAACCCATCTTTTTTATAACATAAACCACATTGCGCACACCGCTGGCATCTTTTACCGATGCTCCTCCAAACTTAAAAATTCTCATAAAGTGTTGATATATTGTTGTAAAGCTGTTTCGTTCATTTGCGCAAGGTACCAGTCTTTAATAATGGTGGCACCTGTGCGTTCATAAAAATGAATCGCATTTGTATTCCAGTCCAGCACGACCCATTCTACACGTTTTACACCCTGGCTATGGGCGTATTGTAAGACACGGCTATACAGTGCCTTGCCCAGTCCAAGACCGCGCATTTTTTCGGTCACAATCAGGTCTTCTAGGTGTACCGTTTTTCCTTTCCACGTGCTAAATCTAAAATAGCACAACGCAATTCCCTCTACCCGTCCGGCAATCTCGCCTACAAAACATTTAAAAAGAGGCTGCTCACTCGTGCCACCTGCGATCAGGTCATCTACAGTAATTGCTACCGCGTCGGGCTCATTTTCAAACGTGGCGAGCTCTTGTATGAGTTCTAAAACACGCTTATAATCACTGGGTAGTGCCTCTCTTATTACTAGTTGCTGTTTCATGGGGCAAAGATAAATGACGAACCTAACAGATTTTTAAAAAATAGGAACAATGACTTGGGTTCACAGGTTTTTTAGTCAGATATTTGTGAAAATTTAACACCCATGCCGCAAAAAAATCAATCTCTAGGTGAATTTATCATTGAAAACCAAGCAGCTTTTCAGTACAGCAGCGGCGAACTTTCAAGGCTTATAAATTCCATAAGACTGGCTGCAAAAATGGTAAACCATGAGGTTAACAAAGCGGGACTGGTAGACATCACAGGCAGTGCAGGAGAAATTAATACACAAGGCGAAGACCAGCAAAAGCTAGATGTATTTGCAAATAATGTGTTTATTCAAACCCTGACAAATCGCCAAATAGTGTGCGGCATTGCTAGTGAAGAAAGTGAGGACTTTATAACCATATCGGGACACGATAAAAAAAATCAAAACAAATATGTCGTACTTATAGACCCGCTGGACGGCAGTTCTAATATAGATGTTAACGTATCGGTAGGAACTATTTTTTCTATTTACCGGCGTGTGACACCAGCCGGGCGACCTGTACAATTAGAAGATTTTTTACAACCTGGCAACCAGCAAGTTGCCGCAGGATACATCGTTTACGGCACATCGACCATGCTTGTGTACACCACAGGACATGGTGTTAACGGTTTTACCCTTAATCCTGCATTAGGTACTTATTACTTGTCACACCCCAACATGACATTTCCTGAAAACGGCTCCATTTATAGTGTGAACGAGGGAAACTATATTCATTTCCCACAAGGTATTAAAGATTACATAAAATATTGCCAGCGAGAAGAAGAAGACAGACCCTACACAAGCAGGTACATAGGCAGCCTGGTATCTGACATTCACCGCAACATGATAAAAGGCGGCATTTATATGTACCCCAGCACCAGCAAAACACCCGACGGTAAATTGCGCCTGCTTTATGAATGCAATCCCATGGCTTTTATCGCAGAGCAGGCAGGAGGTAGAGCGAGTGATGGATTTAACAGAATCCTAGATATTCAGCCCACCGCACTACACCAGCGTGTACCCTTTATTTGTGGCAGCCGCAATATGGTAAAAAAGGCTGAAGAATTTATGGAGGCGCAGCGACAGAAAAAATAAATACCATGCAAAATTTTGCTTTATTGAAGAATTGATTACAATCTATAATCATTTTTATGCAAAGGGGAATCACCGTTTTACTAGCTATATGTATCTCATTAATGAGTTGCGATAACGACACAAACACCGTTGAAAATAATGTAAACGGAAATTACATTGGAGTTTTTGAGCGAAACGGAAGAACTTCTAATGTTACATTGACACTTAATAATGGGTCGTGGGTTGGTGAAAGTGCGATAGATAAATTTCCCGCTTTGTGCAATGGAATATACACAACATCTTCTGGGGCAATTTTGTTTGAGAATGTTTGTCCTTGGACTGCTCAATTTGACTGGACGTTGATTTTAGATGATAATTGGAATTATACTTTAAACAACAACACTTTGATTTTAACAAAATCAAATGAAGACAAGTACACGCTAGCAAGGCAATAAAATCACTACACTACATTACATGGGAGTAGGTATTGTACGTGCATTGTTTACCTGCCAAAATACTATTTCTTGATTAATGTTAAGCTTAACGAATCGGCGATTTTCTTAATATCAAAACCTTGCAGGCTTATATTCAGGTCTACAAAACAAGAATGTTTTTTAATTAAATTTGCTATATGAGACTAGTTGATAATAAAATAGACGACTTAAAATTGCTTTGTACTACCTATCATGTGGATAAGATGTATTTGTTTGGGTCTGCATTAGACGCAAACTTTAATAGCAACAGCGATATTGACTTTCTAGTAAAATTTCAATCTATGGAGTTATTTAAATATTTTGACAACTACCTCGCATTAAAAGAGCGGCTTGAAAAACTTTTTGAACGTAAAGTTGACCTGGTAGAAGAACAAACGTTGAAAAATCCTGTGTTGATTAAATCGATAAATAAGTCAAAAAAACTTATTTATGGATGAGAGAATTGAAAATGGCTCTACGATATTAAAATTAGTATAGAAGATTGACACCTTTTTTAAGGATGAACCTAAAGATTTTTTCCATTACAGAAAAAATCTAATGCTTAAAAGAGCTGTTGAAAGAAACCTTGAAATTATAGGTGAAGCCGTCAATAGAATTATAACAAAAGACAACACGTACACCGAAAAAATTAGAAACGCAAAGGCGATTATCGGTTTGAGAAACCACGTAATCCACGCCTATGACACTATATCTGACGAAAACATTTGGTCTGTACTGATAAATCACCTTCCAAAACTGAAATTAGAAATTGACCATCTTATTTTTAAGGAAAAGGAATAATAGAAATTCCCGAAGAGAACGCACAGCGTCAGGTTTAAAAATAAATAATATAAAAATTTTGTTTAAAACACCTGTGAAATGGCCTTTAAACAAGCCCTACATATACAACGTTCTACAAACCCTGAACTATATTTTTAAGCAGGCTGTTTAAAAATAATACTACCTATCCTTATTTAAAAGATACCTGTAATCCTCTAAATTTAGGTGTCCCGAAAAAATCTCTATAGACCGCTTTACTAAATAAGCAGAATCCTCCTCGTTATAACCGATAGCAGTTGCATAGCGTTTTAACAATGCGTGTTCACGATCGCTCATGTGGTGATTAGCAAAAACAATTTTAAATAAATCATGCAACCACTGTATGCGTTCTTCACTAGTTGTGGGTGGTGTTACAGGCACTGCCTTAGGATTTTTAAGAATGGTTGCATAGTCTGCATCTGTAATATCTAACCTATTTTTAAAGCGTGCTAGCATTATTTCTTCCTCGGGACCTATGGTATTATCACTGCCTACCGCTATCGCAACTAGCGATGCAAAATGACCTTTATTGCGCGTGTGCTGCCCAGATTCAAATAACGAAGAGAAAGACATAAAATGAAATATTTTTAAGACGCAAATATACTAAGAGTTTCTAGAAAGTAGTGCGTTTAGGGAGCTGCGAAAACATTTCGGCAACCATATTTTTTAAATCGTATTGGTGCTTCCAGCCCCAGTCCATTTGTGCCTGTATGTCGTCTATAGAATCAGGCCAACTGTTTGCAATATGTTGTCTAAAATCTGGATTGTAGGTAATTGTGAAGGTGGGATGGTGTTTTTGGATTTCGGCAGCAATTTGTGCGGGTGTAAAACTTATCCCTGCCAGATTATAAGCACTTCTATCTTTAATAGCACTTGCAGGTGCATTCATAATTTTAATAGTCGCTCGTAGCGCATCTTCCATATACATCATGGGTAACATCGTGTCTTTTTCTAAAAAACATTCAAAGGTATTGTACTCTAGCGCCTGATGGAAAATATCCACGGCATAGTCGGTCGTGCCACCACCTGGTTGCGCTTTCCACGATATAAGTCCAGGATAGCGTAAAGATCGCACGTCCACTCCATATTTATTATGATAGTACTCGCACCAGCGCTCGCCTGTTTGTTTGCTTATTCCATACACAGTAGACGGTTCCATCACTGTTTTTTGTGGTGTTTTTTGTGCAGGTGTTGTGGGCCCAAAAACAGCAATACTGGACGGCCAAAACACCTTGCTTACCTTTCCTTCTTTTGCAAGATCTAGCACATTAAACAACGAGTTCATGTTTAAATCCCATGCCTTTTTAGGAAACTTTTCACCCGTTGCACTTAACATCGCGGCCATTAAATACACCTCATCTACAAAGTATTGCGCACAAACCGAATCTATTTGTGACGAGTTCATCGCATCTAAAATCTCAAAAGGTCCTGACTCCATAAGCTCGGCACTTCCCTCGCGTATATCGGCCGCAACCACGTTTTTACCACCATACATTTTGCGCAGCATCATGGTTAATTCGGTACCTATTTGACCGCAAGCACCTATAATGAGAATTGATTTTGCCATTTTTTAATTTTTGGCAAAGATAGACATAGGGCACTACAACGATGGTAGTTTTAGCAAAATAGCAACAGTGATTTTAAGGGTGTTCGCTTTCGCGAAAGCGAACAAATCACCACCGCGATACTTTTAAAAAGCCTCTTATAATTATACAATCCCCGTCAATACACACGTGTTTTAAATTATATTTTAAATGAGCATCTTTGCAACGCTCACATGATCGCGACCATGAAATTATCTCTTGTCTTTTTATTTACTATTATCATAAGTTCTTGCACGCCTAAAAAGCAGCAGCAACAACTTGTAAATGAGCAATCTAACGCAGTAGGAAAAGAATACAATCGGGTCCAAATAAATCTTATTGAGGATGCACAACAGGCAACCCGCAACTGGGAATCTTACCAAAAATTTAAAACCGAGCTAGAAAATTATGACCACTCTAAAGCAGCGACCACACGTCTTATAGACCATGCAGCATCCATGTACACCAGTGTACCATCGCCACTTGTAGAACAACCTATACTTTCTAGACTCGTGGTATTGCAAACCAGATTAGGTATTTATGCGGCTGCATTAAGAAATAAAAGTATGCCCAAAGCTACTCGCATAAAAAAATATAATGATATGATTCTAGCGATAGATCAACTACACATGCAGCTTAATGAAAAGCTGGGCTTTCAACAAAATATAGATAATCTTTACCAGCAATTAAAAACGAAATATACCGTGCCTGTAGACAGTTTAGCAGTCCCCGAGTAATAAATAAAACTTTCTTAAATATCTTGTTGCTACTTTTTTTGTAAGTACTTTAGGACTTATGAATAAGCCACTATTGCAGTTTACAAATAAAGGTATTTACTGCCCACAAGCGGGCGTTTATCTAGACCCATGGAAACCTGTTGACAAGGCGCTTATCACCCACGGTCACACCGACCACTCGCGGTGGGGGCATAAAAAGTACATCACGCACCACGATAACCTGCCTATAATAAAACACCGGTTAGGTGATATTAACGTTTCGGGTGTCGATCACGGCGAGCGTTTACTCATCAATAATGTAAAATTTTCTTTCCATCCCGCCGGTCATATACCAGGTGCCTGCCAGATACGGGTAGAACACAAGGACCAGGTCTGGGTGTTTACAGGCGATTATAAAACCGAAGACGACGGGATTTCCACACCCTATGAAGCCGTAAAATGCGATACATTTATTACCGAATGCACCTTTGGGCTACCTGCATTTAAATGGCAACCGCAACAGCAGGTTATGGACGATGTAAATGCTTGGTGCGCACAAAATAACGCCTCTGGAAACACCTCGGTTATTTTTGCGTATTCTTTAGGAAAAGCACAACGCCTTATCAAACACATAGATACCGCGCACATGAAAATTTATTGCCATGGAGCAGTTTATAAAATGACCGAAGTATTGCGAGGTTTTATTGATTTCCCGCCTACCTATTTAATAACCCGAGAAACGACTAAAGAAGAACTCGCTGGCAACATCGTCATCGCACCACCTAGTGCTCACGGCACCACCTGGCTGCGTAAAATGGTACCCTATGTAACCGCCAGCGCCAGCGGCTGGATGACTTTTAGGGGTGCACGCCGTCGCAGGGCGGTAGATAAAGGCTTTGTATTGTCTGACCACTGCGACTGGGACGGTTTGCTGCAAAGTATAGACGCCACCGGTTGCGAAAACGTCATCACCACGCACGGTTACCAAGAAATCTTTGCCCGCTACTTGCGCGAGGTAAAAGGACTCAACGCCATAAGCGAGCGCACGCAGTATGAGGGTGAAAACTTAAATGAGAAAGAAAGCGGTGACGAAGATGAAACTGCAAAAGTCGATGATAGTATGGGTACACCGCGAGACGGTAAGGGCGAGATTTATTCCGCCCATGTAAACACAAGAACAAACCCTAGAGGCGGTATGAATTCCGCCCCAGGGGACAACTCAAATCAAGTCAAGACAAACCGCTCATGAAAAAGTTTGCAGAACTTATCAGGGTGATCGATGGGACAACAAAAACATCGTTAAAAGTGGCTGCGCTTACCAACTATTTTAAGGAAGTTAGTGACGACGATAAACTGTGGACCATCGCTATTTTATCGCACCGCCGTCCCAAGCGACCTGTAAACACAACACTCATGCGCGAGTGGGCAACACAAATTAGTGGTATACCGCTGTGGCTATTTGAAGAATCGTACCACATTGTGGGCGACCTGGCCGAAACCATCGCGCTGATTTTACCCACAACAAACGAGTCGTCTAACAAGACGCTCTCACAAATCATCCAGGAACTTATAGCCCTGCGCAAAAAAGACGACGCTGCAAAAAAAAGCTACCTGCAAGAAAACTGGCTAAAACTCAATTATTATGAGCGATTTGTTTTTAATAAAATAATGACTGGTGGTTTTAGAATAGGCGTCTCTCAAAAATTAATGACCCGCGCATTATCAAAAGCAACAGGCATTGATGAGGATGTGCTTGCACACAAATTAATGGGCAGCTGGACTGGTGAGAACACCACGTTTCTAGAACTAGTTTATGAAGATAACGACGTGGCCATGCGTGGTAAGCCATACCCATTTTACCTAGCTTATGCCATAGAAGGCGAGGTGTCATCCCTAGGCGATGTTACAAACTGGAGCGCCGAGCATAAATGGGACGGCATACGCTCACAAACCATTATACGCAGCGACGAGCTTTTTGTATGGTCGCGAGGTGAGGAACTGGTTACCGATAAATATCCAGAATTCCAGCAGTTTATAGGTGTGATTCCTAATGGGACAGTCATCGATGGCGAAATTCTACCCTACAAAAATGGTGAAATACTTAATTTTAATGACTTGCAAACACGCATAGGCCGTAAAACAGTAGGTAAAAAATTGCTAGAAGACGTGCCTGTGGTACTGGTCGCTTATGACTTACTAGAATGGCAAGGCGCTGATATTAGAAACTTACCTTTTCAAAAACGGCGGGTGCTGCTAGATGATTTAGTAAACAACATTGCACCACAAAACGCTTTGCAAAAAGACACTAATTTAAAATTCCCCCTGCTTCTATCAGAAACCATGCACTTTAACACGTGGGAAGAAATGGCGCAAGAACGCGCAAAAAGCAGCGAGCGCAAATCTGAGGGGCTTATGCTTAAAAAAAATGACAGCCCCTATCTGGTAGGTCGCAAAAAAGGCGACTGGTGGAAGTGGAAAGTAGAACCATTATCTGTAGATGCCGTGCTTACGTATGCCATGCGTGGCCACGGTCGTCGGGCAAATTTGTACACAGACTACACCTTTGGGTTGTGGCAGGATGGTGAATTGGTCACTTTCGCGAAAGCGTACTCTGGACTTACCGATGTAGAATTTAAACAAGTGGACGCCTGGATAAAGAAAAATACCCTCGAGCGTTTTGGTCCCGTCCGGTCTGTGACACCGCAGCTGGTTTTTGAAATCGCATTTGAAGGCATCGCACCTAGCAAAAGACACAAATCGGGTGTTGCGACGCGTTTCCCAAGAATTATCAGGTGGAGACACGACAAACCTATAGAAGAAGCAAATACCTTAGACGACCTAAAAGCACTCATCCCGACCGATGGTGATTTTCTAAATGATGATTAATATGCACACATTCAAAACCTTGACTTATGTACTCAGTCTTCTTGTATTACTCAGTTTGTGGAGTTGCAAAGGGCAGCAGCCTGCACCAGCTCAAACTCAAAACCAAGCTGAAACAGGAAGCAATTACATTTTCAAAGACGGCGATTATAACGGTATAGGTAAGTGGTATATGGGTCGAGAAATAGCCCACGTGATGGGGTTTCAAGGCATGGAATGGCTAGAACGCCCAGAACGCGAAAAAGAAGAAAATAGCGTCACACTACTTGAAAACATGAACATACAACCTGACGACGTGGTCGCCGATATAGGCGCAGGATCTGGTTACCACGTATTTAAAATGGTTGAAAAATGTACCACTGGTAAAATTTATGCCGTGGACATACAACCCGAAATGCTCGACGTAATCCAGCTGCGAAAAGAAGATTTAAAATTAAAGAATGTCATCCCGATTTTAGGCGATGTGCAAACGACCAATCTACCCGCAAACAGCACAAACAAAATACTGATGGTAGACGTCTATCACGAGTTTAGCCACCCGGTAGAAATGATACAATCTATGGCGCAGGCACTCAAAAAAGATGGCGAAATTTACCTCGTCGAGTACCGTCTAGAAGACCCCAGCATCCCCATAAAAACCATTCACAAAATGAGTGAAAAGCAGGCCGTAAAAGAATTTGAGGCAAATGGTTTTAAATTAAAGAAAAATATAGAAAACCTACCTTGGCAACATTGTATGGTGTTTGTGAAAAAGTAAAATGATATCCAATGACAACAAAAAACCTTCTAAAATTTATACTTGCAGTGTTCATTTTTAGCGCCTGCTCGTCTCGCGTCATTCCCATAAAAACCTTACAAGATGCAAATTACAGCGGCATGACCCAAGAATTTAATGTGCCTAACCTGTATGGCAAATGGCTCACCAACATGCCTGCAGAAACAACCAGTTTTATTGTTTTTAAAAACGACAACACGGTCATTACTAACACCAATCGCGAGGGAAAATACACCATTAAAAAAGACAGCATCACCATCATGTATGACGATGCCACCGCACGCGGCCGACTGCTAGAGCAAACAGATTCCAGACTTTATATTTTATGGGGCGGCGGCGATCCTGTAAAATATTATAGACCAGAGTCTTTTTAATTCAGAATTTTGAATGAAGAATTATGAATTGTAAGTTATGAGTTCAGAGTTATGAGTTTGTAGCCTAAATTCAAGAAACAATAGCCAAGAATCAAGAGTTAAGAATCAAGAAACAAGAGGCAGGAAACAAGAAGCAAGAAAAAAGTCTAAAATCTGATATCTAACGTCTAACTCTAACATCTCATTTCTAACCTCTCATCTCTCCAGTCTTAATACATAATACTTAATACTAAACTATCCATCAACAAACAACAACTACATACCATCGCAAACAGCTATT
>DAIRDE010000039.1:0-21362 GCA_036796335.1 Nonlabens sp.
CACAAAGTTTTTTTGTATTAAAACCAAAATGTACTTGTAATTTATAGGTCGAAATTTACAAACTTCTTTTGGCTTATTTACTACATGCCTTGTAGATACGCGCAAATAAATACTGTGTGGTCTCACATGCAAGGGAAGGACGGAGCATTTGGTAGTTCAAAATTTAATAGGGAATACTCAAGTATTCTTGTCTGTTTAGCGATTGGTTTATCTTGTGTTATTACTTTTAATTCATTACTTTACGAAATTGTTGTAGCCAGTATCCTAGTTGTTGTAGCACGTTTTTTTTCAAAGTTCAATTTGGTAAATTTCATTTTTATTCTTTCTTACAAGTTCCGAAATAAATTTCTTTTCTCCACCAATTGCTATGAAAGCTAAATCATAATCAGGCACACTCTTAAAACACTAAAACCCTTGTAAATTCAAGGGTTTTGTTATAGTTCTAGCATACAAAAACCCCGAAAATGACCCATAACGGCAAAAAACGGGGTTTTCCTAAAAAGATTTAAGATGAATGCACAAAGTATTAAATGTGAAAATTTAATTACAATGGATGATTCACGCTATTTTCTTAAAGTGCCTTATAATTATCGACAGCCACTAGCCTCCATATACTCATAAATTGGGGCTAATTGTTCTTCGGTTACTCCAGGGTTGTTGGCAATAATTCCTAAATACCAATCCCAAAATGCGCATGGATTTACCAGATAAAAAACTACTGGAATAAGTCCTATGAATGACAACACAAGCGCCACATAAGCAACGATTCTTGCTGTTTTCATCGCTGGCCCATTGGTGTATGCATCGGGCGCGAGTTTATATTTGTTCAATTCTTTAGTAGCTAAAACGACAGCTATAATTGCGGCTACAGTTCCTAAGCCGTATAACCAGCAGCATAAAAATCCGACTACTGATAAAATGTAAACAACGGTGGTATTCAGTTTTTGCATGGTAAAATGTTTTTTGGTTTTAGAATTTTAAAAATACATCATTTAAGCGTAATTTTAAACAAACTGAGTTTTAAAAACGCCTGCTTGTTAGTTTTAAACATGGCAAATTCGTTACATACGCACACCACTTTTTTACTTCATTGGTGTGTTGCTCACATAGGTAAAAGGCTTAAATTTTTTACCCACGGCAACTGTGCCTGTTTGCTGGAAAGCACAAACATACTGGGATGATGCAGTCTTTATATACTACCATCTAGTACAGGTAAAGAAATGTGCTTTTGGCTTGTTAAATAAATTTCATGACATAACTGGTAACGATTGTTCCTATGGTGAGGACGGTGGTCCATATTTTAATTTTTTCGCCATGTTTTGTTGGAACAAACCAGTCAAATGCTAAAAAGCCAAATAAAAACACCAACGGAAAAATACCGGGATACATCATAAATGCTGCACCCCACTCGCCATGCAACAAATGTGCAATAGACCGCTGTATGCCGCAACCAGGACAATCCATTTGCGTGAGTTGTTTACTCATGCATGGCAGCATCCAGCTATCGTCGCCAGTGGTCAAAAACATATTAATTGCTAATACTTACTTTTTCGGTGGTGCTGTTGTTGCTGGTATCGGTAATTTTAACCAGGTAAATGCCGCTGCTATAGGTGGCGGTGTCAAAGGTGTAACTGTCTTGTGCCGTCGTTTGCTGGGATACAATAGAACGGCCTGCAAGGTCATAGAGCGCAATGTTTTTAATTTCTCGCAGCGTTGGGTTGAATACGGTTAGCAATTGCTGATTGTTGTTTTGAAAAACATCAATCGCATTAGATAGTAATGCAGACCCAGTTGATAGCGTAGCAGGTTGCTGAAAAACAATTTCAAAGCGATCGTTATACGTTCCCGCAGGTAGTGCGATGGTCGCCGTGCCATTCTTAAGATCGTACACGGCACCGTTTAAGGTGTCGTGCAGTAAGATAAGAGGTGTGTCAAATTGTTCTAGCGATGCAACAGAAAGTTCAAAAGTACTCGGGTCTCTTAAAACAAAGCCTACAGGTATTTTTTTGGTGACATCAAAGGGTATCGTTTTAATAATTAACCGCTGGCCATCCTGTGGCATGTACACATCATTTATTTGCAGGTTGTGGTCTATAACGGCCTCGAGACCCCAGTCCAGCCCATCGGTAGAATCGTTACCAAAGGCAAGAATAAAACTGCGCACATACAGGTCATTGACCACCGCGGTTAAGTTTATTTTAGAACGCACAAATGGGGTGGACTGCGTCACTGTACCACCACCAGGTCCTAATTGAAAAATTGATTGATTGCCGTTTTCTTTGAAAAAACGTCGCTGGCTGTTGTTAAAGGTAGCGGTTTCCTGTGAACTACCTGTAAAGCCACTAGCGGACTTTCTAGTAATTACAAAACCCTGTCCTACAGCGGCATAGCGGCGGCTAACAGGTCCAGTATAAACACTGTTATTAGTATTACCTGAGTTTCCTATCACATTCCCACTTGCATCATAACGTTTATATGTTGCCGGCGTGTACATGCCATCTTCTATATCTAGATTTCTACTACCTGGTATATACGACGCGTAGCCACCATCGTATTCTACAAGCAAATGAGTAGTGGGAATAGATTCCCAAAAAAGAATTTGTGAATCAATTTTAGAAGTTGAAGGAATTAGAATGCCACTACCATCAACATTGGTATTATCTATGAGAAACTTTTTTAAGTCCAGCGCGCTGGGGTATGGATTCCCTACGAGCGAAAAGGCGTCGGTACGTATTTGTACCTGTATGTTGCCATTGTTAGGCCGGCCTCTAAAATCGTAACGCTGACTTACAATGCCATTAACGGGGGTTACTGATAAATTAAATTCTCTGGTTGTATCGGTTGATGGAGTCACTCCTTTCATCGTGAATCCATAACCTGCGGCAACGCTAGGTGCAACTGAAATATTCCTCCAACTACCATATCCTGTCCCGTCTACAGGATAAGAGTGCAACCAGCGACTAGCAATGCTTAGTCGTCGTGTTTGTGTAATGGTGCTTCCAGCAACAGTTTGTAAATCGGTAAGCCCGTCGCGATCGCCTATGGGTAAGATTAATGGATCTTCGGCAGCTGTAACTAAATTGGTGCTTAGGCTACTATAAGGATTGGTACTCGTTACTGTGTTTGCTTTAAAACCAGGCTGTAAAACTGGATATTTTAACTGAGTGTATAAAAAACCTTGATTTCCTGTTCCGGTTGTGACACCCACCGGTGCCGACCAGTAATTATACGTAAAGTTGTTTGCAGCGCCTTCTTGAAAAACAGATAAATTCCCAGTACCAGCGTTGGGTACATTGTTTCCTTGTACAAGCTGCGCCTCTTTGCGCAAATAAATGTGCGAATTTCCTTCTAGGGTAATGGCATCTTTTACATAAATGTTAGAACCTTTAGAATAGATAAAAGATGCTGGTTTAACCTGTACCTGGCCTATGGCAGGAAACGCGATACACGCTAATAGGCAGGAAAACACACTTTTTTTCTCGCAGCGCGCTATTGTTTGTAGTAATGATAAAACCATACTTTTACATCATTTATTAAAGGACAGTGTAAAGCTAATTCTTTTTTGGAATTTATTTAAGATTTTAATAACAATAATTCGATGAAATCAACTCGTTATAAACAACTTAATGTTTTTATACTGTTGCTGGGATTTATAGCGCTTGCAGCCACCGCATTTGTACAAGGCTTGTGGTTGCTTGTATCGCAATTACTGGCTGTAGGTTGCTTAATGCTGGGTGCCTACCGCTTTAGTTTGTCTAGAAATGCATCATCCACACTTCCTAATGACGACGACGCTCATGATACATCGGTTTAAAATAGGTGACCGGGTGGCGGTTATAGACGAGGATATTTGTGGGGTAGTCGCTTTCGCGAAAGCGAACACCCTAACCATCCACACGCATGACGGACTTACCCTAGAATATGCAACAAACGAGGTGGTACCCGATTTAAAAATGCACATAGATCGGGTAGAATTTAAAGAAGAACCCCTAAAAAAAACAGGTAAAGTGCGAGCAATCTCGCGTAAAAAAGCAGCGCAAATACCCGCAGTAGAGGTGGATTTACACATACACCAGCTGGTAAAAAGTGAAAAAGGCATGGATGCCTATGACATGCTAAACCTGCAACTAGAGACTGCCAGGCACAAGATAGAATGGGCAAAACGCGAGCGCATTCCTAAGCTTGTTTTTATCCATGGGATAGGTGCAGGGGTATTGCGTACCGAATTAGAATATCTATTTTCTAGATACCCTGAAATCACATTTTATGATGCCGATTTTCAAAAGTATGGTAAAGGTGCCACCGAAATCTATATTTTCCAAAATCCTAAAATGTAGGCTGCCGCAGTATTTGTCGCTGGGGCGTGATGTAGGTGCCAAAATTATATTGCTGCTGTATAATCTCGGCCCCATCGCTGGTTAGGGTTAAATTGCTTATGGTAATCACTACCCGCTTGTTACCCACCGTGGTGTTAACGCGATAGGTGGTTATCGCTGGACTGGCTGGTATACGTGTTGCTGGGTCTAAGTAGGCTGGTAAACCATTAAGCTGCAAGTCGTTGGCAGGATTTAAGTCACGATTTAAGTCTTCTTGTATCGTTAACACACCATCATTATCATCATCATTGTCCAGATAGTCGTATATGCCGTCACCATCAGTATCTCTGCTTAAAGGTGAGATGACACCGTCAATAATAATAACGCCTTCTTCTATCGTGGGTACATTATCACCGTCGTCGTCGTCGTCCAGATAGTCGGGGATTCCATCGCCGTCGGTATCGGCGGTAAATCCCTCGATTTCGGCAGGTATCCCGTCGTTATCGTCTTCGGTTTCGGTGATGGTTTCTATGGTTACGGTACCACCTGTGGATATAAATATTTGTGAAACAGTGGGGCTTGTGCTGGGTACACTGTTACAAAAATAATTTGTAGGCGGCTGGCTATTAAACTTGCGGTATTCTATACGATTTGTGTTGTTTAAAGGATACGGGCCGTAGGTGCCATTTACCTCTAGCAGGTTGTCGGGAATCGTGAGTTCTAAGGATATGCTTTCGTTATTTGTGCGGTCCAGTTTGTAAAAAACATAGGATCTGGATGTCGGGCTGGTTTGCACCACGTTGCATACCTCTACATTTACGTTTGTAAAGGCTAGGTTTTGCACGATGATCTCACCATCGTCGCAACTAGACCCTAACACCATAAGGATGATTAACAAAAATATTTTTTTCATAACAACAAAAATAGCGTATCACAGGCTTGTAGCATAGAATCTAATCCACTCATTTATCATAAATTTGCGTCATGAAACAGGTTTATCTAGACAGCGCTGCGACCACACAAATACGCCCCGAAGTTATTACCCACATGGTTGCCGTGATGGGAGACGTTTATGGGAATCCCAGCTCTACCCACAGTTATGGTCGCAAGGCTAAGGCGCTTATAGAAACAGCCCGCAAAAATATCGCCGCGCAATTAAACGTTACTGCAGCCGAAATTATTTTCACATCAGGCGGCACCGAGGCTGATAATCTTGCCATCCACAGTTGTGTGCGAGATTTACAGGTGACGCGCATCATTACCTCAAAAATAGAACATCACGCCGTCTTGTATATTGTAGAACATTGTAAAGAAAAATATGCTACAGAGGTTGTCTACTTAGACCTCATGCCTTGTGGCACGCCGTCTTATGAGCAATTAGAAAAGGAGCTCGCAAGCAGCGATAAAAAAACGCTGGTAAGCCTGATGCATATTAATAACGAGGTAGGCAATAAGTTGGATATAGCACGGGTAGGTGCGTTGTGTAAAAAATATGGTGCATTGTTTCACAGTGATTGTGTGCAATCCATAGGTCATTATGAAATAGATTTAAAAGAAATACCCGTAGACTTTACTGCGGTAAGTGCACATAAATTTCACGGGCCTAAAGGGGTAGGTTTTGCTTTTGTGCGTAAAGGCACTGGGCTTAAACCTTCTATATTTGGCGGTTCACAAGAACGTGGCATACGTGCAGGGACCGAGGGTGTTCATAACATTACCGGTATGGATGTAGCCTTGAGCATGGCCTACAAACAACTGCAGGAAGAACGCGCTTATGTACAAGACCTAAAAGCCTACTTTAAGGAAAAGCTTACCCAAGAAATTCCAGGTATAAAATTCAACGGTAATTGCGGTGATAGCGACAACAGCACCTATACCTTACTCAACGTGTGTTTACCTTGTGATGCACAAAAGGCAGCAATGCTTTTATTTACCCTAGACCTTAAAGGAATCGCCTGTTCTAAAGGCAGTGCTTGCCAAAGCGGTAGCCAGCTAGGTTCCCACGTGCTTTCTGAAATTTTAAGTAACGAGGATCTCAATAAACCCAATTTGCGATTTAGTTTTTCCATCTTTAATACAAAAGACGAATTGGACTATGTGGTGGATGTGCTTAAAGAATATATCTACGCACAGTAACACAATCATTGTTTATCACCATCTTGCTACCAATCGCACATTAAATACCCGTGGTGTTAAAAAGTTAGGGATTGCAAACTGCTGACTGCTTGCTACATCGCGCACCCATATATTGGTGATTGTGTTTTGGAAGTCAAAAAGGTTGTAGATTTCGGCACCTATGGTCACTTCTTCAAAATTGCTAAAGGTCTTACTTGCTCTTTTTTCGCCTTGCAGTACATAATTGACACCTATATCGGTGCGCACATAATCTTTAAGCCTAAACTGGAAGTCATAAGGATCGGCAAAATCGGGCGAGCCACCTGGTAAACCGGTGTTGTAATTCAGGTTTAAATACAATTTTAAGTTGGGCACATTAGGCGCATAATCCTGAAACAGCATGGCAAATTTAAGGCGCTGGTCCATAGGCCGGGCTATAAAACCGCGGTCGTTTAAGTTCTCTTCAGTCTTTAAATAACCTAAGGATATCCAGCTTTCGGTTCCTGGCACAAACTCACCGTTTATGCGCAAATCCAGTCCATAGGCATAAGCTGTCGCGTCATTATTTGCACGGTAGCGTATACGCACATTTTCTAGTGTATAGGTATTAACGTTACTTAGATTTTTATAATAAGCCTCGCTTGTTAACTTAAACGGCCTGCCATTCCACAAAAAGCTCCAGTCGTTACCAGCTACTATATGAAAAGAGCGCTGTGCTTTTACATCGGGTACTACCTCGCCCTGTTGATTGCGCAATTCCCGGTAAACGGGTGGCTGGTAATACAAGCCGCTGCTTAGTCTAAAAAGCATATCTGTTTTTTGCCATGCTGGTTTAATAGCCACCTGTGCTCTTGGAGAAAACACGGCTTGCGTGGTGCTCGCTATCCCGTCACCATTTACATTCCACACATGTACACGCGCGCCAGCATTCCAGTATACCTCATGATCTTTTATATAACCGCGGCTGCTGTATTGGGCATACAGTTGTGCTCGTGTTACTTGCACATCGTTATTGGCTCGAACGCTTAAAAATGGTACCAGGGGTCCAGCAAAACTGTTGTAGGGTTGATCATTTGCAAACTCGGGTCGTGGCGGTCTCACGTTAAATCCAGCACTGTCTATAACCGTGTATTCTCGCAGCCGGTCTCTTATATCTTCATAGGTATATTTTACACCCCAGTCTATCAGGTCTTTATCTTTTTTGGTGCTGGGTATTTTACACGTTCCACGTTGTTCTACATTCACGATAAGTGCATCCAGGTCGTTGCGACCGTGCTCTAATTCAGACCCGATGGCAGTCGTAAAATCTACTTGCCCCAGGTCATCGCCACCTATATTGGTATTGGGCCTGCCCAAGCCATATCGCGCTAGGATGTCATAATGTTCTTGCTCTTGTGCGAGGTAGGTGCTGGCAATAAATCTTAAATTAAGCGCGTCATTGACGTCATAACTGCCTTTAAGTGCGCCAAAATAGGTTTCATACTGGTCATCCTCTCGACCTGCATAGTCTATCACAAGCGCCCGCGGTTCTTGTACTGTTCCAAAATTTGTTTGCCTGTCCAGCGGTGCAAATTCATAGCTGTTAATAGCGATGTTTCCTAAAATGCTCAATTCAAATTTTGGGCTTAGCCGGTAGGTCAGGTAGGTTTGTGCGTCTACAAATCGCGGAGCCGTGTTGACTTGCGTTTCTTGTGAGTTTATAAGTAACGAGTTGTCTCTATATCGCAGCCCGAGTATGGCCGTTCCCGCTTTCGCGAAAGCGTCACCTTCTACAAACGCATTTACACCTAAAAGACTAGCGTCTACACCACCGGCAAAACTGGTGGGACGGCGGTATTCAATATCCAGCACCGAGCTCATTTTATCACCGTATTTTGCCTGAAAACCACCTGCAGAAAATGACACATCACGCACCATGTCAGAATTTACAAAGCTTAATCCCTCTTGTTGCCCACTGCGTATTAAAAAGGGTCGATAGACTTCTATCTCGTTTATGTACACCAGGTTTTCGTCATAATTACCACCACGCACGCCGTATTGTGTGCTTAACTCGTTATTGCTTACAACCCCTGGATAGGATTTTAAAATGTTTTCAATACCGGGTTGGGCGCCCGGAATTTTACGTATTACAGCGGGTTCTATGGTACTAATTCCTGCAAATTCTCTCGTTTTGCGACGGTTTATAACAACTTGCCCAATTTGTTCAACATTCACTTTCATGACTGCGTTAAACTCAAACACCTCATTTTTTTGTAAGATCAAGTTTTGTAAAACGATGGGCTGCAAGTTGATACTGGTAAATCTAATGGTAATTGCGGTGCCAGCCGGTACCACGAGCGAGTAGGCCCCGGTGCCATCGGTCATGGTGCCTGTTGTGCTGTTTTCTATGGCGATGTTGACGTTAGCAACGGGCTGTTGGTTTTCGTCCAGCACGATACCATTGATGATGGCGGTTTGCGCAATGCTTAATAAATTAAAGCAAAGAAGAACGAGGATTATTAACTTTTTCAAAAGGTGTTTTTAGCTCTTATAATGTACAACAGCGGTAAAAGTAGTGCTATTTCCTACATTATCGGTGACGATAATTTTAAGAAGATTTTCTCCTTCTTTAACGATATTGTCTGCTAAATCGTGTACGAGTAGTTTGTCTTTACTTTCATATTCCATAAGAATAAAGTCGCCGTTTAACGTCGCTCGATAACCGCTTATGCCAGACTGCTTGTCGTCTATTTTTACTCTAAGTGTCCCCAATTTACTTATCCACATCTCATTTTTAAAGTTCAGCGGCTCGACAGTAGGTGATGTGTCGTCTTTAGCGACCGTGTAGGTACCAAAATTGCGTGTGGTGGCGCTCAAGACATTTCCTTTAAGTTTTGAGTTAAGGTGGTACACAGTGCCCCACGGTTGCACTTCTCCTATATAATACTGGTTAAGATTATCGTCTTTTTTTGCTGTCATGTCATAGGTGATGGTCATGTTTTTGTGTACAGGAATCACGTCTTTATGTATGATTAGTTTGTCATTTTCTTCGGTGATTGCTAGCAGTGCATTTTCATAAAGGGCACCACCAGGTATGGTCAGGCTGTACCTTCCAAAGCTTTGACTAAAACTCATGTTGTGATTAACAAAAATGAGGTTTGCATTGTCCTTTATGGGTGCGGGTTCAGGTTTAACATCGTTGATAATATCTACAGTAATGACACTGGTGTTTGCTGCTTTATCGCTTACTTCTATGTTGTAAATGTGCGTGAGACCGGGTTCTATCATGGTGAGTTTACCGTTATTTATAGCATTGCGATAAAGACCTAGCGGGCTGCCCTCGGGCACATAAAGTCTGGAAACTCGAGATTTATGTTCTTTAAAAAACGAATAATCTATCAACTGGTTGATATAACGCGTCTCGTCAAAAGAAAAGCGATCGTACACCATTTCAAAATTTTTAGACCCGTTAATATGTGTAAAAATGCTGTAAACTCCGTTTTGATTATTTTCAAAATCCATGTAGTCTATCGTATTGATTCCTATCCCAATATTTCCATAGGCTTTGATTTGTTCTGCTTTAAGCTTTCCGTTTTGCTGTGTGATTAATCGCGATTGATAGGGTTCTCGCTTGCCATTTACCGTACTGTTCTCGTCCAGTGGGTAAACGATCATTTGTTTTATAACAGGACTTTTTGAATCGGCTATTTTATAACCAAAAAGCAGCGGATTGATAATAAACTCTTTTGCATCGCGTATTTCAAAATGCAAGTGCGGCCCACTACTACCACCCGTATTACCAGAGTATGCAACTACCTCGACTTGGTCTACGCGCAAATCTAAATCTGTTGGAAATAATTCTATTTCATAGCTTTCTTTAACATATTGCTGTTGCTTTACATAGGCTTCTATGCGAGGTGAGAATTTGCTTAAATGTGCATAAACCGTCGTATACCCATTAGGGTGTGTGATGTAAAGCGCTTTTCCATACCCATAATGCTGTATTTTAATACGGCTTACATAGCCACTTGCGGCCGCATATACGGGCAGGCCAGTAACCTGATTGGTCTTAAAATCTAAGCCACTGTGAAAATGATTGGACCGTAACTCGCCAAAAGATCCAGCAAGTCGCAATTCAATATCTAGCGGGTTTATAAAATAATCCTGTGGATAGGTGGCGTTGTTTTGGCTTTCGCCAAAGCGAGGAATCAAAAAACAAAGGAGTACCCAAAAAAATGATTTATTGATAAGCATAAGTTAAATATAGTCAGGTAAACGGCACGCTGCAAACCTTAATTCAAACTTTGTTCCATAAAAGTTTGAGAAGTCTTACAGTAAGTATAAATTTGTGTAAACAGCATAAAGTTTGTAGTATGCAAGAGTTAGCTTCCAGATTAAAAACTATTACTTTAAAAGTCAATAGTTTACTAGAGGAAAATGCAAAATTGCAACAGGCAGTTTACCAAAAAGAGCAAGTAAATGCAAATCTTGAAAGCGACAACCTCGCTTTAAAAGGTGAACTAGAAACCATGTCCCAGGACATTGCCGCCCTTAAAACTGCAAATGCTATGTTAGGTAGTGATGAATATAAAACAAAAACAAAGCTCAAAATAAATGCACTTGTAAAAGATATTGAACAGTGTATTGCACAACTAGCCTAAAAAGTGGAAGATAAGTTAAAAATAAAAATTTCCATTGCCGATCGGGTTTACCCGCTCACCATAGAGCCTTCTCGAGAAGAGGGTTTGCGCAAGGCTGCTGCAAATATTGAAGCCATGTTAAAACAGCTCGAACGCAGTTATGCGGTGCGTGATAAGCAAGATGTGCTTGCCATGTGTGCCCTGCAGTTTGCTGCAAAAGCCGAGCAAAAAACTATAGATAAAAGTGCAGACTTGCAAGAAGCCCTAGAGCACATAGAAGCCCTAGAAAAACTGCTGGATGCACAGCAATCTTAAACGTTCTTTATAAACAAACAGTTACTACCTGTATTTGTTTCATTTTTGATGAACTCAACACTTAATTCTTTAAAGAAGGTGAGTCGCGGTTGTAAAAGCATGCCCGTTGTATATGCCGGATCCTTAAGCAACTCGTTAACCTTAAACGTTTTTTAGGGAGTTCATTCAAAACTAATAAACAGATGCAGGTTTTTTTTTAAAATTAATTATGGAAAATAATATCATTCTGGTTGCTATCATAGCATTATTAATAGGTGCCCTAGTGGGGTACCTAGTAGCTAAATCCTTAGAAAAAACAAAAGCCTCAAAAATTGTTGAAGAAGCAAAGCAAGAGGCCAAGGCATTAATAAAAGAAGCCGAGGTAGAAGGTGAACGCATTAAAAACGAAAAAACCTTTAAGGCCAAAGAAAAATTTATCGAACTAAAATCGCAGCACGAATCTGACATTTTGGGACGCGAGAAAAAAATGAGCGAGGCCGAGAAACGCATACGCGATAAGGAATCTAAAGTGTCTAGCGAGCTGGCAACCAATAAAGTACTTACCCAAAAATTAGAGTCTCAACTTAAAGAACTAGAAGAAAAGCGAGAGTCTATTTTTAAACAAAAAAGTGAAATTGATAAACTGCACGCTTCTCAAGTAAAACAACTCGAGGTCATAAGCAGCATGAGCGCCGAGGATGCCAAAAAACAATTGGTTGAGTCGCTTAAAGATGCCGCCCGGTCCGAGGCGATGAGCATCGTTCAAAGCACCATAGAAGAAGCTAAACTTACAGCAACGCAAGAAGCACGCAAGGTAGTTATTAACACCATCCAACGTATAGGTACCGAGGAAGCTGTTGAAAATTGCGTGTCGGTATTTAACTTAGAAAGTGACGAGGTAAAAGGTCGCATCATAGGGCGCGAGGGACGTAATATACGTGCTATTGAAGCCGCGACTGGTGTAGAGATTATTGTTGACGACACGCCAGATGCCATCATATTATCCTGCTTTGACTCGGTACGTCGTGAGGTGGCTCGTTTATCACTGCACAAATTAGTTACAGACGGCCGCATACACCCAGCGCGCATCGAGGAAGTTGTAGAAAAAACACGAAAACAAATCGATCAGGAAATCATAGAAGTAGGTAAACGCACCGTGGTGGATTTAGGAATACACGGCTTGCATCCCGAACTTATTAAAATGGTAGGTCGCATGAAATACCGATCTTCTTATGGACAAAATTTGTTGCAACACAGCAGGGAAGTGGCAAAATTGTGCGGCACCATGGCTGCCGAATTAGGTCTTAATCCTAAAATGGCAAAACGAGCAGGTCTATTACACGATATAGGTAAAGTACCCGAAGCCGAGGACGAAACCCCGCACGCTATTCTAGGTATGAACCTGGCAAAAAAATTTGGTGAAAAAGCTGAGGTTTGTAACGCCATTGGGGCACACCATGACGAGATAGAAATGACCTCGTTACTATCGCCTATTGTGCAGGTGTGTGATGCGATAAGTGGTGCAAGACCAGGCGCCCGCAGACAAGTGTTGGATTCCTACATACAACGTTTAAAAGATTTAGAAGATATTGCATTCGGTTTTGGTGGTGTAGAAAAAGCATATGCTATTCAGGCGGGTCGCGAGTTGCGTGTGATTGTAGAAAGTGAAAAAATAAGTGACGAGCGCGCCGCACAACTTTCTTTTGAAATATCACAAAAAATTCAAACCGACATGACTTATCCTGGTCAAGTGAAAGTAACGGTGATACGCGAGACAAGGGCGGTGAATATTGCCAGATAATGATCGTTTATTCCAATAAACTAAAAAACCGCAGCCTTTAAAAGTTGCGGTTTTTTTGTGGATTTATAATGGGACTGTTCAGGTTATTTGTTTTCCATGAACAAAACAAAACCCAAAGTTCACTGCACAGCTATTCATCATATAAATTAGCATAGCCTTTTTCGGGAACTTCAAAGAATTTGCCTGTTACATATCGATATCCTTTGTCTAGTGCAGCAAGGTTATTCATGTCATCTAAATCAAAGTTTATGCTTGCAGCGTCTAGATTTTCTTTCATACGCCCTGCATTTGTAGATTTAGGAATTACCGCAGTCCCGCGCATGACAGACCATGCAATAAGCACCTGTCCTGCGGTCGCATGATGTTTAGCAGCAAGCTGTTGTATGGTTTCTAGAGCAAACATATTGGGTTCATTTGCTTGTTTCATTCCCTCGCTGCGGTCGCCACTTCCTAGCGGCGAGTAGGCTGTGAGATGAATCCCGTTGTGGCGGCAATATGAAAGGAGTTCGTTTTGTTGTAGTAACGGATGTAATTCTACTTGATTCATTTCAGGCACCTCGGTTGTTTTTTCTAATAAATCTTCTAGCTTTTTTACTGAAAAATTAGACACCCCCAGGTGTTTTGCAAGGCCTTGTTCTTTTAGGGCAATCATCGCATTCCACGTGTCTATAATTGGTGCCTCTTGCGGTGTTAGATAATCATCTGGTCCACTTGCGTTTATAGCATTTGGTTTAAAAGCAACCGGCCAGTGCATCAGGTACAGGTCTAGATAATCCAGTTGTAAATCGGTCAGGGTTTGTTTTAAAGCAGGAGCCACATCGGCAGGTAAATGGGCATTGTTCCAAAGTTTTGAAGTGATAAACACATCTTCTCTTTTTATGTTCCCTTTAGAAAAAACCTCGTTAAAGGCCTTGCCTATTTCTTTTTCGTTGCCATAAATCGATGCGCAATCTATATGAGTATAACCCAATTCTAGGGCTGTGACAATCGCTTGTTTCACCTCGCCCGGTCTGGATTTCCAGGTTCCTAGGCCTATGGCAGCAAGCTGGTCGCCATTCTTAAATGTAAGTGTTTTCATAAATTTTTTTCGGTAAAGTTAGCTTTCGCGAAAGCGTACACCAAACAACCCAACTTAAAATAAATGTAATTTTATACAGGACAAGATTTACATATTTAGGCTCTGGGGTGGTGCTTTTCCATGATTTTAGTAAGGTGCACACGGTCCACGTGCATGTAAATTTCGGTCGTGGTGATGCTCTCATGACCTAGCATAAGTTGTATGGATCGCAGGTCTGCCCCATTTTCTAATAAATGTGTGGCAAATGAATGCCGCAGGGTGTGGGGGCTTATGGTTTTTTGAATCCCTGCTTTTATGGCTAACTCTTTAATGATGTGAAAAACCATCGCGCGGGTAAGTGCTGCGCCGCGTCGATTTAAAAATAGGGTGTCTTTGTGCGCTGGTTTAGGTTGCTCGTGGACACGTATTTGTTTTATATACAGGTTAATAACCTTTATGGTAAAATCGCTTATGGGTACAAATCGCTCTTTGTTGCCTTTACCAGTCGCTTTTATAAATCCTTCTTCAAAAAACAAATCACTTAAACGCAGCGCGAGTAGTTCACTTACCCGCAACCCGCAGCCATAAAGTGTCTCTATAATGGCACGGTTGCGCTCGCCTTGCGGTGTAGAGCGGTCTATCGCGTTAATAAGTAGATCTATTTCTTGTGTGCTTAAAGTATCGGGGAGCGACCGCCCCAATTTAGGAGCTTCAATAAGTTCCATGGGATTATCCTTGCGGTAATTTTCTAATATAAGGTACCTAAAAAATGCATTCAAACTGCTCATCGCTCGTGCCTGTGAGCGCTTTTCTACATTTTTTGCAAGTTCATAAATATAGAACCGCATCGTCTCGCTGTTAATGCTTGCGGGGGTATCGCTACTCGCTGTCGTTTGCAACCATGTATTTAATTTTTGCAAATCGCGCTTGTAGGCAAGTATCGAGTTTGCCGCCATACTGCGCTCTAAACGTGCATATTGTAAAAAAGAAGTAATAGCAATATCCCAATTCATGGTGTAAAGGTCTTAAAGAAGTATCGATTTTTGGACCAATTGCGGGGTTTGGTTTTTTAAAATGTGTATTTAGTTCATTATTTGGTTGGTTTTATGGTTTGCTTTTTAGGGGTCTCGCTTTCGCGAAAGCGATATTAAAACTATCTTTCTACCATGAAAATACGCATTATTAACGGACCCAACCTGAATCTTTTAGGTACCCGTGAGCCTGAAATTTATGGTTCTCAAACATTCTTAGATTATTTTAAAGTGCTGCGACAAACGTTTCCTAACCACGAACTGAGTTATGTACAGTCTAATGTAGAGGGCGAGCTTATTAATGCCTTGCACGCGGCTGCGCAAGACGGGGTACAAGGAATCATTCTTAATGCTGGTGGTTATACGCATACATCGGTAGCGATAGGCGATGCGGTTGCGGGTATCAATGTGCAGGTGGTAGAGGTGCACATATCTAACGTGATGAATCGCGAGGAGTTTAGACACGTTTCCTATATTTCAAAACACGCAGCTGGCGTTATCAGTGGGTTTGGGTTAAAGGGTTATGCATTAGGGATTTTGGCTTTAGGCACGTAGCAAGTATGTAACTCATAGATAAACTATATCGCTCACTTTTAAACATAAAACCCCGAAAGGCCTGTTATGTCTTTCGGGGGTTATGTCATTATACTGGCAATCTTCACTGCTGTAAAGCGTGCTAACTAAAAAGCTGGTGTTCAAAAAAGCAACAACACAGCCCCTATGCTCCTTTGCATTACGCTTTACGCGCGGCGGTCTTTAGCCAATTGTTTAAGAATATTTACAAATGTATCACCTCGTCATAAGCAGCGGCAACAGCTTCCATCACAGCCTCGCTCATGGTAGGGTGTGGGTGGACCGACTTAAGGATCTCGTGACCTGTGGTTTCAAGTTTACGCGCCACGACAGCCTCTGCAATCATGTCGGTAACGCCAGCGCCTATCATGTGGCAGCCTAACCACTCGCCATATTTTGCGTCAAAAATTACTTTTACAAAACCATCGCTTGCACCGCTTGCTTGTGCTTTACCACTGGCGCTAAATGGGAATTTACCTACTTTAATTTCATGTCCTGCTTCAATAGCTTGTGCTTCGGTCATTCCCACACTAGCAATCTCGGGTGTGGAATAAGTACAACCCGGGATGTTGCCATAATCTAGTGGTTCTACATGCAAGTCGGCAATTTTCTCGACACACAAAATACCCTCGGCGCTGGCAACATGGGCAAGTGCTGGACCTGCGGTAATATCGCCTATAGCATAGTAGCCAGGTATGTTTGTCTGGTACCATTGGTTTACAAGCACTTTGCCACGGTCTGCGGCGATACCTACTTCTTCAAGTCCTATACCTGTGAGGTTTGTCTCGATACCCACAGCGCTCAATACCACATCGGCTTCCATGGTTTCTTCGCCTTTGGCAGTTTTAATGGTTACTTTAACGCCATCGCCGCTGGTGTCCACGTGCGTCACCTCGCTCGAAGTCATGATGTTAATTCCTGACTTTTTAAAACTGCGTTCTAGTTGTTTTGAAATTTCTATATCCTCTACAGGCACAATGCGGTCTTGAAACTCGACGATGGTAACGTCGGTTCCCATAGCGTTATAAAAGTAGGCAAATTCTACACCTATGGCACCAGATCCTACAACGACCAGTTTTTTAGGCTGTGATTCTAGTGTCATCGCCTCGCGGTAGCCTATTACTTTTTTACCATCTTGTGGCAAATTAGGTAGCACTCTAGATTTAGAGCCTGTGGCGATAATAATGTGTTTGCCTTCTACGGTTGATACGGTGCCGTCTTCAGCTTTTACTTCTATTTTTTTACCTTTTTTTAAGGTTCCGTAACCCATGATTACGTCTATTTTGTTTTTCTTCATTAAAAACTGCACTCCTTTACTCATGCCGTTTGCCACGTCTCGCGAGCGTTTTACTACCGCATTAAAGTCTTTATCCACATTGTCGGCTTTAAGGCCATAGTCTGCGGCGTGTTTTAGATAATTAAACACATCGGCACTTTTAATCAGTGCTTTTGTAGGGATACAACCCCAGTTTAAACACACGCCACCTAGCGATTCTTTTTCTACAATAGCCGTTTTTAATCCAAGTTGTGACGCACGTATTGCAGTCACATATCCACCAGGTCCACTACCTAGAACAATCACATCGTAGTTACTCATATTTGTCTATTTTTTAAGAGTCACAAATTTATGTAATAAACCGTTAAGGATTGTAACTTTGTGTAACCTTATTGATATGTATAAAAGCGTTGTTAGACCATTACTATTTGCCTTTGACCCCGAGGCGGTTCACTATTTTTCGTTTAGTAGTTTAAAGTTTGTAAGCAAATTTCCTTTTTTTAGTTCGCTTTTGCGAAAGCGATATAAACCACATCACCCAGCATTACCACGTACTGTTTTTGGGCTCACATTTGAGAATCCTGTGGGTATGGCGGCGGGTTTTGATAAAGATGCCAAAGCGTTTAAAGAATTTGCTAATTTAGGTTTTGGATTTATAGAAATAGGCACACTCACGCCATTGCCGCAAGACGGAAATCCTAAAAAGCGGTTATTTAGGTTGCCTAAAGACCGCGCCATTGTCAATCGCATGGGTTTTAATAACGGTGGGGTGGATGCGGCTGTAGAGCGACTTAAGAAAAACCCTAAACTGGGTCATAAAGACCATGTACTCATAGGCGGGAACATAGGAAAAAATAAAATCACGCCAAATGAACAGGCTGTAAACGATTATGTAATTTGTTTTGAAAAATTATTTGATCATGTGGATTATTTTGCGGTAAATGTTAGCTCGCCCAACACGCCAGGCTTGCGCGAATTGCAAGACCGCAAACCGCTCACGCACATTTTACAAACCTTGCAAGATTTAAATAATGCAAAACCTGCAAGAAAACCGATTGTCCTTAAAATTGCTCCCGATTTAACAAACGAGCAACTTTTAGACATCATAGGTATTGTTCGTGATACCCAAATAGATGGAGTTATTGCTACAAACACCACCTTATCGCGTGAGGGTTTACAAAGCGAGCAATCGCTTGTGCAAGAGGCTGGCGGTTTAAGCGGCGCACCACTTACAAACCGCGCAACACAGGTTATTGCTTTTTTACATCAACAAAGTAACGGCGCATTTCCTATAATTGCTGTAGGCGGCATTATGAACGCTCAAGATGCAGTAGATAAAATAAAGGCAGGTGCTAGTCTTGTGCAATTATATACAGGTTTTGTTTATGAAGGACCTGGACTTATCAAGGCAATTAATCAAGAATTGATTGCGCAAGGGTTGTAGACACGTTTTTATAGAAAACAGCAACTGCAGCTTTCTTAACGGGTACTTTTCAAGATTTGATTTTCAATGTTTTTTATGGACTCGTTTCAGGGGTTTGTAAAGACGTTCGCTTTTTGTTACACGAATTCTTTTTAAGGGCTGGAAAATTTTAAATAAAATATTTTTGAAGTCTGTAAATATGATATATATTTAGGATTCATAAATATAGCAACCATGACTACGTTTACATCATCACTGCCAGACGACCTGCTTAATGATCTCGCTCAAAAAGCAAACGAACTAAAACTGCCTAAAAACAAGATTATAGAAAGCGCTCTTAAGCTTTATCTAGAACATCTAGATCGTGCTGCTTACATAAAATCATACAAGCGTATGGCAAACGATCCTGAAATATACCTGTTTGCCGAAGAAGGTATGGCAGATTACTACAGGCAGCTAGAAGATTTAGACAATGCATAGTGGCGATATTTATACTGCTTATTTAGATCCTGTAATAGATTCTGATCAAGGCGGTAGACGCCCTGTGGTTGTTATTTCTGGCAACGCAGTGAACCAAAATGCTCCTAATGTCATTATTTGTCCCATCACCACGCGTATTAAAAAATACTATGGGGATGTGATTTTAGAGCCTAATCCTGAAAACGGACTCACTACAGTTTCTGAAATTTTAAATATTCATATACGTTCTATTTCAAAAAATAGACTTGTAACACGATTAGGAAGTATTTCAAAATCAGAACTTGCTAAAACCCACAAAGTCATTGCCGATATGCTTAAGTATTAGGTAATTATTAAATTGATATGCAAGAAATAGGAAACCAACTGGTGAAAATAAAATGGAAATACCGCATAATGCTGGGTATTATCGCAGGCACCGTACACATGGGGTTGCTTGCTCTTTTTGAATATTTTATGGATGGAGCGATTTCTTCCTATTATAGTCTCCTTTTTCAAGGGGTGTTTTTTGGAGTTTTTATGTGTATTGGTTTTCCGTTGTTTAGTGAAAAGTTTGCTCAAAAGCTGGGAAGTAAACGTGGGTTTCAAATAACCCCAGACTTAGAACCCGACGAAGAAATAGCAATACAAGGACCTGCAAACTTGTTCCGTGGTTTTGAGGGAGTGGGCGGTAAAGTGTTTCTAACCAATAAGAAAATTATTTTTAAGTCTCACAAAATAAATATCCAAAGAGGCCAAACCGATATTCCCTACCAGGATGTGAAGCAAATTCTCAAAATAAAAACAGGTGCTATTGTGGATAATGGCATACGTGTGGTGACCGTAAACGGTAAAGAAAACGATTTTGTCTTGAACGACCGTGACTTGTGGTATGACAAACTAACAGAACGGTTGTCTTAACATTTTATAAATGATTTTTTGGGAGTTCGCTTTCGCGAAAGCGAACTTTTTAAAAGAAACTGCCTACTTTAAACATTTAAAATAATCAAAAGGCTCCAGGCAATCCTCGCATTGAAACATGGCTTTGCAGGCGGTAGAGCCGAATTGGCTTACAAGCTTGGTGTTTTTTGAACCGCAATGGGTGCATTTTACCAGCTTCTTATCGTTAAGCAGCACGTCTTTATCTGCAGTTTCTTCTAACGGCGCAGCGATTCCATATTTTTCTAAGGCATCGCGGCCACGAGGGGTAATCCAGTCGGTGGTCCACGGCGGACTCATGATTAATGCAATATGGGTGTTGTAATTTGCTTTTTTAAAGGCTCTTTGCAAATCGTCACCTATCACATCCATCGCTGGGCAGCCGCTGTATGTAGGGGTTAATTTTATCGTTACCTCGTTGTCCTTAACGTGCACATCTCTTATTACTCCTAGATCTACCACGTTAAGAACTGGTATCTCAGGGTCCATCACAGACTCTAAAATATGCAGTATTTCGGGTGCAATGTAAGCTGTGTCGATCATTTTTAAGATGTTGCGAGTGTGTGCATTTTAAGATGAGGTAGCCATGAAAAAGTAGCGGTTAGCAGGAGACGTTTGCTTTACATTTTTTCAAAAGCAGTTACCATTTACTATCGGGATAGGTGCGTTGCATGTATTGCATTTCGGCGAGGATGCGTCCCATGTGCTCGCTGTGAATGCCATGTTTACCTCCTTGCTGGAAATAAACGACCTCAGGAATTTCTAGGGTGGCGGTGGTTAAAAGTTCTTCTACGGTTTCATAATAGTGCTCGCGCAATTGCAGCATGTCTGGTGCCACACCTGCTGCAATCATCGCGTCGTCTGCAACGGTGGTATGAAACAACTCGTCTGTATAGATCCATAAATCGTTTACGGCTTGTTGTACCCGTTTTTTACTTTCGGGGGTGCCGTCTCCCAGGCGTTTTAACCAGTCGCCTGAAAATCGCTGGTGATAACTTGCTTCTTTAATTCCTTTAAAGGCAAGGGCACGCAAGGTCTCGTCACTGCTTTGTTGTAAAGCGTTTAAAAACAATTTGTTATATACGTCAAATAAAAACTGGCGCACAATCACATATCCAAAATCGGTATTGGGTTGTTCTACCAGCAGCACGTTTTTGTACGCGCGTTCTGTTCTTAAAAAGGCAATATCGTCTTCGGTAGATTTATCACCTTTTATTTGGGCGATGTATTGGTAAAAACTGCGCACCTGCCCGAGCATGTCTAGGGCAATGTTTGTAATCGCTATATCGGGTTCTAGATTGGGACCGTGCCCACATAATTCACCCAGTCGCTGACCCAGAATCAAATAGTTGTCGGCCACGCCTAGCAGGTAATCAACCAGGTGCTGCTTGTTTTCTTGTGTCTCAAGAAACTGCGGATTTAATTCTTTTATAGGATTCATAGATAAAAATAAAAATAAAAA
>DAIRDE010000039.1:21462-26700 GCA_036796335.1 Nonlabens sp.
ATAAAAATAAAAATAAAAAAAGGAAACCGTAACATAAACTAATCAGCTTATTTAAGGTTCTTTATAATAGTTGATAAGATTTTGCAAAGTTGTAGAGCTTCCTCTATTAGATGTTCTTGATTATTTTTCAATAACATTGCTTTAGATTGGATTTTCAAATTATTGTGGCATTCTTTCATTTCCTTAAAAGCGATTCTCAATTTATTTGTTCTATCCTTGATACTAATAGCTCCAGTAAACTCACCGTAATTTAAAGCAGCGCTTCCCGAGGACCTAATTAGTTGTTCCGCATAATATTTAGATGCATAACTCTTTAATGGAAAATTAAATTCAGTAATCACGTGTGCTGCAAACTCGATGAGTCTTTCTTCAACATCGTATGGTTTGTCGCCCATTACTTTTGATTTTTATTTTTCATTTTATTTTTAGAATTTACATATGTTTCAACGCGTCTGGCAACTCATAAAAAGTAGGATGTCTGTACACTTTATCGCTGGCGGGTTCAAAAAGTGCACCGCTGTCTTCGGGGCTACTGGCTGTAATGTTTGTAGACTTAACCACCCAAATGCTCACACCCTCGTTACGCCTCGTGTATACATCGCGTGCGTTGTTCAGGGCCATTTCGGCATCCTCGGCATGTAGGCTACCACAATGCCTGTGCTCGAGACCATTTTTAGATCTTACAAATACTTCCCAAAGTGGAATTTCCTGACTCATACTTTTATTTTTTGTTCCAACTAGTTACTTCAAAATATATTTAATCCAGTGAATTAATCGCTTAGAAACTTTTAATGGTTGCTATAAGGTTACTTTTAAACAGCAACTTTTTCTTTAAGTTCGTTTTGTTTTTGTGCATATGCGGTGGCTGCTTCACGCACCCATGCTCCATTTTCCCATGCCTTGCGGCGTGCGTCCAGTCTAGATTTGTTCATGGGACCATGCCCTTTTACCACTTGCCAAAACTCGTCCCAGTTAATCGCGCCAAAATCATAGCTACCGCGATCTTCGTTCCATTTAAGGTCTGGGTCGGGAATGGTTAAACCTAGTAAGTGTGCTTGCGGTACCGTTTGGTCGATAAATTGCTGTCTTAGCTCGTCATTAGATTTACGTTTTAGTTTCCATTTCATGGATTGTGCAGTGTGTGTGCTTGCAGCATCCTCGGGTCCTAACATCATAAGCGATGGCCACCACCAGCGGTTTAATGCGTCTTGCGCCATTTCTTTTTGGGCGTCGGTCCCGTTGCACAGGGATAACATGATTTCAAAACCCTGGCGTTGGTGAAAACTTTCTTCTTTACAAACGCGCACCATGGCCCGCGCATATGGGCCATACGAGGTACTGCACAACGGCACCTGGTTTATAATTGCTGCACCGTCCACCAGCCAGCCTATGGCTCCCATGTCGGCCCAGGTGATGGTGGGGTAGTTAAAGATGGATGAATATTTTGCCTTGCCCGAGTGCAGGTCTTCATACAGTTGTTCTCTCGTGATGCCTAAAGTCTCACAAGCGCTGTACAGGTATAAACCGTGGCCGGCCTCGTCCTGTACTTTTGCTAGCAAGGCAACTTTGCGGCGCAGTGACGGTGCTCTTGTAATCCAGTTACCCTCGGGCAGCATACCTACAATTTCAGAATGTGCGTGTTGCGAGATTTGTCTAATGTGCGTTTGTCTGTATTTTTCAGGCATCCAGTCTTTAGGCTCGATTTTTTCGTCGCGGGCTATTTTAGCGTCAAATGCGGCTTCTAAACTTTTAATTTCTGCTTCGCTCATGGTTTTTATTTTTGGGCAAGTCAGGCTTGCGTTGTTTAATTTTTGAACTCTGTTTTTAAATTTTGATCGTTTTTATGGGTTGTTCGCTTTCGCGAAAGCGAACTCTTAACAATTCTAATTTATAGGCAACGAAATGGTCATCCTGCAGTTTACTTTTTACACATCGTAATTTACAACTAATTTTTTACTAGTTGGCACGCTTACACAACTTAGCACAAAACCCTTTTCAACCTCTTCATCGGTCAGTGCATAATTTACTTTCATGGCGACGCTGCCCTCTATAACCTTGCATTTACAGGTGCTGCAAACACCGCCTTTACAAGCATAGGGTAAGTCGGCACCCGCGGCGATTGCGCCATCCAGCACATTGTCGTGCTCTTTACCCAGTACAAAATGAAATTCTTTACTGCCATCTATAATGGTTACTGCAACGCCATCTACTTTTTTTTGTAAAGCCGCCGTGGCACGCGCTTTATCGGCAGCACTTAAACCACTTACAAATAGCTCAAAATGGATATGTTCTTTTTTCATACCCGCTGCGACTAGGGCATCGCGTATTAAAAAAATCATGTCCTCGGGTCCGCAAATAAACGCGTGGTCGGTTGTTGTTGCGTTTATTAATGTTTTTGTAAGTGTTTGTAATTTTTCTTGATCAAACCTGCCATTGAATAACGGAATGTCTCTAAACTCTTTACTTAAAAAGTAGAAAACTTCAAACCTGCTTAGGTATTTGTTTTTTAACGCTTCTATTTCTTCTTTAAAAATGATGGACTTAACGGTTTTGTTTAAGTAAAACAGTTTGAATTTGGCATTTGGCTCGCTGGCAAGGTGCGTTTTAATGATGCTTAACATGGGCGTGATGCCGCTGCCTGCTGCAAATGCTACATAATTTTTGGGTTTATTTGCATTTGTGACGGTTTTTATACCAAAATCCCCACTAGGCGCTGCAACTTGCAATACATCGCCTGTCTTCAACGATTTATTTACATAGGTTGAAAATTTGCCTTCATAAATTTCTTTTACAGCAACTTTCCATTCATTGTCTAACGGGCTGCTGCACAGCGAGTAACTGCGGCGCAAGTCCTCGCCGTTTATTGTGGCGCGCAAGGTTAAAAACTGGCCTGCGTGGTATCTAAATGCCTCTTTAAGTTCTTGCGGAACGTTAAAAGCGAGCACCGTAGTGTCTGCAGTTTCTTTGTAAACCTGCGATAGCGTTATGGGGTAAAATGTAGTCACGTTGTTGTTGTCGAAATATAAAAACAAAACTAACACTTGTTAGTTTTATAAACAAATGTTAGGGACATATTTTCAGCATTTTAAAAATGTATAATTACCTCTTTGGGCTGATTTTTTACTTCTTTTTTACAATGCCTTAGGTGCGATGATTGTATGTATGGTTTTAACTTGTACGGATGTATAAAACCTGCCTACTGCTTATATATTTTTCTGTTTGTGGTTATCAAGGGCAATAGTGTACTTTAGCAAAAAATAAACTCAATGAAAAAAGTTGTAGCAGCCGTAGTTGTTTTGTTCGCTTTCGCGAAAGCGAACCCCGTAAACGCACAAGTTGGTTTAAGTGAAGCCATAACCGATTTAGTATTTATCATAGACGGCTTTACACAGCCAGCGTCAGAAGCTGGAGTACTGCAAACCAGCGCTGGCTGGTATCACGAGGCAAAATCACTTGAATTGTACCAGTTTAGCGTATCGGCAAACATAGGCGGACTTACTTTTCCTAAGGCAAAACAAACGTTTGGAGTTCAAAATTCAGATTTTTTAAATCTTGTCATTAGGGGCGCCGAATCTGCACAAATCCCTACAGCTTTAGGTGGTAACGAGCGCATATTCTTTGATTTTAATATCAACAACACATCCTATGAATTCCAGACCATAGGTGGGCTGGAAACTGATTTTTTTGCATTCCCATTTGTGCAAGGTCAAGTCGGGTTGTGGAAAGAAACCGAGTTAAGTGTGCGATACGGGCCTAAAATTGAAATACAGCGAGCGAGTTATGCACTTTTTGGTGCGGGTATAAAGCACAATTTGTCACAATATTTGTTTGCAGAAAAACGACCTTTTGAACTTGCATTTATAGCAAATTACTCACTGGTTGATCTTAATATCTATTTTGACCGTTTAGAACTTGCGGCAAGAGATGGCAGCGCACCCATCGCCGTATTAGATGGTTATCTTGCCGATTTTCAAGCGGTTACTGTAGGTTTAATAGGCAGTAAACAAGTAGGTGGCTGGGTATTTAGCGGTGGTGTAAACTACAATGCGAGTTGGTTAGATTACAGCTTACTGGGTGAAGAAGGCGCATTTCTAGATCTGTTTAATGCATCGTTAGAAGTCTTAAGCGAGCGCACTTACACCGTTAAACTGGACGCGGGAATCGCTTATAAATTTGATAGTTTTGATGTGTATTCACAGGCAAGCAGCGATTTTGATTTTTTAAACCTGAATGTAGGTGTGGCCTATAGATTTAATTAAAAAATTCTTTAGGAAATAGGTTTTCATTCGGTTTTTGCCTGCGTTCACTTTTCCTGAAAGTTGAGGAGACCATGGCATTAGCGTTTTGTGTGTTGCTGTTTAGGGGAGAGGGGTTTCGGTTTCTGTAGCATGTCGTTTTTGCGCAAATAAAAACCGATTTTGCACAAAGAAATTAATCATATTTTGTTCACAATCAGGTCGATGCAAAAGGTTGCGTAACTGCTTTTTGCTCTTGATTAATAATGAATCACGGCTTGTATATGGTCACAAGAGCAAGCGAGCCTGCCATTAAGGAAGCCCAATTCAATAAGAAAACTCGCGCCCACAGCGATACCACCACATTTTTTGACTAGGGCAATCGCAGCCGCAGCCGTGCCTCCTGTTGCCAGCACGTCGTCATGTATTAATACGCGGTCGCCAGGTTTTATAGCCATTTCTTGTATCTCGATGACATCTGTGCCGTATTCTAGCGCATATTCTTGAGAAACAATTGCACCGGGTAGTTTGCCTTTTTTTCGTGCCATTACAAACCGTGCGTTTAAGCTATCAGCAAGGGATAATCCAAAAATAAACCCTCTGGATTCGATACCTATGACCACATCTATGTTGTAATCCTGAAATGGTTTTGCAAGCAGTTGGGTTGCTGCGTGTCTCGCTTTCGCGGAAGCTAACAACGGACTAATATCCTTAAAAATAATACCAGGCTTAGGATAATTAGGTACATCGTGGATAAAGGTTTTTAGGAGGTCTGCGTGCATAGGGAACGTTTTAAGGTCGTATTTCAAAGATACCACCTAATAATGTGGCTGTGGTTAGGAGCTAACTTTTTTTGAATAGGGTTTACACAGTTTATAAATAGTTGTATATTTGCACCCGCTTAAAAGGGTAATTTTTAAGTAAAAACGGCCTCGTGGCGCAATTGAATAGCGCACTTGATTACGGCTCAAGAGGTTACTGGTTTGAATCCAGTCGAGGTCAC
>DAIRDE010000040.1:0-12407 GCA_036796335.1 Nonlabens sp.
CACTGATTTAAACTCACTCGCCGATTAGTTTAAACGCACCTTTGGTTAAAAACTGTGTTTTTTCGTCAAACGCAGGGTCGTTTGCGATGCTTACAAACTCCTCGTTGCGATTTAGGACTTTTACGGCGACCTGTTTTAATTCTAGCGTTTTGCCCGACTTTTTGTGCAGCACGAGTGCATAATCTACATTGTTTACTTGCACAATGGCATCTTGAGGTAACGCTTTCGCGAAAGCGGAACTAGTAACAATCCCTGCCTCTACAAACATACCCAAGAGAAATTGATTGTCATCCTCGTTTTCCATATGGGCGTGCACTTGAATCGTCCTGTTAGAATTAATCATGGTCCCGACGAGATAAACCTGCGCTTTATAACTGGCCGTGGATGCCTCGGGGATTTTAAAAATAATTTCTTGACCCTTTTTTATTTGTAAAACATCTTTCTCAAAAACAGACAACTCTAAATGTATGTGGTCATTATCAACAATCTCTAAAATAGGTGTGGCAGGCGATACAAACGAACCTCGCGTCACATGAACAGCGGTAATACTGCCCGACACCGGTGCATAAATGGTAGCAATCGATGTGATTTTACCAGCGCGCACTTGGGATGTTGATATGTTTAATAGCTGTAGTTGTTTTTCTAAACCCTTATATCGAGCCACGGTGCTTTTGTAGTCACTTTCGGCCTTTAAGTAACTTTTTTGTGAAGTAATATTCTCAAACTTCATGCTTACCTGCCTGTCATATTCTGATTTTAAGTAGGTAAGCTGCTCATGTGTTTCCATATATTGCTGTTGCAGGGTGACAAAATCTGGATTTTCTAGCGTAACAAGTACTTGTCCCTTTTTCACCTTATCCCCTACTATTAGTGGCGTTGTTTTTATGTAGCCGCCCATAGTGGCGTTTACCACCGCCTTATTTTCTGGCGGGACGTCTATCATGCCTGTGGTCGCCACAACCACTGGAAATGCAGCGTCTTGCAACATTCCTAATTCCATGTTGCTTTGTTCGAATTGCGCTTGAGTGATCGCTATGTATTGGCTTTTAGCAATTTGCTCGTCGTTTTCTACAGTTGCGGCGTCAGTGTTTTTATTGGTGCAACTCGCCGCTAGAAGTAGAAGTACCAAAATATGTAGTTTTAAAAAAATACGATTCATACACATGTGTTTAAAGTGATAAATAAGTGATACTTATGCTGGTTTGATTGTAGTTATTTAGTTTTTCTAGATAGCTTAAAGTGATTTCATAGGCACTATCCAGACTCAAGATATACTGGTAAAAATCTATTTCGCCGTTTCTAAAACTGCCATTGGCTGTTTTTAAAATTTCCTCTGCAAGTGCTTTGCCCTCGTTTTCATAATAATCCAGCGCTTGTTGCAACTGGCTTAATTCTATTTGCAGGGCATTTAATTTAGCATCCCATTTGGTTTGATAATCCATCGTTTCGTTACTGGTCGCGGCTTGTGCAAATGTTGCCGATTTAATGCGCGCACGTTGCCCACCTGTAAGGATGGGTATTTTTAAACCCAATTGAAATCCATATAGGCTACCATTAAGATTTGCATTTGTACCTCTAAAGTAACTCATGCTTATAACGGGTAACAATTGTTTTTTATCGAGTTGCAACTGGGCTTCGGCTTGTTTGGTGCGGTTTTCATAAAACGCAAGTTCGGTACTGTTGCCCGCGTCGTTGAGCACTGGGGTGACTTTTAGAGACGCTGCAGTTGCGATTAATAATTGGTCGTCTGTTTGTATAACTGCTTTTAATTCGGTTAACGCCAGTGCTACTTCTTTTTGTACTTCGAGTAGTTTTAAGTGCACTTGTTTTTGTTTAGCATCGGCCGAAATTTTCTCAAGGTAATTTGTTTCTCCCAATTCAAACCGGCGTTTTGCAATCGCAGCAAAGCGCCCATACACGCTATCCAATTCTTTATAAACCGTTTCCTTTTCTCGCGCCACCTGATACGTGTAATAAGCACTCGTCACCTGTCGTTCTATTGTTTTGCGCTGTATTTCGTAAGCGCTATTTACCACGTTAGATTGTGCTTCGTTCAATCTTTTTTCGGTTCCATAAACGCTGGGGAATTTAAAATCCTGTTGCACACCCAAAACACTAAGAGGCAATCCATTAAGTGCTATATTATTTTGGTCATAGGAAAAATATACTAGGGTTTTGTCAAAACTGTATGCCGTTTTAATCGCTGCATTTGCTTGTTCTACCTGTTGTTTTGCGGCTTTAAGACCTGCATTATTTTCTAGTGCCAGCGTGATTATCTCTTGCAAGTTTTGCTGCTTTTGCTGCGCAGTACCCGATACAGAAACTAGGAAAATCAACACGCCTGCCCCAGTTTTTAAAATCGTTGACCCTATTATGTTTTTTGTCCTTTGCCCGTATATAATGGCGTACAAAACAGGCAAGACCACGAGTGTGAGTATGGTTGCTGTTATTAAACCACCTATCACGACAGTAGCTATCGGTCGTTGCACCTCGGCACCTGCATTTGTAGAAATGGCCATGGGTAAAAATCCTAACGCTGCGGCACTAGCCGTAAGCAATACCGCACGCAAGCGGTCTTTAGTACCCTGTTTAATCAACGCTTCTATAGATGTAAACCCCTCTTTTTGTAGCTCTTTAAAATGTTCTATCAGTACAATGCCATTAAGCACTGCAATACCGAAAAGCGCAATAAAACCTACCCCAGCAGATATGCTAAAAGGCAAGTCACGCAACCATAGCAATAAAATACCGCCTACTGCCGCCAGTGGTATTGCAGTGTATATCATCAACGCCTCTTTTACAGACTTAAAAGCAAAATAAAGCAATACAAATATGAGAACCAGCGACACAGGAACGGCTACAAGTAACCGTGATTTTGCACTTTCTAGGTTTTCAAATTGCCCGCCATAGGTGATGCTATATCCCACAGGCAACGATACACTTTTATTTACCAGTGCCTGCACATCGTCTACGACCGACTGTAAATCGCGATTGCGCACATTAATGCCTACCACCATCCTGCGGCGTGTGTCGTCTCGCGAGATTTTTGCAGCTCCTTTTTGATAGCTAACCGTTGCAAGCTCGCTTAAGGGGACTTTGCCGCCACCCGGCACATCTATGTATAAATTTTTCAGGTTATTGATATCTAGACGTTTGTCTTTTTCTAATCGCACAACGAGATCAAATCGTTTTTCGCCTTCATAAACACTTCCTGCCACTTTACCAGCAAATGCCATAGAAACCATATCGTTAAGATCTTGTACGTTCATACCGTATCGGGCAATCTTATCGCGGTTGTACTGCACGCTCATTTCGGGCAGGCCTTCTATTTTTTCCACGGTCACATCGGCTGCACCGGGGACATCTTTAATAAGAGCGGCGATTTCGCTTCCTTTTTTAGTGAGGATTTCTAAATCCTCGCCAAATATTTTAATAGCGATATCGGCACGCACCCCGGTAATTAACTCATTAAATCGCATTTCTATAGGTTGGGTAAATTCTACTTCCATACTCGGTATGATTGCTAGTGCTTCTTTAAACGCATTGGCTAGAGCGTCTTTAGAATCGGCTTTTTTCCAAGAATCTTTAGGATGTAAAATAATAACCACGTCACTTTCTTCCATAGACATGGGGTCGGTAGGAACTTCGGCAGTGCCTATACGTGTTACCACTTGTTTTACCTCGTCAGGAAACTGTTTTAAAAGAATTTGTTCTATTTGCGTGGTGATATCGACCGTATTACTAAGTGATGTACCCGTTTTTAATACAGGTTGTATGACAAAATCACCCTCGTCCAGCGTGGGCACAAACTCGCCTCCCATGGTGCTGTATACAAATATAGAGCCCACCAGGAGCAGCGATGCAATACCCAGCACGGCTTTTTTACTTCTCAACGCCCAACTAATTATGGGGTCATAACTTTTTTGAAACCAGTTCATTAACCGTACAGAAATATTCTTATCACTAGCTACAACGGGTTTTAAAAAAATCGAAGCGACCACTGGTACATAGGTAAAACAAAACAACATTGCGCCAATTAATGCAAAACTAAAAGTAAGCGCCATGGGTTTAAACATTTTACCCTCTACCCCACTCAACGACAGTATCGGTATAAAAACAATCAGTATGATAAGCTGCCCAAAAATAGCCGAGTTCATCATTTTAGAAGCACCGCTGTAGGTTATTTTATCTTTGAATGCTTGTTGTTCCACTTTCGCGAAAGCGAGCAATTCATCCCGCCTCCTGGTCATTTCAAAGGCGATAAACTCTACAATAATCACCGCGCCGTCTATGATAATTCCAAAATCAATAGCGCCAAGGCTCATTAAATTTGCGTCCACCCCAAAAATATACATAAGCGACAAGGCAAATAACAAACACAACGGTATTACCGATGCTACTACCAGCCCCGAGCGGAAGTTACCCAATAGCAACACCACCACAAAAATGACAATTAAACAGCCTAGTATAAGATTTTCAGTTACTGTAAAGGTTGTTTTTGCAATCAGGTCACTGCGGTCTAAAAAGCCATTAATGTACACACCCTGTGGCAGCGATTTAGAAATTTCTTCTATGCGCGTTTTTACATCATCGATTACTTTTTTAGAATTTGCGTCTTTAAGCATCATCACCTGCCCTAGAACCTTTTCACCCTCGCCATTTGCGGTGATGGCGCCAAATCGCACGGCACTGCCATAAGCCACAGTGGCTACATTTTTTATGTAAATGGGCAAACCGTCGTCATTTTTTACCACGATATTGTTGATGTCATCCAGCGATGTTATAAGTCCCTCGCCGCGTATAAAATAAGCTTGATTCACTTTTTCTATATAACCACCACCGGCAACACTGTTATTGGTTTGCAATGCGGTGAAGACATCGTGCGCAGTGATATTGATCGCATACAGCTTCTCTGTATTGATAGCGACTTCATATTGTTTTAAAAAACCACCCCAGGTATTTACCTCGACAACACCGGGTATGCCAGACAGCTGCCTGCGTACAATCCAGTCCTGTATGGTTCTTAAATCTTGTGTGCTATATTGATCTTTGTATTGGGGTTTTACATCTAATATGTATTGATAAATCTCGCCCAAACCGGTAGTAATAGGACCCATCTCGGGTGTACCAAAACCCTCGGGTATTTTTTCTGAGGCACTTTTAATTTTTTCGGCGATAAGTTGTCTAGGGAGATAGGTTCCCATACCGTCTTCAAAAACAATGGTAACTACCGACAAACCAAATTTAGAAACCGAACGTATTTCCTTAACGCCGGGTAAGTTTGCCATTTCTAATTCTACCGGATAGGTGATAAATTGCTCAATATCTTGCGTTGACAAATTGCGCGAAGTAGTAATGACCTGCACCTGATTGTTTGTAACATCGGGGACAGCGCCTATAGGAATTTGAGTTAACGCATAGAACCCAAATCCAACAATAAAAGCGGTGAGTAAAAGAACTAAAAATTTATTCTTTATACTTAAATGGATAATTTTTGAAAGCATTTTTGCATAAATTGAAAATGTAATAAACACTTATAACCAGTTGGTAATAAGCAATTAAACAACTAATTTATACGGTTTTGGGGGGTTGTAAAATACCTAACACATGAATGCTAGAGGTGGGTGCGGTGTAAATGAATTTTGCCTTTTTAAAATCGCGAAAAATCACCGGATTTAAATAAGCGGTGTAATCGGTAAAAAAAGTAACTACAGGAACGTGATTACACTGGTGGTGGTTGTGATTAAAAGGCAGGCGATCATGGTCTGCCGGGTCATGATCATGCTGGCTATCATGCGCATGTTTTTCGGTACCATAATGTTTAGACATAAACACCATGATAGAATCGCCATAAGTTTCTTGATGAAACTGCATGTGCGATAGTAAATCATCGATACTAACAAGCGTAGAAATGCTTAGGGTGGTGCTTTGAAAAAGCATCATAAAGGCAAAAAACATGGCTAGCGGTTTCAACATAAAACAAATGTATGTAAAAGTTAGGACTTAACATCTTTAGCTTAAAATTGATTTTATGTCACTCAATTTATCCATCTTCATACAAACCGAAGTGTTTAATCACTACATCGACCATGCTGAGCATAAGCCTTATGTGCTGTGGAATATAACCAGCTAAACGTTTAAAACTGTTCACATCAAGCCTCAGTTATTGATTTTTTGAACTGTTAACATATTTAAAATACCACAAAAAAAATCCAGCCTGTACAAGCTGGATAATTTAGAATATAAAATAGTATGGTGTTAAAACACCTCACGACCTGCAAAGTGAAACGCACTTTCTATGGCAGCATTCTCGTCACTGTCACTACCGTGAACTGCATTTTCTCCTATACTGCGTGCATACAGGTTTCTGATGGTACCCTCGGCAGCATCGGCTGGGTTTGTTGCACCTATAAGTGTGCGGAAATCGGCAACCGCATTTTCTTTTTCTAAAATAGCAGCAACGATAGGTCCTCGTGACATAAACGTCACTAACTCATCATAAAAAGGACGCTCGCTGTGTACCGCATAAAATGCTTTGGCATCGGCCACGGTCATTTGTGTTAATTTAAGTGCAGCAATTTTAAATCCAGCGGCGGTTATTTTTTCTAATATAGATCCCACATGGCCATCTTCAACACCATCGGGTTTAATCATTGTAAAAGTTCTGTTTGTAGTCATTTTCATTTTTTTTTAATGCGGTGCAAAAGTAATGCTTTTAAACCGTTGTTAACCTGCTTCAAAAACTAAAAATTTACAATTAAAAACCTGACCGCTATTGCAAAATATTTTAAAAAACAACGTGTTTATCCATTCAAGAAATCTATACAATTGAACATAAATTTTAAGCAAACTCTAAATCGAATACGTACTTTTACACCCCATGAATACTACACAAATAAACCAACTTAAAGCGTTGTTGCAAACACCCAAAAAAATTGTCATTGTTCCCCATAAAGGTCCAGATGGCGATGCTATAGGCTCTACAACAGGTCTTTATGGATATTTAAAAAGCCTGGGGCACGATGCTACCATTATCGCACCTAATGATTTTCCCTCGTTTTTAAAATGGATGGAATACAGCGATGACATCGTTATTTATGAAAAACAAGTAGCTCACGCTCAAGAACTTATTCATAACGCACAGCTTATATTTACGTTAGATTTTAATGCATTAAATCGCGCTGGCGATATGGAACCTGCCCTAGCAGCAAGCGCAGCAACATTTGTCATGATAGACCATCATGAGCAACCTGCCGATTTTGCAGCTTTTACTTACAGTGATACCAGCATGAGTTCTACCTGCCAGATGGTGTATCACTTTTTAGAAATGATGGGGCACACACAATACCTAACCCCACAAATCGCCACTGCGCTTTATACTGGTATTGTGACCGATACCGGTAATTTTAAATACCGTTCTTGTACGAGTACCACACTGCGCGTCGCTGCCCATCTAGTGGACGCCGGTGCAAATGGCGAGCAAATTAACCGCAACCTATTTGATAACAACAGTACGTCTCGTTTAAAATTGCTAGGAGTCGCCCTGCGCAATCTGGTCGTATTGCCGCAATACCGCACCGCTTACATTACACTTACCCAAGACGAATTAGACGAAAACGGCTTTTTAAAAGGAGATACCGAGGGATTTGTAAATTATGCTTTAAGCCTGCAAGACATCGTTTTAGCCCAAATTTTTATTGAAAATAAAGACGAGGGTATTTTAAAAATATCCATCCGTTCTAAAAGCACCTTTGACGTCAACACCATGGCACGCAATTACTGGGAAGGTGGTGGCCACAAAAATGCCGCAGGTGGGCGTTCTACACAAAATTTTGAACAAACCATAACCAAATTTATTAGTATCTTGCAGCGCTATGAAAAAGACCTTAACGCTGTTATTATTTAGCGTCGCTTTCTTGTCATTATTAAGCGGTTGCCGCCAGGTAGAGGCGCGTCGCCCCATTACCTATAACAGCGCGTCAACCACTAAAATAAGTGTTGAAGACAATAAAAAATTGTACGATGCCGAGGAGAACGCTATTGAAGAAATCATTGCAAAAGAAGGAGTGAAATACGAGCGTTCTAACAACGGGTTTTATTACCTTTATCATGTAAAAATAGATTCGGTCAGTGCAAAGCCCCGTTTTGGAGACGAGGTCACCTTTGAGTATGACATTGTTTCACTTACAGGTGACACCATCTATTTTAAAGACGAACTGTCACCCTTAACAAAAAGCATGGAGCAGGAATACGGCATTTTCCGCGGTATGCGCGAGACTCTTAAATTAATGAAAGTGGGCGAAGAGATGAGCGTCTATTACCCCTCTTACATGGGTTATGGATATTATGGCGACGAGGACCGCATTGGCACAAACATTCCTTTTAAAAGTCGTGTAAAATTACTGGGCATTAATATGTCACGCCGGTCTGTGGATAGTACGCTTTCGCGAAAGCGAACCCAAAAAAAACAATCGTAAATAATTAAAAATAAACACTTTAAAGCAAATTGAGAGTGCATAAACGATAAATAAACAAAACAATTACTAAATGAAAAAAATGAATAAAGTACACAAATTACTTTTAATCCTAACGGTTGTCGCTACAACCCTATCGTGTAAAGACAAATACCCAAACCTGAAAGACGGTATCTATGCCGAGATTGAAACCTCTAAAGGAACCATCATTGCAGAATTATATTATGACAAAGTACCGATGACAGCAGGTAATTTTGTTGCGCTAGCCGAAGGTAAACACCCAAAGGTTGCCGACTCTTTAAAAGGAAAACCATTTTATGACGGTCTTATTTTTCACCGTGTTATTGCCGATTTTATGATTCAAGGTGGTGATAAACTGGGTACAGGGTCTGGCGATGTGGGCTATAAATTCCCGCAAGAAGTAAGCGAGGATTTAAAGCATGACGCCCCAGGAATACTTTCTATGGCAAATGCCGGACCTGGAACTAATGGTAGCCAGTTTTTTATCATGCACAAGCCTAATGCAGGGTTGGACATGAACTACAATGTTTTTGGTAAAGTTGTAGAAAATCAACAAGTAGTAGATTCTATTGCTACAACACCAGTTACTGGTCAAAAACCAACCGTAGACGTGGTGATGAAAAAAGTTAAAATCATACGTAAAGGTTCAAAAGCACAAAAATGGGATGCCGTAAAAGCTTTTAGTGACGGGGTTGCTGCTTACGAAAAAAGATTAGCAGATGAAGAGGCTAAAGCGAAAGCGTTGTTTGAAAAAGTACCTGAAACTGTAGCAGCAAAAAAACTAGAATTAGAAGCACTAAAAGCAAAGGCGACCGCACTACCTGGTGGTGTTCTTATTTACACAATAACCCCCGGTAACGGTGAAAAACCTGCCGAGGGCACGGTGGTAGATTTAATCTATGCCGGCTACTTTGCAGATGGTACCTTATTCGATTCTTGCGATAAAGAAACTGCCATGAAATTTGGTATTTTTAATCCAGATAGAGATGGCCAAGGTGGTTATGGAAAAATGCCGTTGCAAATTTCGCAAGAAATGAGAATGATTCCAGGATTTAGAGATGCTGTATTGCAAATGTCAATAGGTGAAAAAATTGTTGCTTACATCCCGTCGGCACTTGCTTATGGCGAGGCAGGTGGCGGTGACGTGATACCACCTAATACAGACCTTATTTTTGAATTAGAAATGAGTGCAAAAAAATAATAATGGTAAAACCCGCACGGTTTCCTAACAAAAAAATGTAAAACATTTTATAAAGGCTGTATGAAAGAGATGAACTTCTCTTTTTGTGCAGCCTTACTATTTTAAATCAACTCAAAAATTAACCACATGAAATTAACACGCATTGCATTACTTATACACGTTGTAGCCTTAACATCGTTTGCTCAAAAAAATAAATATCCCGACTTGAAAGATGGTATTTATGCCGAAATTATTACGAGTAAAGGAACCATGGTTGCACAACTGTATGATGAGAAAGCACCCATGACCGTTGCAAACTTTGTCGCGCTGGCCGAGGGAAAACACCCGCTGTTAGGAAAAGAATATCGCAAGAAGCCATTTTACAACGGACTTACCTTTCATAGAGTTATTGAAAACTTCATGATTCAGGGCGGGGATAAAACTGGAACTGGTGGTGGCGATGTGGGTTATAAATTTCCGCAAGAAGTTAGACAAGATTTAAAACACGACGAGCCTGGTGTGTTGTCCATGGCAAATGCAGGTCCTGGTACTAACGGCAGCCAATTTTTTATCATGCACAAACCCACCCCATCGCTAGATATGAAATACAATGTTTTTGGTAAGGTGATAAAAAATGTGGATGTTGTAGGAGTTATCGCCACTGTTCCAAAAAACAAAAGCGACAAGCCGCTAGAAAATGTGTATATGCAAGAAATAAATATTATACGAGTAGGAAAACAAGCTAAAAAGTGGAAAGCTGAAAAAGTCTTTACTGAGAAATTAAAAGAAAGCGAAGAAAAGGACAACGCCGAAAAAAAGAAAATGGCAGCTTATAAAGAGAATGCACCAGCGGCACGAGAGGCAAAGAAAAATGAGTTTGCAAAGCTTAAAGCAGCAACCTTACCATTGCCATCGGGCGTTCAATTATACATACGTTCTACAGGTAAAGGAGGACCAATAGCAAACAATGCCGAAATAGAAGTCGATTACAACGGCTTTTTTGAAGACGGTCGTTTATTTGACTCTAGCAATAGAGAAACCTCGCTAGTGTATGACAATTATAACCCGCGCAGGGACGAGGCAGCTGCCTACAAACCCCTCACCTTAATGTATTCTAAAGACATGAAGTTAATTCCAGGTTTTAGAGACGCAATACTTACCATGGGCTATGGTGACGAGGTGGTCGCTTTTATTCCCTCAAGCCAAGGCTATGGCGATCGCGGCTCGGGTGCTAACATTCCGCGAAATACAGACCTGATTTTTGAAATTAAAATTTTAGAAAAGAAATAAGCTCGCGCATTTAATTCCATAAAGCCGCTCTTTAATAGAGCGGTTTTTTTGTTTCTTAAAATTGCTTTACACAAACCGTTTTAAAACCACACATGCATTTACATCACCAAAACCAAAACTCGCTTTCATCGCATAATTTATAGACATGTACCTAGTTTCTAGCGGTATACAAGCCGCGTCGACTACCTTTAAAATATCTTCATGCACCTGGGTGATATTGCGGTTTCCATACACTTTTTGATGTGCTAACTGCAGTATGGTACCTACAAGTTCTATACTACCCGCCGCTGCAAGGCAATGACCGATGGTAGATTTAAAACTATTAACAACAGGAAAATCACTACCATCCCTACCCAAAGCACTTGCCCAATTTTCTATTTCATAAGCATCTTTACCCGTTGCAGTAACATGGCCGTTTATCGCATCGACCATTGCTGCTTTTATTTGTGCATCTTTTAGGGCTTGTTTTATGCACGCTTGTACCGCGTCTCCATTAGGCGCTGTCATGCTACCTGACGCACGATGACCGCCGGCATTAAGTGCACCGCCCAGTACCTCGCAATAGATCGTCGCACCTCGCTTTTGGGCATGTTCTAAAGATTCTATAATCATGGCACCTGCACCGCTGCCTGGTACAAATCCAGCGGCATCGCTAGAAAACGGTCTGCTGGCTAACGCAGGTTGCTGATTAAAACCTGTAGGTAAAATGCGCATGGCATCAAATCCACCCCATATATAAGGACCACTGTCACTGGTGGCACCTACCAGCATCACGCTGGCCTTGCCACTTGCAATACGCTCATAACCCATAATCAGGGCCTCGGTACCTGTGCAACACGCACTAGAATTGCTGGTGACCAGATTTCCTGCACCCAACTCGCCGGCTAACCATGCACTGATGCCGCTGGTCATGGTTTGTATAACCGATGTGCTACCTAAACGGCGCACACTGCCAGCATCGATTAAGTTTATAGCCTCACGATACTTCATCCCACCGCTTTGACCTGTTCCCATAACAATACCTACATGCTCATGTGCACGATCAGGTGGTGCTGGTTTTAAACCTGCGTTATTAAAAGCGTCTTTACCGGCAATCACGCCATAAATCAAACCGCTGGCATGGAGACCACGTAATTGCAATGGAGTGAAGTAATTAGCCAAATATTCTTCGGGTATTTGTGGCGTGCCTGCTACACAACAGCCAAAATTAAGTGCTGCCAATTGCACATCATACCTAATTCCTGAATCGCCATGCGTCAACGCCCGTTCAAAGGTATCTACTGTAAATGCAGTAGGCGCAACAACTCCTAGACCTGTTACAACGACTCTGTTTTTATCTGGAATTGCGGTCATGTGCATTGTTTTTTTAATGAATTTTAGGCTTCCTTAACACCTATTTTACAGTCTACTCAGATCAATTAATTTATGTAATGTATTTAAAA
>DAIRDE010000040.1:12507-26139 GCA_036796335.1 Nonlabens sp.
CAGTATTAAAACCCTAAAATGATTATTTATGAAATTATCATCCCGCTTAACCAACCATCGGCGATTTTGCGGTCTTGCTCGTCCACCATTTTTACCTGCACTTTCAGTTTTCCAAAACGGTAATATTCTTTAACCGCGCTCACAATTACCGTGGTGTCTGGTTTTACCACGCCTGCAAAAACAACATGACTTTCTGTAAAAACAAATGCTGGTTTTTGCGCTGCGTCGCGGTTAAGATAGCTTCCTAAACATGCTAACCCAATTTGCGCCATGCATTCTATAAGAATTACACCAGGTGTCACTGGATTATTTTTAAAATGATGCTTGTAAAAGTGCTCGCTTTCGCGAAAGCGATACACTCCAACCACACTGTTTTCATTAAGCTCTAGCAGTTTATGAACATACTTGAACCCGTCACCGTACGGCAAACTTGCTACTATGTGGTCTAGGTCGTTTGTATTCATGATTTACAACAGGCTCTCACCGCCGTCTACTTTTATAATGGTACCATTGATAAATTGCGCCTCTGGTCGAGATAGTAAGTACACAACATTTGCGACGTCTTGTGGGGTTGTCAACCTGTGGGTTGGGTTGCGTTCTAAACTGCGTGCAAGTAAGGTTTCTACATTGGGAATGCGTTGTAAACTGGGTGTATCGGTCACGCCTGCCTGTATGCAGTTTGCGGTGATGCCGTGGCTGCCGTATTCCAGTGCGATGCTGCGTACGATGGCTTCTAGCGCGGCTTTAGCAACACTTACGGCTGCATATCCTGCCATGGGTTTTACCCCACCCTCGCTGGTAAAAGCAAGTACACGTGACTGTTTTTCAAATAATTGTGATTCATACAACGCATCAAACCATACATACAAACTTAATCCCATGGAGTGCGTGGTCTGTTCAAAATCTGAAATTGTGAGCCGGTTTTCACCCCTAAGTGGTTTTAGGTTTCCTTTAGAAATACTGTGCAGTAACAAATACACCTTGTCATCCTTTAAAAATACCTTTATTTGATTGATCATTTCTGGCACTTTGGCATTATTTGTAGCATCTACATTTAATGTGAGGTGCAGCGCGGGGTTTGTGAGTTTTTTGAATTCTTTGTCAATGGTTTCTAGCATCATGCGTGGCGACCTGTGTAAAATGATAAGTCGCATGCCGTGGCTGGCTAATTTTTGTGCAGTTGCGAGTCCTAAACCGCTGCTGCCGCCCAGTATGAGCGCTGTTTTGCCTTGTAAGTCCATTGTTACCATCCTAGCAAAATGCGTTGTGCTGTAAAACCTGGTCCAAAACTGAGCATTAATCCTTTATCGCCCGCTTGTACATCGCTTCTATTCATAAATCGCTCGAGTACAAAAAGCACTGTCGCACTACTCATGTTTCCATAAAGGCGTAATACTTCTTTAGTATCGTTTATATTTTTACCTAAATCAGCGAATAGCTCCTCTACCGTTTGAACAATTTTTTTACCGCCAGGATGAAAAATCAAGTGATCTACATCTTTTATTGTCAATCCCATCTTTTCTAAAAACGGATGAATCATCGCAGGAAAGTGCGCAGCTATAGTTTCTGGGACACTTTTATCGAGTACCATTTTAAGACCTGAATTTACCAGGTCAAAACCCATCATGTGTGTTGCATCTGGAAAGTGGTACATCTCGTGACCTAACACTTTAGGTCCTACTGCATCCTCACAGCTAGAAAGCAAGGTACATGCGCAACCATCACCAAAAATAGCCGCGCTCACCATATTGGCCATGCTGTAATCTTGCAATTGAAAAGTTGCTGTGGGAGCTTCAACTGCCAGGACAGCAGCCTTTTTTCCCAGGTTTGCTTGCAGGAATTGACTCGCATAAATAAGACCTGAAATACCTGCCACACAGCCCATTTCGGTTACTGGTAAGCGCACGATATCCTGACGCATCCCCATACTATTTATTAGATAAGCATCTATGGACGGTATCATGATACCTGTACAACTTACCGTGATTATATAATCTAGGTCTGTTGCATCCCAACCAGCGAGCGCAAGTGCCTTTTCAATGGCGCTTTGTGCGAGTGGCACAACCTCTCTTTTATAAATGGCGTTGCGGTCTTGAAAACTGGTGCTGGTAAAAACCTCTACAGGATCCATGATAGAATACCGTTTATCTACCGCGGCGCTTTCAAAAATTTTGAGCGTTTTGCGCCGCAAACGGTCGTCCTGATTTGCGAGCCAAGCGTTTACAAAAGGTAAAATATCTTTTGTCTCTTTAAAATACTGCGGTAATTGCGTCGCCACGCTTACAACTTTAACACTCATGTGTAGGAATTATCCATATATACCGGAACGACCACTTCCATAAAATCAGGTCATTATGCACTCCTATCGCTTTACTATATCGCTTAAAATCAGCTTTTTTAAATCCCGCTGCGATAGATATTAGCCCGTCGTGTCGCGAGATTTCATGTTTTATAAAAATAGGACTAAAATATTTAAAGAAGGTGTATGCCACCCAACTTCTATGTAAGTCGTTTATAATTATTGCCTTACTCGCCATTTGCTTAAACTTTTGTAAAAAAGTAACAATTTGGTCATCTAAAAAGTGATGCATGGTAAGCGTGCTTGTGAGAATATCGCAAGAAAATGTGGTGGTGTCGATGGTAAGGATATCGCTTACGCGAAAGCGAACTCTAGACAACCCTGCACTTTTTGCACGTGCAGCCGCTATGGATTGCGCACTCAAGTCTATACCTATAAACGTTACATGGTCGCCTGCAATGTGTTTCTCTAAATAGCGCAACATCGCGCCATCACCACAGCCAGCATCGACGATGGTTAGTGGTTTGTTGGGATGCCGCGCAATAATTTTATGAATCGCTTGCAAGGTAAATGTAAACCCACCCAGTAGGTGATTAAGTTTTGTGATATCATCCACGGCGTTTTGCAAGACGTGCGGGTCTATATGTGGGTCGTCCATCCACTCGGGCTGGCAATTGCGATACTGTTTATGATACATGTAGCTGCACGGGAGCACCGTGTGTTTTTTTTATAATATACGGCAGCATAAACGGGACACTCGTGATAGCCTGATACCCTATTCCAGTAAGTGTTTTGCTTAATAAAACGTTTTGTAAATGCCTGCCAACTTGCAATCTAGAGCTAAAAACAGTTTTCCACGCCATGCTGTAATCTATAAGCATGTGATCACGGGTTTTTTGCCCATTTAAAAATGGCATAAGTTCTTGCGATGCGATAATCGCGCTGTGTATCGCCATGGCCATACCATTTCCACACAACGGGTGGATTAGTCCAGCGGTATCGCCTATCATCATGATATGATTTTCTATAGGTAGCTTTTGTTCAAAAGAAATTTGGCTTATGGTTATCGGCTTTTCCCATTGAGCAACCGCGGTATCAAAAAAATGGGCAAGATGTTTATTTGCAGCCATGACTTGGTTTTGAAAAGCGGCGATGTCTTTATGTTTTTTAAAGGAATCATAATGAACAAGATAACAGCAATTTACAGCATTATTTTCTACCATAGAAAGTCCAGCGTACCCACCATGAAAACTGTGTAACTGTACAAGATTAGGTGGCATACTGTAATCATAATGCATCTTTACAGCCAACCATGGTGATTTTTTAAAAATGAAATCACGTTTAAGTGTTTTATCCAGGTTAGACCGTTTACCACTAGCCATAATAAATTGTTTGCAGGTGTACACGGCCTCTTCTATAACAACAGTAAAAAGGTTGTTTGAAAAATGAGCTTTTTCTACACGTGCCTTTAGAAATTGGGCATGCTTTTTAGCCAACTCATACAGTGCGTGGTCGAGCGTGTATCTAGAAATACCTGTGCCACCCAGGGGTAATTTTGTACGAACTGTTTTGCCATCAGGACTAGAAAACTCAAAAGTATCTAACTGAATCGCTGTCAATTCTTTAAGCGACATACCTAATGTATTTAAAGCCTCGTACACCTCGTTACTTAGATACTCGCCACACATTTTGTGTCTGGGATAATCGTCTGGATCTACCACCATCACCGAGTAGTTTTTGGACAACATAATGGCTGCCGTGAGTCCCGAAAGCCCACCACCAGCAATGATTATATCCACATATTTGTGCATGAGTTAAAGATAAGGTCGCCTTTTAAGCCGCAAACTGATTACGCATTTTTTAACCTATAATAGTTTAGGTAACTGGGGGATGTAGTCTCTTAACTTGATGCCTATTTACATTAATAAGCTAGTAATTCTTCTACAACCTGTTTAAGCCTATCTACAGGCAAGTAATTTTGCTCTAATGATTTTTCAAAAGGTATAGGAGTATCGATACTGCCCAGTCGCTTTACAGGCGCGTCTAGATATTCAAAACACGTTTCTCCGATAAATGCTGCAATATCACTAGCAACACTACCCGTGATGTTATCCTCGCAAAGCACCAGCACGCGTCCCGTTTTCTTTACAGATGCAACAATCATGTCATGATCTAGGGGTGCTAGTGTGCGCAAATCGATTAAATCTATAGACAAGGCTGTATCTTTTATGAGTGTATTTGCCCAATGCACACCCGCACCAAAGGTTATAATAGACATAGCGGTGCCTGCTGTAATACGAGCAGCTTTTCCCAGCGCAATGTTGTAATAACCATCTGGAACCTCGCCGTAAACTGAGCGGTAGAGTGCCTTGTGTTCAAAATACAGCACAGGATTAGGGTCCTCTATCGCTGCTGTAAGTAGTCCTTTAGCATCGGCAGGAAAAGCAGGATACACAATTTTAAGACCGGGAATGGTATAAAACCATGATTCATTTGTCTGGGAATGAAACGGTCCTGCTGCAACACCAGCACCACAAGGCATGCGCACGACCACATCTGCTTTTTCGTTCCAGCGATAAAAAGATTTTGCAAGATAATTGACTATAGGATTAAACCCACTGCTCACAAAATCGGCAAACTGCATTTCAACAACCGCTTTCATACCTGCAATACTCAGCCCCATGCCTGTTTCTACGATAGCACTTTCACAAATAGGGGTGTTGCGCACGCGGTCTTTACCGTATTTAGCTACAAAACCTTCGGTTATTTTAAAAACGCCACCATATTCTGCAACATCTTGCCCCATAATCACTAAATCTGGAAAGCGTGTCATCGCCTCGTCAAGACCATCGCGCACCGCATCTATAAGACGCATGTTTGTCATTGAACTGCTGGGCACGACTTCTTGAAAGGTATGTGGCGCAAATACATCTGCCAGTTCTGTATCGGTTGCGGGTACGGGTGTCGCTTTCGCGAAAGCGATCTCTAAATGCTCCTGTATTTCTTCTTTAAAGGTCTCGCTCCAAGTATCAATTTGTTGCTGGTTGATAATGTTTTCTGCTTTTAGAAATTCCTCGAAACGAGTCACTGGGTCTTGGGTTTCCCAATAATCTAGCAATTCTTGCGGTACATATTTAGTTCCACTCGCTTCCTCATGACCGCGACGTCTAAATGTTTTAAACTCTATAAGCACTGGTCGGGGATGCTGGCGCATATCCTCGAGCAGGGCATTTATTTTTGAATAAACTGCAACAATATTATTACCGTCTATGATGTGCGACTCCATGCCATACCCCGCCCCGCGGTCTGCAAGCTGTTCACAGCGGTATTGCTCGTTTGTAGGAGTGCTTAGACCATAACCGTTGTTTTCAATGCAAAATAAAACAGGTAACTGCCACACGCTAGCCACATTAAGCGCTTCATGAAAATCACCCTCGCTGGTACCACCCTCTCCTGTAAAAACAGCAGTTGCTTTAAGTTCGCCTTTTAATTTGTGGGCAAGGGCAATTCCACAGGCAACGCCCATTTGTGGTCCCAAATGCGATATCATACCGATGATTTTAAATTCCTGGGTGCCAAAATGAAAACTGCGATCACGACCTTTAGTAAACCCATCCAATTTACCTTGCCACTGCGCAAATAATTTCCATAACGGTATGCCGCGCGCTGTAAAGACACCCAAATTGCGGTGCATGGGTAAAATATACTCGTCATCGTGCATGGCTGCTGTAACACCTATTGCAATGGCCTCTTGACCAATGCCCGAAAACCACTTAGAAATACGGCCCTGACGCAGTAAAATGAGCATTTTTTCTTCTATAAGCCGTGGTAGTAACATGTTTTTGTACAAAATTACCAGCGTTTCGCGAGGTAAATCGATGTGATACAACTGTGTATTACTATTTGAGATAACCGTTTCCATAGAATTTATTCAATTACTCAAATGTACTATTATTTGCAAGTAATCGCAGAATGTTAGGAGCTAGAAACAATGCATTTACTAACTTTGTTTATACTTATTCATGTTTATGAAATCATCGTTGTGTGTGTTTCTGGCTTGCCTTTGGTGTATAACAACCCTAGGTCAGGAAAAACAAGCTGATAGTACTGCCATTAACAGCGCTTTAAAGTTTAAGCCTGCGGCGCTTTTACTGCCCGCTGGATTTTTAACGTACGGAATTATAGGCGTAAAAAATGAGCAAATTAAATCATGGAACCGCGATATACGCAACAGTTTAGACCCTAATCGCAGAAGCAGCAATATAGATGATGTACTGGTGGTCGCGCCAGCAGGTGCCGTTTATGCAATGGATCTTGCAGGTATAAAACCTAAAAACAACTTTGTAGACCGCACGATGGTCTTGGGAACCGCTTCTACGATTGTGATAACTGCCGTGTTTCTTACAAAAAACAATGTGAATGCGCGCCGACCTGTAGGTAGGTCTAAGGCGTCTTTTCCATCTGGACACGCCAGTGTCGCTTTTATGAGTGCCACATTTTTACATGAAGAATATAAACACAAGTCGGTGTGGTATGGTATAGCTGGTTATACGGTTGCCACATTTTCAGGTTACATGCGATTGCACAATGACAAGCATTATTTTAGCGAGGTAGTGGCTGGTGCTGGAATAGGTATTTTAGGAACTAAAATCGCCTATTGGTTGCAACCTACCTTAAACAAATTAATTTTCCAACAAAAAAGCGAGCGAGAAACAACCCAACAGGTGTTTATTGCTCCTACATATAACGGCACTGAGCTTACTCTAAGCGCGTCGTGTATATTTTAAAAACTAAACATAGTACTAATGACAAACATACCTAGTGTAGACCTCGCCGACTTTTTAAGCGATGATCCCAAACGAAAAGAACATTTTATTCAAGCCATAGGCGCTGCATATGAAGACATAGGCTTTGTGGCCTTAAAAAATCATTTTCTGTCTGACGCGCTTGTAAGCCAGCTTTATCAACAAGTTGAACAATTTTTTAAACTCCCTTTAGAAGTGAAACGCGGCTATGAACGCGAGGATATAGGCGGGCAACGCGGTTATGTCTCTTTTGGAAAAGAACATGCTAAAGGCATGAAAGAAGGCGACCTTAAAGAGTTTTGGCATTTTGGTCAAGAAGCCGCTGCAAATGCACAACTTACTGAAGAGTATCCAGAAAATGTGCAGGTAAAAGAATTACCCGAGTTTAACAAAGTAGGTATGGAAGCATACCGCATGCTCGAGAAAACGGGCATTTATGTGCTGCGAGCACTCGCGTTACATGTGGGGCTGGACGAGTTCTATTTTGACCACTGGGCGAGCAATGGCAACAGTATTTTAAGACCTATACACTACCCGCCTATCACTACAGAGCCTGATAATGCTGTGCGTGCAGGTGCCCATGGCGATATTAACCTAATCACCTTGCTCATGGGAGCCAGCGCGCCAGGATTGCAAGTGTTGCGCAAAGATGGCGAGTGGCTAGATGCTATTGCACAAGAAGACGAACTCGTGATTAACGTGGGTGACATGCTACAAAGACATACCAACAACAAATTGCAAAGCACCATTCACCGCGTTGTCAACCCGCCACGCGAGTTGTGGCACACCAGCCGCTACTCTATTCCGTTTTTCTTGCATCCACGCAGCGACATGAAACTTAATTGCCTGGATGTATGTATCGACGAGAACAACCCAAAACAGTATGACGACATTACCGCCGGCGAATTTTTACACCAGCGTCTTGTTGAAATAGGGCTTATTAAAAAATAAAAAAACGATTGTTGTGGGCGGTTCGCTTTCGCGAAAGCGAACTCCATCGTCAGCAAATTACCTTTAAAAACACCTCATGGATTTAAGCGATCAACTCAAAAATTTATTTCCAGACCACGATTTTAAGGAGGAAGAAAAACCAGAACCTAGCAATATATGGCTGCAAGAACAGCCGCTGGAATGTAAATTTGAAAAGCGTAAAGGCAAAATAAACACCATTATTGCAGGATATACAGGTGCAACCGAAGACTTTAAGATACTTGCTAAAGAGATCAAAACATTATTGGGCGTGGGCGGAAGTTTTAAAAATGATGAGATTATTATACAAGGTGATTACCGCGAGCGCATTATGGAATTTTTAAAAGGTAAAGGATTTAAGGTCAAACGTGTGGGAGGCTGATTTTTTAAAATCACTTTAAATAACGAAACGCCAGGAAGAACATTGTTTTTTCTGGCGTTTCTCTTTTAAAAAATGAAGTTTGAAATCTTGTATTTTTTCATGTTTCAATTGTTTATTAATTAGACTAATCTAGTTATTCTTTTAACAAACATTAACTTTTTAAAATATTCAAGAGAAGAATTTACATCTAACTTTGAGAATATTAAGAATTCAACAAACTTTATTACCCTTAAAACCAATAGAATTATGAGAAAAATCTGTATACCGTACATGACATTTGCGCTCGCTTTTGTGATCGCATGTTCCCCAAAAATTACTAAAGACCCTGTTAGCACTGCGCAAACAAATCAAGAGGTCGCGACCGCAGATACTGGCGTTGACTTATCACAAAAAATACCCGATGACCCCACCGTGCGTCAGGGAAAACTTGATAACGGTCTTACCTACTACATAAAAAATAATGGAAAACCAGAAGATATCGTGGAGCTGCGACTAGCCATTAACGCAGGTGCAGTGCTAGAAGACGATGACCAGCAGGGACTCGCTCACTTTATGGAACACATGAATTTTAATGGTACGACAAACTTTAATAAAAATGAACTTGTGGACTATTTGCAGGGCATAGGTATCAAATTTGGTGCAGACTTAAATGCATATACCAGTTTTGACGAGACTGTTTATATACTTCCTATTCCTAGTGACGACACCGAGAAAATTGAAAAAGGATTTACCATTTTATCTGACTGGGCTTATGGAGCGCTTTTGACTGACAAGGATATCGATGAAGAGCGTGGCGTGGTACTCGAGGAATCTCGTACGGGCAAAGGAGCAAACGACCGCATGAACAAAATCACTATCCCTGCCCGTTTTTACAAGTCTAAATATGCCGAACGATTGCCTATCGGAAAAGACGACATTTTAAAGAACTTTAAGCCTGACGTTCTGAGACGTTTTTATAACGATTGGTATAGACCAGATCTTATGGCGGTAGTCGCTGTGGGAGACTTAGATGTAGATGCACTCGAGGCTCAAATTAAAAAACATTTTGGTAAAATACCAGCAAAACAAAATCCGCGAGAGCGCCCTGTTTACGACTTGCCCAATCATGACAATACCGTTGTAGCTATCGCACAAGATCCTGAGGCGACTTATGCCGTTGTACAAGTGGAATATAAAGACCGCACAAACACGCCAAAGCCCGTGACCGTGAGCGACTATAGAAATAATTTAGTAGACGGTTTGTTCTCTTTTATGATCAACAATCGTTTAAGTGAACTTACCCAAAAACCTAATCCACCGTTCCTTTTTGCATCTAGTAGCTATGGCGGTACGGTAGATAAAAACAAAAATGCATACAGCTCGTTTGCCGCATCATCGCCTACAGGACAGTTAAATGCATTAAAAGTTATTTTAGAAGAAAATCAGCGTGTAAAATTATACGGCTTTGGAGATGGTGAATTAGAACGTGCAAAAACAGCGTTTTTATCGTCGTATGAGTCTGCGTACAAAGATCGTGACAAGCAAGAAAGTGGTCGCCTCGTGGGGCAATATGTTCAGGGGTTCTTAAATGGGTCTAAAACGCCGAGTATAGAATGGAGTTACAAAACAACGACCGATTTGCTACCTACCATACAAGTAGAAGAGGTTAACAAACGTATAAATGATTACATACACAACGACAACCGTGTCATCATTTTCACAGGACCTACAATCGATAAAGTTCCAACCGAAGCAGATATCCTTAAGGTAGTAAACGATGTGGCAAAAAGTGAAATCGCCGCCTATGAAGATGCAGTGGTACGCGAGAATTTAATAGAAAAAATGCCTGTGACAGGTGCCATCGCTAAAACTACAACAAACAGCGACCTAGGAACCACGACCTATACCCTGAGCAATGGCGCTACAGTTACTGTTAAACCTACAGATTTTAAAAACGACGAGATTTTAATGACCGCTTACAGTTATGGGGGATCTAGTTTATACAGTGATGAGGACGTTAAAAAAGTAACCTTTGCAAACGGCGGTCTTTATGAGGCAGGCGTTGCTGGATTGTCGCAAATAGATATGGATAAATACATGACTGGAAAACTGGTTTATGTATCACCTCGTATCTCAGGAATTACTGAGGGGTTTAGTGGTTCCTCAACTCCTAAAGATTTGGAAACCATGTTTCAACTCGTTCATTTATACTTTACCTCGCTTAATAAGGACAGGGATGCTTATGACAGTTTTATTTCTAAACAAAAATCATTTATAGGCAGTATGATGGCAAACCCCGATACCTATTTTAGCAATGAGGTGAATCAAATGCGTTTTAAAGACAACCCTAGATACACGGGTTTCCCGACCGAAGAACTTCTAGACAAAGCAGACTATGACCGTGCTTATGAATTGTACAAAGAACGATTTGCCGATGCTGGCGATTTTCACTTTTACCTTGTAGGTAATCTAGACGTAAAACAAGTAGAAGAATTTTCTAAGCAATACATCGCAAGTTTACCAGGATTAAATAGCAAAGAGACCTATAAGGTTTCTAGCTGGAGAGAAAAACAAGGAAGACGAGAAATCACCGTAAATAAAGGCACCGAAGACAAAAGCTCGGTAAGGATAACCTGGTCGTATGAAATCCCTAGCTACAGCCCGCAGGAAAGTATGTTTGCAGATGCACTGGGAGAAATACTTACCATTAAAATCATTGAAACTTTACGAGAGAAAGAAGGTGGTATTTATGGTGGTGGTGCCCGTGGATCTATCTCTAAAATGCCGTATGCCAGTTTCAACTTTAATATTTCCTTTCCATGTGGACCCGACAGTGTGGACAAACTGGTAGCCGCAACGATGGAAGAAATCGCCCTGTTAAAGAAAAATGGCCCAACCGAAAAGGACCTAAACAAAGTTAAAGAAGCGTATTTGCTTAAATACAAAGAAAATTTAAAGTCTAACAGGTATTGGTTAAATACCATTTCTAGTATTGACGAGGAAAAGCGCGATGTAAAACTTGTTATGGCTTATGAGACCGCGGTAAATAACATGACTGCCGACGACGTTAAACAAGTGGCTAACAAATACCTCACTAAAGATTATATACTCGCGGTTTTAAAACCAGAGGCTAAATAATCTAAAAACAACCTTTCTAACAACAAAATGCTCGTGGATTCCACGAGCATTTTTATTGCAGAGCATCCCAGAAAATAAAAAATCCAGCGATTGCTGGATTTAAAATATCATTGAGAAAAAACTATTGTTGCTCATCTAGCGCTTTTTGCTTTGCCTCTTTTTTCATTTTAAACTTTTCTATCATAGAACCTGTCAACCAGTAAGGAATAATTACCGTTGTTAGTAAAATCATCAACCAAAATCCAATCAATAAGATGATTAAAAATGCAAGAAAGCCTAAGTATTGTGCAAATGTAAAATCCATAGCGTTTAATTTGTTGCAAATATAATCGCTTTAGGATTACTATAAAAACCGCTGTACACATTTATGAACAAATTTCTGTTTATAAACTGCGGGATTGTGGGAATTACGCTTTCGCGAAAGCGAACTCCTAAACTATCTTTGTAAAAACATGAGACTTATGGAATATAGAATTGAAAAAGACACTATGGGAACTGTTGAAGTACCAGCAGATAAATTGTGGGGTGCTCAAACACAACGTTCTAGAGAAAATTTTAAAATAGGTGCACCTGCCAGCATGCCACTAGAAATTATCTACGGTTTTGCAATACTTAAAAAAGCCGCAGCTTATGCAAACTGCGAGTTGGGTGTTTTATCACAGGAAAAACGCGACCTTATCGCAGCTGTTTGTGACGAGATTTTACATGGTAAGCACGACGAGCAATTCCCACTGGTCATATGGCAAACTGGATCTGGAACGCAATCTAACATGAACGTGAACGAAGTGATTGCAAACCGCGCGCAGCAACTAGCCGGAAAAAGTATAGTTACCGACGAGGCCGTGATTAAAGCAAACGACGATGTGAACAAATCCCAAAGTTCTAACGATACGTTTCCCACAGGAATGCACATTGCTATTTATTTAAAAGTGGTAGAAAGCACAATACCAGGCGTTAAACAATTGCGCAACACACTACATAATAAATCGATTGCCTTTAAAGACGTTGTAAAAATAGGTCGCACGCACCTGATGGATGCAACACCCCTAACCCTGGGTCAGGAGTTTTCGGGATATGTTTCTCAATTAGATCACGGTATTGTAGCGTTAGAAAACACTTTAAAACACCTATCAGAATTAGCGTTGGGCGGCACCGCTGTGGGAACAGGACTTAACACACCTAAAGGTTATGACGTGCTTGTGGCCCAATTTATCGCTAGTTTTACAGGACAACCGTTTATGACTGCGCCTAATAAATTTGAAGCGCTAGCGGCACATGACGCCCTTGTAGAAACCCACGGGGCATTAAAACAGCTGGCCGTTTCACTTAATAAAATTGCCAATGACATACGTATGATGGCCAGTGGCCCACGATCTGGTATCGGTGAAATTATCATACCTGCAAACGAGCCAGGTAGCTCTATCATGCCCGGTAAGGTAAATCCTACACAATGCGAGGCGCTTACCATGGTATGTGCACAAGTGATGGGTAATGACGTGACGGTAACCGTAGGCGGCACACAGGGACATTATGAATTAAATGTTTTTAAGCCTGTAATGGCAGCAGCTGTGCTACAAAGCGCACAACTAATAGGCGATGCGTGCCGTAGTTTTGACGAACATTGTGCGGTAGGTATTGAACCTAATTACAGCCGCATTAAAGATTTACTCAACAACTCGTTAATGCTAGTAACAGCACTCAACACAAAAATAGGATATTACAAAGCTGCCGAGATTGCAAACAAAGCGCATGAAGAAGGTACCACCTTAAAAGAGGCTGCGCTGGCACTCGCTTATGTAACAAGTGAAGAATTTGACGCATGGGTAAAGCCAGAAGATATGATAGGAAACAGATAATTTCCACAAACAAAAAGCAAGATAAAAACAGGCTACATTCTTAAAAAGGGTTTAGCCTGTTTTGCTTTGATACAGTGTTAAAATCAATATCAAAGTGTCTATTTTTTTCACTTATTTGTAGTAATCAATCAACCGCATAGTCCTTAAACGGGAAAGGTAGCATTGTTTTATTCAACAAAAGATCTCAAAAATTTGATATTTAAT
>DAIRDE010000041.1:0-25459 GCA_036796335.1 Nonlabens sp.
ATGATGGCGTTTTTAGGCTCGGTTAGAATAGCCCTTAGGGTTTTCTCGTCCAGCGGGTTCATGTGTGTAAGCACGGGTAGGCGCCCTATAATTTCGGGAATCATTCCAAAATCTTTAACATCTTTAGGAATGATGTATTGCAGCACATTTTCGGCATCGCTCAAGCCTTCGTTAAGTTTGCTCGCGCTGTAGCCTATAGCCTGCATGTTGAGTCGTTTGCGTATAACGCGATCTATCCCATCAAAAGCGCCACCGGCGATAAAGAGAATGTTTTCGGTATTGACCTCGATAAACTTTTGGTCAGGATGCTTGCGACCACCTTTGGGCGGCACGTTTACTATGGTTCCTTCTAACAATTTAAGTAGCGCCTGCTGCACACCCTCGCCAGACACATCGCGGGTGATGGATGGGTTGTCACTCTTGCGAGCTATTTTGTCTATCTCATCAATAAAAACGATACCCGTTTGCGCCTTATCCAGATCATAGTCTGCGGCTTGCAGCAATCGGGTTAAAATACTTTCTACATCTTCTCCTACATATCCAGCCTCGGTAAGTACGGTTGCATCTACAATGGCAAGCGGTACGTTAAGCATGCGTGCAATTGTTTTTGCAACAAGGGTTTTACCTGTTCCTGTTTGCCCCACCATCAGGATGTTAGATTTTTGTATTTCTACATCGTCATCGCTTCTGGGCTGTAAAAGGCGTTTATAGTGGTTATACACCGCGACCGACATGACTTTTTTAGTATAGTCCTGTCCAATAATATATTCATCTAAAAATGCCTTAATGTCTTGCGGCTTGTAGAGCGTCAGGTCAGGTTTAGACACATTTTGCGGTGCGATTTCTTTTACATCTTCTAAAACGATGCCATGCGCCTGCTCTATACAGCGGTCACAAATATGTGCATCCAGTCCTGCTATCAGTAGGTTTGTTTCGGCTTTTGCGCGTCCACAAAAACTGCACTCTAGTTGTTTTTTACCCATTTTGTTGTTTTTGTAGGGGCTGTAATGTGTTCGCTTTCGCGAAAGCGAACTCCACAACCATCACATTTTTTAAGAATCTCTTCTTAGGACCTCATCGATCATCCCGTACTCTTTTGCCTCGTCTGCACGCATCCAGTAGTCGCGGTCTGAGTCTTCATTAATTTGCTCGTAGGTTTTTCCTGAGTGCTTAGAAATGATGTCATAGAGTTCTTTGCGCAATTTTACGGTTTCGCGAGCGGTAATTTCTATATCGCTGGCTTGTCCTTGCGTACCGGTAGATGGCTGGTGTATCATCACACGGCTGTGCGGTAATCCACTGCGTTTACCTTTTTCACCGGCACATAGCAATACAGCGCCCATACTTGCGGCAATACCTGTGCATATTGTTGCGACGTCGGGCTTTATAAATTGCATGGTGTCATAAATGCCTAGACCTGCATAAACGCTACCACCTGGCGAGTTGATGTAGATTTGGATATCTTTTTTATCGTCGGTACTGGCTAGAAAAAGCAGTTGCGCCTGCACGATGTTTGCAACCTGGTCGTTAATCCCTGTGCCTAAAAAGATGATGCGGTCCATCATTAAACGAGAGAACACGTCAAAAATGGCAATATTCATTTGGCGCTCCTCTATAATGTTAGGCGTTAGGTTTGTAGGGTACATGGTACCCATAATTTTATCGTAATAATTTGCATTAATTCCCTGGTCTTTAATGGCAAATTTTTCAAATTCTTTTGCGATGTTCATGTGCTGCTATTAAGCGTTTTGTGTTATGTGAGAAGTGTTTACTTTTACCAAAGAAACTTTTTAAAGATACGATAATCGCGCGGTTTACACACTGTATGCTTCTTTTATAAATTCCTCGTAGGTTACTTCTTTATTTTTAAGTTTTGCATTTTTCTTGAAGAAGTCGAGCATTTTCTCGTTTTGTAGTTGCTCGCTCATGCGCTTTATTTCGTCTTGGTTAGAAAGCACTCGTGCAACAATGTTATCTACTTCTTCATCGGTTGCATCATTATGGCCAAATTGTGCCATTTGCATGCGTATTTGGTTTCTTGCATATGCTTGTAGTTCTTCAAACTTTAATTGCAAGTCGGCATTTTCTTTTAAGATTTTTGTTTCTATGAGTTGGTAACGCAGGCCTTTTTCTGAGCGGTTAAACTCGGCTGCTGCTTCTTCTTCATTAAGTTCTTTTTCACCCGCAGTCATGATCCATCGTTTTAAAAAGTCTGCTGGCAGGTCAAATTTAGTATGCTCTATAAGCGCCTCGGTAACATCGGTAAGTAGTTTTTGGTCAGTTTGTTGTGCAAATTGACGGCTTGCATCCTCACGCAGTTTTTCACGCAATTCTTCCTCGCTATTAACCACGTTAGGGCCAAATAATTTGTCAAAAAACTCTTGGTCTAGGGCGGCTTTTTCGCGGGTGTTTATTTCGGTGATTTCAAAGGTCACAGGAATGTCTAGGTCATGCGCCGCGTCATGGTCTAATTTAAGGTAGGTAACAAGGTCATGTACGTTTTTAAACAAATCTTTTGTTTGTAGCTCAAGGACGTCACCAGTTTTACTACCTATAAATGCGTTGAGCTGCTCGTTTTCGGCCAGTTTATCTAAGCTAAATGTAGCGTCTGCAAGGATGCCTGCATCATCGTTTTTAAATACACCAGTAACCTGATCGCCTGTGGCTAACTCATTCTTTAGGATAAGCTTACCATATTGCAGTCGTATACGGTCTATCTGGTCGTTGATGGTTTTATCATCGGCCACGATGGTGTAAGACACTATTTCACTATTATTTTGTAGATCAACATCAAATTCTGGGGCGAGGCCTAGTTCAAATTCAAAGGTAAAATCATCACTTTCCCAATTAATATCATCTTGTTTTTTGGGAAGTGGGTTCCCTAGCAAGTTTAGGTTTTCGGCGGCGATGTACTCGTTAAGTTGTTGTTGTAAAAGTTTATTTACCTCTTCTATAAGGAGTGGTGTGCGGTATTTTTTGTTGATAAGGCTTGCGGGCACGTGACCTTTTCTAAAACCGGGAATAGTAGCAGTTTTGCGGTAGGTGGCGAGTTGTTTTTCTACTTTCTCAGCATAATCTGCTTTTGAAATGTGCAGGTGTAGTGTTGCGTTAAGTGCGTCTATGTCAGTGCGATTAATGTTCATTTAAAACGTTTTGGTTTTGTTAAAATTTGGGATGCAAAATTACTCTTTATTATTAGGTTATCAAAGCAATTAATATTTCCTTATGAGTCCTTGCCATAGACCATTTTGGCAATAAAAGATCTGCCTATGGCAAGCGCCAAAGAAAACACCAGCGCCCACCAAAACGATGAAACCGAAAATCCATCAACCAGCGCATCGGCGATATAAATGATAAAGACGTTTATAACCAGTAAAAATAACCCAAAGGTTATTAGCGTTATGGGTAGTGTAAGCAGTATTAAAACAGGTCGCACGATAAAATTAAGTAGCGAAAGGGCTAATGCGACCAGTATCGCGTCTACATATCCCGCAGTGTAAACCCCTGGAAGTAATTGTGATAAGAGAATTACAAGTAAAGCCGTGAGCAATAATGTTATAAGAAATTTCATAAGGTGGTTTTTGTGCAATAAAAAATCTGCTGGAAGATAGCTATCCAGCAGATTGATTGCATGTTTTTTTAAAATATTTTTAGTTAGTCACGCGGTCGCTAATCATGATAGATCGGTAGGTCCCTATGTCCACTTTGGGCAGGGTAGATCCATATTTAGCATTGATAGCATCGATAATAAGGTTTGATACATATGCATAACCACGCGGAGTAGGGTGAACCCCATCGAGTGAGAAACCACCGCCAGTCACATAGGATGATGTAAGAACACCACCATTATAAACGATACCGCCCGATGCAACTTGTGCAAGAGCAGCTTTAGCGTCTACAAGAGCCAAATCGTATGTAGCTGCTAATGATGCAATCGTAGCATTAAAACTATTTTGGGCGGCAGTAACAAGTGCTTGCTCATTTCTAGTTAACACATTACCGTCTCCTAGCGGCACTGCAACACCTATAACCGATGTGGGGTCACTAGGATTTGCAAGCGTACCTAGGATTGCAGCCGTTGGGAATGTAATCAGGTCGGCCGCGGTTGCTTGTCTTAGTTTAGGAAGAAATGTACCAGGAGCTGCTGGGTTGGGTAGGTTTGTTAGGTCTTCATCGAGTATCACGACAGCGTTTTGACCAGCTGCAAATGTGATGGTTCTCGCAGCACGTTCGGCCGCGCTTAACAATCCTGCTTGTTGAAACAAGCCTAAAGCACCGTTATATTGCGCATAGCTGCTATTAACAAAAGCAGCAGTAGGCCCATCTAGCGGTATGGCGTTGAAGGGGACTGTTGTAAAATAAGGTATAGAGGTTACCTCGGGCAAATTAATAAGCACACCTTTTGCACCGTTAGCAGTTAGCGCTTGTACTTGCGCGGTATAGGCAGCTGCAAAAACAGTAGGATCTGTAATGTCATCATCTCCATAGCTTGCAGGATTTGTGTTTCCTAATTGATTCACTCCCGTACCACCAGATGTAGCATACGATAAAACATCATTATTGCCTATCCACAGTGTAAAAAAGGTTCCGTTTGCTGCGGCTGCATCCCCTATGACGGTAGCGGTGTCGCTGCTAGAGAAGCGTGTAAAATACGGATTAGCTTGACCCGTTATAATGCCAGCTATAGACCCATATCCCGGTGCGTTGAGGTGAAAACTTTTTGCACCTGGCACCCCAAAGTTATTGATGGAGCCAGTTACTTTGTTAGTGATATCGGTGGTAGGCATCTCGCCCGTGTAAACAGCTGGTGATGGCGACGTGCGAGGTGCACCTGTCGTGGTTACCGTAGATAGTACAAATCGATTAGGTAGTATTTGGACTCCACTTAACAACAGTCCACCCGCATTGTCATTAACGAGTGGTTGTGTAAAAGTACCACCACCTGCAAGTGCCATTTGTCCAGCAACAATCGCTGGAAATGACTGTCTTTGCGCGTCCAGATAAAGTGCACCATCTGCATAACCCGCGGTAAGAGAGTTTCCTACGGTGACATATTTAGAAAAGTCTGCACTGCCCGAGCTGTAAAACCCTGCATCGGTTACTGATTCATCAAAACCGTCTTCACACCCAACAAGGATTGTTGCTGCGATAAAAAGTGCTATATATTTTAAGTTTATGTTTTTCATTTTATTAGAATTTACATACTGTATGTTAAACCTATACCTGCCACAAAACCAGTGGTTTTAAAAGTACCTGCAAAAGGAGCTGGAACACCATTTTCTGAATAGCCTGTGTAAGATTCATTAATTTCTTTGAAACTTAAATACAAGAAAGACGCATCGAGTGTAAAACGATTATTTAATCGATACCCCAGTCCAAATGTGTAGTTATTTGAGTCGTTACGCGGTGTTTCGGGTGCAAAAAAGCCTGATTGCACAGGTGACTCGTCAAAGTAATACCCAGCGCGTAGGATTAGTTTATCTGTCGCCTCGTATTGTGCGCCGATTCTATAGGTAGAAGCATCTTTGTAATTTCTAGGATTTATAGATTGCACACCGTTCTCAAACACAAGGTCTAAACTTTTGTATTCACTCCAAAACGCCCTGTTGTAGTCTGCTGCCAGGAGTAATTTGTCCCACTTGTAAGAAATACCTACGGTAAGTTCGGCTGGCAAGGGTAACGTTGCCGTAAAACCAGACGTCCCATCTTGAAATGGAGACAGGTTAGAATTAGGAAAGTTTCTAAAAGTAGCCTGACCATCGGTACTTTCTATGTTGATTAAAGAGCGGTAATTAAATCCAAACGAAAAATGCTCGTCGGGTGTAAACATAAGTCCTGCAGTCCAGCCTATGCCTGTCACACCAGAGTCTTCTATGGCAATGTTAGAGCGGTCGCCCTGCTCGTTAGTAAGTGTGCGGTTTGCATTGCGGTTAAAATTTACACCACCTATAGCGATAATGGGACCACCGCCTATAGAGACGCTGTCAAAAAGCTGGTAAGAAAGTGTGGGTTGTATGAAAATGGCGCTTAGACCTATTTCATTAACCAGATGCGACCCTTCCCAGTCTGTTGGCCAGGTAACACTACTTCCATAGGGCGTGTAAACACCTAGACCCACTGCAAAGTCATCGGTAATACCATAGGATGCATACAGGTAAATAGGGGTACTTATACCGCTTTCTGTTTCTGAAAACGTACCAAATTCTGTATTTTGGAAATTTACAGAGGTATTTACACCGAATCCACCCACGCTCACGTTAAACGTATTTTCTAAATGCACCAGTCCTGCTGGGTTAAAGAAAAGAATGTCGGCACTGTTTACAACGGCAACCCCGGTATGACCCATGGCAAGTTGCTGGTTACTCTGGGTACTTACCCGATAACCGCCTGCGTATGCCATTGTCGAGATGAGGCAAAGCAGGCCTAAAAATCTAATTTTATTCATAATGTAGGTTTTAAAATTGGCTATTATTTGTAAATGCCAAAATTACTACTAATTAACTTTACGCAAGCGTTTGCGTAATGTTAATTTAACATTAGAATTAATTTTTTAAAAAATCTTCAACGGCTTGCGAGAATAGGGCAGGTTGCTCTGCATGCAGCCAGTGTCCAGCGTTTGGGATGGTTGTGATGTTCGCTTTCGCGAAAGCGGCATCTATAATAACACGATCGTTATCCAAGTTTATGTAACCAGATTGAGCACCTCTTACAAACAAGGTAGGTGTTTTAACGATATACTTATAGTTTACATGTTCGCCTATCATCTCTTGCGACTTCGCAAGGACTTTTAGATTAAATCGCCATGCGAACTCATTTTTATTTTTGCGATAAATGCTTTTAAGCAGAAAAAGGCGTGTGCCTTCATCAGGAATACGTGCACTTAGAATCGATTCAATGTCGTTTCTACTGGTCATTTGAGCAAGTGGAACGGCGCGTAGCGCATTTATAATATCGCTGTGATGGGGTGCATAAGTCTTAGGCGCGATGTCGGCAATGATGAGTTTGTCTAACAATTTTGGGTATAAACTAGCAAATAACATGGCTACTTTACCGCCCATACTGTGTCCTAATAATATAATATCTTGCAACTGGTGGTGGTCACAATATTCTTTAAGGTCTTGTGCCATTAGTTCATAAGAAAAGTCGTCACTGTGAAAACTGCGGCCGTGATTGCGCTGGTCTAGTAAGTGCACTTCATAGCCTTGTTCACTCCACTGTGTGCCCAGTGTTTTCCAATTATCGGCCATGCCTAAAAAGCCGTGCAAAATGACAAATGGTTTTCCTGTACCCAGTATTATAGCGTTTAACATTGTTTTAGGCTAGTTTAGATGTATACATGTTTATGACGTTTTCTAATCCCAGATACAAACTTTCTGAAATAAGTGCGTGTCCTATGGAAACCTCTATTAAATTAGGTATGTGGGTTTTAAAAAATTCAATGTTATCTAGGGATAAATCGTGGCCAGCGTTAACACCTAGACCGTGTTCTTGGGCAACACGTGCTGCAGCTGTGTATGGCGCAACAGCCTCTGCCGGGTTTTGTGGGTATTTTTGTGCAAAAGACTCGGTATACAATTCAATACGATCTACACTTGTTGCAGCGGCACCTACAACCATCGCTGGTACTGGATCCACAAAAATGCTGGTTCTTATCCCTAACTTTTTAAAATCGGTGATGACTTGGGTTAAATACTCTTTGTATTTTAGGGTGTCCCATCCTGCATTAGACGTTATAGCATCTGGGGCGTCGGGCACTAGAGTAACTTGTGCTGGCAGCACCTCATTAACTAATGCAATAAAGGATGGCGTTGGATTTCCCTCGATGTTAAGTTCGGTAGTCAGCACTTTTTTAAGATCTCGAGCGTCTTGATACCTTATGTGGCGTTCATCGGGTCTAGGGTGTATGGTAATACCCTGACCGCCATAACGCTCAATATCCAATGCGACCTTTACAAGATTAGGTACATTACCACCGCGGGCATTGCGCAAAGTTGCTATTTTGTTCACGTTAACACTTAGTACAGCCATAGTTCTTATTTTTATTTCAAAAATACAACCTGCCTATAAAGGCAAGTAGTTAATAAATGATTAATTTGCATAAAAAACGCGGCACTATGAATTTACAAGACTTTGTAATCAGTGATGTAGATCCTATAGACATCAATGAGTCCATAGCGAGAGCGCAGGATACTTTTTCCCAATTTGCATTCTCGCATTTACCTGTGATGCGCGAGGGGGTTTACATGGGCAGTCTCTCTGAAAATGATGCGCGTTGTTTTAATCGCAATATATCACTGGATGAGGTTGCTTATACCTTTGACGGTTTTTATGTGAGAATAAGCGATCACTGGCTGGATGTTTTAGAATCGTTTGCAAAACACGACGCAAACCTGATGCCTATCCTGGACGAAAAAAGTAATTATGTAGGGTACTATGAACTTAAGGATGTAATGCATCTTTTTGACGAGTCGCCCTTTATGGCAGAATCTGGTGCTGTTATCGTGGTTGAAAAACGCACTGCCGACCTTTCTTTTAGTGAAATAGCTCAAATCATTGAATCAAATGACGCAAAGTTATTCGGTTGCTTTATAAGCGCTTATCGCGAGTATTTCTCGCAAGTGACTATTAAAGTTGCTACAAACAGTGTTAACGAAATCTTACAAACTTTTAGACGCTATGGATATGTCGTGGTAACAACCGCGCATGAAGATGCGTATTTAGAGTCCTTAAAAGAGCGCAGCGACTATTTGAGCAAATATCTAGAACTGTGATAAAAAAAATAGGAATATACGGGCAGTACCTGCACGAGGGTTCTATTGAAACAGTTGGGCATATTTTAAGCGCACTGTCCCTAAAACCTTGTGAATTCCTTGTTGAAAGCAGTTTTTACGAGTTGCTTAAACCACACATCAATTTAAACGAGGTACAAACCTTCTCGCAACTAGATAAACACTATGATTTTCTAATAAGCATAGGTGGCGATGGCACCATTTTAAGAGCAGTATCTTTTGTGGGTTCGCTGGACATACCACTTATAGGGATAAATACAGGCCGTTTGGGGTTTTTAGCTACCGTTCCTAAAGAAGAGGTCATTGCAGCAGTAGAAATGTTGTTTGCAGGGCAATATTCCCTAAGTAAAAGAACATTAATCAACTGCACGTCTAATCATCCCGAGAATCACCTGCCGCCGCACAATTTTGCGTTGAACGAGGTTACTGTAAGCCGTATGAATACGACGAGCATGATTCAAATAGAAACCCATCTTAACAATCAGTTGCTTACCTCGTATTGGGCCGATGGTCTCATAATATCTACACCCACAGGCTCTACAGGTTATAGTATGAGTTGTGGCGGTCCTGTAATTGCCCCGCAAACAGGCGTTTTTATTATCACGCCTATCGCGCCTCACAACTTAAACGCTAGACCGCTCGTTATTCCAGATAACACGGTAATCACACTAAAAGTGAATGGTCGCGAGGACACTTTCCTAGCCTCGTTAGATAATCGTATAGCCAGTTATGCAAACGAGACTGTGCTAACCCTGCGCAAGGCACCCTTTTCCATAAATCTTATAGAACTAGATCACATCAACTTTGTGGACACCATCAGGCACAAGCTGCTTTGGGGAGAAGATAAACGCAACTAGACAATAAATATACAAATTAGGTGTTTTAATCCTTTTAAAGCCCACCTAATAAACAGGCGAGGTTAAGAGAATTGTTATATTTGCACGTTTTAAAAGTTTCATGCGGTTAATAGTCATAGTTGTTCTTTTTTTAAGTTTCGCTTTCGCGAAAGCGCAAACCTATGAGATAGGACTTTTTTTTGGAGGCTCAAATGTTATAGGAGATGTAGGAAGCACCCAATACATAGACCCTAACGATGGCGTTCTAGGCGCAGTTGTAAAATGGAATCGCAGCAATAGGCACGCGTTTAGAGCTACTTTGTTAAGAGCAAACATGATAGGAGATGATCGCGATAGCGATGATATTTCTAGGAATCTAAGAGGTTACAAATACAATTATGATCTACTAGAGGCCAGCCTGGGTATAGAATACACCTTTTGGGATTGGGATGTTTATAGCGGCACACATCAACTCACGCCTTATTTATATACTGGTTTAACCGGCTTTAGATATGATTTAATCGCCTTAAACAGTTCTAACCAGTTAGAGCAATATGACAGTACTTTTGAAGCTGCGATTCCTATTATTTTAGGAATTAAAACAACCCTAGGCAACCATTTTGTTTTAGGAGTAGAAGTAGGTGCACGCTATACCTTTACCGATAATTTAGACGGTAGCAAGCCCGAGCGTGATTTAAAAGATATAGAGAATCTACAATTCGGCAATACCGCAAATAATGACTGGTATGTGTTTAGTGGTATTACACTTACCTATACCTTTGGCCGCAAACCTTGCTATTGTAATTTCTAAAAATGGAACAGCACAATTTAGACCTTCATAGATTGCCTAAGCACATCGCCCTAATTATGGACGGCAATGGTCGCTGGGCAAAACAGCAGGGATTAATGCGGGTTAGAGGGCATGAAAAAGGTGCAAAGGCAGTGCGCGAGGCGGTAGAAACCTGTGCAGAGTTAGGGATACCTAATTTAACTTTATACGCATTTAGTACCGAGAACTGGAAAAGACCCAAAGTTGAGGTAGAAACCCTTATGAAGTTACTTATTTCTAGCCTGCGCAAAGAACTAAAAACACTTCAAAAAAATGATATTTCCCTACGTGCTGTGGGGGCTTTAGAGTTATTACCACAATCTGCACAAACAGAGCTTAACGAGGTCATAAAAGCAACCGAAAACAATACCCGGATGAAGCTAACCCTAGCCCTAAGTTATGGATCTAGAGAAGAACTGCTCTCGGTATTTAAAAAGGTCGCCATACAAGTACAAAATGGTGATTTGCAAGTACAGGATATTAATGATGACGTTATACACAGCCATTTGTACACGCATTTTTTACCCGATGTAGATTTGCTTATACGCACCAGCGGCGAGTACCGCATAAGTAACTTTTTACTTTGGCAAATCGCCTATGCCGAATTATACTTTACCGACGTGCTGTGGCCAGATTTTAGAAAAGAACACCTTTTAGAAGCATTACAAAATTATCAAGACCGTGAACGTAGATTCGGTAAAACCAGTGAACAATTATAAAAGAATGATACAAAAATTAGCAAAAATTTTGTTGCTTATCATAAGCTTTACAGCCAGCTACCATGTTTTAGGTCAAAATCAACCCGACCTACCTATAGGTGATGACTCAAAACTTTACAGCCTAGGCACCATTAGTGTTACAGGAAGCCAAACATATAACGAAAACACGGTAATCGCTTTTACGGGTTTAAAATCTGGCGAAGAGATTTATTTACCTGGCGAGCGGGTAGGTGCGGTAGTTAAAAAGCTTTGGGATTTAAAGCTTTTTAGCGACATACGTATCTATGTGGTCAATACGCGTGGATCCATTGTCGATCTAGAAATTAACATTACCGAGGTTCCTACCATTGACAACATAACCATAAACGGTCTTAAAAAAGGCAAAGTAAAAGAATTGAAGGAAGAACTTAAATATGCAAAAAGACAAACCAAGGCTACCGAAAACTTTATAACAAACACACGCAGCTACATAGAAAATAAATACCGCACAAAGGGATTTTTATTTGCAAACGCTACAGTGGTAACACGTAAAGTGGCAGATAGCGCAGGCGGCAATTTTGTGGACGTTAAAATTGACATCGATAAGGGTGCTAAAGTAAAAATTGCATCCATAGATTTTGAAGGAAACACGTTGATAAAGGACAAGGAGTTGCGAGGAGCCATGAAAAACACAAAGCAGCGCAACATCCTTCGCGTTCTTAAACGATCTAAGTATATTAAGGATAGTTATAAAGAAGACCTTTTAAGTGTAGTCGATAAGTATAAAGAGCGCGGTTTTAGAGATGCACGCGTGCTGTCTGACACACTTATAAAAATAAATGACAAACGTATCGCTCTAAAAATAAAAGTAGAGGAAGGCAGGAAGTATTATTTTGGTAACATAGACTTTGTAGGAAACTCGGTTTATACCGATGAGCAGCTTAAATTTAAACTCAAAATAGAAAAAGGCGATGTGTACAACGGTGTTGCCTTTGATGACCGCATAAGCAATCCACAAGATCCAGATTCCGACGATATTTCTAACATGTACCAAAATAACGGGTACCTATTTTCTCGTGTAGACGCTGTGGAAACACGTGTTTATAATGACACCATTGATTTTGAAATACGCATTATAGAAGGTAAAGAGGCTTATTTTAACAACATTGTTGTTAAAGGAAACGTGCGAACAAATGACCATGTTATTTACCGTATGCTGCGTACCACACCGGGAGAGATTTATTCTAGACAAAAAATCATTAACTCTATACGAGAGCTAGGCCAGCTAGGTTATTTTGATGCTCAAAAAATAAATCCACAGCTTAAAAATGTGAGCGAGCAAGAAGGTACGGTAGATGTTGAATACACCCTAGAAGAAGCTGGTGCCAGTCGTATAGAATTGCAAGGCGGCTATGGTGGCGGGGGATTTGTAGGAACCCTAGGACTACAGTTCACAAACTTTTCTTTGCGCAATTTATTTAATAAAGAAGAGTACAACCCAGTACCTATGGGTGACGGGCAAACCTTATCGCTGCGCGCGCAGGCCAGTATTATATTTAGGACCTATAGTTTAAACTTTACTGAGCCCTGGTTGGGTGGTAAAAAACCTGTCAGTTTTAACGTCTCTTTTTCACACAGTGAGCAGTTTAGAGTAAACCCACAAGATTTTAGAGATGTGCGTCGCGACCAGCGCTTTCTTATCACGGGTGGTAGCGTGGGTATCGCAAAACGACTAGAGTGGCCCGATGATTATTTTCAGTTTTCCCAAGCTATTTCATTCCAGCATTTTAATTTAAAGAATTTTCAAAGCGCGCTTTTTAATTTCCCTGACGGGTTTTCTAACAACTTGGCCTATACCATTGGGTTAAGTAGAAACAATGTAGGGGTAAACCCTATCTACCCTACCTATGGGTCTTCGTTTACATTAACCGGAAAGTTCACCCCGCCATTTTCTTTATGGAACGGTGTAGATTATGAGAATCTAGCGACAAATCCAGAATTTATTAGAAACGGTGCACCAGATTTAGCTAAAATTGACCAAGAACGCTTCAGGTTTTTAGAGTACTATAAAATTAAATTTGATGGTACCTGGTACACCCAGTTGTATGATAAACTTGTTTTACAAACCAGGGCCGAATTTGGTTTCCTAGGAGCCTATAATAATAGCCGTGGCCTTGTGCCTTTTGAACGATTCTTTGTAGGGGGTGACGGTTTGCAACAGTTTGCATTAGACGGCAGGGACATTGTGCGTTTGCGCGGTTATGAAGACTCAAACGCCGTAACCCGCAATGCAGACGGGGACACCGTTTACAACAAATTTACGCTTGAATTGCGCTACCCTATAAGTTTAGAACAGGCAGCTTCTATTTATGTACTAGGATTTACAGATTTAGGTAATTCTTATGATGGATTAAGAAATTACAACCCGTTTGAACTTAAAAGATCTGCTGGTGTAGGTTTGCGTATCTTTATGCCAGCATTTGGTTTACTAGGTGTTGACTTTGGATATGGATTTGATCCCCCTGTAAATCAAGTAGGTAATCGCCCTAGCGGCTGGCAACCGCATTTTATAATCGGGCAGCAATTTTAAAATGGCATGATTATTTCTAAACAATAGACATATGAAAAATAATATCTTTTTATGGTGCATCATTGCTTGTTTAAGTTTCGCTTTCGCGAAAGCGCAAACCACAACAAGAGGTATTAAAGTAGCCGTGGTCAACATGGAGTATATTCTAGAAAACGTTCCAGAATACCAAAAGGCAAAGCAAGACTTAGACCTTAAAATGCAGCAGTGGAATGGCGAGATTCAAGCCATGAAAACAGAAATTGAGCAAATGGAAAAAGCGCTACAAAATGAAAAAGTGCTCTTAACCAAAGAACTTATTGAAGAAAAGGAAGAAGATATACGCTTAAAGCAAGAAGACTTACTTAAATACCAGCAAAAACGTTTTGGCCCGGAAGGCGATTTTAAACTGCAAAGTGTCCAGCTTATACAACCAGTACAAGATCAGGTTTTTAATGAAGTACAAAAAATTTCAGAGCTTAAAAAATATGATTTTATCATGGATTCATCTGAGGTTAATTTGCTGTACAGTGCCGACCGTCACGATTTAAGTGACGAGATTTTAAGAGCAATAGGAAGAACAGCAAAGACCAAAGACCGCAGTGAGAAAAAAGAAAAGCCTAATGCAAAACCAGTTGATGAAAACCCCTACCTATCTGTAATCGAAGCCGAAGAAAAAGAAGCCAAAACAAAAGCCAAAGAAGAAATTTTAAACGCGCGTGAGACAGCGCAACTAGCTAAGGCTGCAAGAAACGATTCTATAAAAGCAGCACGTGCAAAACAATATGAACAGCGTAGAGAACAATTACAACGTCGTCGTGATAGCATTTTAGATGCTAGAGCAAAAGCTAGAGAAAAGAAACAATAACCCACTTAAACCCTAAAGAAGCAGTATTTTTGCAACTTTATAAAAGAAAAGTAAATTTATAAACAGTACACCATGAAACAATTTAAAACGCTAGTACTTACCGCGACATTCCTTTTTGCTGGAACCCATCTTATAATGGCGCAGGCATCTGCATCCAAAGTTTGCCACGTGTTTACACAAGACCTTATCAACGAGTTACCTAAGGCCAAAGCCGCTGATAAGCAAATTAAGGACTTGCAAAAAACCTATGACACAAAATTAGATGCCATGGACAAGGAATTGAAAACTAAGTTTGAAACAGCTAAGCAGCAAGCTAAAAATAGATCTAAAGAAGAAAATGACCGCATCCTTGCCGAAATCGAAGAGGGTCAAAAAAAGCTAGAAGAGTATTACAGCAGCACCCGAAAGCAAATGGCGCAAAAAAGAGAAGATCTTTACACGCCTATTCTTAAAGAGGTGCGTGATGTGATACAAAAAACGGCGCGTGCAAAAGGATTTGATTATGTGCTAGATTCTACAACAGGATTAGGTGTTATCATGGCCGATGGTTATGACCTAACCCCTGATGTTAAAAAAGCCCTAGGCGTTCAATAAAATTACGCACTATATAAATACGCATTTAAGCCATCACCATCAGGGGTGGCTTTTTTGTTTAACGTTGTTTCTAGCTTCCATATTTTTTTTGAATATCTTCACGGTAGCATCGAGTAACTTATTTCTAATCTTTAGGTTATCGCGATAATCATATCAAGTGTAAATTAGCATTGCTCTAGGTGTTTATGGAAGTATTTGTAGCTATCCTTGGCTTTTCTTATAAACGTCTAGTAATCCATGGAACTGGTAAAAAGAGTATCTTTAAATGCTTTATACTTAACAAAACAACATGAGCGATTCCAGCAGTCCTATTGGTTTTTTTGATTCGGGGGTGGGCGGTACATCGGTATGGAGCGAGGTGGTGGAATTGTTGCCTTATGAAGACACTATTTACCTAGCAGACAGTAAAAACGCACCATATGGCCGTCGCAGTAAAGAAGAAATCACACAACTATCCATAAAAAATACCGAGTTCTTGCTTGCCCGTGGGTGTAAACTTATAGCAGTGCCATGTAATACCGCAACCACAAACAGCATAGACTATTTACGAGCACATTATCAGGTTCCTTTTATAGGCATTGAACCTGCCATTAAACCTGCTGCACACAACAGTGCCGCAAAAAAAATAGGTGTGCTTGCTACCCAAGGTACGTTGAGCAGTGCACTTTTTCATGAGACAAGTAAAAAATTTAGTAATCAAGTTCACACCATTGAAGTGGTAGGTACGGGTATCGTGGAGTTAATAGAAGCCGGAGAAAAAGACAGTGACAAAATGCGCGCTTTGCTCACCACACTTACCCAGCCATTTATCGCTGCAGGTGTGGATTACCTGGTTTTAGGGTGCAGTCATTACCCGTATATCAAAGAGTTATTAGCTGCATTGCTGCCTAAAAATATTAAAATAATAGATTCGGGAAAGGCTGTGGCTAGACAAACCCAAAACGTGTTAACGCAGCTAGATTTATTGAATAAACAAAAGACACGTGGCCGTCACTTGCTCTATTCTAATAAAGAAATCAACGTATTAGACGATCTCACAGCTGCCCTGCCATATAGAACAGTCGCTTATCTGGATTTTTAGGTAAAATAAGAAAACAAATCCATCTTGCGACTGGGACTCACATTCAACTCGGTTGTGCCTACTACCACACTACCACCTTTGCCTTTTTTATAAGCTGTTACATGTGCCGTGTTTATAAGATACGATTTGTGAATGCGGCAAAATCCCTTATCTGCGAGTAAATCCTCAAAATGTTTTAGCGTTTTAGAAACAAGTTTCTCTCCTTTTTCTAGAAAAATGCGGGTATAATTATCGTCGGCGATGCAGTATTTAATGTCTTTTATAGGCAGCACTTCAAATCCTTCTAGCGTGGGAACTGTTATCTTATCGTGCAGTTGGGAGTTGTTAAGTGGATTAAGTTTTAAATCTACTTGTATATCGCGTTCCTTGCGTTTAATACTGGTGACGACATCCACAGCCTTTATAAGTTCATCTATTTCTATAGGTTTTAATAAGTAATAGGCCGCCTGCTGGTTAAGTGCTTCTTTAGCATATTGGTCATAAGCTGTTACAAAAACCGTTTCAAAATCTCTTACTCCTAGTTTGTCCAACAGGTCAAATGCCGTCCCAAAGGGCATCTCTACATCTAGAAAAAGAATGTCTAGGTCTGTTTTGCGCACAACCTCTAGTGCCTCATCTACCTGTGTAGCCTCGGCCACGATGGTAACGTTGGGGCAATATTTATTTAGGTAATTTTTTAAAATATCTCTCGAGAGTTTTTCATCATCTACAAGTACGGCATTCAGTTTCATAAAATGGAATTGTTATGGTTTTAAGGGCGCACTATCTGGCTTTATTCGTATTTGTACTCGTCATTGTGACCGCTACAGTAGTGCCTATATCGGGATGTAAATCAGCATTTTGCACATTCATCGTGATTTGTATATCGTGCAATTCGTTAAGTAAGGTAATTCTGTTTTTAACATTGCCCAATCCTTTGGAATCTCGTTGTTTTTGGTGCTCGGTTTTTATGGCTTTAGACCGTTCCCTGCCTATGCCGTTATCGGTAATGGTTACTTGTATTCCTGTACTGTTTTGTGTGGTGTTCGCTTTCGCGAAAGCGATATCTAAAAACCCTTTTTCTTCTTTATAACGCAAGCCGTGCCAGACTGCATTTTCTACAATGGGTTGCAACAACATGGGTGGCACGGGGTAGTCGCTTGTAGACAATTGCGGATCGATGGTGATGGTGTAGTCAAATTTATCTTTAAACCGCTCGTGTTCTAGCTTTACGTACAGGCTTAAAAGGTCTATTTCTTTGTAAAGGGGTATAAAATCCAACTCAGAATTCTCTAGGACGCTGCGCATAAGCTTTGAGAAATCGGTCAGGTATTTATTTGCGGCTCGCTCGTCGTTTAATGCGATGTAGCTGTTTACTGAATTGAGTGCATTAAAAATAAAATGCGGATTCATCTGGCTGCGCAAGGATTTTAGAGCCAGCAGGTGGTTGGTTATTTTTTGCTGTTTGTTATTGCGGTACATAAAATAAGCAAGCAGCAATAACATGGCTGCGACTACTGCCAGCGAGTAAATAACCAGTTGTTGTCTTTTATTTGTTTGGGTGGCGAGTTCTTTTTCGGTATTAATAAGTGTGATTTTATTTTCGGTAAGTTCGCGGTCTTTTTCTAGGGTTAGAATGCGGGTCTGGTTGCTTGCTAGTTCTTTTGCACGGCGCGCGCTCAATTCTAGTTCTTGTTCTTTAAGTACATACAGGGCGTCTATCGTGTTTATGTAAGCCTCGTTGTATGTAATGGCTTTAGCCTCGTTGCCTAGCGCCCGGTATAAAGTCGCTAGGTTGCGCGAGGCATCTTTTTTAGTAACAAGGTCGTCGTTGTTGGAGGCCTCAAAAAAACTTTTTTCAAAAAAGGTGATAGCTTCGGCGGTTTTGTTTTGTGCCTTTAATGCCTCGCCTATCTTTAATTGCTCTTGCTGTACACTGGGTAAGATACTTGTTGCAGCATTGGGTTGGATGCTTTCTTCGGCTACGGCTGCTATTGCATCGCTTTTAAGTTTTTTGTTGTTTAAATTGTTGAGTATGGTAATGTTTTGCTCGCGCAGGGCGATTTCTTTGTCATATTGTGCATTGCTGTTATAGAAATCGGCCGTTTGTGATTGTGTAACGGCGTTAGAAATGGGACCTTGTCTCTTGGATTCGGCGATGGCTTTATTAAAATATCCTTGTGCCTCTTCTACCCGGCCGCTGTTATTAAGCAATTTTGCAAGCTTTGTATTTAAGGCAGTAATGTCTACTGTTTTATTTAGTGCTTGTGCATTTTTAAGAGCATTGTTATAGGTTTCTATGGCTTTATTAGTTTGGTTTGTAGCGCTGTAACAGTCTGCCAGTCCGCTATTTATGGCTAGGTTTTCTATAAGGCTGCTGTTTTTTCTGTTTTGTATGCTTAGATAGGCGTTTATAGCCTCCTGGTAATTACCGTTAAGTCGCAGTGCGTCGGCCTGTTTGCGTTTGCGCAGGGTGGAGTAATTAAGGGCCAGCGATTGGGTATAATTTGTAATGGCCAGGTCGGCTTGTTTATTAAAAAGATACAAGTCGCCTAATCGTTCATAGGCAACCGCTTGCTGTGCAGTCGTTATTTTTTTGGGATTGTTAGAAAGTGCGGCTATTAAAAAGTCGGCTGTTTTTTTTGCGTCTTTGCGCATGTACACGGCGGCACTGTCCATGGCTGCGGTATAGCTAAGCCGTTGTAAAGCAGTAGTTTCTTTATCGTTTGTAACGCGTATTTCTAAATCATCACTGGTGCGCACACGGTAGTACACTGTTTCAAAATCTGCACGTCGTATGGTGATCTCGTCGCCCAGCGATGCGGGTATGGTAAAATAACCGCGTATGTCGGTAGTTGCATACCGGCCCATTTTCCCTTCTATGTTCACGCCGCTTAATGGCATGCCGTCCTCGGTAAGCACGCGGCCTTTTATCGTCATGATGGTGCTGCCAGCATCATTACGCCTGTTTGCGTCTTGCCCCACCATGGTGGTCGTGTGTAGCAATGCGAGTATGATGTAAACTAAAAAGTGTTTCATTGTGGTGGTAAACATAATCATAAAAATGGACATGTAAACAGCTAGATGACTGTACTGGTGCGGTTTTGAGGGTTGTTATTACGCTTTCGCGAAAGCGTACTCAATACAAACAGGCACACACGCAACCATAATACCCGTTCACTCAATAGTGGTATTTATCGATTTTTTATGCCATTAGATTTGGTCAAAATTCAACAATCATGAGAAATATTTTTTTTACTATTTGCGCTTGCACAACCTGGTGGAGCAACGCACAACATTTGGGAAATTTTAATAATCAAGTCGAGGAAATGGCTATATCTAGGGCAAATATTGCCACGAGCGACATGGGTAATGCGGGCTATTTTAAACAGGCGTCTACTGCTATCCAACCTGTTGCTCTTAACCCGTCAAATGTGCTTACGCTTAATTTGCGGTCTTTGTACAATATAGAAGCAACAGATTATACGGCGGTTTTTAATATCAATCAGGTGGGAGCTACCGCAGCCGAAACCACGCAATTAATGAATGATAAAATTAATGCAGTAAAAGAAGCCTTAAAAGTCCTGGGGTTTCAGGGACAATTTGCAACCGACATGATATCGTTTGTGCCGCAATATGAAATCGAGGTGACTAAAAAGCTTTTTTCTAAAACCTACACCGAGGTGCCTGTGGGATTTGAATTGCAGCAAAATTTGCTTATTTCTTATAAAAATGATGCCGATTTTGAGAAAATACTGGCAGCGTGCGCCACAAACGAGAATTACAATCTTGTAAAAGTAGATTACTATGTAGAGAATTTACAGGCAAAATATGACGAATTACAAAAGAAGCTGCTCGCTGAGGTGCTTAAGAAAAAGGAATATTACAAGGCACTAGGATTTGAAATGGCCGATTATAATGTGCTTATGGCCGATCAAAAATACTACCACATGCCTAAAGATTTTTACAAAAGTTACCTAGCATCAGAAAACATAAGTACCCAAGCGTTGAAACAAAAAAGGGGTATTACCGAGGCGCGCAAACCGCGTTCTTACTATTATGACGCCATTTCTTATAACGGTTATGACGTGGTGGTGAATCCTGCAATTACAAAGCCCGTGATACAATTGGGCATGGATGTTACCCTGCGGTATGTTCCAAAACCAGAAAAGCCTGCTGCACCTATTGCACCAGTAGAAACACCTAAACCCAAAGTGTATGTAATATCGCCACAAGGACCTGTAGATATTAAACAATTACCTCAAAGCTAACCTGCTATGCCTTACGTGCAGACAAATTACCCATAACTCTTAAAAAAATATACTATGAGAACTTACAAAAACATGATGCGTTGCCTGATACTGTTAACCTTTATCGCTTGCAAAGGATTTAGCAACGACTTGCCAGCGGGCACCTTAACAAGTAGCGCTGCCACCGAAGAATTAGAAATTCCCAAGCCAGATGTCCTTGCAGCGCCAGCGACTATACAAATCGCCTTGCTACTAGATACAAGCGGCAGTATGAGTGGACTCATTAATCAGGCAAGAATGCAATTGTGGAATCTGGTTAACAAAATGTCCAATGCACAGTGCAATGAGCAACAGGCGCATCTAGAAATCGCGCTCTATGAATACGGTAATAACAACCTTGCAGCTCAAGACGATTATATACGACAAGTTGTGCCTTTTTCAACAGACTTAGATATGATTAGTAAAGCACTGTTTGCATTATCTACTTCGGGCGGTGATGAGTATTGCGGGGCGGTGATAGATCATGCTACACGCAACCTGGAGTGGCGCAATGGTAAACAAGACTTAAAAATGATTTTTATTGCTGGTAACGAATCTTTTTTACAAGGTAGTAAGCCAGCAGCACAAGCTATGGAAGCCGCATTGCAAAAGGACATTACTGTAAACACCATTTTTTGTGGCGATGCACAAGTGGGCATTTCTTTAAGATGGAAAGAAGGCGCAATCATGGGTAAGGGAGAATACACGGTTATCGATCAAAACCGCCAAACGCATTATGCTGCAACACCATATGATCAAGACATTTTAGATTACAACAATAAACTAAATGAAACATATGTGTTTTATGGTGCGCAAGGATATGCTCGAGCGGCACAACAAGAACAACTAGATGCTGAAACCCAGCACGTATCTGCCGCAGCAAATGTAAACCGTAGTGTAGTCAAGTCTAAAAGTGTTTATAAAAACGCGTCGTGGGATTTAATAGATGCTGCTAGTGACGAGCACGTGTTAGAAAAACTAATCAGAGAAAACAAAGAAACACTGGCTACAGATGTTAAGGATAAAAGTGTTGAAGAAATAAAAAAAATGACCCTAACAAAAAAGAAGCAACGCGAGGAAATACAAAAAAATATTTTAGCTCTTAATGCAAAGCGAGAAGTTTATTTGCAATCACAAAGCATAGAAACCAATGAACTAGAAAGCGCTATGGTTAAAGCGATACAACTAAAAGCCGCCGCAAAAAAATACACATGGAAGTAATGCGATAGGAGGATACCTATGGCAGCGGAACTATGCAAAAAAAGTCTCGTATCAAACCGATGTGAAACTGTTGAAAAATGAATGCCTGTGCGTGTGCCCATACTTGCACTACATCGTACATTTGAAATATTCTATAAAACGAGCAAATTGGCCAACGATGCAAAGACCGTAACGCCGTTAATGCAGCAATACAACAAGATAAAGGCAAAATATCCTGATGCGTTGCTGCTTTTCCGTGTGGGTGATTTTTATGAAACCTTTGGAGAAGATGCTGTAAAAACTGCACGCATTTTAAACATTGTGCTAACTAACCGGAATAATGGTAGCGAGCGCACCGAGCTTGCGGGGTTTCCGCATCATTCCATAAATACCTATTTGCCCAAATTAGTGAAAGCAGGAGAGCGCGTTGCCATTTGCGACCAGCTAGAGGATCCCAAACAAACAAAAAGCATTGTAAAAAGAGGTGTTACTGAACTTATAACTCCTGGTGTATCTCTAAATGATGAGGTACTTAGTTCAAAGTCTAATAATTTTCTTGCTGCTTTATGCGTTTCTAGAGACCTGTATGGAGTCGCTTTTTTAGATATTAGCACGGGAGAGTTTCTTGTAGCACAGGGTACACAAGAGGAAGTGGATAAATTGCTACAAAATTTTAGTCCCAGTGAGTTGCTGGTCACTCGTAGTGAAAAGAAGGAACTCGCAAAACAGTTTCCCTATGACCTGCCTTTCTTTCATTTAGAAGACTGGGTTTTTCAAATAGATTTTGCGACGACTTCTTTACAAAAGCATTTTAAGGTAAACTCCCTAAAAGGTTTTGGTGTAGAGAAACTAGAACAGGCCATTGTAGCAGCTGGCGCTATTCTTTATTACCTAGACGAGACACAGCACGATAAGCTAGCGCATGTTGCCACGATAGCCCGTATAGAGGATGATAACTATGTGTGGATGGATCGTTTTACGGTGCGCAATTTAGAGTTGTTTCATGCATTAAGTAGTGGCGCGGTTACATTGATAGATGTCATTGACCATACTACCACAGCGATGGGAGGTAGGCTTTTAAAGCGGTGGATGGCTTTTCCTTTAAAAGAGATTGCAAGCATACAAAAACGTCACGATGTGGTTGCTTACTTCATGCAACACCCAGAAACTAAAGATGCGATTGTAACATATCTAAAACGCATGAGCGATTTAGAACGTTTAATATCGAAAGTAGCGGTAGGAAAAATTTGTCCGCGAGAGGTTGTACAACTCAAAAATAGTTTGGAAGCTATCGCTCCAATTAAAAATTTATCTATTGATTCTAGTGATACCTCTTTACAAATACTGGGTGAAAGCCTAAATACTTGTACACATATTGTACAACTTATTAAAGAAGCCATAGATGACGATGCACCTGTAAACATTCTTAAGGGAATGACTATCGCAGTGGGTTATCATGAAGAGTTGGACGAATTGCGAGGGTTAAGTAGTAAGGGTAAAGAGTACCTAGATAACATGCTCGCTCGCCATACAGCAGAAACTGGTATAAGTAGTTTAAAAATTGCGAGTAATAATGTTTTCGGTTATTATATAGAAGTGCGCAACTTGCATAAAGATAAAGTGCCAGAGTCATGGATACGCAAGCAAACCCTAGTAAATGCAGAACGCTACATTACAGAAGAACTTAAGGAATATGAAAGCAAAATTCTAGGCGCCGAGGAACGTATCAATGCATTGCAACAAGAGCTTTTTGAACATGTTGTTAAAGAGATTTTCCCATTTATCAAGGCCATACAGTTCAATGCGCAACTCATAGGCCAGTTAGATTGTCTAATTTCATTTGCTAGTCATGCTTCTCGCGCAAATTATGTTCGGCCAGAAATTGTAGATGGTGATGCACTCGTTATTACAGGTGGTCGTCATCCTGTGATAGAAAAAATGTTGCCAGTAGATCAGCCTTATATTCCTAACGACGTACAGTTGGATAGCGACACCCAGCAAATTGTAATGATTACCGGGCCTAACATGAGTGGTAAAAGTGCTATTTTAAGACAAACAGCACTTATAGCACTGTTAGCTCAAATGGGCAGTTTTGTGCCAGCAACCAGCGTGCGTATGGGAATTGTCGATAAGATTTTTACACGAGTAGGTGCAAGTGATAACATATCGCAGGGCGAATCTACATTCATGACCGAAATGAATGAGAGCGCAAGTATTCTTAATAATATAAGCAAGCATAGTCTCGTTCTTTTAGACGAGATAGGACGTGGTACGAGTACCTATGACGGCATTTCTATTGCATGGGCAATTACTGAATATTTGCACGAACACCCATTTAAGCCAAAAACTTTATTTGCAACGCATTATCATGAACTCAACGAGATGACAAATTTGTTTGAGCGAATAAAAAACTATAATGTTGAAGTAAAAGAACTCAAAGACAACGTATTATTTATGCGTACACTCATTCCTGGAGGGAGCCATCATAGTTTTGGAATCCATGTGGCCAAAATGGCTGGCATGCCACAACAAGTTATCGCTAAGGCCAACAAAATGTTGAAGATTCTTGAAAAATCGCATAAACAAGCAGATTCTCAACAGGTTCTAAAGAATGCACAGCAACAAGAGATGCAGCTGAGTTTTTTTAATTTAGATGACCCGTTGTTGGAACAAATAAAAGAAGAGATTCTACAAGTTGATATTAATACGTTAACACCTGTCGAGGCATTAATGAAACTCAACGAAATCAAGAGAATGCTTCAAAAAAAATAATTTTATTAATAATAAAAAACGGCTGAAAGCTTTGCAGTATGCTTAAAGTTGTTAAATTTACAACCGCTTTAAGAGCAAACGTTCTTACTGGCGAAAGTAGCTCAGGGGTAGAGCATCACCTTGCCAAGGTGAGGGTCGCGGGTTCAAATCCCGTCTTTCGCTCAAGACAGGTCAGTCTTACTGGCCTTTTTTAATTACCAATGGTGTGTCGCGGACACAGCCGCTCGGGTGGTGGAATCGGTAGACACGTTGGACTTAAAATCCAATGGGTAGTAATGCCCGTACGGGTTCAAGTCCCGTCCCGAGTACTTAAAAGCCTCATAATCTATGGATTGTGAGGTTTTTTGTTTTTATAATTTAAAGGGTTTGGCTTTTTTTAAGTCGATTAATGAAATTTCCTAGAGTTTGAATTTTGTGCTATTCTTATCGTTAGGGTATATTTTAGAAATTACAACTACATCTTGGTGCATTAAAATGGATTCTCATGTGTTGTAACTAGAGTTGGATTCAATAACTTTTTATTGTGTGAATAAACACCGTTTTGAATTAGTTACTGCCGACCTGCGGCGTTTTAGCCTGGTTTTTTTGAGTCTTAAAAAGTGCTAAATCTGTCAAACCTCTAACAACCGAAGTCTTTCCATAAATCCTCGATAGTGGATTTTATATCAAAATAACTGAAGTCAATGTTTCCGAATCTTTCAGGGTTGTTGGACGGAGACAAACGAAAGGTCTTACCTTGTTTGCGTTGAACTTTCTTAGAGGGTGAAAAATTATTTTTCTTTTATTTATTGCCATGTTTTAGCCAATACAATGGTTTCAATGAGTCGGTTATAACGTATAAGTTTTCTAGTAATCTAAAGATTTGCTCAAAAGTAGGATGTTTAAATTTTTTAAATAAATGAATTTTGTAGAGACTACTCTTTAATTTAGTACGTATTGTTGTGAATCAAATGCGTTG
>DAIRDE010000042.1:0-24024 GCA_036796335.1 Nonlabens sp.
TTTAACCATCTGTAGTTTTCTATCTGCATCAATTTAGAGACTTTAATTCTTTTCTAATCTCATAAAACAACAAGAATTGTGCTTGCCAGTTGCCATTAAGAAGCACAGCGCTTTTACTGTATTCGCTTTCGCGAAAGCGGAACAATTAAAATAGCAGAGTAGTTAACATAATTTGTAAACCAAAGATTTTTATCCCTAATCTTAACCTTTAATCGAATAAAGTCACGACTGGACTTTGTCGCGTTCTAAAAAATCGTATTTTAGGGACTTCTTAACATTTATTTTTAAATTTCTTTTATGAAACATTTTTACGCTCTAATTGTTGCTTTTTTTGTTTTGTCTGTTGCCTCCGGGCAATGTAATTACCAGTTGGTTCTTCAAGACAATTTTGGTAGTGGATGGACAAGCACCCCTGGCGCTGGTGTTAACGTAACCATAAATGGTGGTACTCCTACTTTTTACACAGTTCAAAATGCTGGAGCCACACCTAATATTGTTACTTTTCCTATTTCTATTACTAATGGTGATGCCGTAATTTTTGACTATACCCCACCATCATTTAGCGGGGATGGACAGTGGCGGTTGTTAGATTCTGAAGGTATTTTAGTGTACGATTCTGGATTTAACCCAAATGCTGCAGCCGATTTTGTTGGGACAGCTGTTTGTCCTACCTGCCCTGCGGTTAGTAACATAACGTTTGCAAATGTTGGATCGAATACCGCACAACTTACTTGGACTAATGGCGGTTCAGAAACCGAATGGGAGGTCGAATACGGTGTAAGTCCTTATGCAGTGGGGTCTGGCGGAGTTATTGTAACGGCACCTACCAATCCATTTATCCTAACAGGACTAAATAGCACTACAACTTATGATGTTTATATGCGCTCTAAATGTGGTCCTAACGATGTAGGTTCTTCACGCGGTCCAGTAACTTTCACCACGACAGAATCGTGTCCCGCTCCTAGCAATATTGTTCCCGTTACAAATTCAGCCAATAGTATTTCGTTCATATGGAACTCTAACGGTAACACATTTCCAACGACCAATATTCAGTACGGGGTTTCTCCTTATGCGCTAAATGGTCCTAATGGTCAAACTGTGACACAATTTTCTGCACCGTTTGCCGAAGTAACTGGTTTAATGTCTGACACATCTTATGATTTTTATATTCAAATAGATTGTGGTGGTGGTGATTTAAGTGCTTGGGCAGGGCCTTATACAAATAGAACGCTTATTTCTTGTCCTGCGGTTACCGCTTTAGAGGCCTCTTTCATTGACTCAGATAATGCAGATATTACTTGGAATCCTGGTCAGTCAGAAACTGCATGGGAACTGGAATATGCCATTGCAGGAGTGATTACTGCGCCTGGAACTGGACAGGGGACGCTCGTATCTTTAACTTCTCCTTCTTACAATATCCCTGGGCTTACAGACAATACGCAATATGATGTTTATGTTAGAGGTGTTTGTGATCCTGTTGCACCAGATTTTAGCGCAAGACGAAATATAAGTTTTGTTACGCAGTGTCTTCCTATAATCGCGACAACCGCGTCACCTTATATAGAAACATTTGAAACATTTGCTGCAAGTCTGGACTTTACAAGAGCAAATTGTTGGAGTGCATCTTTTGTAAATGCTAACGGTGTAAGAGGTTATGACTGGAATGTAACTACCACGGGGACAACTCCATCGGCAGGAACAGGCCCTAATGCTGCAAACTCTGGCACACGGTATTTTTACATTGAAACGCTAGGTGTTAATGGGAACACAGCTACGCTCTTTTCTCCGATAATTAACATCGATGGTTTAACAAACCCATCTGTACAATTCTTTTACCATCTTTTTGGACCTAATATGGGTAACCTGAGTGTAGATGTCTATGACGGTACAACATGGCAAACAGGTCTTTTTACAAGTTCTGGTCCTTTACAAACTGCAGGTTCAGATCCTTTTGAACAAGCGATTATAGATTTATCAGGTTACTCTGGTAATATTCAAGTACGTTTTGTTTCTACGCGCACGGGAGCTACAACGGGAGATATGGCTATAGATGATTTTAGCGTACAAGAAGCACCTGCATGTGCACCTGTATCCTTCTTAAATACAGGAGTTCTAAACTCGACTGATGCAGAAATCACATGGCAACAACAAGGGTCTGAAACCGCTTGGTTAGTGGAATACGGTCCACGTGGCTTTACACCAGGCACGAGTGCCACAGACCCTAATGTTTTTGAAGTCACTGCAACTACAAATCCTTATATTATTACTGGTTTAACTCCTAGCACTAATTATGATGTGTATGTTTCTGCTGCTTGTAACGGTGGATTGGTAAGTCCACAAAGAGGCCCAAGAAGCTTTACTACAGCATTTTTACCACCACAAGGAGTCAATTGCCCTGGTGCAGATAATGTATTTGTTTTTCAAGAGGAATTTGAAAATAATGACAATGGTTGGACAGGTAATTTAGGGGTAGGTACCACTACTGGCGCTTTGTGGAATTTTAACAGAGCGACTGCTCCTACTTCCGCTAACACAGGTCCAAACGGTCCTTTTAGTGGTGGTGGATATGCGTATCTCGAGACCTCGGGTACTGTTACAACTCCTGCTGCGATAGTGTCACCTGCTATTGATTTAAGTTTTGCAAATTCAGGGGCCGAATTATCTTTCTACTATTTTGCGTATGGTATAGATGTAGATGAGTTTAAGGTAAATGTTGGGTCTAGCCCAACCGGTCCATGGACAAATGTCTTTACTGCAATAGGTCAGCTTCAAACATCGCGCACGGACGCTTGGGCACCTGTTGGGGTCAATTTAGATGCTTATGTAGGACAGGTTATTTATTTGCAAATTACAGGTAAAGAAGCTGTAGCAGCAAATTTTACTGGTGATATTGCTATTGATTTATTAAAAATAGAAACTTGTGGCGCCTTTTGTTCACCACCTGGCCAAATAGCTGTTGCTAATATCACCGACACAACGGCACAGGTTTCTTTTACAGATACAAACTCAACTGCGGCTGGCAGTTTTGAAATCATTGTATTACCGGCAGGATCACCCGCCCCTGATGCATCCACAACTACAGGTCAACAAACTGTGACGGCTTCGCCATACACTTACACTGGCTTAACAGCTTTCACCGATTATGACCTTTACGTACGCACAAACTGCGGCGGTGCGTCAGGCTTTTCCGTATGGTCTCGTCCTGTAAGGTTTCAAACAGCGTGTACTACTTTTGTAGCTCCTTACTTCACAAATTTTGAGAATTTCACTCCTACGTTACTATTTGTAGAAGAAAATTGTTGGACAGCCGATTCAGATTCTGCCTATGACTGGAATGTTGACAATAATGGGTCGACACCAAGTGCGGGAACTGGTCCTTTACGTGCATTTAGTGGTACAACTTATTTTTATATAGAAACCAATGGAGGTGTCAATGGGGATGAGGCTCGATTAGTCTCTCCGTTAGTAGATATTACCCCTTTGACTACGCCATCAGTACAATTTAAATACCATATGTTTGGTCTCCAAACAGGAACTCTTGCGGTAGATATCAATGATGGTACAGGCTGGATAAATAACGTATTTTCGCTAACAGGACAGCAACAGACCACACAAGCAGAGGATTGGAGAGACGCGATCATTGACCTGTCAACTGTCACATTAACTTCTAACGTCATAAGAGTACGTTTAAGATCCATAAAAGCAGGTGTTACCACAGGAGATATATCTATAGACGACTTTAGAATTGACAATATCCCTACGTGTCCTACACCATCTGCTTTAACTGTTGTAGCTGGTTCTATCACACAAAATGGTGCTACCGCAGATTGGACTGAAAATGGAACTGCTACACTTTACGACTTAGAGTGGGGCCCCTCTGGATACACGCAAGGCGCGCCTCCAGCAGGTCCATTAGGGGGTCTTGCTACAGATGTTGCAAAGCCTTACACGTTTACAGGTCTCGCTTCAAGTACCGTTTTTGACTTTTATGTTCGCGCAAAATGTGGACCAGGCGATGTGTCTTTCTGGGCAGGCCCATTTAGTTTTCAAACACTGTGTGGTACTATAAGTGCCCCTTATTTTCAAGATTTTGAAAGTTTTACAGCGACTACTACGCTCGTCGAGCAAGTATGTTGGATAGCTTCTCCTACGACCGGGTTCACGTGGGATGTTTCTGGAACGGGTACCACCGGTTCTTTGGGAACTGGACCTACGGCTGCACGCAGCGGTACTAAGTTTATTTTTACAGAAGCAACCTCAGGGACAGCGGGGGCAGTAGCTACCATTGATTCACCACTTGTTGATTTGACACCGCTTGCTGCACCGTCATTACAGTTTTATTATCACATGTTCGGTAATCAAATAGGCACTTTAAATGTACAGATAGATAATGGTACTGGATTCGTTACCGTTCAAACAATAGGGCCTGGTGCGCAACAACCTACACAAGCAACAGAATTTTATTTACAAATAATCAATCTTGCAGCCTATGCTGGACAAACTATTAAAGTTAGGTTTTCGGCAGTTTCTGCTGGTACTTTTGAAGGGGATATCGCTATCGACGATTTTAGAATCGACGAGTTACCATCTTGTCCAGATCCTAACTTACTTACAGTATTAAATACTACTGATACTACTGCTCAACTTTCATGGTCAGAAAATGGAAATGCCACCGTATGGAATGTAGAGGTGCAGCTTCAGGGTGTACCTCGTGGAACTGTCCCAGCTGCAGCTATTGTTGCATCTGCATCTAATCCGCAAGTAATTACTGGTTTATTGCCTAACACGTCATATGATTACTATGTACGCTCAGAGTGTGGTCCTACCGACCAAAGTAACTGGGCAGGTCCTTTTACTTTTAAAACTGAATGTGCTGCTACCCCAGCTCCTTATACAGAAAATTTTGAAACCTTTAACGCCACGTTATTGTTTGTTGAACAAAATTGTTGGAAGGGTAGCTCAAATTCTACCGCTACAAACGCGTGGGATTGGAACTTAGATAATGCAGGTGGAACGCCAACTGCAAATACAGGCCCCAATGCTGCATTTAACGGCACAAACTACTTCTACATTGAAGGCAATGGTGGTGCTGTAGGAAATGAGGCATATTTGTTCTCGCCATTGGTTAATCTTTCTGCTCTTGCTGTACCATCACTTCAGTTCCATTATCATATGTTCGGAGCAGACACTGGTATTTTACGAGTGGACATTAATGATGGTACTGGATTTGTCAATGATGTATTGGTGATTTCAGGACAACAACAAACTAGTGGCGCTGCGCCGTGGGAACTTGCTGTTGTAGACTTAAGCGCATATGCATCGGGTACTGTTCAAGTTCGTTTTAGAGCCGAAAGGACTCATACGACTTTTACTGGACTTAGTGATATAGCAATTGACAACGTTGTTTTTGCAGAGTTGCCTGCATGTGCGCAGCCCGGTGTTTTAACATCGACAAATGTAACCGATAGATCTGCTTCTTTATCTTGGAATGAAAATAGTTCTGCCACAACATGGTTTGTTGAGTATGGACCTTGTGGCTTTGCTCCTGGGACATCTGCAACAGGCGCAGTCACCGTTACGGCTAATACAAACACAAATTTTATAATTTCTGGTTTGAGTGGTAACACGTGCTACGACTTTTATGTAAGATCAGACTGTGGTGGTGGTACAACCAGTTCACTAGTTGGACCTAGTACCTTTACTACCGCTTGTAGTGCATTTGTGGCACCTTATTCCGAAGGTTTTGAATCCTTTGCAGTGACAACAGCATTTGTTGCTCAAAACTGCTGGTCAACACCGCAAACGGGTGCTGTATTCTCGTGGGACACACGATCTGGCACAACGCCTACCATTAACTCTGGACCTTCGGGTGCTGCAACTGGTAATATTTATTTTTATACTGAGGCTTCTACAGGTTCAGCGGGTAACGTTGCAGAGTTGTTATCTCCTTTAGTTGATATCAGCGCATTAACAGCTCCTGCGCTTACCTTTAATTACCACATGTTCGGTGCAGATGTGGTAGGTTTAAATGTTGATATAAACGATGGGACAGGATTTGTTAACAATGTTTTTGTTTTAACAGGACAACAACAAGCAGCGACTACAAGCCCATGGTTAAATGCTGTGGTGCCTTTAAACGCTTTTGCTGGAAGCACCATACAAATACGGTTCAGGGTCATAAGAGGTGCGAGTTTTAATGGGGATATTGCTATAGACGATATTGTTGTTGACAACTTTAACGGATGTTTAACCCCTAACAACTTGACGCTCGCCGCGGTAGCATCTACCTCGGCAACGATTAACTGGACTGCTGCCGGTGGCGCTACCGTTTGGGAATATGTGAATCAACTCGCTGGAACTGGAACTCCTACCGGTGCTGGAACTTCTACTACCGTAACTACAGCTTCACTCACGGGCCTAATACCTGCAACTGCCTACGAGTTTTATGTGCGAGCAGATTGTGGTGCTGGAAACTTTAGTTCATGGGTGGGTCCTTTTAATTACACGACGGGTTGTGCGCCTTTTGTTGCGCCCTATGGTAATTCAACTGCGCCAGGTAATGACTTTGCCGTCTACCCGGGAACCTGTTGGGGAGAAGGTAACGATACACCAATTGCAGCAGGACCTAATGGAGCAGATGGTGCATGGATCGCCGATGATTTTGCTAATTTGCCTGGTGGACCTAATGGCCGTGCCGCGCGCATAAACGTATGGAATAATGCCACGATAAATCGCGATTGGCTTGTTACACCAGAGTTTGACTTAGGAGCTCCAGGACATAATTTTGCTGCAAACTTTGATGTAGCGCTCACTGATTTTGCTGCAACTACGTCTAGCGCATTCGGTAGCGATGACAGTGTCGAATTATTAATAACTGCCGACGGTGGTGTAACGTGGTCTAGTATTAGAAGCTTTAATGCGACAACAACAATTTCTAATACTGGTCAGGCCGTTAGTGTTCCTCTAGCTGCTTATAGTGGTGTTGTTAGACTTGCGTTTTGGAGTACAAATGGTGTTGTTGCTGACACTGAAGACATTGATTTTTTTGTTGATAATTTTAGAATAGACGGTACGGCCGGTGTGGATTCTCCGGCGGCGTTAGGGTTCTCTTACTATCCTAATCCTACTAAAGACGTCATTAATTTTAACGGTATTGACACCATAGACCGTATTATTGTACGCAACATGCTGGGTCAAACAATTAACACGATAAATGTTAAAGCTACTACAGCGCAAGTAGATTTATCTACCTATGCAAATGGTGTTTATTTAATTGAAGTCGCGACTGCCGGTAGAACCAGTACAGTTCGAGCAATTAAGCAATAACCTTAAATCATAAAACAAAAAGGGCCGTTCTTAAAGGACGGCTTTTTTTATTGCCTATTTTTGCTAGTCATGAGCTTAACATATTCTTTCATTATACCTGTTTTTAATAGACCTGACGAGGTTTTTAACTTGCTTAAAAGCTTGTCTGAGTTAGCAGGAAATATACCGTTTGAGGTGGTGATTATAGAAGACGGTTCTCGTTTACCTTGTGAATTTATTTGTGATCGCTTTCGCGAAAGCGTAACAATTCAATACCATTTTAAAGACAATACAGGCCCTGGTGATTCTAGAAATCATGGGATGCGGGTGGCCTCAGGAAACTATTTTATTATTTTAGACAGTGATTGCATCGTTCCACCCCATTATTTAAAAGTTGTGGATGGTGCATTGAAAAAATCTTTTGTCCACTGTTATGGCGGGCCAGATGCTGCAATCGATCGTTTTACACCCATACAAAAGGCTATAAATTATGCCATGACATCCTTTTTTACAACTGGTGGTTTGCGTGGCGGTAATGAGCAGTTAAATAAATTTCAACCACGCAGTTTTAATATGGGGCTTAGTAAAGAAGCGTTTGAAGCAACAGGTGGCTTCGGTTCTATACATCCAGGAGAGGACCCAGACCTGGTTTTGAGACTTTGGAAGGCTGGTTATGATACCCTTTTAATAAAGGACGCATTTGTTTTTCATGAGCGACGTGTAGGTTGGGATTCCTTTTACAAACAGGTTTTTAAATTTGGACAAACGCGTGTTATTCTTAATAAATGGCATCCAGAGTCTCAAAAGTTAACGTATTATTTTCCTAGTTTTTTTGTGATAGGTCTTTTTTTGAGTGTTGTGGCGTTATTTTTTAATGTTTCGTTCCCTTCCATTTTGTATCTGTGTTACTTTTTAATAATTTTAGTAGATAGCAGTATTAAAAACAGTTTTATCGTTGGTTTTTGTACGGTACCTGCCGTTTTAATTCAGTTTACAGGCTATGGGCTGGGTTTTTTAGTATCTTTTTACAAGATCGTTGTTCAGAAAATGGATGAAGAAATGGCATTTCCAGGATTGTTTTTTAAACCCAAAAAATAACTATGTTAATTTTAGGACTAACAGGCGGTATAGGCAGTGGTAAAAGTACTGTTGCTGCACTTTTTAAGGAATTAGGTGTACCAATTTATATTGCCGATGCGGCATCAAAAGAATTACTTAACACAAACAGTGCGGTGCAAGACGCTGTGCGCAGGTTATTAGGGCCGCAGGCGTTTATAGAAACAACAACGGGTATGCAGCCCGATCGCAAATTTATTGCCTCAAAAGTATTTAACGACTCAGCTTTGTTGAGCGCCCTTAATGCAATCATGCATCCTGCTGTGCGATTGCATTTTAAACATTGGTTAGAAAACCAGCGTGCGTCTTATGTCGTATATGAAGCAGCAATTTTATTAGAAACCGGAGGAAACGAGATTTGTGATTTCATTGTTATGGTCACCGCATCGTTAGAGTCTAGAATTGAAAGAGTCATAAAACGCGATCAAGTTTCCCGTAAGGAGGTAGAAGAGCGCATGAAGAATCAGTGGAATGATGAACAACGTCTTAAATATGTAGATTTTGTTATTATGAATGAGGATTTCTCAAAAGTCAAGCTACAAGTTGATAAAATTCATCAAATTATGTTAAAATAATGAATTTTATATATACTTTTAAGAATGTTAATTAATCGTTAAATGGATTTTAACATAATAATACTACTTAAATTTGGGGTATGCGTAGAAGATTACCCGCGATACTAATTTCACTAATGTCGGTTTCCCTAGTTGGGATCATTTTCGTGCAGTTATATTGGATTTCTACAGGTATACGAGATAAAGAACTTCAATTCTCGTTAACGGTGAAACAAGCCTTGGCCAACACCTCATTTGAGCTACAAAACTTAGAAATTGATAAGTATTTTAGAGCATTATCAAACCTGCAGGATAGTCAAAAAGACAAAGACAATTTTAAAATTCTTAAAAACGAAATTCTAAAACAACGCAACAGCGAGGTAGATGAGGTTGTGCGTTACAGTTCTTACCCCCTCGCCGACAACTATAAACTAGACCCGTCCTTTCTAGATATGGACATAGATTCTGCAACGTTAAATTCCCTGTTGCGCAACAAGGTGTTTGACGATCAGGCTATTGTTAACACGATAGATTCTATTGAACAAAATGAGTTGATGGTTAGCGAACTTTCTAACATAGATGCCTATGAGCGACACCAGCTAGGGGAGTGGGTCAATGCATTTTCCTCATCCATGCCTATCTCTTCACGAGTGAGCACAAAAGAAGTACACGATATTTTAAGTCGAGAATTGAAAAAGCGCGATATAAACGAGCATTTTGATTTTGCAGTTTACCAGGACGGTTACCAAACTCGTGTTCATAAAGGAGAGTTTGATATTTCTAAAGGTAGTGTGTGGCAGTTTCCATTATTTAGAAGCGCTAACACAACCTCGCCTTATTTGCTTTATGTTAATATACCTAATAAAACACGATTTATTCTTTCCAACATCTTTGGCGTTATCTTGTTATCGTTTCTTTTTACAAGCATTATTGTTGTTGCCTATTCTAGTTCTATTTTACAAATCTTTAATCAGCGTAAAATTTCTCAAATAAAGACCGACTTCATCAACAACATGACCCATGAGTTCAAGACGCCTATTGCTACGATAAATCTGGCATTAGACTCTTTAAAGTATCCCAAAATAAATTCCAATCCCGAAAAAGTTGCCTACTACCACGGGCTTATAAGAGAAGAAAACCAGCGTATGCACGCGCAGGTAGAGAATGTGTTGCGCATCTCGCAGTTAGAGCGTGACGATTTAAACATACAAAAAGCAAGGCACGACATCGAGGAGATTATAGAAGAAAGCATCGCTCATGTACAGTTAATTTTACAAAATAGAGGCGGTACCATTCATTTTCATCCAGGGGCTCTTAATAATCAGGTTATGTTAAACGACAGTCACATGACCAATGTTTTTGTAAACCTTTTGGAAAACGCCATTAAATATACCGACGAAAGCAAGGAGCCCATCATCGACGTTTTTACTGAAAATGTAAAAAACACCATTGTCATAAAAATACGTGACAACGGGATAGGTATCAACAAAACAGTGCATAACAAGGTGTTTACTAAATTTTTTAGAGAACATACCGGCGACGTTCACAATGTAAAGGGCCATGGACTGGGCCTTGCCTATGCAAAGCGCATTGTAGAAGATCACAAAGGCATTATCGCATTAAAAAGTAATAAAGGTGAGGGAAGTACCTTTTCAATACAGCTTCCAACAATAACTTAAAAAATAATATCTTATGGAAACTAGCAACAAAAAAATACTGCTTGTAGAGGACGACCCTAATTTTGGAACTGTACTCAAGGACTATCTCGAAATGAATGATTTTGACATTGTACATGCTAAAAATGGAATGGAAGGCTTTGAAAAGTTTAAAAAAGAAACCTTTGATTTATGCATTCTAGATGTCATGATGCCATATAAAGACGGGTTTACGCTTGCAAAGGAAATAAGAGAAAAAAACAAAGAAGTGCCTATAATTTTCCTAACTGCAAAGGCCATGAAAGAAGACGTGCTTAAAGGCTATAAAGTAGGTGGTGACGACTACCTCAATAAACCTTTTGACAGCGAAGTGTTGCTTATGAAAATTAAGGCATTTATGCAGCGCAACACGACAGATAATGCCATAGAATCAAAGGAATTTGAATTTAAAATAGGTGGTTTTCAGTTAAATAGTAAATTGCGCTTTCTAACAATTGAAGGTCAAGAGCCCATTAAACTATCTCCTAAAGAAAACGAGTTGCTAAGATTACTCGCTCTACATATTAATGATTTAATGCCACGCGAAATGGCGCTTAACAAAATATGGAGAGACGATAATTACTTTACCTCGCGATCTATGGATGTGTACATCGCAAAGCTTAGAAAGTATTTAAAGGCCGACGATAATGTAGAAATCGTGAATATTCACGGCGAGGGCTTTAGATTGCTTATAAAAAACGAGGTAGACATGTAAAATGGGATTCTACAGGACACCATGTACCTTTTTAATAATTGCGGTATGTGGTGTGTTGTAGTTAAACCATGTAACGGTATCATCTTTGCGATACCATGTTAATTGTCTTTTGGCAAATTGCCTAGAATGCTGCTTCACACGCTCTATGGTTTCGGCCGTGGTTTGGGTTTCTGGCGCATCATAGAACTCTTTGTATCCTACCGTTTGTAGGGAGCTTAAATGCTTGTAAGATTCCAGGGTTTTAACCTCGTCCAGCAATCCTGCTGCTACCATAGCATCGACTCGCGTGTTGATACGGTTGTAAATAGTTTCTCTATCGGCTTCCAGGCCTATTTTTAAGACCTTAAATGGCCGCTTTTTTGTTTCCTCGGTTCGTTGTGCGCTAAATGGAATCCCCGTTGCTTTTACAAAGGACACAGCGCGTATTAAACGGCGGTGATTGTTGCGATCTACTGTGTGATAATAGTCCGGGTCTAATTCCTTAAGTTGCTCTTGTAGCCATGGTAATCCTTGTTCTTTATAGAGAAATTCTACCTCGTCTTTTATCGTTTGTGGTACATCAGGAAAATCGTCCAGCCCGTGGGTGACCGCTTTTTCAAACAATGGACTACCACCCACCATGATGATTACATCGTTACTTTTAAATAATCTTTCCAGCACCGTTATAGCCTCTTTTTCAAAATCGCCCACTGTTAACGGCTCGTGAATGCTTCGGTCTTGTATAAAATAATGTGGTGCAGCTTGTAATTCTTGTATAGAAGGCACCGCGGTCCCGATAGTCATTTCTTTATAAAACTGCCTGCTATCACAGGATATGATTGCTGTGTTGTACGCTTTCGCGAAAGCGATACTTAAAGCAGTCTTACCTATACCTGTAGGACCTACAATGGTGATAAGCGTTCTATTCATTTAAACTATTTCCACAAGAATGACAGAAAGTTGCGCTATTTAAATGCTTGTCTTCAAGACAGTTGCGGCACACGTTGGTATTTAGATAATGATTTTTGGGAACGGTATTTTTTGCATTACGCTCTTTAGAAGACTTTTTAGATTTTCCTGACAGCTCTGCGCTAACTATTCCCGTGGGCACCGCAATGATTCCATACCCCATGATCATTATGATAGATGCTATAAATTGTCCCTGTGGTGTTACAGGAGCGATGTCGCCGTAACCCACTGTTGTCAGGGTAACTATACACCAATAAATAGAAATAGGGATGTTTACAAAGCCACTTTCTTTTCCTTCTATAAGATACATTAAGGTTCCAAAAATGATACAAACGACCACCACGGTAAATAGAAAAATTGCAATTTTGGGCATACTGGATTTTAATGCTCGCCCTAGTTTATCTGCTTCTCCTATGAACTTTGTTACTTTTAAGATTCTAAAAACGCGAAGTAAACGAAGCGATCTGATTGCTATTAAAGAGTTAAATCCACCTGCGAAAATGCTTAAGTACAACGGCAATGTGGACAATAAATCGATGATTCCATAAAATGAAAAAATATACTTTAGGGGTTTTTTAATCGATAGGATGCGCAAAATGTATTCGATGGTAAAGAAAATGGTGATAATCCACTCTAATACATAAAAAACATTTTTGTATCTAGCACCTATAGAGGCCACGCTTTCTAGCATTACTAATATGATGCTTAAGCAAATAACTAACAATAATAAGACGTCAAATAACTTTCCAGCAGGGGTGTCTGCCTCGTATATGACTTGGTGCACCTTAGAACGCCAGTCTAACTCAGGTTCTCGAGTGCTGTCAGTATTCATTATTTATGAAGTGGGTATGTAGTAGGATTGCTCTCGTGCATGATTTTATACACAGCGTCAAAAACATCGTCCTTGCTGGGTTTTGAAAAATAATCTCCATCAGTACCATAAGCAGGTCTATGTTCCTGTGCACTTAAACATTGCGGCTTACTGTCTAAATAAGGCCATGCGTGTTGTGTATCTAAAACCTGTTGCAAGATAAAAGCACTCGCACCGCCAGGAACATCTTCATCCACCACCAGTAATCGATTTGTTTTTTTGATACTTTTTAAAATATCGTGTTCTAGGTCAAATGGCAGTAGCGACTGCACGTCGATAAGTTCTATAGATATCCCGGCACGTTCTAAATCAATGATGGCGTCTTCAATAACTCGCAATGTAGAACCATAGGAAACCACCGTAATGTCAGTACCTTGAACTAAGGTTTCTACTTTACCTATAGGTGTTCTAAAAGCGCCTAAGTTAGCTGGCAATTTTTCTTTTAATCGGTAGCCGTTAAGACATTCTACAATAAGTGCAGGCTCGTCACTTGCTAACATGGTGTTGTAGAATCCGGCCGCTTGTGTCATGTTGCGTGGTACCAGTACATGAATACCTCTTACAAGGTTTATAATACCACCCATAGGCGAGCCACTGTGCCATATACCTTCTAATCGGTGGCCACGTGTTCTTATAATGACAGGCGCTTTTTGGCGACCTTTTGTACGGTATTGCAGGGTGGCTAGGTCATCGCTCATTAATTGCAAACAGTAGAGTAGGTAGTCTAGATATTGTATTTCGGCGATGGGTCTTAAACCACGCATGGCAAGACCTATTCCCTGACCTAGTATGGTAGCTTCTCTAATTCCGGTATCCGAGACTCGCAGCGTGCCATACTTTTCTTGCATGCCTTCTAGTCCTTGATTTACGTCGCCTATTTCGCCAGTATCCTCGCCAAAAATGACAACCTCGGGATGGTTTTTAAAAATTGTATCAAAATTGTCTCGCATGATGATACGGGCGTCCACCTCGGGGCTATCGCTGTTGTATGCCGGTGCTACTGGTTTTATGTTCACAGCTGCTTTATCACTATTGCTAAATAAATAGCTGCTGTAGGCATCTTGCGAGTTTGATTTATTAGTGTCTAACCATTGTTGCAAGTTTTTTATCGCTTGGTTATTTTCTTTGATCGCAAATCGCAATACCGCTCTTACCGTTTCATAAATATTTTTAAGATTTGGCTCACTTTGCTCTTTAAGTGTTTGTATTAATGGTGTCATAAAAACGCCATTCTCAGTTGTTTTAGCAACTTCTTCTAGGACCGCAACAGCCTTATTTCTGCGGGTAATTATAGGATTCAAATATGCATTCCAAGCTGCTTTTTTACCGTCGCGCACTTGCTTTTTAATGTCGTTTTCAACTGCATCTAACTTGTCATTGCTAGCAATCTCGTTTTCTACAATCCAATTTCTAAATTTTACATTACAGTCATGATCGCGCTCCCACGCCAGTCGTTCCTCACTTTTATAACGCTCGTGCGAGCCACTCGTGCTGTGTCCTTGTGGCTGGGTAAGTTCTTTTACATGTATTAAAACAGGAACATGCTCTTGCCTTGCAATGGCACTTGCTTTTTCATAAGCATCTACAAGGGCTACATAATCCCAGCCGTTAACGGTAATTATTTCGTAACCTGCATCATGCGCATCGCGCTGGAAACCAGCCTGTATTTTGCTTATGCTTTCCTTAGTGGTTTGATGTCTTGCATGTACCGAGATTCCATATTCATCGTCCCAAACGCTAATGACCATAGGAACTTGTAAAACACCTGCGGCATTAAAGCTTTCCCAAAAGTGACCCTCGCTGGTACTTGCATTACCTATGGTGCCCCATGCCACCTCGTTGCCATTGTTAGAAAAGCCGTTGTCGGCAACTATTTCTTTATGGTGTCTATAAATTTTAGATGCTTGTGCAAGACCTAGCAGTCTGGGTATTTGTGCTGCCGTTGGAGAAATATCTGCGCTAGAGTTTTTTTGATCGATAAGACGTTTCCAGCTGCCGTCTGCATGCAAACTGTGTGTTGCAAAGTGCCCACCCATTTGTCGGCCAGCACTCATGGGTTCTTGGGTCAGGTCTGTATTTGCATAGAGTCCTGCAAAGAATTCCTCGATGCTCAATGCACCTATCGCCATCATAAAGGTTTGATCGCGGTAATAGCCGCTTCTAAAGTCGCCGTTTTCAAAACAACGCGCCCATGCTAGTTGTGGTAATTCTTTACCATCGCCAAAAATCCCAAACTTTGCTTTTCCAGTAAGTACCTCGCGTCTTCCTAAAAGGCTACATTCTCTACTTGTAACGGCTATCTTATAATCTTTAAGAACTTCTTTCTTAAAGTCTTCTTTGACCAGTTGTGCGCTTGTGATATCTTCTGTTTTCATAGGGATTTTTCTAGTCCTACAAAGGTACAGTTTAACCGGGCTTCATGCAACTGTGCCCTAGTACCAGCGTCTATTAAACAATCGTATAGCAGTATTTATATCCAGGGTGACAATGAATCGTATTTTTTGGTCGTATCTAGCTTGTCCCATTTCCCAACCGTTATTGCTGTAAACGGGAAAATAAAGTTCAAAATAATCTTGCAACAAGTTAAGACGCACGCCACTGTCATAAACAAATACGGGGTCGGTTAATCGGTTTTTGACAAATCCTACATCACCATATACAAATATGTACTTCCAGATGCTGTAAGAACTATTGACAGTAGCTAGCCACTGATTAGCAAAGGCTGGTTCAAGTCTAGATTTAAAGCCACCCTCGGCAGGTATAAATTGTTGCGAGAATAATCCAGAACTTTCGGACCGCCCGTAGTAGTTGTAATCAAAAAGGTAGTCTGTAGGACGGTCCAGTGCAAACGAGAAGAAATCACCACTAGCTTGCGAATTGTTCGTTAAAAATGCACCTGCAAATAGTCGCACACTTAGCTGCCTGTTATCATTATACAATCTGCGCCATTGTGTTCTAAAATCTACTTTTGTAAAATTATTTGAAACTTCTAATCCGCCACCATAGCTTTTAAATCGTTTTAAATTAAGGTCCGAACTGCCATAGGTAATATTAAAAACGTTGTAATCTGGTTCACTCACTGGGTTTGCGGGGTCTCTATCACGACTCACGGTAATATTGCGTATGTTTAATTGTTGTACCGCGTTGCTGCGCAAATCTTTTGGTCTAAACGATAGGTTTAAAAAAACGGAACCTCTACGGTATAACAAATCATCGTCATAAGAGAACGTTGTTGCGCTAGCACCATACCGCACCTCGTACAAGCGCTCGTCTCTATCTTGCAGCGGGTGCTCATAAGCTAGGGATATTGCTCCCACCAGTTTGCCCGATGTTAAACCGTAATTAGGCCGTATGCTGTAACTAAAGGGTTTTCTAATAAGATTCCCATTGTAAAATCTGCCGCCTGCCGATATACCGTCGTAAAGATTGTAACTAATATCAGGCATAAGAAATATCTGCGTTTTTTTTGGGTTTTCAATATCCTTAAAAAGTCTAAACTCGATAGGTCGGTTTAATGACGGGAATTTTTTTAGCGTTTTATAGTTATCCCGCATGGTAAATTCGGGTATGAGATTTTCATAATTAAGTGCTAGTTGTGTGGCTCGCTTTCGCGGAAGCGTAACAGTAACCTCTTTCTGGGACCCATCAACCCATTGTTTTAACACAATGCTGTCGTTTTCTAATAGATAAAGTGGCACAGGAAGTTTGCGGTCTGATTTATTTTTAATGGTGACTTCAAGGGAATCTGCACCCCTTTTCACCGACTTTATTTTCCACTCCATGAACTTGTGGCTGGTAATGTAATCGTCAAAAAACCAATCCACGGTCTTTGTGGTCTCTTGATTTAGGATAATTTTAAGGTCTAGCGGGTCGGTATATTTGTTTTCAACCTGGTAAAAATCGCGTAAACTTTTTTCTAAACTATTGTCTCCCAGATAATCATTAAGGTACCGCAAACCCAGCCCACCTTTATTGGGCGTTGCTAATTGTTCATTGTATTTTATAAGAGAGTCGACCGGTGTGTTAATCGCCTGATCTATATTGAGTCTAGCAGCGTTAAGGTATAACAAATTATACTGGTCGTTAAACTCTAGCTGTGATGCATAAAACCCCCTGATTCCCAAAATGTTGCCCAGTTTGCCACTTATTTTTAAATTGGGATAATACTGCTCCTGATATTGCATGAGCAGATAAACGATGGTTGCCTGTTGCAGCCAGCCATCGTCACGCGGGTTTGTTTTATTAAGAGCCGCTACCCAATTGCGGGTGATGGCTTTTAGTAATTTAATCTCGTGGGTGTATCCAGCCGGAAACGGATTAATAAATTTAGGTAATGAACTTAATCCATAAACAGGGCTTTCTTTATAAAAACGTTCAGTTACAAGCAGGTTGTCGTGTGGATAATCGCCTATTTTCTCTTGTAAAAAAGTGGTGATGCGATCTATAAAAATGAGTTTAAAAGCCAGTGGTAAGTCGGGGTCATCAATATCGGTCGTGACGTTTATGGAAACGGTTGCGTATTTATTAAAGTCATTTTCTTTATTCACAACATGCAGTCGCACCTCTTTTTGTGCTTTGCCCTCTAAAAGGTAACTGTTGCGCTGGCTTGTTTCACCAGCAAGGGTTTCGGTTAGATTAGAAATTACTTTATAAACAGCAGGTACATGCAGCGAAATGTTAAAATCCATAGGCGCTGCATAAAAATCATGCAGATTTTTATTTGAATAATAAGACCATGCGCCATTTTTAAAAACAGCTGGTGCGAGATACCAATGGCGCAGGTTATACTCATTTGTCTTGCTGCGACCATACCCAGTATAATCGTCTAAAGGAATCTCGATGGTGTACTTAAATGGTAAACTACGTTTCTCACCAGGGAGCAGGGGCTGTGATAGTATCACCTGCAAAATATCTTGTTGCCGCGACAATCGGTTGATTTTAAACAACGGGTTAGACAGTGTTTCTGCGCTTAGATTTGTGCGACCACGGTTTTCATTTCTGGCAAATTCAAACTTGTTTTTAAAGTCTTCAGCAAAGCGGTCGGCGAGTGGGGTTTCTACGCTAGAAAAAGCATTTGCCCAGTCTAGTAGGTAAACATCGTTCCAAACGCTGTTGGAGTTGTTGTAAAGTTCTATTTCTTGAGTTACTTGCAGTGTTTTTGCTGTGCTGTCTAGCGTTGCAATAATTTTGGTTTTGTGTTGTGCAGTACATAAACCAGCATAAAATAACATTAGAACTATATAAAATCTCAAGACGGCGAATTTGTTAAATGATTTAAACTAGCTAATATCCTACGTTTCTACATATAAAATATTAGTTAAGTAACAGCATTATGTACGGAAAATGAAGCGGTTTAGACTAAAAATTTGGGGTTAGTTCATAACGTTGGTAAAACTCGTTTATTATCGCTACCGCCTCGTCGCTTGTATCTACCAGGTGCAGTAGGTTGATGTCGTCTGGACTGATGGTAAAAAACTGCTTGTCGAGCGTGTTTTTAATCCAATCTAGTAATCCAGACCAAAAATCGGTGCCTACCAAAATAATAGGAAACTTACCGATTTTATTTGTTTGAATAAGCGTTATTGCTTCAAAAAGCTCGTCTAGTGTACCAAATCCCCCTGGCATGACGATAAAGCCCTGGGAGTATTTTACAAACATCACTTTGCGTGCAAAGAAATAATCAAAATCTAGACTTTTATCGTGATCAATATAGGGGTTGTCGTGTTGCTCAAACGGTAATGCAATATTGAGCCCTACCGATGTACCTCCCGCGAGATGCGCACCTTTATTACCGGCTTCCATAATTCCGGGGCCGCCGCCTGTGATAACACCATAGCCGCTTTCAACGATTTTTACAGCAATCTCGGTCGCGAGTTTGTAATATTTGTTATCGGGCTTTAATCGCGCACTTCCAAAAATAGAAACACACGGCCCAATGCGGCTCATGCGCTCAAAACCCATAACAAATTCTGAAAGTATTTTAAATGTTGCCCAGCTATCGTTTGTTTTGATGGCATTCCAGCCTTTTTCGTTTAGTTCTTTTCTCATTTTTTATGTTTTAGCAAGTTCTTTTTTTAAAAATCTTGCAGTGTGTGACTCTTTGTTTTTTGCGACTTTCTCTGGTGTGCCACTAGCGACGATATTACCGCCGCCGCGACCGCCTTCTGGCCCTACATCGATTAGATAATCTGCGATTTTAATAACGTCCATGTTGTGTTCTATAATCAGCACGGTATTTCCTTTATCCACCAGTTTGTTAAGAACCTGTAATAATACGTTTATATCTTCAAAATGTAATCCCGTGGTGGGTTCATCGAGTATATAGAAGGTGTTACCGGTGTCTTTTTTAGAAAGCTCGGTGGCAAGTTTAATGCGCTGTGCCTCGCCACCAGACAGGGTTGTGGATTGCTGCCCTAATGTGATGTAGCCTAAACCTACATCGTCTATGGTTTGCAACTTGCGGTGTATTTTAGGGATGGACTTAAAAAATGTGGTTGCCTCGCTTATGGTCATATCTAGCACATCGCTTATCGACTTTCCTTTGTAGCGTATTTCTAGGGTTTCCCTATTAAATCGTTTGCCGTTGCAGGTCTCGCAGGTTACATAAACGTCTGGTAAAAAATTCATTTCGATCACTCGTAAACCACCGCCCTGACAAGTTTCACAACGACCGCCGCTCACGTTAAAACTAAATCGGCCTGGTTTGTAACCACGTATCAGTGCCTCGGGCGCCATGGCAAATAAGTTGCGTATTTCGGTAAATGTGCCTGTGTAGGTTACGGGATTGGATCGCGGCGTGCGGCCTATCGGGCTTTGGTTAATATCGATAACTTTGTCCACATGTTCTAACCCTTTAATGGATTTATAGGGCATGGGTTTTTTAACAGCTCTAAAAAAATGAGCGTTCATGATGCGGTACAACGTTTCATTTATAAGCGTTGACTTACCGCTGCCCGATACGCCGGTAACTACAACCATTTGACCCAGTGGCACTTCTATAGAAACGTTTTTTAGGTTATTACCCGTACAACCTTTTAAAGTTATTTTGAGGCCATTTCCCTTGCGACGCTCTTTAGGGACTTCTATTTTTTTACGTCCGCTTAAATAGGCCGCTGTGAGCGTGTCGTGGGTAAGAATTTGTTGTGGTGTACCCTCGCTTATAATTTCACCACCATATTTTCCTGCACGCGGGCCTATATCGATGACATAATCTGCACGCTCGATCATGTCCTGATCGTGTTCTACCACGATGACCGAGTTACCTGTATCTCGCAGCGATTCTAGGGAAAAAATAAGTTTTTCGTTATCGCGCTGGTGCAGGCCTATACTGGGCTCGTCTAAGATGTATAAAACGCCTACCAGTTGCGATCCAATTTGCGTGGCGAGTCGTATACGTTGCGCCTCGCCACCCGATAAACTTTTTGCACTGCGGTTAAGTGATAAATAATCCAGCCCCACATCTAGCAGAAACTGCAATCGGGTACGTATTTCTTTAAGAAGTTCAGTGGCTATTTGTTTTTGCTTTCGCGAAAGCGTACGCTCTAAATCATTAAACCACACGACAAGCTCTGCAATATCCATATTTGCGATTTGTGCGATGTTTAAATCGTTTACTCTAAAATACAGCGATTCCTTGCGCAAGCGGGCACCCTCGCACGTGTCGCAAGTAACCTCGTCCATAAATTCTTTTGCCCAACGGGTTAGACTTGCGCTTTCGTTTGCGTTAAAGGTGTTTTCTATAAAATTTGCGATACCCTCAAAATCGATTTGAAAATTGCGTTTTACGCCTAGTGTTTTAGAATCTACCTCGAGCGAGCCGTTGCCACCGTACAAAATCGCCTGTAATCCCTCGCTAGGTATGGACGCTATGGGGTCGGTAAGTTTAAAATCATATTTCTGTGCAATAAGTTCTAACTGCTTAGAAATCCAGTTTTTCTTGTTGTCAGGATACGGGGCTAGCCCACCTTTTTTTATGCTCAGGCTAGGGTCAGGAATGATTTTTTGCTCGTTTACCTTGTGTAATGTGCCTATACCGTTGCAGGTAGGGCACGCACCTTTAGGCGAGTTAAATGAAAAGTTGTTAGGTTCGGGCTCGGGATAAGAAATTCCTGTTTCTGGACACATAAGCGTGCGAGAAAAATATCGACCTTCTTTATCACCCTGTTTAACAATCATCAGGATATCGTTACCATGATACATGGCGACCTGTATGCTGTTGTTTAATCGTTTTCTATCCTCTTCTTTATCACTTACTGCGATACGGTCTATGACGATTTCTATATCGTGATTTACATACCGGTCTAGTTTCATGCCTTTTACAATGTCCATGATGACACCGTCCACGCGCACTTTTACAAAACCTTGTTTTGCAATTTGTTCAAATAACTCGCGATAATGCCCTTTTCTAGAACGTACTATGGGCGCTAACAGACTTATTTTTTGATCAAGATACTCCTCGGTAATCAGGTCGCTTATTTGCTCATCGCTGTAACTAACCATTTTCTTGCCCGTGTTGTAGGAGTATGCATCACTCGCGCGAGCATAAAGCAGTCGTAGGAAGTCATAAATCTCGGTTATAGTACCTACGGTGCTGCGAGGGCTTTTGCTGGTGGTTTTTTGCTCAATGGCAATAACCGGGGACAGGCCATCTATTTTATCAACATCGGGTCGTTCTAAACCGCCCAAAAACTGTCGGGCATAAGCGCTAAATGTTTCTATATACCGCCGCTGTCCCTCAGCATAAATGGTGTCAAATGCCAAGGATGATTTTCCCGATCCCGACAAGCCGGTGATAACGACTAGTTTTTCTCTAGGGATGTTCACGTCTATATCCTTAAGATTATGGACGCGAGCACCTTTTACTTCTATAAAATTGTTTGTGATTTCTTGTGTTTCGGACATGATTTTTACAATGTCGCGAAGGTACCGCATAGCTTGCTAAAATGGAATGAATGGAATGGTAAAGTTTGATGGTTTACATATGCTGTACTCGGTTTTTTAGTTCTATTTGTCTAAACGTACCTAGTTCACTGTTATTTCCACGGTAATGAAATCGGTAGGACTGGATCTAAAATTAAATGTGTAGGTACCAGCGGCGGTAGGGGTAAAGGGATAGTTCACGGTGCGTATCGGTAAATCGGTGGTGCACACGCAACCATTGTAAATCGCCTCGATACCTATGGTTTTAGAAGTGCTGCTTCCTGACTCTACAAACCTATTAAATTGACCGCAGCCGTTACCTGCCTGAAATTTCACTTCAATATTTGTGGTTTGGTTTATTACCGCGGTTGCAGGTGCAGTTACTGTGGTCACAAACTCATTGCGTGTTAGAATACACTCATCATCATTTGTGGAGACATCACAGCTAGTGATTAGAAGCGTTAAAAGCATTGTTGCAGGTAGAAAGGTTTTCATAGGATCTTGTTTTATCAATAGAATGTAATCTTTTTAAAATAGTTGCGTGAGCGCTTCATCGCTAGGGTGATTTTTAAAATTTGACCCAAAAATATTCTTTTCAAGTTGATTACTTAGTTATTTCACTACTTTAACATCGGTTATCGGTATGGTTAGACCGTACATACTTCGTTTTTGGGGCAATGGGAATCCGCCTGCGGTTGTTTCCCAATTTTCCCATGTTGCTTTTACCCCATCTAATGGTAAAATGCTTGTCCACATTTTAAAAGAAATAGGAACAAAATTATCGTCTACTTCCCATAAATAGGAATCTCCAGGGGTACTACCGCCACTGTTGTAGGTTACGAGTAGTTTTTCTTTTCCATCTTCGGTAATAAGTTGTCTGGTGGTACCAGCATCAAATATTTTGTGCGGTGCAATTAACCAAAAACTATCATTGTTAAAGTTTTTAATCGCATAATCTAGAGCCTTGTCGCGCTCGTCGCCCTCTAGGTGCTGCTCTCCTTTAAAAGCAAAACTTATTGCAGGGTAATGGGTCTGGTAGGCAACGCGATAATCGTCCCAATAAACATCCACGAGATTTTGCTGCGGTTTCCAGCGGTAGCTATTCACGCCTCTAAAAGTCCAGTAAATCATGCTCGCTTGTGTAAACTCTTGATGATTTATAGCTTCTAATATTTTGTAGGCGAGTTCGTCAGCTTTTGCGCCTTTTTCGCCTTGTGGAACAGGGTCGTTAAAAGTGAGTTTAAGAATGATACCTATGATTACGAGAAGTGCAAGAATCGCGAGCACAATCTTAAACAGCACTTTAAAAAAACGTTTCATAATCTTTTTTTTTGTTGCAAATTCGGCCAAAATTATTCAATTTTAAACAAACAGGATGAAAATATTAGGAATAGGTTCGCGTATAGAACATGCACAATACGGATTTGGTGTGGTTACAAATGTCACCGCAAAAATGTACTGGGTCACTTTTCAAAAATCTGGGCTAGAAACCATACCAGTAGGTGATACTTTTGAGGTGATTGAGGCTTGTGAAGATGATGTAGATACCGTGAGTTTTTATGATGTTGAAAAAAGTTTGCGCGAGATTTTACAAAAATTCTCAGACGTTTCTGAAATCGTTCCTATAGCTGATAAGTTTAAAAAAGGCACGCTAATCCTGCAACCAGCAGATAGCAATCTGGCTTCTAAAGAAATTCCTGTAGAAACCTTTTTTCATAAAATTGTGATGTTGCGTGACCGCATACGGGTCATGGAGCAAAAAATAAACAGTTCGCCCTTAGACGACGCCACAAAAATAGATTTGCAACAATACATTACCCGTATTTACGGCAGTTTAACCACCTTTAATGTTTTATTTGCCAGTAAAGATCAGTATTTTAAAGGCGCAGGTAAGTGATTTAC
>DAIRDE010000043.1:0-22124 GCA_036796335.1 Nonlabens sp.
AATTAGAAACTCAGCAACTTTGCAAAAAAAACTTGTCCAAAAACACTTCCCTAAGAGCGTGCGGTTCTGTTCTTTTTCACTAAAATTATTTTAGTACCAATGATTTTTGACTTAACAAAAACAGTCGAGCAAACTTTTTCTCGTTATTTCAACTCCTGCGGAATCTCGCAAACCGGTATTGCTAGCATTTTGTGCTTATTTCTTGTGTTATAACCCTGGTAAATAGTTAGCACTTGCTGCTGCCGCTCGCTTAAATTTTCAGAGGTGTGCTGTTTTGTTAGATAATCCATTGCCCATTCTAGCTCGTCATAAGAGGCTCCTATTTGGTCTTCATCGGTTTTTTCGGTTGCATAAAGACCGTCGCTAGGTGCAGCGTTCATAATGCTTTCAGGTACGTTTACAAAAGCCCCAATTTTATAAACTTCACTTTTCAATAGGTCGGCAATTGGGCTTAAATCTACCCCGCCGTCACCATACTTTGTGTAGAATCCCACGCCAAAATCTTCTACCTTGTTCCCTGTACCAGCAACTAGTAAACCATGAATCCCGCCGTGGTAGTACAATGTAGTCATGCGCAATCGCGCCCGAGTATTTCCTAAAGTAAGTGCAACAAGATCACTCGCTGCGGTTTGTGGCATGGCCTTTACAAAACCGTCGTACACAGGCGTCAGGTCACAACGCAAGTCGGTCACATTGCTGTACCGCGATTTAAGTTGTTTTATATGTTCTTGTGCTCTTGTTACATGCTCGAGATGCTGGTGAATAGGCATTTCTAAACACAGCACTTTAAGTCCAGTCATTGCACATAGGGTAGAGGTCACCGCGCTGTCTATACCGCCACTTACTCCCACAACAAATCCGTTTACACGAGCGTTTGTAGCATAATCTTTAAGCCATTTAACGATGTGATTAGTTACTTTTTCTACGTCCATAATTGTATTTTTGTAATCTTAATTGTTAACGCGTTAGTCGCAAATTTTCTATGACCCTAAAGATACTAAGAGTTTTGTTAGTACTCGCTTTCGCGAAAGCGTTAACGGCATGCAAAGAGACGTCTAAAATAGAAGCTGAGGTCCAAAAGGTGACTGTGCAAGTGCCATTTTTTCCATTTCATGAAGAATTTGCACAGTCAAATCCTGAGAGTTTAAACACGCTAAAATCAAAATATCCAGACTTTTTCCCCAGCCGTATCCCGGATAGCGTCTGGATTGCAAAACTGAGTGGTCAGGACACTATTCAAAATATTTTGGAGAACGCTGTGCGCGATAAAAATTTTGATCTTAAAAAAATCCATGCACAGGTAGAAGACGTGATGCGCCACGTGATTTATTATTTTCCCGATGTGCAAGAATCTCCTATTTACACGCTAATAACCGAGGTAGATCGCAGAAACAGAATTATTGTAGGTCCTAAACAACTTATTGTGAGTATAGACACCTATCTGGGTAAGGACCACGAGTTGTATCAGGGCATCAGTGAGTATCAGCGAGAGCATCTTAATCCCGAGCAAATCCCAGCCGATGTTGCTATGGCTTATGCAAAGCTTTTAGTTGAGCCCACGCTAGATCGCACGTTTTTAGGCAGTATGGTGTATCATGGAAAGTTGCATTATTTACAAACATTGTTTGCCCCACAGGCTACAGGTGCCGAGATTTTTGAATACAAACCGTCTAAATATGACTATATGGTTGCTAATGAAGCACAGGTGTGGCGTTATTTTGTGGATAATGATTTAATTTACAGCACAGACAGCAGGTTGTTGCAGCGTTTTATTATGCCTGCACCTTTTTCCAAGTTTTATCTAGAGGTAGACCAGGAAACACCCGGTGGTGCCGCCCGTTATATAGGCTATCATATTGTAAAAAGCTATATGCAATTTAACGAGCAAACAACATTAGATCAACTTATTAAAATGGATGCCGCACTTCTTTTTAAGAAATCAAAATATAAACCAAAGCAGTAATGTCACAAAAACACAGATCAGAAATTAAAATTGCCATAGAACTGGATGAGAATAAAGTCCCTGAAAAAATATTTTGGACCGCACCCGATGGCGGTGTTAGTGGCGAGGAGTCTAAAGCCATGCTGGTCTCTATGTGGAATCCTATAGAAAAGGAATCGTACCGCATCGATTTATGGACTAAAGATATGCCTATAGACGAGATGCGTGTGTTTTTCCATCAAACACTGGTGAGCATGGCCGACACCTATCACCGTGCGACTAACGATACAAAAATGCGCGATACCATGATGGATTTTTGCGACTATTTTGCCGATGTGCTGGAACTAAAAAAGCAGGATTAGCGCACCGTTAGCGATAATGCGATAAACTTTTTACACGTATTTTTTTATTTATTGCATTCACTTTAATCCCACCCGCAAAATGGAAAACCCACTTTTTGATTCTAAAAAACTGGTAGCGCTTGCGTGGTATAGGATGCCTTTTGGTAAATATAAGGGACAATTTTTATCAGACTTGCCCGAGCATTATATGGTATGGTTTTCTAGACAAGGTTTTCCTAATGGTACGTTAGGCAAACACATGACGGCCGTTTATGACATGAAAGTAAATGGGATAGAAGGGTTGCTAAGAGAAATTAGAAAACAAAATCCAAAACAAGAAAGCCACCCGTAGTACGCACTTTTAGGAAATAAACTCGATGATTCCTAAAAATTTATCGTGGAGTGCAAAAATATCGTTGCGTGTTACAGCGTGGTATTAATCACGTGAATGTAATTAAGAACGTCGTCCTTACCAGTGCTGTCGGTAGCACTAGTGACAAAATATGGTGGCATTTCTTCCCAAATCCCTTCAAGTAATTTTGTTTTGTAAGCTTCTACATTACGTAAAAGAGCGTTGGGTTTAAGTTTGTCTGCCTTTGTAAATATGATAGCAAAGGGAATCCCATTCTCACCCAGCCATTCCATAAACTCTCTATCTATAGACTGTGGCTCGTGGCGCACATCTACAAGTACAAATCCACAAACTAACTGGCGTCGATGCTGGAAATAATCGGTAATAAATTTCTGGAATTTTGCTTTACTTGTTTTAGAAACGCGTGCATACCCATATCCCGGTAAATCTACAAGATGCCAATTTTTATTTATAAGAAAATGATTGATGAGTTGTGTTTTGCCCGGTCTTCCTGATGTTTTTGCAAGATTTTTGCGATTTGTAAGCATGTTAATTAGGGAAGACTTACCCACGTTAGAACGACCGATAAATGCATATTCAGGCAACATGCTCGCTGGACACTTTTTAACGTCTTGATTAGACATGATAAAATCTGCACTGGTAATATTCATAAGACAGGGGGTATCAATTTTTTGTTACAAGGTGTAAATACCTCGTATTAAAGAAACTGTATTAAAAATTACGCTCTTGCAACCAGTGATGCAGGATTTCGTTAAAGGCATCGGGATGCTCCATCATGGCAGCATGCCCACACTTGTCAATCCAATATAAATTACTGTCTGGCAACTTTTCATGAAATTCTATAGCTACTGGTGGCGGTGTGACGTTGTCTTGTTTCCCCCAAATTATACAAACAGGTGTATTCATTTTAGGTAAATCCTTGGACATGTTGTTGCGTATCGCGCTTTTTGCGATGGCTAGTGTTTTTATAAGTTTCACACGATCATTAACCACCATAAACACCTCGTCTACAATTTCTTTAGTCGCTACTGCTGGGTCGTAAAATACACTTTCGGCTTTTTTCTTTATGTAGTCGTAGTCACCACGTTTAGGATAACTATCACCCATGGCACTTTCATACAGTCCTGAACTGCCAGTGATTACAAGCGCTTTAATTTTTGCTGGGTACAATTTTGTGGTAACAAGGCCTATGTGACCACCTAGAGAATTTCCCAATAGAATAACCTCTTTCCAACCCATGTGGTTGATAAAGGAGTTAATGTATTTTGAAAAAGCAACTACACTTGTTTTAAGCAACGGTAGCGAGTACAGCGGGAGAATAGGTACTACAACCTTGTATCCACGAGTTGAAAAGTAAGAGATCACACCTTCAAAATTACTCAAGCCACCCATAAGGCCATGAAGAACCACGATAGGGGTACCTTCACCCGCCTCGTGATATTCATACTTGCCGTTTTTAATCAATTCTCGGGTCATATAACTTTTAATCTGTAAGCAAATATAGTTGTTTTGGATTTAGATTGACTTAATTATTCAATAACCAAAATTTTTCCTCTCGTTGGTTAAAAACTTTTACAAACAGCTAGAGCCTGTTTTAAATACCATTCTTTTTAAGGCAATTTTTTATCATAAGAGCCCAGATTTTTAAAGTGTTTGTAAAGGTTTCAAATTGTTAATAACCACAATACTTATTCAAAAATTAAGGCTTTTATTAACAAAGTGGAGTAATGTGGTAAATTCTGGAGTAAAACGTAGTATATTTGACTTCAATACAACATAAACCACATATTTCTTTGATTCATTTTATAGGGACATACGAGTGTAAAATAGACGACAAGGGTCGTTTTATGATGCCAGTTGCTTTAAAAAAGCAGCTAGACCCTATAATGCAAAAAGGTTTTGTTTTAAAACGTGCTGTTTTTCAGCCTTGTTTAGAATTATATCCCATGCAAGAGTGGGATAAGATGATGTCTAAGCTAAGTGGACTTAACAGGTTTGTTAAAAAAAATGATGATTTTATTAGACGTTTTACAGCAGGGGTAAAAACGGTAGAGATAGACTCAAATGGCAGATTACTTATACCTCGCGACCTTATACATATAGCCTCTATCGATAAGGAGCTTACGATAAATAGTAATTTAGAAATCATTGAGATTTGGGATAGAAATCAGTATGAACAGGCAATAGATGCCGCTGCTGTAGACTTTGCAAATCTCGCTCAAGAAGTTATGGGAAATGACAGCGCAGGCCTTTTATCATAATCCCGTCCTTTTAAAGGAATCTGTAGACGGTTTACGTATTAAGCCATCGGGCGTTTATGTGGACGTTACATTTGGCGGTGGTGGTCACTCCAGGGAGATACTCTCGAGACTGGGTCCTGGTGGAAAACTGTATGCCTTTGACCAAGATGCGGATTCGCTTAAAAACACGATCGACGACGAGCGTTTTACACTTATCAATGAAAATTTCAGGTTTGTAAAAAGATTTTTAAGACTTTATGGGGTGAAACAAGTGGATGGAATTCTGGCCGATTTAGGGGTCAGTTCTCATCAGTTTGACGATGCTGGCCGTGGTTTTTCGACGCGTTTTAATGCGTGCCTAGACATGCGTATGAACCAAAAAAGTGATCTTGACGCCGTAAAGATTTTAAATCAGTATGATGAAAGCGAGCTCAATCGCATTTTTTTTAATTATGGTGAACTGCGCAATGCTCAAAAAATCACGCGCAACATTTTAACCTTTAGAAAGGATCAAGCAATCACAACGGTAGAGCAGCTTAAAGAAATATGTGCACCGCTAGTACCTGAAAGAGTTGAGCACAAAATACTAGCACAAATTTTTCAAGCAGTGCGTATAGAGGTAAACCAAGAAATGCAAGTACTGCATGAATTTTTAGAGCAAACCAAAGAGTTGTTGCCACCCGGCGGCAGGCTAAGTGTTATATCCTACCATTCTTTAGAAGACCGGCCCGTAAAACGCTTTATGCGCGATGGCCTATTTGCTGGTGAGCCTGAAAAGGACGTGTTCGGTAAGGTTAGTGTTCCTTTTAAAAAAGTAGGGAGCTTAATCGTTCCTACATCTATAGAAATCAAAAGTAATAACCGTGCGCGTAGCGCAAAATTGCGCATTGCAGAGCGTATAAATTAACCATGGCAAACGCAATAGACATATTAAAAGGCACTTTTTTAACCAGCGATACCGCGTTGCGCAACTGGCGCTTCATCATTTTTAGCACCGTGCTGGCACTTACAATGATTTACACGAGCCACAGTCTGGAGCGCAAGACGCACCGCATTGCAAAGTTATCTAGTGAGGTAAAAGAATTGCGCAGTGAGTATGTAGATGGGCAGCGACAGCTCATGCACTTGCAAATGGAGTCTACCATTGCAGATAAATTAGAAAAAAGAGGTGTGGTCCCGTCGCAAAACCCACCTAACAAGTTAATAGTAAACACTGTACCCGAGTAATGGCAACTACCGAAAAAGCAACACATAACAGGATGTATGTTATCGCGGCACTTTTTGTGCTCATTGCGCTTGCCATAATCGTAAAGACCTTGTACATACAAATCGCGCAAGGCGAAAAATTTAGACAGATTGCCGAACATCAAGTTTTTAAAAACGACACAATCCCAGCAAACAGGGGCAATTTGTATGATGCAAATGGTCAACTTCTAGCAACCTCAATTTCAAAATACGATATCAGGTTTGACGCTGTTACTCCCTATGAAACAGATTTTAAGGAGTTTGTTGGGCCTTTATCGATGGCGCTTTCGCGAAAGCTAAACAAGCCAAAATCTTATTTTTTAGAGAAATTACAACGTGCGCGAGCAAATAAAAACCGTTACGTTTTAATCGCTGAGGGTTTAAATTATGGGGACTACATGGACGTTAAATCGTTTCCATTATTTGACAAGGGTCCTTATCGTGGTGGGTTAATTATTGAAGAGCGCGGTGTACGTGAGCACCCACTAGGCGCGATGGCCGAGCGTATCGTGGGCTATGATCGCCCGGGCAGCCCGCCAGTAGGACTAGAAGGGGCTTTTGCTCCATACCTGCGTGGGACCGATGGTGTGCGTCTAAAACAAAAAATTTCAAAAAACCAGTGGAAACCCATTAATAGTGCAAACGAGTTAGAGCCTCGCGATGGGTATGATGTCTATACAACTATAGACGCAAACATGCAGGATGTGGCACACCACGCACTGCTCGAGCAATTAGAATATTTTGAAGCAGACCACGGCACGGCCGTTATTATGGAGGTCGCTACAGGAGAAATTAAGGCACTCACAAATTTAGGTAGAGGCGATGATGGCAGCTATTTTGAAAAACGCAACTATGCAGTGTGGGAGTCTCATGAACCTGGTTCTACCTTTAAATTAATGAGTGTAATCGCAGCGCTAGAAGATAAAGTGATAGATACCAGTACCGTGTATGATACCAGTGGTGGCGTTGTTACTTACTACGAGCGCAATGTAAGAGATTCTAAACAAGGTGGCTATGGTAAAATTAGTGTGGCAAAAGCTTTTGAATTGTCCTCTAATGTGGCTTTAGTAAAAATGGTTCATGATAATTACAAGAATAAACCAGAGCGTTATGTAAATAGATTGTATGCCATGAACCTAAATGATCGGGTAGAATTACCTATCACAGGCGAGGGGTCACCTAGAATTCCACATCCCGATGATGAAGCAGGGTGGAGTGGTACCACATTACCATGGATGGGTTTTGGCTACGGTGTACAGTTGACTGCATTGCAAACCCTGACTTTTTACAATGCGATTGCTAACGATGGTGCTATGGTGCGCCCCAGACTTATAAAAGAAATACGTGCTAAGAATAAACTCATTAAGCGTTTTGACCGCGAGATAATCAATCCGTCGGTATGTTCACAAGAAACCATCAGCAAGGTAAAAGTGATGATGGAAAACGTGGTGAAGCGAGGTACGGCAAGTAATCTTTATTCGGCCAGCTTTTCCATGGCAGGAAAAACAGGAACTTGTCAAACAGAATACTGGAAAGGCGCAGGGAATTATATATCCTCTTTTGCTGGTTATTTCCCGGCAAATAATCCAAAGTATAGCTGCATTGTGGTTATTCATAAACCTAACACTGCAAAAGGTTATTACGGTAACATTGTCGCAGGACCTGTATTTAAAACAATTGCACATAAAATTTATGCAACAAATCCTGTTGTAGACCAGGTTGTCTTGCCTAAAAACATTCCTGTTGCATCACAAAAATCGTTAGATGTCTATTACAGTAAAGTACAAGTCACGCACAAATCCATGCCAGATTTGCGCGGTATGGAAGGCATGGATGCAGTTGCGCTTCTAGAAAATATGGGAGCTTGTGTGATTGCTAAAGGCCGTGGCAGGGTGAAAAATCAAAGTTTGTCACCAGGTAATACCATCCAAAAAAACACAAACATTACACTCACCTTGCTATGAAAAAGTTAAAGGACATACTCTATAAAGTAGCCCTAGAAAACATCATAGGCTCTACCAGTGTACTTGTAAATAATGTACACTACGATTCTCGCAAAATAGAGCCAGGTGATGTATTTGTTGCCTTAAAAGGAACTGCCGTAAACGGACATGATTATATAGAAAGGGCTGTAAAAGCTGGTGCAACCGCAATCGTGATGGAAGATACCATGACTGTTGTTGCAACAGGAGTGGTATATGTCCAGGTACAAAATGCACACGCTGCTCTAGCAATCATAGCGGCAAACTTTTATGATAACCCGTCACATAATTTAAAACTAATAGGTGTTACAGGCACTAATGGTAAAACCACCACAACCAGTTTGTTGTACCAATTATTCAAAAAATGCGGTTATAAAACTGGCCTCATATCTACCGTAGAAATTTTAATACATGAGAAAGTAGTTCCTACAAGTCATACAACACCAGATCCATTAACAATCAATTTAAATCTAGCAGCAATGCGTGACGCTGGTGTGGATTATTGTTTTATGGAGGTAAGCAGCCATGGCATTGCACAGGAGCGTGTCACCGGATTGTTATTTGCCGGGGGTATTTTTACAAATCTAACCCACGACCATCTAGATTATCACAAGACTTTTAAAGAATATCGTGATGTTAAAAAACGATTTTTTGACATGTTACCGGCTGCAGCTTTTGCACTTACAAATAAAGATGATAAAAACGGTGACTACATGCTGCAAAACACCAAAGCGCAAAAACGCGGGTATGCCCTAAAATCATATACTGATTACAGAGCCCAGATTTTGGAAAATCAGTTTGGTGGTTTACAGTTAAAAATTAACGAACACGAGATTTGGACAAAAATGATAGGCATGTTTAACGCCTACAATGTTTTAGCTATTTATGGTTGTGCTGTAGAATTAGGACTAGAACCTTTAGAAATTCTAGAAGTAATATCGCAGTTAAACGGTGTGTCAGGCAGGTTTGAATATTTTACTACCGTAAAAGATAGGATTACCGCTATCGTGGATTATGCCCATACCCCCGATGCTTTAAAAAATGTGCTTGAAACCATTAACAGTATACGTACTAAAAACGAAAACCTAATTACCGTTGTAGGTTGCGGCGGTGACCGCGACACATCTAAACGGCCCATCATGGCACATATCGCTGCCTCGCTAAGTACGCAAGTCATTTTTACCAGTGATAATCCAAGGTCCGAGGATCCTGCAACTATTTTGCAAGAAATGGAGGCTGGGGTGCATCCCGTGGATTTTAAAAAAACCATCACGATACAAGATCGCATGCAAGCTATAAAAACAGCTGCAACCATAGCACAGCCTCATGATATCATCCTTATTGCAGGAAAGGGACACGAGACCTATCAAGAGATTAACGGTGTACGAACAGATTTTGACGACCGTAAAATGATACTACAAACCCTAAATGCATTAAATAAATAACCCATTATGCTGTACTATCTATTTTCCTATCTAGAAGAGCAGTTTCAGCTGCCGGGAGCTTCTCTTTTTGGGTTTATCACCTTTAGGGCGGCGGTCGCGTTTTTATTTTCCCTAGCAATCTCAACCATTTATGGTAAACGTATTATAGCCTTATTGCAAAAACAACAAGTCGGGGAAACTGTACGTGACCTGGGCCTTGCTGGTCAGATTCAAAAAGCAGGCACCCCTACCATGGGCGGTATCATTATCATTATGGCAACCTTAATCCCAGTGTTGTTACTCGCGCAATTAAACAATATCTATATCATACTGTTACTGGTAACAACGGTATGGATGGGTTTAATAGGTTTTACCGATGACTATATTAAAGTATTCAAAAAGGATAAAGAAGGTCTTAAAGGAAGATTTAAAGTATTAGGACAAGTAGGTCTGGGGATTATTGTTGGCGCTACCATGTACCTGCACCCAGGTATTACAGTTAAAGAAAAAAAACAAGTAAATACAAGCAATACCCAAGAGGTAGTCGATGTGAGAAGCAAGGTTTTTAACGAATTTGAAGACGCTAAAAAATCACTCAAAACTACAATTCCATTGTTTAAGCAAAATGAATTTGATTACAGCTCGCTTATCACCTGGATAAGTCCCGGGTTGGCAAAATGGTCCTGGCTTGTTTTTATTCCTATTGTTATTATCATCGTTACAGCTGTTTCTAACGGCGCAAATCTTACCGACGGTATCGATGGTCTTGCAGCGGGCACCAGCGCGATCGTGGTCATAACGCTTGCCCTTTTTGCTTGGATTTCTGGAAATATCATTTTCTCAGATTACCTCAACGTGATGTACATCCCTAACTCTGGTGAAATGACCGTTTTTATAGCAGCATTTGCTGGTGCGCTTGTCGGATTTTTATGGTACAACACGTTTCCCGCGCAAGTATTTATGGGCGACACAGGTAGTTTAACCATAGGTGGTATTATCGCTGTACTGGCAATTGTTACTCGTAAAGAGCTTATTATACCAGTATTGTGTGGGGTATTTTTTATAGAAAATCTATCGGTAATCATGCAAGTGAGCTGGTTTAAATACACTAAAAAGCGATTTGGCGAGGGCCGACGCATCTTTTTGATGTCACCCCTGCACCATCATTACCAAAAACTAGGAATACATGAAAGCAAAATTGTTGTCCGATTTTGGATCGTCAATATTTTACTAGCCATTATTTCAGTCGTAACCCTTAAAGTGCGTTAATGAGCGATATAAATCAAATAACCAACGATAAACGGGCAGTCATTTTAGGTGGCGGCATTAGTGGTTTGGGTGCTGCTTTATTAGCTCAAAAACAGGGGTACAATGTTTTTTTGAGTGAAAAGGGTGTGGTTAAAGACGCTTTCGCGAAAGCGTTACAACAAAATGCAATTCCCTATGAATCAGGAAGTCACGACATGACCAAAGTGCTAGCTGCTAACGTGGTAATAAAAAGCCCAGGGATTCCAGATAATGCCGCGATTATAAAAGAAATTGTTGCAGCGGGAATAGAGGTCATCTCTGAAATCGAATTTGCGAGCCGTTATAGCGCGAGTAAATTAATCACAATTACAGGCAGTAATGGCAAGACCACAGTGACCAGTCTTATAGGACATCTGACGCAGCAGGCTGGTTTAGACGCCACGGTAGGCGGTAATATAGGAGAAAGTTTTGCTGGCCAAGAGGCGCATGCCCCAGCGGCATATCGGGTGTTAGAAGTAAGTAGCTTTCAATTAGACGGCATCCATAGTTTTAAACCACATATCGCTGTATTACTTAATATAACTCCCGATCATTTAGATCGATATGACTACACATTTGAAAATTATGTCGCTAGTAAAATGCGCATTACGATGAATCAGGATGCAAGCGATTATTTTATCTTCAATGCCGACGACCCCGTGATTTTAAAAGCGATAGAAGAGCGCGATATAAAGGCCCAGCGCATCCCGTTTTCCATGACTCAAACATTACAAAAAGGGGCCTACACAAAGGACAATAATATATTCATACATACAGACTTAACACCATTTATTATGCCCATTCAAGAATTATCTATTAAAGGACAACACAATACTGCAAATGCCATGGCAGCAGCGACTACTGCAAAGTTACTGGGCATAAGAAAAGAGACGATAAGACAAAGTTTAGCTTCTTTTCAAGGAGTTGAACACCGTTTAGAAAACGTACTTAAAATTAACAAAGTACAATATATAAATGATTCCAAAGCTACAAACGTTAACGCTACCTATTTTGCATTGGACAGCATGGAACACCCTACTGTATGGATTGTAGGGGGAGTGGATAAAGGCAATGACTATACAGAATTATTCCAGCTAGTCAATAAAAAAGTGAAGGCCATTGTGTGTCTAGGGATAGATAATTCTAAAATCGTAAACGCTTTTGGCAACTGTGTAGAGCATATGGTAGAAACCAGTAATATGGAAGATGCTGTGCGCGTTGCTTGCAAATTATCAAGTGCAGGGGATAATGTTTTATTAAGTCCAGCATGTGCAAGTTTTGATTTATTTGAGAATTACGAGGACCGTGGTAGACAGTTTAAACAAGCAGTAAGAAATTTATAAATTTTGAGGATAAAGGAATACATAAAGGGTGATTTATTTCTCTGGGCACTGGTAGTGGTGCTTAGTATCTTTTCTTTTCTACCTGTATATAGTGCAAGTACAAACCTTGCTTATTTACATGGCGGCGAAGGTGAAACCGCCTCGTACCTTATACGCCATGCTTTTCATTTAGGCATGGGGATTTTGGTTGTGTACCTTACTCATAAGATTCCGTATAATTATTTTAAGGCATTAAGTATTCTTGGACTACCAGTGATTGTATTGTTGTTGATTTTTACAGCATTTCAAGGAAATGAAATGGACGGTGCAAATGCAAATCGCTGGTTGACGATCCCTGTATTGGGCATTGGTTTTCAAACCAGCACACTGGCATCGGTGGTATTGATGGTGTATGTTGCAAAATATTTGCACAGTATAAAAGATAAAGTCATCACTTTTAAACAATCATTAATGCCTTTATGGTTGCCGGTGGGTGTGATTCTTGCACTTATCCTACCAGCAAATCTTTCTACGGCAGTACTTATTTTTACAATGGTGTTGTTGTTGTGTTTTATTGGTGGATACCCATTAAAATACATTGTCTCGATGGTGGGAATAGGGATTTTGGGACTTGTACTTTTTATGCTTACTGCCCGAGCACTTCCTGGCCTTTTTCCCAATCGCGTGGACACATGGGTTTCTCGCATAGAAACATTTGCTGGTGGTGGTACAAGTGATACCACCTATCAGGTGGATAAAGCAAAAACAGCTATTTCTATAGGTGGTACGCTGGGTGTAGGACCTGGCAAAAGCCAACAAAAATATTTTTTACCACAATCCAGCAGCGATTTTATTTATGCCATTATTATAGAAGAATACGGTGTTGTGGGCGGCATGGCATTGCTGGTAGTTTACTTGCTTGTGCTGTTTAGGTTAAGTATCATCGCTTATAAAGCAGACACGCTTTTTGGCACTCTTGTGGTTGTGGGAGTCGGTTTTCCCATAGTCATGCAAGCGCTTATCAATATGTGTGTGGCTGTTAATATTTTACCGGTTACTGGGCAAACCCTACCTTTTATAAGCAGTGGTGGCACCAGTATTTGGATGACGGCGTTAGCCATAGGTATTGTGTTGAGCGTAAGTGCAAAACGCGAGGTATTGCGTTCACAAGCCCTTAAAGAAGAAGAAATGAATCCCCTAGATATACTAAGTGAAGCACTATAGAATCATCATATCAGGTGGTGGCACTGGTGGCCACATTTATCCGGCAGTTGCAATTGCAAACGAGTGCAAACGCCGCTGGCCAGACTGCGCTATTCTTTTTGTGGGTGCACAAGACCGCATGGAAATGGAGAAAGTTCCAGCTGCGGGTTATGATATTAAGGGTTTATGGATAAGTGGACTGCAACGCAAGTTTACACTTAGTAACCTTGCATTTCCATTTAAGGTGATTAATAGCCTGTGGGATGCACACCGTATTATAAAAACCTTTAAACCCCAGATAGCTATTGGCACAGGCGGATATGCAAGCGGGCCTTTATTAAAAATGGCTCAAGTAAATAGCATTCCTTATGTCATTCAAGAGCAAAACTCGTTCCCGGGTATTACTAATAAGCTACTAGCAAAAAAGGCAGCCCTTATTTGCGTGGCTAGCACAGGTCTAGATCCTTATTTTCCTGCGCAAAAAATGGTACTTACAGGCAACCCGGTGCGTCAGGACTTGCTAACTATAGACTCAAAACGCGATGATTCACGATCCTTTTTCAATCTGGATCCTAACAAAAAAACATTGCTCGTGCTGGGTGGCAGTCTAGGAGCACGACGTGTTAATGAGCTTATGGCTGCACATGTTAACTTGCTTACGCGAGATGTGCAAATCTTGTGGCAGTGTGGATCTTTGTACATAGAAAAGTATAAGAGCTTTAAGGATACACCGGGCGTTCAGGTACATGCGTTTATTAATAAAATGGATTTTGCCTTTAGTGCAGCCGACTTTATTATTTCTCGCGCTGGCGCAGGTACGATATCTGAATTGTGCATCGTCGGTAAACCGGTCATTTTTATTCCATCACCGCACGTGGCCGAGGACCACCAAACAAAAAACGCACAGGCTGTCGTTGCAAAAAATGCAGCCATTATGATCAAAGAATCAGCGCTTTCTACCTTTCCCGAAAGATGGCAAGCCTTATATAAAAATCAACAAGAGCAACAGTCGTTAAGCACAAATATTAAAAAGCTAGCCCTGCCAGACGCCACAGTAACTATTGTTAACCTTATAGAAAAGCTGTTGCATGGATAATCTTAAAAACACAACACACATATATTTTGTTGGCATAGGCGGCATAGGCATGAGTGCGCTTGCGCGGTACCTTTGTGAACAAGGTAAAACAGTGGGTGGTTATGATAAAGTAGCGACCACGCTTACAAAACAGCTAGAACAAGAAGGTATTCTTGTACATTATGAAGATGATTTTGAAGCGATTCCGCAAGGATTTAAACAGGTAGGTTCTTCACTAGTCATATTTACACCTGCAATTCCAGCTGGGATGGTAGCCTTGTCTCGCTTTCGCGAAAGCGGAATAACCACCATCAAGCGTGCTCAATTACTAGGACAAATCTCTAAAACGATGACCTGTCTAGCAGTTGCCGGTACGCATGGTAAAACGACTACCAGTGCGATACTTGCGCATTTGTTACACGAAAGTGGCGTAAAGTTTACCGCATTTTTAGGAGGTATTCTAGAAAATTACAACACTAACTACCTGTCCACAGGCACTGATTTTATGGTGGTAGAGGCTGACGAGTTTGACCGCTCCTTTATGCAATTAGCGCCCGACGTGGCGGGTATTACGGCTATAGATCCAGATCATTTAGATATTTATGGCGATGCAGCCACTTTTGAACAAACGTTTCACGAGTTTGCAGCCCTGGTACCAGAAAACGCACTTTATGTTAACGAAAAAGTTGCATTACAAGGTACCGTTGTGGGTCTTAAATCTGCTCATTATCAGGCCGTTGACGTGAAGGTTATAGACGGTGCTTATCATTTTAATTTAAGTACCCCAAAAACCGTTTTTAAAAACTGGTCCTTGCGATTGCCTGGACAACACAATTTAGCAAATGCGGTCCTAGCGATTGCCATGGCCCTGCATATAGGAGTAGAGGTCACGTCATTACAAACTGCGTTGCACACTTTTCCTGGGGTAGCACGCAGGTTTACGTACAGAATTAATAGACCAGATCGCGTACTTATAGACGATTATGCCCACCACCCAACTGAAATTGATGCAGTATATCAGGCAGTCAATGAAATGTATCCTAACGAGCAGGTTTTGGCGATATTTCAACCCCATTTATACTCTCGCACGCGTGATTTTATGGATGGTTTTGTTACCAGCCTATCGCAATTTAAAAACATCGGGTTGCTAGATATTTATCCGGCTAGGGAATTACCCATAGCGGGCGTCACAAGTGCCCTTATCGCAAAAAAAATAACAGATAATTATCTAGATGTTCATGTGGTTAAGGTTGTAGAAAAGGATGAACTTCAACATTTTATAAAAAGCGTTAACGCACGTGTAGTGGTCATGATAGGCGCTGGTGATATCGGGGTAGCAATTGATAACTTAGTTAAAAACGATACCTATGAAAAGATATAAATTGGTTTTTGGTTTTTTTATTGTTATCTTATTGATTTTCAGTTTATATGGTTTTGCGTTAAATAGAAACACAAATCGCACAATTAAAAACGTAACTATCTCATTTGTAAATCTTAACGAGCCTATAATTTCTGAAAAAAACGTTAATAAATTGTTGATACTAAATAAACAAGAGTTCTACAGTACTCCTTTAGAAAAAGTAGCTTTGAATGCAATTGAGACTAAACTGCGTAACCACCCAATGGTCAGGAATGCAGATATTTCGCTTACTGTAGATGGAAAATTAGAGGCCATTGTAGAGCCGCGCAAACCCATAGCTAGAATTATGAGTATGCCTAATCAATACCTAGATGCTGACAATCGCTTCATGCCATTGTCTAGCGAGTACACCGTGCTTGTACCTTTAATTTATGGTTACAAGCCCATGTATAGTGAAAGCGTTTTTAAACTGGCGCAAACCATGAGAGAAGATGCTTTGTTAAAGGATACGATTACGAGCTTATCGCTGGACAAGAAAGGAGAAGTAACCATGAGTGTGCGGGGTTATGATTACAAAATAATCTTTGGAGCGATGCAAGACCTCGACCACAAATGGATGAATTACAAAGCTTTTTTAGCTAAAATGTTAAAAGAAAATAGTTTACAACAAATCAACACCATAGACCTGCGATTTAAAGGACAAGTCGTAGTCGTAAAAAAAGAAAGAGTATGAATCCACAAGAATATGCAGTAGGCTTAGACATAGGAACCACAAAAATTGTGGCAATGATAGGTCGTAGAAACGAGTATGGTAAACTAGAGATCATAGGCCTAGGCAAGGCTAGAAGTCAGGGCGTCCATAGGGGGGTGGTTAACAACATTACACAAACCATAGATTCTATACAACAGGCGGTCATGCAGGCCGAGGCTTCTTGTGGCTTAAAAATAAGCGATGTGACCGTGGGTATTGCTGGTCAGCATATACGCAGTTTGCAGCACAGTGACTACATCACCCGCGAAAACGGCGACGACGTCATCGACCAGCGTGATATTAACAGGCTGTGTGATCAGGTGCAAAAATTAGTCATGTTGCCTGGTGAAGAAATAATTCACGTCCTACCGCAAGAATATAAAGTTGATGGACAGTCCGAGGTTAAAGAGCCTATCGGTATGTACGGCGGTAGGCTAGAAGCAAATTTTCATGTCGTTGTGGGGCAGGTAGCTAGTATAAGAAACATAGGACGCTGTGTGGTAAATGCCGATTTGTCTCTTCAAAAAATAACACTAGAACCGCTTGCCAGTGCCGATGCCGTTTTAAGTGCCGACGAAAAGGACGCTGGTGTCGCCCTTATCGACATAGGCGGTGGTACTACCGACATCGCCATTTTTAAAGACGGTATCATACGTCACACGGCAGTAATTCCGCAAGGTGGTAATATCATCACGCAGGATATTAAAGAAGGTTGTTCTATCATAGAAAAACAGGCAGAGTTGTTAAAGGTAAAATTTGGCAGCGCATGGCCAGGAGAAAATAAAGACAACGAGATTGTTTCTATACCAGGTTTGCGAGGTCGTGACCCTAAAGAAATAAGCCTAAAAAACCTGAGCAAAATAATACATGCCCGTGTTATTGAGATTTTAGAAACTGCTTTTGTAGAAATAAAAAATTATGGCTATGACGAGTCTAAGAAACAACTTATCGCAGGTGTAGTTCTTACAGGTGGTGGTAGCCAGCTTAAGCATATTAAGCAACTTGCCGAGTATGTTACAGGCATGCCTACCCGCATAGGATATCCTAACGAGCACCTAGCAGGTGATAGCGATGCCGAGACTACAAACCCCATTTTTGCAACCGCAGTTGGACTGGTCATGCAGGGTCTTGAAGAACCACAAGCATTGCTTAAAATTGAAAAACCACAATGGAAACAAGCAGTGCGTACCGAGCAACAACCTGCTAAAAACGAACAGCCAGTAGAAGCACAAACGGTCCATGCCGACCCGGTAGCGCAACCTACTAAAGGTAAAGGGATTTTAGATTCCCTGACCCAACGTATTAAAGATTTTTTAGATAACGCCGAGTAATAAAAACGAGTAGCACACAAACACATTTAAAGCAGCAGCATTATGAGCAATGAAGAACTAGAAGGATATTCCTTTGACTTACCTAAGAACAGATCAAACGTTATTAAAGTAATAGGTGTAGGCGGTGGCGGTAGCAACGCCATTAAACACATGTTTAACCAGGGCATTTTAGGCGTTGATTTTATTATTTGTAATACCGATGCCCAGGCGCTAGAAAACAGTTCGGTTCCCAACCGCATACAACTGGGCATGTCGTTAACCGAGGGTCTGGGTGCAGGTGCAAATCCCGAGGTGGGTGAGCATGCAGCGCAAGAAAGTATCGAGGCGATTAAAGCCATGCTGGACACAAATACAAAAATGGTCTTTATCACCGCAGGTATGGGTGGTGGCACTGGTACTGGTGCTGCGCCAGTAATTGCAAAGGCTGCAAGAGAATTAGATATTCTTACCGTGGGAATCGTTACCACACCCTTTTTGTTTGAGGGAAAAGTGCGTAACGAGCAAGCCCAGCTAGGAATTGAAAAGCTGCGGCGCAATGTAGACTCACTCATTATCATTAACAATAATAAGCTGCGAGAAGTCTATGGAAACTTGGGGTTTAAAGCTGGCTTTTCAAAAGCCGACGAGGTTCTTGCAACCGCGTCACGAGGCATTGCCGAGGTAATTACAAACCACTATACCCAAAACATAGACCTGCGTGATGCAAAAACGGTTTTAGCAAACTCTGGTACGGCGATTATGGGTAGTGCAACTGCAGCAGGAGAAAGCCGCGCGCAAGAAGCAATTCTAAAAGCACTAGACTCGCCACTGCTCAATGACAATAAAATAAGAGGTGCAAAAAACGTACTGTTACTTATTGTTTCTGGTAGCGACGAGATCACCATAGACGAGATTGCCGAAATTAATGACCACATACAAACCGAAGCCGGTGGTGGTGCAAACATTATCATGGGGGTGGGCGAAGATGAAAATCTGGGCGACTCCATTGCAGTCACGGTCATAGCAACAGGATTTAATGCCGAGCAGCAAAACCAAATATCAAACCTGGACGACAAACGCATCATTCACACCCTAGAAGATGAACAACGAGCCAGCCATGTGCTTAACGAGGTAAAGTCCCACACGGTTCCCGGCAAGGTAATTCTAGATCTTGAAGACGATGTTACCACGCACGATGGTAGTTATGACGCTTTCGCGAAAGCGGAATCCACACCACCTGTACAACAATTAGAATTGCCTATAGAAAACAATATCATTGTGCATGAGTTGCTAGAGGATGACGATGTTTTTGCAGCACCAGCACTTAATGAAAACGGGCTAATACCTACAACAGCATTTATAAAAAACCTAAACGTTATTTATGAAGAGGTTTTAGATCATGAGAAAATGACCGTCTTTACACGGGATGAAACACCGCCTAGTGTCCCAGAAACGCAAGCCGCCTCGCGCAACCTGATGCTTTTTGATTTTGACGAGCCACTTCCTAAAGAAGGGTTGCAAACAAATGTCGACATTCAAGCCATCGATGCGATTGAAGTGAATGACGAGACCGTGGTGGTGCCATTACCGGTATTTAACGTGGATGAGATTGTAAAGTACACGCTAGAAGATTACATGGAATTTGACAACGGTCTTGTGCCGGTACAACCGCAAGCAGTGAATCCTGCTACTCCTGTAACAAATAACGAGGTGTCCCAAACAACGCCACCACCTGTTGCACCTAGCAATTTTCAAAGACAACGTCCTGTGGACCCGTTAGACATGCCTATCAACGAGGTGTTAAAACAACGTGCAGAAGAACGTAAATTAAAAATGCACCAGCACAACTTTAAGTTTAGAAATGCGCATAAACTAGAAGAGTTAGAGAAAAAACCAGCGTACCAACGCCAGGGTGTAGAGTTAAATAAGACATCTCTGGAAACAGATCGTTCTAGAACAACCCTTAATGTAGATGACAAGGATAAAATACAGTTTAGGTCTAACAATAATTCCTTTTTACATGATAATGTAGACTAGGTAGCTGGTTGTTTAAATCCCATCTTCATGGCGTTTGCAGTAAGGAATCTACTGTAGACGCCATTTTTGCATGGAATGTTTTTGGCTTGCAGTATGTTCTTAACCTATTTTTGCAGCCTGTTAAAAAATATATTTTTATGAGTTTAGAAATCACCATAATGGCTGCTATTAAAGATGCAATGAAGGCAAAGGACCAGGTCGCGCTTGCAGCATTACGCGCGGTAAAGAGCGAACTTTTACTCGTAAAAACTGCTGCCGGTAGTGACACAATAAGCCAGGACGAAGAAATAAAATTGTTACAAAAACTTGTAAAACAGCGCAAAGACAGCGCACGTATTTTTGACGAGCAAAACCGTCCAGATTTATCTGAGCCAGAATTAGCACAAGCAGCGATACTAGAAAAATTCTTGCCAGCACAACTTAGTGAAGAAGAAATAAATGAAGCTGTGCGCGACATTATTGCAAAAACAGGTGCCGCTGGTATGAAGGACATGGGTAAAGTCATGGGACTAGCCAGTGAGTTGCTCGCGGGTAAGGCAGATGGCAGGGCCATAAGTACTGCGGTTAAAGCACAATTAACACAGTAGGGCATGGTAGAGATTGTACTTTCTACAAACATTAAGTCGGTTTAAGTTGTCTTTTTTAAAAAGAATAGACTTAATTTTACCTTTTTAAAAGGCCTCGTGGCGCAACTGAATAGCGCACTGGATTTCGGCTCCAGCGGTTACAGGTTTGAATCCTGTCGGGGTCACAAATTCACAATAAAACCTCAACAAAAACACAGTTTGCCCTATGTTTTAGTTGAGGTTTTTTCTTTTATAAAGTACTGCTTTGCAGGATGTTTGCAGGAAATCCTACCGGGCTGAAAAATACATTATAACATCCCAGAGGATTGTAATGTTCTCAAAGTGCCTTATCGGCCATTTTTTTTCAAAAATCATTCGCATTGCGCACGTGTAGTCCCTAGGGATGTGAAAATATGATGCAGTTGATTTGTGCATTAGGTATTGTAAGAATTTATTTTTTTAAGTGTTTATTTTTGGTTTAGTTTAATATTTAACACAATTCTTAGTAAAACGCCCGTTTTTATTCTAATATTTGCAGCGTTATAAAAAGGACTTAGTTAACTTGTTAATCTCTTAATTATAAGATATTTAAATTTAAAAAAATTTTACTAACAAAGCAAATAATTTAAAAATGAATAAAATGAACGTAAATTTTAAAAGTGTATTCGTCGTGCTTTTTTCGGCAATGATGATTGTAGGTTGTCAAACAGTTAAAAACGCAAACAACAAGCAAAAAGGTGCTGTTATTGGTGCTGCTGGTGGTGCGTTACTAGGTGCAATCATAGGCAACAATGTGGGCAGCAAGGACAATTCAGAGTTAGGTGCTGTGATAGGCGGTGTTGTAGGTGGTACTGCTGGTGTACTTATAGGTGCAAAAATGGATAGACAGGCCAAAGAAATTGAAAACCAAATACCAGGTGCCGAGGTTGAGCGCGTGGGTGACGGTATTGTAATCAACTTTGACGAGAACAGCGGCGTGTTTTTTCAAACAGGTAAGTTTAACGTGAGTGGCGAGTCGGTTACCTTACTCACAAAACTTGCAAATGTGATGAAAGAATATCCAGACACTAACGTTATTATCGCAGGTCACACCGACAGTGTAGGTGCCGATGCTGCAAATATGACACTTTCTAAAAATCGTGCGCAAGCTGTAGAAAACTTTTTAGTAGGTAAAGGACTTTCTAAAAGCAGATTTACCACAAAATGGTATGGTGAAACCAATCCTGTAGCGACAAATGAAACTGCTGCGGGTAGAGCTAAAAATAGGAGAGTAACCCTAGGCATCCTACCTAACGAAAAGATGAAAGAAGACGCTGTAAAAGAAGCTGGTAGATAAAAATTAGTCCAGACATAATCATTTAAAGCGATGCCCACGGGCGTCGCTTTTTTTGTTAGTAATGTTTGTATGTAATTGCAAATATTGAGTGCACGTCTTATCCTAAAAGACAACGTGGTGTTGTGTTGTCACGCTTTCGCGAAAGCGAATTTCTTAAAACCCAATACCGTACTAATAAGCTATTTTGCTTGCTAGGTAGTGTCGTTGTTGCTGCTTTGTTAGCTTCACGTGTAGCGATTAAGATTTGCGTTTGGGTGGTATACAATAGCAGCTGTTTGCGCACCCTTAACAAACCCGAAACCTTTCCCCCAACCCTAAAGGGCGAGGTTT
>DAIRDE010000044.1:0-22111 GCA_036796335.1 Nonlabens sp.
TTTCCGCACCCTTTAGGGTCGGGGAACGGAAACAAAACCAAAACCCATAGTTTCCACACCCTTTAGGGTTGGGGAATGGAAACAAAACGGAAAGCCGTAGTTTCCGCACCCTTTAGGGTTGGGGAACGGAAACGTCGATGAATTTTTTACACAAACCGAAACCTTTTGCCCCAGCCCTAAAGGGTGAGGTTTTTAACTTGCAGCAAATGAAAGTCATCATTAACAAAGACCCTACACTACGAGGGTCTTTTTTTTGCGCCTGTTTAAAAGCAAGTCCCAGGATTTTTTTTCTTAAATAGTGTAGCTTGTGTAACTTAGGTAGCGCAAAACAACGATTGACTCACTTAATTTTGACCTGTTAAACATTAAAAACCCAATACCATGAAAGTAGAACAAATTTATACAGGTTGCATCGCTCACGCTGCTTATTACATTGAAAGTAACGGTGTCGCTGCTGTATTTGACCCTTTAAGAGAAGTACAACCTTACCTAGACCGTGCTCAAGCAGATAATGCGACGATTAAATACGTTTTTGAAACCCATTTTCACGCCGATTTTGTGAGTGGACATTTAGACCTACAAAAAAAGGCAGGAGCAGAAATTGTATTCGGTCCAGGCGCTAAACCTGCTTATGAGGCAACCACCGCGTTAGATGGTCAAATTTTTGAGGTAGGTGACTATAAGGTAAAGGTGATACACACACCAGGTCACACAATGGAGAGCACTACCTTTTTGCTAATAGATGAAAATAATAAAGAACACGGCATCATCACAGGTGACACTCTTTTTATAGGTGACGTGGGTAGGCCCGATCTAGCACAACACGTGGTAGCAGATTTAACCGAAGAAAAACTTGCGGGACACTTGTACGACAGCCTGAGAAATAAAATAATGCCGTTAAGCGACCACCTTATTGTTTATCCTAACCACGGTGCAGGGTCGGCATGCGGTAAAATGATGAGTAAGGAAACGACAGACACGCTGGGAAATCAAAAAAAGGTAAACTATGCATTGCAAGAAATGAGTAAAGAACAGTTTATCAAAACCCTATTAACAGGCCTAACTGCACCTCCTGGCTATTTCCCACAAAATGTTCTTATGAATATAAAAGGATATGAAAGTTTAGATATCGTTATGGAGCGTGGCTCTAAAGCCCTAACGCCTGAGGTATTTGAAATCGTAGCAAACGAAACAGGTGCTTTAATGCTAGACACACGCGACGCACAAGATTTTGCAAAAAGTTTTATCCCTAACAGCGTAAACATAGGACTGGAAGGAAACTTTGCACAATGGGTTGGAGAAATGATTCCAGATGTTAAACAACAAATCCTTTTAATTACTTATGAAGGTAAGGAAGAAGAGGCTATTACCAGATTGTCTCGCGTAGGATATGACCATACAGTGGGTTATTTAAACGGCGGATTTGATACATGGCTAGAAAGCGGTAAAGAGTTTGAGACGGTGACACGCATCACCCCGCAAACATTAGAGAACAAAATAAATCAAGGCGAGCAGCCGTTAATTATAGATGTGCGTAAAAAGAGTGAATTTGACTCAGAACACGTGATAGGTGCAATAAATGTACCGTTGAACGAGATCAACAAACATCTCGCGCAGTTCCCTAAAAACAAACCATTCATCGTGCACTGTGCTGGTGGTTATAGAAGTATGATTGCAGCATCCATTTTAAAACAGCGTGGTTGGGAAAATTTTGTAGACGTCATCGGTGGATTTAAAGAAATCGCTGAAACCAAGATTCCTAAATCAGACTATGTGTGTCCTACTACACTGCTTTAACATGTAATTTAAATACCTTAAACTCCTGCCTTTTAAGTAAAAGCAGGAGTTTTTTTATTAAATTTACAAGGTATGTAACCTAGGTTACCATGCGTATTCTATGTAAAATTTACCTTTACACCATTAAAAAATTATAAGATGACTATTGAACAAATTTATACAGGTTGCCTGGCACAAGGCGCATATTATATTGAGAGTAATGGCGAGGCGGTCGTTATTGATCCATTGCGAGAAATAAAGCCTTATTTACACAGAGCAGAAAAAGACAATGCAAAAATCAAATACATTTTTGAAACGCATTTCCATGCCGACTTTGTGAGTGGCCATGTGACACTGGCTAAAGAAACTGGGGCAGCCATCGTTTTTGGTCCCAATGCCAATCCTACATTTGATGCGCTTATCGCGACCGATGGTCAGGTATTTCAAGTGGGCGAGATTACCATCACTGCGCTACACACCCCTGGTCACACGATGGAAAGTACCACCTACTTATTAAAAGATAAAAACGGTAAAGACCATGCAATTTTTAGCGGTGACACCCTTTTCCTTGGGGATGTAGGCCGGCCAGACCTTGCGCAAAAAATGGGCGTTTTAACAGAGCGTGATCTGGCTGGGTTTCTTTATGACAGCATACGCGAAAAGATTATGCCACTAGCAGACGATGTTATTGTTTACCCTGCACACGGCGCAGGATCGGCATGTGGTAAAAACATGATGAAAGAAACAGTCGACACCTTAGGAAATCAAAAAAACATGAACTATGCCCTAAGAGCAGACATGACCAAAGAAGAATTTATAAGCGAGGTTATCGACGGGCTACTGCCACCACCACAATATTTCCCTTTAAACGTGAAAATGAATAAAGAAGGATATGAAGATTTTGATGTTGTTTTAGAAAGAGGATCTCGGGCATTAACACCCGCAGCCTTTGAAGCAGCTGCAAATGAAACAGGTGCAGTAGTGCTGGATGTACGCCACCAAAACGATTTTGCAAAAGGCCATGTACCTAGATCTATTTTCATAGGATTAAACGGTGATTTTGCACCATGGGTAGGCGCACTTATTGCCGACGTAAAACAACCGATCTTACTAATTACAGAACCAGGTAAAGAAGAAGAAGCCATCACCAGACTATCTCGTGTAGGATTTGACAACACCCTAGGTTTTTTAGAAGGCGGTTTTGATGCTTGGAAAAACGATGGCATGGAATACGACACCGTACATTCCATCACTGCCGATAGCTTTAAGAACGAATTAGCAACTGACAAAAAACCTGTTTTTGACGTGCGCAAAGAAACTGAGCATCTTTCAGAACATGTATTAGATGCTCACAATACCCCGCTAGATTTTTTAAATAATCATCTTGCTGCATTTCCTGACGAGCAGCCATTTTATGTGCATTGCGCAGGTGGTTATAGAAGCATGATTGCTGCATCTATTTTAAAAAGTCGCGGCATTCACAATTTAATAGACGTACAAGGCGGGTTTAAAGCCATTAAAGAGTCGGGAGCACCTGTGTCTGCATTTGTTTGTCCATCAACATTATAACTTAAAAAAAGATGAAAAATATAAATCAACAAGAGTGGCAAGAGCGTATTGCCAGCGATAAAAACGCAGTAATCATAGATGTGCGCACCCCAGCCGAATGTGCTGAGGGAATCATCGAAAATGCAATCATGATAGACTTTATTAATGCACACGCGTTTATGGCTGCCATTAAAGAGTTTTCATCAAATAACAACTATTATGTCTATTGCCGCAGCGGTAATCGCAGCGGTCAGGCAGCAAACCTTATCGAGCAACAAGGCGTCCACAATGTCTTTAATCTGGTAGGTGGTATGATGGCCTGGAACGGAAACACGGTAGTTCCCGTACTTTAAAATTTCACCGCAAATTAAGAATACAGCGGTATAATTAAGTTGGTTAATTACGAAAAAGAGGTTGTGCAAACAACCTCTTTTTTATGTTTAGGGTAAACCCATGCTATCATATTTTAGACTTGCCCCTCACTGTGCAGCGGTCGGTTGTCGGTTGTCGGTCATCGGTTGTCAGTTGTCGTTCAGCGCAGCGGTCTTGATTCCCACAACGCAGCCATCTTCACTCTTGTGTAACCTAAGTTACTGCACAGCTTTTCCATAAGCTCTAACTTGCAGCATAAATTAAAAAGACATGAAAACTACAATCTTCGTACAAAACTTAAAATGTGGCGGCTGTATAAAAACCATCACTTCTAAAATTTCAGAACTTCCCAATATAGAAAATGTAACTGTAGAGCAAGAAACAGCAGCCGTTAGTTTTTCAGCTGGCAGTGAACAGGACGCACTACTGGTAAAAGAAAAACTTAGATCCCTAGGATATCCAGAAATGAATGAGGAAAACGGAATGATGTCAAAAGCCAAATCTTTTGTAAGCTGCGCCACCGGGAAAATGAAATAGCAGTGTCCCGGCCTTAAAAAATTAAAACAATAGTTCCCATGAAAAAATACCTGCTGATAACTTTTGCGATCGCTTCAATAGCATTATTCACACAATGTAAGGATGCCAGCGATACCAGTTATGAAAATGTACCAAGCGATGCCCCAAAGCCAGTCACTGCGAGCAATCATGTAGGCAAAAAACTCATGGAAACAAAATGTTATGTTTGCCACAGCCCCACCACACCCTTAGAAAATACCATTGCACCGCCCATGGTTGCTATAAAATCGCATTACATTAAGGATAAAACCTCTCAAGAAGATTTCACAAACGCCATGTGGAATTTTGTTGAAAAACCAGCGGTAGAAAAAGCCATCATGCACGGTGCAGTAAAACGTTATGGCCTCATGCCCTACCAGCCGTTTTCAAAAAAGGATATCGCCCTTATCGCTGCCTACATGTATGATCATAAAATCGCAGAACCTGCGTGGTTTCAACAACACATCATGGATGGAAATCATGGCAACGTGGTGTATAATAATAAGGGTAAAGATGGTAAAGGGTCCGCTTTCGCGAAAGCGGAACAACCCACAGACCCCGGTTTACAATATGCTTTAAACGCTAAAGCCGAATTAGGGAAAAACCTGATGAGCGCCATACAGAAGAAAGGAACGCCCGAAGCCGTCGTGTTTTGTAACAAAAGGGCATACCCTATAACCGACAGTGTAGCCACATCGCATCGCGCGACTATTAAACGCGCATCAGACCGACCACGCAATCCAAAAAACCAAGCGACAAAAAGGGAATTAGATGCGATTGCCAGATTCAAAAAAGCAATAGCAGCAAATCAGGATTGTGAACCTATTACCACGGTGGTAAATAACAATACGATACTTTATTACCCCATTACCACCAAAAGCATGTGTTTGCAATGTCATGGAAACCCTGCAACAGACATACAACCAGCTGTTTTAACAGCCATCACGCAATTGTACCCGCAGGACAAGGCTGTAGGTTATGGTGTGAACGAGGTAAGAGGTGTGTGGAGTATCACTTATAAGCAGTAACATGAAACTTTTCTTTTTAATACCCATGGTTGCAATCCTATCGCAACCGGCTTTTGCGCAAGACAAAATCACCTATGCCAGCAACTGGAAATCCCTAGATGTGGACAGGCAATTGAGCAATAAATGGTCTGCAAGTGCAGAGTTGCATTTAAGAAACACCTTCTTTTTACAAGACTGGCAGCAGGTTGTTGTGCGCCCTTTTGTGCATTATTTTCCTAGTAAAAACATCGATCTTTCTGCGGGATACAGTTACATTAAGAACTATCAGTTTTCCAGCTTTAGCACGCCAGTAGATGCGGGAGAGCACAATGTTTTCCAGCAAATTATTGCAAAACATAAAGTTGCTAAAATAGCTATTCACCACAGGGTGCGTTTTGAAGAACGTTTTATGCCTGTAATCATAAACACACCCGAGAGCAGCCACGCTGCAAACAGACGCAATTACAGCAGTAGATTTAGATACAGGATTCTGGTGGCCGTACCTCTTGAAAAAGTAATCCCAAATCACGATTTAAAGTTTATCGCTTTTGACGAGGCGCACCTGGATTTTGGTAAGAGCTTGCTGCCCGAAAGTTTTGATCAAAACAGGTGGTTTATGGGCGTTAGCTTTCGCGCAAGCGAAAACGTTAAAATACGATCTGGCTACCAGAATATTTATTTGCATCGCAGCACAACAAATTTTTACAACCAAATCTGGGAAACTTCTCTTACTTATAGTTTATAACATGCTTAAAATAATCACCACATTGCTTTTTGCGTCACTTGTCACAACGTCGCTTAGAGCACAAGATCACGTGTCGCCTAAAACAACGCACGATAACGGCCGCGGGATAAGAGTCGCAGGCGTTATAGGTCATACACTTGTAAACACGCCAGGCATGGATAACATTTTTATACCGTCATGGGGTCTAGATGTAGAGTACTGGTTTAACCACAACTGGGGAATCGGCATGCACAACGATGCAGAAATAGAAACATTTATTGTAAGAAATGCTGATGGCGAGGATATAGAGCGGGTCAACCCACTGGTACTTACCGTCGACGCGTTGTACCATTTTAACAATGGCTTTGTAATTACCCTAGGTCCTGGTATCGAACTAGAAAAAGGAGAATCCTTTTATTTAGTGCGCGCAGGCATCGAGTATGAGCAGGATATCAATAAGTCGTTCTATCTATTGCCCAACCTATTTCTAGACCAGCGTCTGGATGGTTATAACACGTGGAATATAGGTCTGGGTGTGGGTGTAAAACTTTAATTAAATAGCAGATTTTTTGTTGCATTACAGGCTGTAGGCATTGTAAAAGTGAAAAAACTACAGCAGTTTATAGGTTCTTTGTGACATCAGTCCTTGTGTAACCTAAGTTACCTTAAATGAAAAAATGTAGCGTTACTTTTAAGGATTCAATAATTATATTCTACCAATGAAAACACATTATCAAGTTTTACTCATAGGCGGTGGTACCGCAGGCATCATGACAGCGGCACAACTGCTGGAGCAAAAAATAACAAACAACATTGCAATTATAGAACCCGCAAGCACACATTACTACCAGCCAGCATGGACGCTTGTGGGCGCTGGAACTTATGATTATGAAAAGACAGGCAAACCCATGGCAGATGTGATACCTGCAGGGGTAGCCTGGATAAAGGATAAGGCAAGTGGATTTAATGCGCCCAGCAACACTGTTCACACAGAAAATAGCGGCGATATCACCTATGATTACCTGGTGGTGGCACCCGGACTGGCCTATGACTATAATCTTGTTCCTGGTCTGGAAACCGCACTAGATAAAGGTGTCGTTTGTAGTAATTATACCGATCCCAAACACACCTGGGAAGTAATTAAAAACTTTAAAGGCGGTACAGCACTTTTTACCCAACCAGCTACACCTATCAAATGCGGTGGTGCGCCACAAAAAATAATGTATCTAGCCGAAAGCCACTGGGCAAAAAGCAATGTAAAATCTAAAACTAAAGTCATTTTTGCAACGGCAGGAACAGTCATTTTTGGCACTAAAGAAATTGCAGAAACCCTGATGGAAGTCGTAGATCGCAAGGACATCAACCTGCGTTTTAATCACAAGCTGGTTGAAATAGATGGCGAAAATAAAATCGCCTGGTATGAACTTACAAAAGACATAAAATCTGGTGGTTGTATAGTCATGTCTGGCGACGATAATGGTAAATATCTAGACGAGACCTTTCAATACAACTATAAAGACGCAAAGGTTACGATAAAAGACGGTCGCTATGGTATACATTATGACATGTTGCATACTGCACCACCATCTGTCGCACCTAAATTTATACAAGAGTCAGACCTTGTTAATGACGCTGGCTGGGTAGATGTAGACATCCATACCATGCAACATAAAAAGTATGCAAACATCTTTAGTCTGGGCGACGTTGCCGCGCTACCTACTGCAAAAACAGGCGCTGCTATACGCAAGGAAGTCCCGGTAGTGGTGGACAATCTAAACAAACTTATAAAAGAACATACCATAGGCACCATGTCATACAATGGTTATTCCTCGTGCCCGCTGGTAACAGATTATGGTAAAATGGTACTGGCCGAATTTGACTATTCAGGAAAATTCACACCAGATCCTAAGTTAAAACAACTACTTATTAAAGACAGTTCTAAAGAGCACTGGCGCTTGTGGATGCTTAAAAAGTATATGCTGCCCTACTTATACTGGAACAAAATGATGAAAGGGGTAAACGTATAATAAGGTTACTCATGAAAAAACAGGTTGTACATATGTATGACCTTTTTTTTTGCGGTAAAATCAATGAACTGGTTTTTCAATATTAAAATTCATGTTAAAAATTGTCTTGTGTACCTCAGGTTACAAAAAAACACATTTCAATAGTATAAACTTATACCATAAAATTATTTAATAACAAAATACTATTATGAACCACGTGAATTCAACAACACCACAAATCAATGTTATGCCTAGAATAGGCGACACCGCACCAGAATTTACCGCCGTTACCACAAAGGGCAGTCTAACCATGTCAGAATTTGCAAAAGACAAATGGATCGTGATGTTCTCGCATCCCGCCGACTTCACCCCGGTGTGTACTACCGAGATGAGCGGATTTGCAACCAGAAAACCAGAATTTGACGCGCTCAATACAGAACTACTGGGACTAAGTATAGACAGCATACACGCACATTTAGGCTGGGTACAAAATGTAAGAGAAACTACAGGTGTGTACTTTGACTTTCCTATTATTGCAGACATTGACATGAAAGTGTCAAAATTGTATGGAATGCTACAACCTAACGAAAGCGAAACAGCTGCCGTTAGAGCCGTATTTTTTATAGACCCTGCAAAAAAAATACGCCTTATTATGTATTACCCATTGAATGTAGGTAGAAATATGGATGAGATACTGCGATCGCTAGACGCCTTACAAATGTCAGACAAGCATAAAGTAGCCATGCCACTAGACTGGAAACGTGGCGACCAAGTGATTTGTCCAGCGCCTAAATCACTAGACGCGTTAAACGAACGACTTGCCGACGACAGTATTGAAAAGATAACCTGGTACCTCGCAAAAAAGAACATTTAATCATTGATTAAGGCCTTATTTTTAAAATAGGGCCTTTTTTTTGTCCTTTAAAAAGGTGACATTCCGTAACTTAATACTACTACTTTTTTGGGGTATGCGTTTAGAATTCGCTTTCGCGAAAGCGAACTCCCACAAAAAACGAGAACGAGTCACATACCATTTAGACTTCCAGAAAACGTACTTTTAAAAGCTATTTAAAAACAGCGTTTTGTAACTTAGGTTACCTTAATAAAAACTGCACATTGTTAAATTTGTGTTATCAAAACATAACACCATGGATACCGAAATTCTTGCTAGAATCCAGTTTGCTTTTACCATCGCTTTTCACTACATCTACCCGCCTTTAAGTATGGACTTGGACTTATCATGGTATTTACCGAGGGTATGTACCTAAAGACTGGAAATAAACAATATGAAGTACTAACCCGGTTTTGGCTAAAAATATTTGCCATCACCTTTGGTATCGGGGTTGCGACAGGTATCATTATGGAGTTTGAATTTGGTACCAACTGGGCGGTTTATTCACGATATGTAGGTGATATTTTTGGGAGCGCGCTTGCTGCCGAGGGGCTATTTGCCTTTGGGCTAGAAAGTGCCTTTTTAGGTATTCTACTTTTTGGATGGAATCGCGTTTCTCCTCGGGTGCATTTTATCTCGACGATAGGCGTGTTTTTAGGCTCCATGTTCTCGGCCGTGTGGATTGTGGTGGCAAACAGCTGGCAACAAACACCTGCTGGTTATCACATTGTAGGTGAAGGATTTGACGCGCGTGCCGAGATTACTGATTTCTGGGCTATGGTATTTAATCCGTCCAGTGTAGATCGTATCATACACGTGTGGCAAGGTGCATTTCTTGCAGGTGCATTTTTAGTATTAAGTGTGCATGCATACTACCTGTTAAAAGGCAGGTATGTTGAAATTTCTAAAAAAGCATTTAAAATTGCCCTAGTTATCGCCACTGTCGTTTCTTTAACCCAACTGCTATCTGGACACAGCAGTGCAGACGGGGTTGCGGTAAATCAACCGGCAAAACTTGCAGCGATGGAAGGGCATTATGAAGCATCTGGCCCAGCAGATTTGTACCTTTTTGGGTGGGTGAATAATAAAACGCAAGAAGTTACTGGATTAAAAATTCCCGGCGGATTGTCCTTTCTTGTACATCAGGATTTTAAAGAGCCTATTACTGGATTGAATGCATTTCCTAAAGAAGACAGACCTGGCCAGGTAAATGCCGTTTTTCAATTTTACCACATCATGATTTCTATAGGTATGTTCCTTATAGGGTTAACGTTATATGCCAGTTATTTATGGTGGCGCGGTTCACTTTTTGACAAAAAATGGTTGTTGCAAATCTTTGCTTTCTCAGTGTTATTACCGCAAATAGCAAATCAGGTAGGTTGGTTTTCTGCTGAAATGGGTAGGCAACCCTGGATTGTTTATGGTCATTTAAGAACAAGTGAGGGTTTCTCGCAAGAGGTGTCTTCTAACCAAATCTTGTTTTCGCTTATCCTATTTTTAGTTATTTACACGGTCTTATTTCTTTTGTTTATTTACTCGGTCAACAAGAAAATTAAGCAAGGTCCTTATAAAGAGGCTGCTACAACAAACGTTTTACCCGAATATTAAAAATTACAATTATGCAAACATTTTTAGGAATAGATTATCCCACCTTGTGGTACCTAGTCGTTGGGCTTTTATTTTCGGGTTATGCGATTTTAGAGGGATTTGACTATGGTGCGGGTTCGTGGCACTTATTTTTTAAAAAAGATTTAAGTAGACGTATCGCTATTAACGCCATAGGACCGCTGTGGGATGCAAACCAGGTGTGGTTAATTATAGGTGGTGGGGCGCTTTTTGCAGGTTTTCCTGTGATGTATGCAACCATGCTCAGTGCGATGTACATACCCTTTATGCTGTTTTTAATGCTGCTAGTCCTGCGGTCTGCTGCTATAAAATTTAGAAGTGCCGAGGAGATGTTGTGGTGGCGCAAGACCTGGGATATCGTTTATTTTACCTCCAATACTTTAATATCCTTTTTACTGGGTGTCGTGCTTGCAAATTTGTTACAAGGCTTTGAAATAGGTGAAAACCTGTCCTATAAAGGCGGCGTATTCTTTTCGTTTTTAAGCCCGTATGCCATCATGGTGGGTTTAACAACCGTATCCCTATTTATGACCCAGGGAGCCATCTTTTTATTGTTAAAAACAGAAGGTCGCCTGCACGCACGACTCACCTTTTTACTTAAAAAAGGCATGTTGTTTTTTATATTAACCTTTGCTACAACCTCTATATATACGCTGTTATATTTACCAGGCGTGATAGAAAAATTTAAAGAATATCCTATATTTTTTGCGATTCCTGTGCTGGCATTTTTAGCCGTTGCAAATGTGCCGCGACTTGCGTCAAAGAAAAAGTATGCCACGGCATTAGTCTTTTCTTCACTTACCATGGCGTTTCTACTTATGCTAGTAGCCTTTCAACTGTATCCCGTTTTACTGCCATCTACCATAGACCCTAAATACAGTGTGACCATTTATAACGCAGCGTCGTCACAAAAATCACTGGGAATTATGCTTACCATTGTAGTGATAGGGGCACCGCTACTCGCTGGCTACTTTTTGTTTTTATACAAGGTTTTTAACGGTACGGTAAAACTAGACGATACCAGCTACTAAATATTGTTTGTCCTATTGCCTGACGCAGGCGAGAGTACCAACATATAAATTGTTAAACTTATCCTAGTAACTGCTGTTTTGTAACTTATGTTACCCAACACGATTCTAGCTTTCCCTTAATTTGCAAACAAAAAAAAATTAAAAATGAATTGGATTTATGAACCATGGCCCTGGTATGTATCAGGCCCTATGATTGCCCTAAACATGTTTCTTCTAATTATGGTGGGGAAAAACTTTGGAATGTCTGCAAACCTGCGCACCATGTGTACCATTTGTGGTGCCGATAAAAAAGCTGACTTTTTTAAATTTGACTGGAAATCGCAAAAATGGAACCTCGTTGTGGTGTTAGGTGCGATTATCGGCGGCTTTACAGCCTCGCAGCTACTTAGTACAGACACCAGCATCGCTATCAACCCAAAAACTGCTATCGACCTGCAAAATATGGGTTTTGCAAGTGCAGGAAAGGCGTATTTACCAACAGAATTGTTTGACAACGCTGCCCTACTAGACATTAAAACACTCGCAGTACTTGCCATAGGCGGTCTTTTTGTTGGTTTTGGCGCACGCTATGCAGGTGGTTGCACCTCAGGGCACGCTATTTCTGGACTTAGTGATTTGCAATTACCCTCGCTTATTGCGGTGATCGGCTTTTTTATAGGCGGTCTTGTCATGATACACTTTTTATTCCCATTTATATTTTAGACCATGCGCACACTTATATATTTACTTATCGGCATTTTATTTGGTATCACCATGTTTAAGTCTGAGGCTGCCTCGTGGTTTAGGATTTATGAAATGTTCACCTTTGAATCCTTTCACATGTATGGCATTATTGGGTCTGCACTGGCGATAGGGGTGGTAATGATACAATCTATAAAACGCTTTAAAATAAAGTCATTTTATGGCGAAAACATACACTTTGTCCCAAAGACACGCAGTTTTAGCAGGTACATGTTTGGCGGTATCATCTTTGGGTTGGGCTGGGCGCTTGCTGGTGCTTGTCCAGGGCCTATGTTTACGCTTATCGGCGCTGGGTTTGTACCTATTCTGGTGGTTATTGTAGCTTCTTTGCTAGGAACTTTCTTATACGGATTGATAAAGGATAAGTTGCCGCATTAACGGGCTGTTCGTCCTTAAAAGCGATTGTCATAAAACTATTCATGCTAGCGTGACCTTAGTACAACGCCTTTACAGTGATTTTGAAAAGCTATTATTTAAGCTATAACGCTTTTGTTAACGCAGATAGACGAGGATAACAATGTGACCATATTCTACCGTACAGGTATGTTGTTTGTAGCAAAGATTTTAAGTGAGTTCGCTTTCGCGAAAGCGTAACACCTCAACACACTCTAGTATGGATAACATACCACCGTTTTAATTTTATGCCGCACGTGAAGCAGTATAAAAGCCTCTTTTAAAACATTTTAAAAAGGAGCTGATTACTGCAGGACCTCTTTTAAAAACATGGTGGTGTGTTGCCAGGCTCGTTGCGCCATGGTCTTGTTATAATCCTTAGACGATGGATTTGTAAAGGTGTGTCCACAATTTGCATAAGTGATTATTTGCCAGTCTGCTTTTGCGGTATTGAGTTCTACAACAAGGTTGTCATAATCTTCTTTTTTCACGCTGCGGTCTGCCGCGGGATGCTCTACAAGGACTTTTGCTGCGATAGGCGCGATGTCTCGTTGTGCGTCTCGAGCTAGCCCGCCATGAATAGAAACCACACCTTGTACAGGTAATCCCGCTCGTGCCGTTTCTAGCGCACCTGTTCCACCAAAACAATATCCTATTACTGCGATTTTATTTGGGTCTGCGCCCAATTTTATACATTCTTGCAAGGCGACTGCGATACGGTGCTGGTAGGCTTTATAATCATTTTTATATTGACCAGCCATTTTTGCTGCGCTTGCGTTATCTACTGGGGTATTACCTACTCCATAAATATCTGCGATAAATGCCATGTAGCCCAATTTTTCTAGATCTTGGGCTGCGGTTTTAGCCTCTTCATCAACACCTTTCCATGCTGGTAGAATAAGAACGCACGGCTTGTTTTGCATGGTGTTAGAGGTTACCATAGCTTGTAACGCCTGATCCTTATCGCTATAAGAGTGAACTTTTAAATTTTGCGCGGTCGAGGTGTAAAAAACCAGACCTAACCATATAAGATGTATTCTTTCCATGTGCTTTTTTCAAGATGCTAACAAATGTACTACATATCAACCCTGCGCAAAGATGCAGGAATACAAACACTGCATTAATTAGAAGAATATGTGTCGATTAATTTTTGAACATCGCTCCATTTATAGTAGTGGAATACCATACCGTTGCTCATGGTGACTAACATTCCATCCTTAAAGTCAGTATTTAAAGAAACTGCTGTAGCATCGGCGCCATCGCATTCGATAGCCGCGACGGGGAATTCAGCAATTTTTTTATGGTTATGTACGTTGTTATTGTCGCCTTCTCTTTTATAAACGACAAACTTATTAGCTTGTTGATTTGACACTAACAAGTAGCCCGTGGTGTCAGAATTTTTGTAGATAGCTATTCCTTCATTATCAGATTTGTAATCCTTTTGGCCAAAAAAAGCGAGTTCGTTGTTGTCATTTTTTGCAGGGTCTGCATAGTATTTTCTAATGCCCGCTTGCTCGTCAGAATAATATACAAAGCCCAACTCGTTATCTACTGCAATGGCTTCTATCTCCTTTTTCTGGCTAAAAGTTCCAAATTTTCTAACAACTTTGGCACTGACAGCACCCGTACCAGAGTCTTGTAATTGATACTGCCATAGATACGTACCTGAGGGTCCAAATTTTCTACCTACGATGGCAAAAATTTGATTATCGGTGGGTCGTGTGTATAACGCAATTCCCATGGGGTCTTTATCTGTTTCGTTTTCAAAAACGTCGATACCGCCGTTATCAATTGGTTTTAAATCAGGTAGTGAAAAAACTCGGATTTTGTTTTTTTTACGCTCGGTAAACACGGCGATGTCTGTGGGCTTACCGTTGAGTAAAATTCCATAAGCAACGTCAACGTTGTTGGGTCGATCTAAATTTGTAACGCTGTTTACAATTTTACCTTGTAAATCGTACAAATAAATACCGCCACCAATTTCTTTATCGGTCCCCACTACCAAGCTTTTTGTGGGGTCGGTAGGATGAATCCATAGTGCAGGATCGTCGGTATCGTGTGGAGTAGGTTGTGTTGTTATAAAAGGTTTTAACGCATCTTTTGCAACCGGTGCAAGGCTATTTTTACAACTTACAAGCAGCGTTAGGAACGTGAGTAGTATAATGTTTTTAATCATCGGTAAATATTTAAGTAAACTAGTTTTTAGTGATTTGATGAGTGTATAACACCTCGGCGTTGGTATTACCGGCTTTTACAACCTGCACAACTAATTGGTTATTGATAATAGAAAAAGTCATGAAGCCTGGTTGTGATGCAGCAAAGATAGTCCCATCTGTACTTCCTGATGGTCGTATCTCGCTACCTGCACCCGATAAAAACTGGGTAGTATATCTTTTAGCTGGTTTTATTATTTGTAGGTCGTGCTCGTGACCGCATAGATATGCATCTACTTTGTGCTTATCAAAAAAAGCAGCAAATTTTTGTTCAAAAAGTTTAGTGTCTTTGCTATCCTTTCTATGACCACCGCTATACATGGGATGATGCCCTACTACAATTTTCCATTTAATGGATTTATCATTTGCACTTAATGTTTTTTCTAACCATTTTCTTTGAGCCAATGTATCCTGCTCTTTAATACCATTATATTTATCTGGGTTTTTGTGATAGCCATCCATAAAAGGACTCGTATCCATAATCACAAGTAACAATTTATCATTATCGTTTAGGCTCACGGTTTTAGCATAATACCTACTGGGCATATTCCATCTTCGGCTTACCTGGGTGTAGTCAATTTGTGCTTGAACATTCCCATGGTAGTCATGATTGCCTAATGCTACATACCAATCTTTGTATAAGCTAGGATCGGTATAAATTTGTTCGTACGTGGCATTCCAGTGATAGTCGGCTGTGCTCGCAACACCGTTGGGATAAAAATTATCACCTACAGACACTACAAAGTTAGCATCTAATACATTCATAGCATGTCCCATTTCGGTTGCAACTTGCTTTTGATAGTAATCACCAACTCTACCAAAATCACCAACCACAATAAAATTAAAACTGTTTTTATGGTGAACTAAACCTTCAATATTGCGACCGCTGTAACCATTATCCTTTTCTTTTTGAAAAGGGGTCTTAACATCTTGTGCGTTTAAATAACTTATTGATGAGAGTGTAAAAATTAGGAATAGTAACTTCATATTGTTAAATTATTTCATGTTCTCCAAAACGAGAACCAGATTAAATACAAACCAAAAAAAATAAACATTAGAAAACAAATTGCTTTGCTTTCTAATGTTACAAAAATAATCAGTTATTACAAGTCAAACTTTAAACCCAAGTTATATCTAGGCTGGTAATACTCCATTTGCATGGTTCTTTGTGCGATACCTTGATAATATCTAAGCGGTTGATTTGTTAAATTATTGGCCTCTACAAACACACGTAGTTTTGGAGTGATTTTATAGGAAGCGTTTGCATCTAAAAATAATTGCTCGTCATAAAACCTGTCATCAAAAGCATCACCACCTAGCTCGTCTAGATAATCTGAGGCATAGTTGAGCGAAAATCTAATCGAGAACTTTTTATCCTCCCACGATAGGGAGCTGTTAAACATATGTGGGGCGGCACCTGGCAAGGCAACACCGGTTCTATCCTCGCCACTTGAACTGGTAATTCCTTTTGCATCAGATTCTGTATATGTATAGTTAAGATAAACACCTAAACCTTTAAAAAACGTACCTGGTAAAAAATCTAGTTGACGCTGTATAGCTACTTCAAAACCATACACGCTCACGCTTTCCCCATTGCGTTGCTGTGTTAAGGTCCAGTTTCCTGGATTCACTTCAGGGATTGGGTTAACTTGACCTGGAAAATCGATAGCAAATTTGTCATTTGTATATTGATTATCTCTAAAAGTATAAATAAAGTCATTTAAATTTTTGTAAAACAACCCTCCTGAAATTAGCCCAACAGACTTGTAATACTTTTCTACCATAAGGTCAAAGTTGTAGGCATACGTTGCTTTCAAATCTGGATTTCCTGCATCAATATTAGAATCGTCGTCTGGCACTACACTAATAAAGGGAGATAAAGCAAAATAATTAGGTCTAGCAATAGATGTTGTGAATGCTGTTCTATACACCCAATCCCTATTACCATTATACTTGAAGGCAATACTTGGTAAAACATTAGTATAAGAATTGGTGTTGTTAATTTCACCTATCAAATCTTCTTCATCCAGGACATAGTTTGCAGTATAATCTATAAAGGTATTTTCTAGCCTTAAACCTGTGATCATGGATAATCTCTCATTAAAATCTTGATTCCATCTTACATATCCCGCGTAAATATTTTCTTTGGCGTTGTAGTTTAAAGCAAGATATTCTGCCGGTACTGCTTCACCTTCAAATAAAGCAGGATTACTTAAATTTAAACCACCTAGGAATGATGCACTTACAAATGTTCCCGGTACATATTGTGATCCTGCTTGCCAGTTTTCACCACCGTAAAAACTAGTAGGCAAATTGTTCATGTTTCCAAACGGTGTGTTAGGGGTATATTCGGTAAAGATATTATCTCTTAATTTTTCTTTAATCCTTACTCTAGCTCCAAATCTTAGTCTACCTTTTTCGTTTGCAATTAATGAAAACGGTACCCTGAAATTAACTTTTGCACCTAGTTCGGTTTCTTCTGTAAAATTATTGTTGTCAGTTAAGTTTCTAAATCTGAAATCTGAAACAGCATTATCTCCTACCGCTGTGATTAATGGAAATCTCGGGTCGGCTAAATCTAGATTCATATCTAAACCACCTTTTTGGAACTCCGTATATCTTTCATTAGGACGATCCTCGCTTGCCGATGCAAAATTAACAGACCAATCCATGTCTAGTTTGGGCGATAATAAATGCTCCCCACCTACAGAATAATTTTGCACGGTCTGACGCTCTAATCGGGTATTTCGATTTTTTTTGTCGTCTATACCTCCTTTTGTTTGTCTTCTTACCGCACCTGTGTAACCGGTGATGTCGTCGTTTGCGTTATATATTGGATTTATGCCCCGATATCTCGCTCGATATCTATTTTCTAGGTCATCTCTAAAATTATACATGGCGTTAAAATAAACCGTATTGTTGTCATTAAACTTATAATCTGTCGCAAGGGCAAACGACTGTCTTATCCTTTGTACGTCATACTTTCGTAAGTCATATTCTTCAATGTACACCTGCTCCTTTCTTCCTCTTACCCAGACTGCTTCAACATTGTCTGACCCAAAAATGTTATTAAAATAAGACGCACTAAATACAACACCGAGTTTATTTTCTAAGAAACGATTTCCATAAACAAATCCTGCTGTATAATTTCCCTTGTCGCGTATTGGTCCGTAACCACCTGCTAATGTTGCAGAAACACGTTCGCCATTAGGAGTCGCTCTGGTAATTAAATTTACAGAGCCCCCGATAGCATCAGCATCCATATCTGGTGTAAGTGTTTTATTCACTTCAATGGTAGAAATCATGTCTGCTGGAATTAAATCCATTTGTATGTTACGGTTATCTCCCTCGGCCGATGGGATCCTGTCGCCATTTAAGGTGACCGAATTTAAACTAGGTGCTAGACCACGTACAATAATATTTCTAGCCTCGCCCTGGTCATTTTGCATGGTGATTCCGGGCACACGCTTTAAAGCATCACCAATGTTTGCGTCTGGAAAACGACCCACTTGGTCAGACGATATCACGTTGGTAATATTTTGATTTGTCTTTTGTTTATTAAGAGCTTTTGCCTGACCTCTTAATCGGTCGCCTATGATTACTACAGACTCGAGCTCTTCTGTCCCTGCCACGAGTTCAAAGGTGACGTTTGTATTTTTACCAGCTTCAACACGTATTTCCTTGGATAGCATTTGGTAACCGATGTATGCTACCTCTAAGGTATAGGCACCTGGTGCAACGTTTAAAAACTGGAATTCCCCTTTTACGTCGGATACCGTGTACTTGTTCTGGCTAACAATTCGTACAGTGGCACCAGGTAGCGAAAAGTTACTTTCTACCTCGGTAACTTTGCCTGTTATCACACCGTTGGATTGTGAAAAAGCGTGACTAGCAAATAAAATACAAGTAATAAATAGAATAATTTTTCTCATTTTTATCTTTTTTATATTTACGTTGCAATGTTATTTCGAACATTTTATTTAGAGGTTAATAGTATTTTAAGTAAAAACGATTTTATATTATGGTTATGTAAACATGTAAGATTGAGTTAACACTGCGTTAACATTACACCCGTATGTGTGCAAATTTTAGTGCAAATTTTATCGAACCGATATTAATAAGACCATTGGTTATTTAAACTCAATCAAACGTTCCTTGCATCCCAAATTGGGTTTTAAATATGTACACAAGGATGTTTGTTATTTTAAACCTAGTAACTTTTAGCACCTTGCATGTGTAGAGGTTTACCTTGATTTGCAAATATTATTTTTGAAAATAAATTGGATTTATGAGCAATGTCCATAGTGTGTATCAACACAGCGATGGCTACAGGAGTGATGGTGGTACATTTTATTAAAGACTTTAAAATCAAATCATTTTACGACGAAATCATATAAACTGCTCAAAGGCAAGCAGTTTTAACGGTACGTGTTTGGCGGTATTATTTTTGGGTTGGGTTGGGCACTTGCTGGAGCTTGTCCAAGGCCTATGTTCACGCTCATCGGTGCAGGGTTTGTGCCTATACTTTTCGTAATCGATAGCGCCATGTTAGGCACCTATCTTTATGGATTGTTTAAAGATAAGTTGCCGCATTAGTGCAAGCCCATCCATAGTTAGCCCAGAAAACAGTCTCATACCAGTTTCAGTGTCTGGCACACGTTTTTACCCGCTGTAATTTGTAAGTCGATGAAGCTTGTTTTTATTAAACCAGTATGTTTTTGGGTTCGCTTTCGCGAAAGCGAAACACTTCAAATACCTTTTTGAATCCTACTACGACGCATTATGTCAAAGGTGCTGTAACAGACTAAAAAACCGCTCTTAAAACAGTTTAAGAGCGGTTCTTTTTTTATGCAGCATACGAAGTAAATCGTTCGTAATTATTTAACTTTGTTATTGATTCTTTTAGAAAGTTAAAGGCTGATTGCACTTTAAGCCGTTATATCGTTTCGTAATTAGAATGACTCATACCAAACGGAATAGGGTCCATTAATACGTCTGACTTTTAACGGAGAACCTCGTCTCATACTTGAAGTATATTTTTTATTGTCAGAAAAAGTAGCCCTGTATCGTGCACTTTCAGTAATACGTCGACCACATCTAAATTTACCGTCACTACCAGTCGTCATGCCCGTCTTAATTAACGGTATGAATGTATAATCATGCATTCTAACCCTAACGCCACTCGCGGGAAAATCTCCATTCCGTCCCTGTTCTCTAACTTCACCACTAGGACGCCATAAAAACCTACTTTTCAAATGAAAAACGTTTGCATCGTCATACTCGTTGCTGCCATATGCTAATGCAGTCAGCCCAGTTAATCGGTATTGCGCATGCCTTAGCAGCAACATAAAATCCTCATTGTATTTAGTTGTGCCATTGATTTGTTCAGAATAGTCGATTAGAATCAGCTGCTCCACAATCTCATGGCTAATGGTGCTGGGTAGTTTTGTATTTACTGGCAATGTGGCATACTGATAAGTAGGCAGACCAGCAGCAACTGAAGGGTCGTGGTAATAATCGCCCAACGTTTCAAATTCATAGAACGCAGGGATATTATCCAGTTCAAAACCATATAGTTGTTGCAACTCGTCTAATTGAGCAACATCTTTAGGTAAAAACTTAACATACATGTGGGTCGGGTTAAAATCCATGTGCACATTTTGTGCAATTTCGGGATTTGATTTTTGAACACTTTCAAAAGCTTGTCTGACAACTTCGGGTGCGTGTGGATTTGCTAGTTTTTTACCCAGCACGGTCATTACTTGGGTGGGCTCAGCGCTTTGAGATGGAGTGCGGTCTTCGATTGACGTGCTTTCGCAGGATACAAATGCAGTTGTTGCTACAAATAGCAATACAAACCACTTGATAAAATTTGTTTTCATAATTGAGATGATTTAAATAAACTTTTTTAACTTTATTTTAAGTAAATATAAACATTATTTTGACAAAATATTAAGGTCGATATATTTTTTTGTTAGATGTTAAATTTACCATAAAAAAGATGCTAAAGAGTCAGTACTATAGCACCTCAAATTATTATAAAACAGATGGTTATACATTGTTTTAAGAGAATTGTAAAAATCTAACAGTTTGAGGTTAGTTACTGATTTTATACACATGTTTATTTACAAAATAATTTTATCATAATCTAAGAATGTAGCAAGCACATTCAAAATGATGCGTCCTTGCAATCGTGCTTTCTCGGTTTTTTATTTCGCTTTCTTTTTGTTTCGCTTTCGCGAAAGCGAAAAAATAGCACCAAATGCATTAAAAAAACACCTATGCCGCGGCGAGCAACTTTCTAATCAAGGAACTTTTAAATTACCTTTTTTGCAAAAATCAATAAAACCATTGTAAACTAGGTTTTGTCCATGTAATAAATGAAAAGAAAATACGTAGTGAGACATTTGCTGCTGATGTTTTTTCAAATGTTAGATTAGAAAATTATTGCTTAAAACTTTATTTAAGCTCCCACAATTTTTACGACATACCACTACATGTAAATAAAGCGCTCAAAAAGATTACAACACTTTATGACCCAACTAGAAGTACCCATTACCGATATTGAAAAATTTATCTATTGCCTGGAAGTAGTTCCCGATGCTGATGCTGTAGAAACGACAGAAGTGCTTACCATCCTAGAAGATATCGCGCTTAACCAAAACATCACCAGTATTTACAAAGCCTGTGACACCATAGAAGGTCTAGAAGAAAGCCTGAATTATTTGTTGTATGATGACCATAATTTTAAGGATTATGAAATCATTTATCTCGTCTTACCAGGTGAGGCAAACAACGTATTGATTAACGGCTATTATTATAGCATGGAGGAACTTGCCGAACTTTTTGAAGGCCGTATGGAAGGAAAGGTTATTCATTTTGCAAACAAAAAAACCGTAGACCTTACTGACGAGGAATCGCAGTATTTTTTAGATGTGACCGGTGCAAGAGCCATATCGGGTTATGGTTTTACTTCTGAGAAAATGACCAGTGCCTTTACCATAGACCGTGTATTTTTCAGCTTGTTTTATGAAAACGATGATTTGAAGGAAGTGGTAGAGCGCCTTTTTTACAAACAGTATAAACTCTGTAAACTACTGGATTTTAGGTTGTACTATTGAAAATACCAAAAAATGCATTTACATCACCTCGCCTCCTGTTGTCTAAATTTTTACCTTTATACTATTTGCATAATCATGAAAACCATGCACAACTCATAAAAAGCTA
>DAIRDE010000045.1:0-21604 GCA_036796335.1 Nonlabens sp.
GTTTTTGTAAGTCCACATTGTAGTTAAGGAAAGATTTTGCTTTCATCTCTTCCCAAATTTTCAAAATTGCTTTAGTGTCTTTGGCAGATTCAATTTGTTCAATAAAGTTTTGATTGTATTTTTTAAGTTCTAAGTAAACAAATTCACCGCCACCTTTCCAATTATAAGCTTTTGAAACTCCAGATTGCTCGTTATTTATAACATTCTGTAATCTTTTTACACTGTCATTTTCGCCATAATCTAGCTGTTCTATTCCTAAATATTGTCTACCAATTTTATGAGCAACGGCACAAGTTGTCCCGCTTCCTAAATGATAATCCATTACAATATCATTTTCATTAGTTGCAAGCTCGATTATTCTAGCAATTAATACTTCGGGCTTTTTTGCAGTAGGGAAACTTACTCCTCCTTCATTTTGAGTGTTTTGAAAGTCTATATCTGTCCAAAAATCACACAATAACATTCCCAAATCATCACTAAACTTCTGATTCGAATATACCTTTTTAATTCCTTGAGAAAGTGGTGTTATTACTTGTCCATTATAGTAAAGACCTTTTGAAGTACCATCAACGATATGTTCATAAACTTTGTCTTTAATTGTTCTTGAAATTTTGTCAGCTTCTATGTTTTTATGTGACTGCAAACGACAAATTGAAGTTGAATTAGCTAAATAAAACTCTTTAAAAGTTTTATTTTCTATATTTAAATCATCTAGTTTTTGTGAATCGCTTAGAATTTTCAATTCTTTTAGCTTATCGACTAGTTTTGACAAACAATATTCAACTTTTTTATTCTTTTCAAGAAGAAGTGAGTAATGAGTATCCCAGTTTTCTCTTTTTGTGTATTGTGGATTTAATGAAACTTTATCGCCTTTTTTGTAAACGAGAATCAAGTCTTTTTGCTTAATAATTGTTTTGTCTTTGTGTGCTGTTTTTGTTCCACTAGGTGTTGAAGACTTTACTGCAATTATATTGATGAAATTATTTATTCCAAATACTTCATCACTAAGAACCTTTAAGTATGCTTCTTCAATATCGTCAACATTTATAAAAATTAAACCATCTTCACGTAGTAAATCTTTAGCTACTGTTAGTCTGTTTTTCATAAATGAAAGCCAAGTTGAGTGATTAAATGAATCATTATACTTGAAACTGTCATTACCAGTATTAAATGGAGGGTCAATATAAATTAGTTTTACTTTTCCAGCAAATTCTTCCTTTAATGAATGCAGTGCTAAAAGATTATTACCTTTTATAATTAGGTTGTCGGTAATTATTCCTTTTTCGTTTCGGTTAAACTTATCAAGTTGCTTTTCTCCGTTTTCTGTGTAGCGTTTAGCATTAGTCAAAACCTTTGGTTCTAAAAGTTGCGTAATTTCGTCTTGTGCAAGTGTTTCGTTAAAAAATATTTCTTCTCTTTTATCTTCTTCACGGCTTTGTCCACCTTCTAAAACGCAGTCTTTAAAAGGCCACACTAAAGCAACTTCGTTGCGTTGTTTTAAATATTTTCCGTCAATGTTTAAACCAACCTTGTTTTTGTATGAAGTATAACTATCGTTCAAATAGTTCTTTTGCTCTAAGAACTGCACAAATAAAGATTGGTTGAAAACCAAAACACCTTTGATGTCAAGAAAGAATTTTGCTTTTAGTTCCTTGTCGTCAAGCAATAAGCCAATAAGTTCAGCATCATAATTCTGTGCTTTATTTATTACCACCCACTTCTTTAACTCTCCGTTGTCTGTAACATAGTTGGGTTCTTTTTTCAGTTGGGTTGAGAGTGTATCGTATAATTTCATTTTTCTTCTTTTACTTTAGTGTGTGTTACATTTCCATTTAGTTTCAGTAATGGAGAATCTGATGCGTAAGGCACTTTTCCAGATGGAACAACTTTAGAAGATTCGGTCAAATGAACTTCTTGGTCGTCAAAAAATATGGGTGCACCAAATGCTTTTAAAACATTGTCTTTTGAAAGACCTCCTAAAAAGTAGGCTTCGTCTACATAAACACCCCATTTGCGAAGTGTTTTGATAACTCTCATGTGTGATGGAGCATTTCTTGCTGTTACAATTGCAATTCTCAATGGAGAAAGTTCAATTGGTGGTGGCATTTCTTCGTGAATTTTTGAAAGTTTGATTAGCAATTTTGCAAAAGGACCTTCTGCCAAAGGTTCGTCTTGATGTTCTTGCTCGTATTTGTGAAAAGCTTCAATACCTTCTGTTTTATATCTGTGTTCAGATTCGTCCGAAAACAAAACAGCATCAGCATCAAAGGCAATTTTCACTCTGTTGTCAGTTGGTTTAAATTCAGTAGGTGGCTCGTAAATGTATGCAGCAGCCGACTTTTTAGAATCAATTACACTTTGAACATCTTTAAGGTCTTTGCTTAAAAATAAATCAATATCAAAAGCGTCAATATATGGAGCTAAAGGTTCGCCACCACTAAAAGCCATTCTCGTTATGTCTAAATTATATTTGCCAACCGAGTTCATAATTCTTACACCCGTTTCTGGGCTGTTTCTTGACATTACTACAACTTCAACAATTCTTTTCTTTGCGTTTTCATTTAAGTGAAGTAAACTTTGAACTAGGTGAAATGCTGTTCCGGGTTCTAATGGTTCATCTTCGTGTTCAAGTTGATATTTTCTGAAACCTGAAATACCCTCGGTATTAAAAATTTCATTCTCCTTTTCAAGATTGAAAAGTGCTCGGCTAGATACTCCAACTACTAATATGTCTGAAAAGTCTACTGGCATTATTTAGGTTTCTTTTTGTTGTATTTAATTTTCTCTTCCGCTACTTGCATTGCTTGTAATGCCAAATCTTCGTCTTGAACTTCGTAAAATAGTTTGTCCGAAAGCCAAGCTATGATTACTTCATTTCTTTTGTCTTTATAGAAGTTAGCAAGTAATTTTACTTGTTGTTTTGTCGGCATTCGTTTGTCCTGTTCAATTTTACTTAAAATAGTCGGGTCAAGCGAAAGTTTGGCACCAACCTCTCTAAGGAGTAGTCCTTTGATTTCTCTTAATTCTCGTAATATCGTTCCAATTGTTTTCAATGTGCTTCGTTTTGACTTGACAAATATTGGCAAATTTAAAAATTATTTTTAGAAAAGGTGTCAAAAGTCGCCTCCAAATTTTCAACATCCCATTTGTTGGGTGGTTTGGCTTTTTCCTCCTCTGTTTCTGTCGGTTTATTGTCGGTCGAATAGGTCTTTTAGGGTTGCAGCTAACTAATTTATATATGACCATTAAAGGTGTTGTAAAGTTGTGCCGCCTGACCGTCGGTTAACGAGGCGACAAAACCGCAAGTATCTAGCAGTCCTTCGTACAAGGTGTTTTTAGAGATTTGAGCACCGTTGCAAGCCTGTAAAATAAGGGTGTCATAACTATTTTTCTCGTTATTAAAGTCATGAATTACGGCAGTAACTAGCGCTTCTAGAATCGTGCTAATAATCTTGTAGCCTGCAATTTCTTTGTCTATCACCTCTTTGTGCTGGTACACTTTTTCTATGGTGATTTTTAAAATATCATCCAGTTGTACTTTATAACTGGATAAATCGGTTAACGATTTTGTAAAGCTGCCCTGTAGCATGGCTTCTTCATGCTTCATAAAAAGAGTCACGCAATCAGTGATGAGGTTATTGATAGCGAGTGCCCGCAGGTATCCTAAACGCTGTGCTGTGGTTGCTAACTTTACATAGATTTCTTTTTTTATAGAAGGGCGCACCAGGTTTATAAAATACTCGAGCGCAAACTCTTCACTTATCCAGCCTAAATTTACACCGTCTTCAAAATCGATGATGTTGTAACAAATATCATCGGCAGCCTCTACTAAAAAGGCGAGTGGATGGCGGTGGTATGGGATATCGCCGCCAGCTTTATTTTCCAACCCTAGGGTTTGCGCCACGTCTTTAAAATGGTCGAGGTCGGCCTGAAAAATGCCAAACTTTTTTTGTGACACATGCGCACTGGGTTTTATGGGTAAAGACTCTTTGGGGTATTTTACAAAGGCTCCCAGCGTTGCGTATGACAGTCGCAGTCCACCGGGTGTGCCTGGCGTATCGCGATTAAGCAAGCGATACCCGTTTGCATTTCCCTCGTAGTGTAGTAGGTCTTGTTGTTGCTTTCGCGAAAGCGAACTAATCAACGTCCTACCGTTTTCACTGGTAAAAAAGGCTCCTATGGCTTTCTCGCCACTATGACCAAAGGGTGGGTTGCCTATGTCATGTGCAAGTGCAGCGGCAGCGACGATGGCACCAACGTCTTGCGATTTATAGCCCAGCGTTTTTAAATGGTCATACTTTTTAAGTAGTTGGGCACCTACCATGCGACCTAGCGAGCGCGCCACAACCGATACCTCGAGGCTGTGGGTAAGGCGGGTGTGTACAAAGCTGGTCTGGCTTAGAGGAATGACCTGCGTTTTGTCTTGCAGGCTCCTAAAATGCTGCGAGAATATGACGCGGTCATAGTCTACATCGTACCCTAGACGCAACTCGTCCTGCTGTGCACGTGACCGCTGTTGCTGGTCACCATAACGTTTAAGTGATAATAAGGATTCCCAATTCATACAGCGAATTTACTACTTATGTAAGCAACGACTTAAAGTTAATGTTAAGTGATGGGTGATTGATAACACTAATTTTACATAAGATGAAGTAAACATAATATTGCTTTAACCTGCAAAATGGATAAATGGATTTTCTTTGCATCGTTAATTAAAATAATTTTAAACTACAATTATGAAAAAGCAATTATTTATTGGAATGTTTGCCGCGGCGGGTATCTTACTTACATCATGCGGTAATGATGACGATGCAAAACCAATTACAGACGACCCTAATTTGGTAGATTTCCCTGGTGATGCAGCAGCATGGACCACAGGTATTCAACAAGGTCAACAAAACACAGGTGCTAACCTAAATGTGTTTGGATGGACTTATACAGCGAGCCAACTAGCAGGTACTGTTCCTGGGTTGAGTTATGCTAATCCAACCTGGACAGTTGCAAACCCACAACCAGATGTTATTGTTTCTGGAAATATCACAGGAAATGTTACATGGACAAATGATAGATTTTACATACTTACTGGTAAAGTGTATGTAGTAGACGGTGCAAGCCTTACTATAGAAGCTGGCACCATTGTAAAGGGAGCAGTAAGCACAGGAGCAAATGCATCTGCATTAATTGTTGCACGTGGCGGTAAGATATTTGCAAATGGTACAGCACAACGTCCTATCATTTTTACATCAGCAAGTGACAACATCGCACTTGGAACAAATGCAGGTACAAATTTAACTGTTGCAGACCAAGGTTTGTGGGGTGGACTTCTTGTGTTAGGTAAAGCTAGGGGTTCATTTCCTGGCGATGCGTCAGAAGTTCAAATTGAGGGGCTACCAGCAACGGAGCCAGGTTCTTATGGTGGAACAGATGATAACGATAATTCTGGTGTGATTAATTACCTTTCGTTAAGACACGGAGGTGCTATTATAGGATCAGATAATGAGATAAATGGAATCACGTTAGGATCAGTAGGACGCGGCACACAAATTTCAAACATCGAGGTTGTAGCTAACGTAGATGATGGTGTTGAATGGTTTGCAGGTAGTGTCAACGTTACAAATGTTGTTGTATGGGGTTGTGGTGACGATTTATTGGATATGGATCAAGCATATTCTGGAACTGTTACTAATGCTTTAACAATTTCTACTAATATTACTGACCATGCTCTTGAAATTGATGGGCCAGAAGGTTCTTTTCAGGCAGGTTTTGTAATTGATGGTCTAACAATGATTGGGGATGCTACCGTATCTATAGACGGTGTAAGTGGAAATAGAGAATATGCCGATTTAAGAGATGGTTCTTTATGTACTATTAGAAACGTTTACACATACGGCTTTAGACCTGGGTCTGATGTTGAACTAGACGATGCTGACACTGTTACAAATTATAAAGCTGGTAACGTTGTATTCCAAAACTGGCAAGTTGTTTTCCCAGGAAGCGATACAAACGCAGTAATGTGGAACAACACAGTACCACAATAAGCTGCTATCTGAACTATTTTTTAAACAAAGCAGCTAGTGTTGCAATAAAACCAATAATTAATAACTCACCTCATTTAACGGGGTGAGTTTTAAATTTTAGCCATGGATAAATTATTATTTTTAAGTGTTTTGCTTTTTCTTACATCTTTTGCAAATGCTCAACAAGGTGTTGTTTCTGGAACACTCTATGATGCCGAGTATAATGATGTGCTTGCATTTGCAAATATTTCTGTAAAAGGAACCAACAAAGGTGTAATTTCTGATTTTGAAGGAAAGTACAAGATTAATCTGGATGCAGGCACCTATACGCTGGTGTTTTCTTTTGTAGGTTATCAAACACAAGAGATTACAAATGTTGTTGTCACTGCGGATAAGCCTGTGGTTGTAGATGTAAGTATGAAAGCTGCTACTGCTAGTTTAGGTGAGGTTATAATTACAACGACATTGCGTGCCAATACAGAATCGTCTGTCTTAAAATTACAAAAGAAAGCTGTGAACGTAGTAGACGGGTTATCGTCTGAGGCTGTTAAGAAAACAGGCTCTGCAAACCTTGCGGCAGCGGTGAAATCGGTACCAGGAGTATCTGTAGAAGGTGGTAAATATGTTTATGTAAGAGGCTTAGGCGATCGATACACAAAATCTGTTTTAAATGGTATGGATGTGCCTGGATTAGATCCCGATAGAAACACGTTACAGCTAGATATTTTTCCTAGTAGCCTTATAGAAAACCTCATTGTATATAAATCATTAACCGCAGATTTACCGGCAGACTTTACTGGTGGAGCGATAGATATTGTTACCAAAGATTTTGCTTCGCGCAAGGAGTCTGAGATGAATGTAGGTCTAGGTTTTAATCCTAGCATGCATTTTAACCCTAATTTTAGAAGTGAAAAGGGTAGCGGGACTGACTTTTTAGGATTTGATAATGGTTTAAGAGATGATCCATTGCCTTTGGGCCAAAGAACCCCACAACCATCAGACAATGACCCGTCATTAACGAGTATTACCAGACTTTTCAACCCGACAATGGCTGGTACTCAAAACACCAGTTTAATGGATATGAGTTTGGGCTACAGCACTTCTAATCAGTATGATATAGGCGAGAATAAATTGGGATACATTGGTTCAATAGGATATCAAAGAGAGACTACTTTTTACAACGATTTTAAACAAAATTTCTTCTTTAAACCACAAGAACTTACGAATTTTAATTTAATTCCTAACCGAATACAAGAGGGAGAACTGTCTAAAACATCGGTGATTTTAAGTGGTCTTGCGGGTTTAACATATAAAACCCGTTTATCAAAGTACAAGCTGGTTTTAATGCGTATTCAAAATGGTACTGGTACAGCAGGTATTTTTGATCAGCAAAGTTTTGTAACAAATGCTGCAATATTTCAAAGTCAAAACCTTGAGTATACCGAAAAGTCCATATCTAACGCCTTGTTAACCGGTAAACATAACTTTAATGAGGAGAGCAAATTAAGCATGGAATGGAAGCTAAATGGGTCTTTGTCTAACGTATATGATAAAGATGTTCGCTCTACACTGTTTGAAGAAGATGATGGCCAGTTTATTATACGTCCTAGTATAGGTGAGCCACGCAGAATATGGAGAAATCTGGATGAAATAAACTTGTCTAGTAAGTTAGACTTTGATTACGAGCACAGCTTGTTAGATGAAAAGGCAAAACTAAAATTTGGTTTTGCGCAACTCTATAAAAAACGAAATTTTGAAATTAACCAATACATAATAAGAATCCAAGGTGCACCGGCTGCTGGCTTTAATGGCGATCCTAATAGATTGTTGCTAGAAGAAAATTTGTGGACTACCACCAATAGTGGGGGAACTTATATTTTCAACAATTTTGAACCTGCTAACCTTTTTGAATCGTTTGCAACAAATTATGCAGCTTATGTGTCTGAAGAATTCAATATTTCAGAGCGTCTAAAGTCTGTTGTTGGTTTAAGATTTGAAAAATATGATTTGTTTTATACCGGTGCAAACACACAAGGCACCATTGTTCTTGAAAATGAAAACATTATCGACGAGGCAGATTTTTTCCCGTCGGCAAACTTGATTTATGCGCTTAATGAGCAAACCAACTTAAGGTTTTCTTACTCACGTTCTACTGCAAGACCTTCTTTTAAAGAGGCGTCTATTGCACAAATTTTTGATCCTATTTCTAACGTCACTTACAATGGTAATATAGAATTAAGACCTACATATGTAAACAATTTTGATGTTAGGTACGAACTATTTGGCGATGATAATGGGTTGATAGCTGTGAGTGGATTTTATAAGGATTTTACTGATCCTATAGAGCTTACTATTTTTGGTATACAGGCAGTTAATGACGTCACCCCTAGAAATATAGGTAATGCCATTGTTTATGGTGCAGAACTAGAAATGCGTAAAAATTTAGACTTTCTAGCTCCGGGGCTAAATAAGTTTAGTATAAACTCAAACTTTTCTATTATACAATCTGAGCAAACTATGAATGATGCAGAATTTTTAGCAAGACAAACATCGGCAAGAGTGGGCGAGACTATTAGTAATAAAAGACAACTGCAAGGTCAAGCGCCGTACTTGATAAATGTGGGTGTGACTTATGCCGATTTAGAAAAAGGCTTACAAGGTGGATTCTTTTACAATGTACAAGGCGAAACTCTTGAAATTGTTGGAATTGGGCAAGTGTCAGACGTGTTTACAAATCCATTTCATAGACTTGACTTTAACGCTTCAAAAGTATTCGGTAAAGACAAAGATCAAACATTGACGATAGGGGTCAGAAACATTTTAAATGACGAAGTGCAATCTTTTTATAAATCCTTTAATACATCAGATGTGTTGTTTGCAAATTTTAGTCCTGGTGTAGAATTTACTTTGCGCTACGGTATCAAATTTTAAAATTAATTATTAGTTTTACATTAGATGTTCAACTTGTAAGTTAGATTACTGAACACCTCTCTAAAGCCACTCATCTATTTGAGTGGCTTTTTAGTTTTTAAAACAGTACTCAAGCCTATAAAAATTAATAACTATTACATAACATGCAAGAGTTTTTATTGTAGCATTTTTGCAAATTAATTCTTGTTACATGGGAGACGTTTACATTTATATGCTCATTATACTCGCGGGTCTCGCAATTACCGACCTGGTGGTAGGTGTAAGTAATGACGCTGTAAACTTTTTAAATAGCGCTATAGGTTCTAAAGCAGTATCTTTTAGAACACTCATGATTGTCGCGAGTATAGGTATCGCCTTTGGTGCGATCGCCTCTGAAGGAATGATGGAAATCGCCAAAAAAGGAATCTTTAACCCGCAGGAGTTTTACTTTGACGAGATCATAATCATTTTTATGGCCGTTATGATTACCGATGTACTGCTGCTTGATTTTTTCAATACCCTAGGGCTACCCACATCTACAACCGTTTCTATTGTTTTTGAACTCTTAGGCGCAGCAGTTGCGATTGCTTTAATAAAAATATATGTGGACGGAGGCACGCAAAATTTAACAGACCTGGGTAAATACATTGCCACCGATAAAGCCATAGAAATTGTGCGCGGCATTTTACTGTCGGTAGTCATTTCCTTTACTATAGGTGCTGCTGTACAATTTTTGTCGCGACTTATGCTTACCTTTAATTATAAGGACAGGCCAGCATATCTCGCTGGGGTTTTTGGGGGTTTATCGCTTACCAGCTTGTACTATTTTATTGTCATTAAAGGTCTTAAAGGCACAGATTTAGGTTCTTTTTCGGTGATGTTAGTAAACGCAAACACCTATTACTTACTACTCGGGGGGTTGGTTTTTTGGATGATTTTTAGTTTTATCTATGTGTATGTAGTAAAACTAGATATTTATAAGCTTATCATTGTTATGGGCACATTTGGTCTCGCAATGGCGTTTGCGGGGAACGATTTAGTTAACTTTGTAGGGGTTCCCATGGGCGCTTATGACGCGTGGAATGTATGGATAGCCTCGGGACAAGATGCTCATAGTTATGCTATGGGGCAGTTGAGTCAACCCATCGCTGCAAATAAATTAATTCTAGCAATTGCCGGCCTGGTTATGGTGCTTACCCTGTGGTTTTCTTCTAAGGCACAGGCGGTTGTTAAAACATCGGTGGACCTCGCAAGACAAGATTCCAGGACCGAGCGCTTTCAGTCTAATGGTGTGTCTCGCGTGTTGGTGCGCTATACCATATTAGGTAGCGAGGGACTGGTTAAAATTCTTCCCAAAACAGTAACCAATTATATTAACAGGCGGTTTGAGTCCCTGCCAGAGCTTAACCTGGTCAATCGCAATGATGATAAGCCAGCATTTGACTACATTAGAGCATCGGTAAACCTTATGGTTGCTAGTGTTTTAATTTCTTTTGCGACGGCTAGCAAGCTACCATTATCCACGACCTATGTAACTTTTATGGTCGCCATGGGTACATCCCTGGCCGATCGAGCCTGGGGGAGCGACTCGGCCGTCTATAGAATTGCCGGTGTTATTAACGTGATAGGTGGGTGGTTTATGACCGCCATCGTCGCATTTAGTGCAGCTGCAATCATGGCCTATGTGATCTACCTAGGTGGTATGTTTGCTATCGTATCCCTGGTATTACTCGCTGTTTTTATGCTTGTTAAAAGTCAATTAGTACACAATAAATCGCAAAAGGCACTGGCTGCAACCGAGGAAATCCTAAAAGCCGAGAGCAACACGATACAAGGGATTATTAACGAAAGCTCAGACAACATATCCACCCTATTTAAACGCACTAAACGCATTTATAGAGACACCCTAGAAGGCCTGTTAACCAGGGACCTCGTCACGTTAAAACGTGTGCGCAAGGAAAGCGCAAAACTAGATATAGAGGTAGAAGGCCTGCGCAATAATATTTTCTATTTTATTAGAAATCTGGATGACAATGCCATGGCGGCGAGTAGGTTTTACATCAATCTTATAAGTAATGTACAAGACGTCTCGCAGTCACTGGATTACATTGCAAAAACAAGCTACAAACACATTAATAATAACCACAAAAGCTTAAAATTTAAGCAAATTAAAGACCTGCGAGAGATTATAGAAGAGAGCTGCGATATTTTTAATAAGGCACAAGACGTATTTAATGACAAGCAATTTGTGCAATTAGATGGCATTATTGTGCGCATGTCACAATTGGTGGACTTGCTTAATATAAAGATAGATGACCAGGTAAGCCGTACCAAAGACAAGGAAGAAACCGCAAAAAACAGCAGTCTTTATTTTGGTATTTTACTAGAAACACGTGATTTAATACACGCATTTATAGAGGTCACAACAAAGTTTTATACCGAGTATGACATTAGAAAAAGAGAGTTATAATGCTGTTTTATCCCTGAAACAACATTCTTAAATTATTGTATTTGAGTTGTTTCTTTAATGGCTCATGTTGCTTTTTACGCTTTCGCGAAAGCGTTTACCACCACCAGTAGCGACCACTTTAAAATCCTATATGCTAAATACGGTTTAAAGTGATGACAACTGTAGGATTTTTTTGATGTCCTTAGGGCGTGTATGTTTTTCGCTTTCGCGAAAGCGAACAACTTAAACGGAATCGTATAGATTATTAAAGCCTATTACTGTTGCACTTGCAGCATGTAGCGGGTTTAAACAAAACAACTCCCTAACCGAAGTTGGGAGTTGTTGACACTTAAAAGAAACGAAGATTAAATCGCTGGTTCGGGGTCGGTGCCTACTTCAATGATCACCTCGTTCGCTGCAACGGGCGCAGCATTTTTAACTGTTTTACCGCTTCTAACACGCAATTTTAAGCGGTGAACGAGGTATAATAAAATAGGTACAATAATAAGGGTTAGGAATGTGGCAAATACTAAACCGAATATGACCGTCCATGCGAGTGGCCCCCAAAAAATCACGTTATCACCACCCATATAAATATTGGGCTCAAAGGATTTAAATAGTCCAAAAAAGTCTATGTTTAAACCGATTGCTAGCGGTATAAGACCTAGCACCGTGGTAATTGCTGTTAATAAAACAGGTCTTAATCGGGCTTTACCACCTTGCACGATGGCGTTAAAGGCATCTTCTTTAGACAATAGCTCGTGGTCGTCCATACCTAATTCTTCTTTGCGACGCAGTTTTAAAATGTCAATATAATCGATAAGAACGACGCCATTATTTACCACAATACCTGCTAGGGATATAATCCCCATCATGGTCATCATGATAACAAATGGCCAGCCTGTAGCTATAAGTCCTAAAAACACGCCTATAAAGCTTAGGAATATTGCAATCATAATGATGGCGGGTTTTGATATTGAACTAAATTGGAAAATAAGAATTAAAAAGATGAGGAAAAGACCACCTACAAGTGCGCTCATTAAAAAGGCCATTTGCTTATTTTGCTCCTCTATTTGCCCCGTGTAATCTATTTTAATGTCGCCAGGTAAATTTTGAGTCAGTTCTTTCATTTCTAGTTGAACTTGTTTAACCACGGCACCAGCATCGCTGTAACCAGGCTCTAGGGCAGAATAAACGGTAACTACACGTTTAGAGTCCTTGTGTTTTACAGCGCTAAATCCTGATGTGTTTTTGCGGGTGGTTACTGCACTTACTGGCACTTCTTTAACCTGGCCCGAGGACATGTCTCTAAAAATCACGCTTTGGTCAAATAGTGCGCTGCGGTTGTAGCGGTCGTTTTCGTTAAAACGCACGTAAATGTCAAAGTCGTCGCCATCTTTTTTATAAACGCCTGCTTTTTCACCAAACAGCGACCTGCGCAGTTGCAAACCTACCTGTCCTGCGCTCACGCCCAGTTCCCCGGCTTTTTCTCTATCGACTTCTACCTGCAATGCGGGTTTACTTCGGTTCACGTCTACTTTTAGTTCGTCCACACCGGGTATGTTTTTTTCATTTAAAAATTTTACCATACGCTCGGCAGTCGCAATCAGTTCGGCATAATCTTTACCTTCTAGCTCAATATTTACTGGATAACCTGCGGGCGGTCCTGCGGCATCTTTTTCTACCGAGATTGCCAGACCTGGATACACGCCTTTAAGTTCTTCTTGTATTTGCTTGCGCAGTTTTTCACTACTCAGGCCATTGCGGAACTTGTACTCGCGCATAGAAACAGTGATTTTACCTTTGTTGGGCATTTCGGCACTGCTACCGCCATCGGTTTGTGGGTTACCAGCGCCTTCACCTACCTGTGCTACGGTGCTTTCTACCAGATAGTTGTCGCCTTTAGGGTCTTTATATTCTGGTTGGTTTATCACGTTAAGTACTTTGTTTTCTATGTCTAGCGTGACCTCGTTTGTTGTTTTTATAGATGTTCCTTGTGGATATTCTATGTACACGATGATTTGGTTCGGTTGGTTTTCAGGAAAAAACTGAATCTCTGTACGACCCGATGCTACAGACCATCCAAAATATGCAGACAGGATCCCAAAAAACATGACGACCATTCCTATCATAAAGGCATAGGGCTTGCGACCGCCTAACGCAAATTTTAAAAATGCAGCGTATTTATTGTCTAACCAGACGAGTGTGCTTTTTTGAAACTTTACAGCAAGTCGTTTTAAAAAGTATTTATAAATCCACAACATCGCTACTGTAAAAAGCATCACAGATCCTAAACCACTTATAGCGCCGCCCACAAATAAAATGACGGTGCCTATAATCCCCATGATAAGAGAAGTTTTTATAAGTGTCTTGTTGCTAAGTATACGTTCTTCGGTTTCCATGAATTGAGAAACCAGCATCGAGTTCATAAGCAATGCAACAAATAAGGAACTACCTAAAACGACTGACAGTGTTATGGGGAAATATTTCATAAACTGACCCATAATTCCCGGCCAAAATCCCAGCGGTACAAACGCTGCCACGGTGGTAAGTGTAGAAATAATAATAGGAAGTGCGATTTCACCGATACCTTGTTTTGCAGCTTGCAATCTGGACATTTTCTCCTCGTCCATTAATCGATAAACGTTTTCTACCACCACAATCCCATTATCTACAAGCATCCCTAATCCCATAATCATCGCAAAAAGAATCATGGTATTAAGCGTATATCCTAATAAATTAAGAATCACAAAGGACATAAACATAGACATAGGAATTGCAAATCCCACAAACAAAGCGTTTCTAATTCCTAAGAAAAACATGAGCACGACAACGACGAGAGTAATACCAAAAATGATGTTATTTACAAGTTCATCAACCTGGTTAAGCGTTTTATTAGACGAGTCGTTAGATATTGTAATGTCAACATCCTGCGGAATGATGTTTTTTTCTTGCGATTCTTTTACAATTACTTTAATAGCATCGGCTGCTTCAATCATGTTTTTACCGGCGCGTTTTTTAACGTCTAGCATGACCACTTGTTCTTTAGACTCGCGAGCATAGGTCGTTTTCTCCGTATCTTTAAAGTACACTTGTGCGATATCCTTTAAATAAATCGCTCCTGCCCCTCGCTCATTTTTAATGACAAAGTCATTAAGCGCGGCTGGCTTTTCTATCTCGCCCATAATTCTAATGGTGCGTCGTTGTCCGCTCGATTCTAAGTTACCTGCGCTTATCGTGGTGTTGCCGTTGCGTATGGCATTAATAATGTCGTCAAAACTTACTTGTGCAGCCATCATTTTATAAACGTCTACTGCAACTTCTACTTCCTGATCTTGTGCCCCGCGTATGTCGGCAGCTTTAATTTGCGTTAAATCCTCTATTTCGTCTTGCAGATATTCGGCATACTCTTTAAGTTTTTGAACAGGGTAGTCACCTTTAAGGTTAATGCTTATGATGGGCACTTCTTCACTTAAATTAAGGTCAAAAATCGTTGGCGATACAGGCTGGTTGTTAAATGTAGGCCAGTCGTCACTCGCAGTTTCTTGATCTACCTGGTCTTTGACTTTTTGTTTTGCCTCTTCTACACTTATGCTCTCATCAAATTCTATGGTTAAAATAGAGTAATCCTCTTGCGACGACGACGATGTTTTAACAACGTTAGAAATGTTTTGCAGTTTATCTTCTAGCGGTTCGGTAATAAGTCTTTCGACATCCTCGGCAGTGCTACCGGGGTAGATGCTAGAGACATAAATTTTTGTTTCTACAATTTCTGGAAAATCCTCTCTAGGCATCGCAAAGTAGGCAGATAAACCAAAAACCAAGAACAGTCCCACCATCACATATATAATGGTAGGATTATTTATCGCCCAGGACGATATGAAAAATTCTTTTGTGCTTTTGCTAGACATGATGCTATTTTTTAATTTCTATTTTTTGATCCTCTCTTACAGATCGTGCACCGGCGCTTATTACTTGCATACCAGGCTTTAATCCCTCTAGGATTTCTACAAAATCTCCCTGGGCTATTCCTGTGGTTACCAGTTGTTTTTTTGCAACTAAATCATTGCTGCCTTGTTGTGATTGTGCAATCATAACATACTGGTTACCTTCTTGGTTTTCAGAAATGACACTAAGTGGTACAAGAATGGCGGCTGGATTGCTGTAGTCTTTTATGCGCAACTTTGCAGTAAGGTTCGGTTTTATTAGGCCAGCTTTGTTAGGAACAGGCACTTCAATATTAAAGGACCTATTTGCTGTATTAATAGTACTACCTGCGACGCGCACACTGCTGGTTAAGGTTTCTTTAAGTACGGGCAGGTTAACTTGTACCTCGGTTCCTTGTTTAATGCTGGTCAAATAATTTTCGGGTACCGCCACGTTTATAAACATGTCACTTAAATTTACCACCCTAAATAACGCTGTTGCGCCAGGGCTTACAACGCTGCCTTGCTCGGTGATTACCGCATCGATAATCCCGCTAAAAGGCGCAATCACAGTAGACTTAGCAAGTTGTTGTTTCATGGAGTTTATTGCTTTTAACTGCGATTCATAGCTTGCTTTAGACTGTAGGTACTGTATTTCAGATCCTATTTTCTGGTTCCACAGGTTTTTTTGTCGCTCAAAAGTCGTTTTTGCAAGTTGCGCTTGTACTTCCATTTGCTGTATTTGTAGTGACAAGCCGCCGTCATCGATGCGTGCGAGGCGCTGTCCTTTAGAAACGCGTTGTCCCTCTTTTACATAAACGTTTGTGAGAATGCCTGGCGTTTCAGGAAACACGGTTACATTTTGTTTAGTATCTACACTTCCTTGCAGTTCTAGGTAATGATTAAACATAGAGTCTTTTACGGTGATTACCGATACTAGGGCGTTATTCTTGTCACCAGATTTTTCTTGTATGTAATCTTCAAATATGGCTATTTGTGCATCTAGCGCAGTTTTTTGTTCTAGAAGTTTCCCCCGAGTTTCTTTAATTTTTTTTAAATCGCCGGCTGCAAGAATATCCTCGGGGCTAGGCTCTTTGCCACAAGAAATAGTTATCAGTACGATAAGAATGAGCAGGCCACTTTTTCTCAAATAATTGTTATTATGTATCATTTTTAGTTTGTCGTGTTTGTGAATTTTGGTTTGTTGCTTATGGTTTCTAGGTTTGCTTTTTCGGTAATAAGGCTGTACATGCTTTGCAAGTATTGGGATTGCGTTGCATAAAGCTGGGTTTGTGCTTGTCTTAAATCAAAACTACTAGCAATACCCTCTTTAAACTTGATGTTATTTTTATTCTCAATACGCTCGGCCAGTTTCAGGTTTTCCTTTGTAGTCATGTAGTTGTCTACGGCATTTTTATAATTTGCCTGCGCCATTTCATAATTTAATTTTATTTCTTCCTGTGCGCGTATAAAGTCGGTATTAGCCTGGTCCCAAGCTAGTTTTGCTTTTTCAACACTTGCACGACGTCCAAATGAACTAAAAATGGGCACGTTTAAACTTATCCCAGCGATAGATTGCGGAAACCACCTGTTATTACTGTTAAAAAAGGTGAATTCGTTGCCAAAGGATTGTGTCCCAAGATTTACAAATCCAGAAACGGTAGGTAAGTATTTAGATCGCTCTAATTTGTATTCTAACCGGCGCTGTTGTGTAAAATTATAGGCAATCTGGTAGTCCACGTTGTTATCTATTTCTAGAGTTTCAGTTGCGATGGCTGGTGTCATGTTTAACAAGGCTATGGCGTCTAGATTATCGGTAAGCGTTAGGGTTTCTTCTAGCGGGATCCCTAGTGCTAGTTTTAACATGTCGGTTGCTATAGATTCTTGCCGTTGCGCGTTGTTTAATTGATTGTCTAGTTGTGCGAGGGTAATTTGCAACTGCTCTACGTTTTCTTCTTCGGTAAGACCGTTTTCATAGATTTTTTGAGTCTCGTTAAGATTTAATTGCAGCACATCGCGGTTACTTTTTATAATGGCGACATTTTCTTTAGTTAGCAACACCCCACCATAGGCATTGATAATGCCTTTGCGCACCTCTAGCTTTGTCTTATTCTCAGCATTTTTAGAAAAGTCAATAAAGGTTTTAGAGGCTTCTAGGGCAACAATATAGGAGCCGTCAAAAATTAGCTGAGTGAGCGTCGCGTTTAAGGTGGCGCTTTGTTTTGGGGCAAATGTAACGGGCACAAAAGTTCCTGGTTCTCCACCTGCAATCTCACCAGGTAACGGGGTAATGGGCTGTATGATCTGGTATTGATAATTTACTGCGCCGTTAATTTGTGGCAGTCCGGTGGCGGTTGTAATCCACTTTTGTTTAAGTGCTTTGGTTATTTCTACTTTTGCGTTGATTACCTGATAGTTGTTTTCTAGCCCGTGCGCGATGGCTTGTTCTAGCGAAAAGCTGTAGTTTTTTTGCCCGGATTGTTGGGAGTTCGCTTTCGCGAAAGCGAACACAATAACAACCACGAGTACGCTGGATTTCATTTTCATTTAGTTATGGTTAGAGTTGATTATATTATTTAAAATGGTGCGGCCTGCCGGTGTGACGATACCACGGATGTGATATTCTAAATACTCGTCATAGAGTTGATTTACAGGAAACTGATTAGCAGGGAAAAGATGTAAATCTTTGATACCTTGTATGCCTACAAAATAAATTCTAGAAACAAAATCTATATTAAGGGTGTCGCGGTACAGGCCCATTTTCATACCCTGAGCGATATTTTTTGTGATACAATCCTGCATAAAACCGAACATCATTTTGTTGATTTTACCATAGATTACTGGATAGTATTTTTGTAACTGAAAAATAGGAGAGGACTTATCGCCCTTTAAACTTTCCATCACCCATTTTTTAATGTCATACAACTCTTCAATGGGATTTGCAGAATTTTCTATAATGGTATGAATGCCAGCACAAACCTTATTGTAAACGTGCAGAAAAGACTCTTCTACAAGCGCATCCTTTGTGCTGTAATGGCTGTATAGGGTTTTTTTGCTCATCCCCATTTGACTCGCTAGCTCGTCCATTGTTACGCTTTTGAACCCCAAGTCCAGAAACATCTCGGTAGCCGTGTGCAGTATATGTTGCTTAATATCAGTCATGTAATTTTTATCGGTTGCAAATGTACTGCGGGAAACTTTAAATACAATAAAAGTTTCCTAAGGTTTTACAATTATTTAACATTGCACGTGTTTTTAAGTGTAGTAGTACCATGTTCTCTCGTTATTTTTGCTTTATGGAAAATTTAAAAGACCTGCAAACTGCATTTTTAGCCCATCTTAAAAGTCGTATCGTGGCACAAGAGCCGCCAGGGCTTTATGAGCCGGTGAATTACATACTGGATTTAGGTGGTAAGCGCTTGCGGCCATTACTTACCTTAATGGCGGCACATATGTATCGAGCGCCCATATCACAAGCTATGGATGCAGCGCTGGCTGTTGAGGTTTTTCACAATTTCACGTTGTTGCATGACGATATCATGGATGCCGCAGCCTTGCGTCGTGGTAAAGAAACGGTCCATGTAAAATGGAATGAAAACACGGGTATTTTAAGTGGTGACGCCATGCTTATTATGAGTTACCAGTTGCTAGAAACGTATGACGAGCCGTATTTTAAACCATTAATGACGCTGTTTTCTAAAACAGCGTTGCAGGTGTGCGAGGGGCAGCAGCACGATGTCGATTTTGAAACACGAGACGATGTGACTGTAGAGCAATACCTGCATATGATTGCCTATAAAACCAGTGTGCTGGTAGCCTGTGCCTTGCAAATGGGCGCTATTATCGCTGGTGCACCTGTAGCCGAGCAAGAGCGTATTTATGCCTATGGATTAAATCTGGGGTTGGCATTTCAACTTATGGACGATTACCTGGATGCTTATGGTGATCCTGAAACCTTTGGCAAAGAAGTAGGTGGCGATATACGCGAGAATAAAAAAACCTACTTATATTTAAAAAGTATAGAAAACCCTGATTTCACAGCGCCTTTAAAAAATTGGTTTACCATGGATTACACTGCTATGAGCGAGGAGCAAATACAGGATAAAAAAGAAGCTGTTAAAAAGTTATTTTTAGCAAGTGGTGGCGCTCAAAAAACACTGGATGCCATAAACCATTATACACAACGGGCTTTAGACAATATCAAAGAGCTTGCTATCGATGAGACAGCAAAACAGCAACTTAAAGACTTTTCTTTAAAACTCATGAATCGTGAAAATTAATGAGCGATGTGCTCCCACAAATACAAAACAAACTAGCCGAAAAGCAACAGTTTTTTGTGGTTTACAAAAACCAAGTAAACAAAGACTTGGAGCGATCTGGCTTTAAAACCATAGAAGCAGCAGACCCTAAAACATTTTTAGAAGAACTGATAGCCTTATTAAACGAGGCCATTAACGATAGTCACCCTAAATTACAACAACTTTACTACCTCGCCGATGTCCAAGAACGCCACCTAGAACATGGGATTATTCTAGGTTTTATCTATAGGGAATGGGTAAAGGTGCAGTTTAGGTTGCGGCAGTGAAGGATTGAGGTTTATTTTTTAAAAAGCGCGTTTTTCAAAAAGAATTACATTTTTTTTTGGTTCTTTACTTTACTTTACTTTACTTTACTTTACGTCTTATAACTTTAAATCTTTATATTATGAACAAGTTTTTTAAGGCGAGCCTACTAGCTATTGTATTTGTAGGAATGAGTAGCTTCAGTACAGTTGAAAACATTGAGTTGACTGGAATGGATGAAGTAATATATTCTGAACCTTGTGAAAATTCAGCTGACTTTGCATATTGTATGGCTGAAACGTACACACCTATGACTCAAGCACAGTTGACACAATTCTGGTCTGATGTCTTTTGGGACTGTATCGATAATGGTGGGGGCAGTAATTTTACGGCTTATATCGAAAATTAATTATGATGAAGTTTGCTACTGTTGCATTATTTTCACTCAGTTTTTTTTATTCTAACTCGCAACATTTAAAAATAAATTACGGGATAGTTTACAATGGTTTTGAAATAAATAATGCTTCAGAGATTTCAAAAGCTGAAATGATTGTTGTAAAAAACGTTCAGCGAAGAATGAAGGACGCCGTTGAAAGTCAGGAAATCACTTTATTTACTAAATCTAATTTTAAATTCTTTCTTTTTACAGAAAGCAATATGAGTATTGGTAATTCACGCAAATCTAATCTAGGTGTTTCATTATTAAATTTACACTCTTACATTTATGGACTAGATGCAAGCACAGTTTTAGGCTATGACACAGGTGGGGATTACATCATTAAATACGAAAATAAATTTGTAGAGTGGACTATTACTAAAGATACAAAAGACATACTTGGTTTTAAATGTTTTAAAGCAATACCTAAATATTTACAATCTTATGAGTCCAAAGAATTAAATAGTTATCCTACGGAAGTATGGTTTGCTCCTTCAATTAATAAACGCGGGGGTCCTTTAAAGTATTCAAATTTGCCAGGACTTGTTCTAGAGGTTAAATCTCAGTTAGTAACAATTAGCGCGACAAGCATTAAAGAGATTAAAGAGGATAAAGAGGTGCCTAGGATAGATAAGCAAATAATCACAGAAATGCAGGCATACAAAAATGCCCAAGCTGCTGGTGCTGCTATTAGAGCTAGAATGAAGAGATAATTAATTTTCAGTCAAAATGGGTGTTTTTCACAAACAGCAGGTAATCTTTTTACTTGCTGTTTTATTATTTTCAGGTATCCTTTTTGCCCAGCAAGTCACACTCGCTGGTAAGGTACTTGATGAAAAGTTGGTGCCCGTAGAAAATACTACAGTTTACACAAAGCCGCTAGGTTACGACGAAAATCTTGTGTTTTCAATTACAGATGCTAATGGAAACTACAAATTAAAACTATCTAATGATAAATTTTATTTGTTAACAATCAGTCATCTAGGTTATAAAGAGATTACAGACACAATTATTCTAAAAGAAGATATTACCAGGGACTATATTTTAGAGGAAAGCATACAATCTCTAGATGAGATTATACTGCGTAGAAAGCTCGCTATTGAAGTTAAAAAAGATACGATAACCTACCAGGCAGATCGTTTTACCAATGGTAATGAACGTAAACTTAGAGATGTTTTAGACAAATTACCGGGCATGGAAGTAGACCGCGAGGGAAATGTAAAGGTAAACGGTAAAGATGTCACCAAGCTTTGTACGTCCCTGATATAGGTTGACCACTTTAAAGTGGAATAACTATGAAAGCA
>DAIRDE010000046.1:0-21083 GCA_036796335.1 Nonlabens sp.
AAGGCAATCGCAACATACGACGTATTGCAATTTAACAACTGACTAAGTTACTTGTAACCGAATATTGAGCCATTAAGACTCGGGGTAATTAAGAATAATGTAGACATTACCCTCGTCATCCTGTCGCGTGCTTATTACTTTAGCTTTTACTCCAGGTTCTAACATAAGGCCATCAACAGGTTCAAACGTTGTGGTGCCATACAATTGGACGGCAGTTAACGCGGTAATGATGTCTCCCTTTTTAGGAATCGCATCATCATCTTCTACAAACACAACACGACCATTTAAATCAGTGTATAAATTTTTTACAAAATACCGCTGCTCGGTATCACCATAAAGAGCCATCGCCTCGTATAGCATTAAATTCTCGATACTATCGGTTGCTGCTTTGTAATAAACATCACTCGTACCGTGCTCGTAGATGTAATTGAGGTACGATTTTACTGTATGGTTATCGGTAGCGACTTGCCAAGCTTGATTTGCGGGCACGGTTTCCTCGGTTTCATCACCAGTACATTGCACAATAAAGAAAACAAACAATACAATAGAAACAACACCGCCTATAAGATAATTTTTTATTTTACTCTTTGTACTCACCACCACGGGAGCGCCGTTAGGGGTGGTTTTAGGTGGCTTAAATGTTCCTTTTGCGACCGCCGTTTGTGACTCGTTAAGACCTAGATGTAAATCTTGCACGAGGCGTTCAAATCCTGCTTCGGCACCCATGGTAGTAAAATCTACAAACTGTTTCCTAGCTAAACGCATTGGGACCTCGCATTCTTCTATTTTAATAGGCACTATAAGCTTATCTAGGCCTATGGCATAGCTTACCTCATCCTTTACATTTTCAGATGCTACAGAGGTTTCAGAAAGAACAAGCACGATGGCATCAGCTTTTCTAATCTCAGACTCGATGGTGTCATCCCAATCTGTCCCCGTGCGTATGTTATTATCAAACCATACCTCAAAATTTTGTTGCCGCAATGCATCGACAAGTTTGGCTATATATTCCTTGTCCCTGCGTGAATAACTTATAAGAATTTTTTTGCCGCTCATGATGGTTGGGTTTAATTATTTGAATCAGTTAAATCTACGATAAAAAGTTCTTTTTCAAGAATTTAATAAATTCGTCTTCTTGGTTGCCTGTGTTCATTAAATGTATGTATGCATTGTAAGCGTTTGTGTACATAGACAATTTCTCGCGTATACCTGCCATTTTTACAGCTTGCGCATAGTAACTTTTTGAAGCTTCAAAATCACCCAAATACATATGAACCTCGCCTAAGGTAGCTAACTTCCATAAATTATTAAACGGGTCTTTGTCTAAAGCCTCTAAAACCTTTTGCGCATACGTATTCATTAATGCGAAATCATTTAGGTAAACCACACTTAAAAAAGCTAGGTTTATAGCCTGAAAGTATATTTGCTTGTAATCATTCTTGGCCTCAGCAATGTCCAGTCCCATCTTATAATACCGTATCGCATTGTCTCCAAAGATTTTTGTATAGGTGCTTAAATAATTGCGTTTAAAACGTCCACCTATAATACCTAGCAAATTTGAGTCGCTTTTTGCTAATTCACTGTTTTCAATAACAGCAAGCGCTTCTGCAGACCTGTCTGAGCCTTCAAGTGCAAACACGAGTTGTTCTAAGCCTTTGGCATCTAAATTATTTACATGAGGCAAAAACGATTTAATAACCTCATCATAATTACCCAAGGTTATGTTTATTTCTTCGAATGATGAAAACTGTGACAAAAAGGTGTTATTTGTTAATGTGTCCACAATTAAATTAAAGGAGTCACTGTCTTTGTTTTGAACCGCAACTATGCTAAAATGGTTGCCTTCTACAACCGCTCTAAATTCGTTTGCAAATGGACCTAAACATGAATCTATAGTAACAAAATCATCTCGTGTTGCCGCCACCACTTTGAACGAGAATGGATATATGCCATTAAACTTAGAGGCCCACTTTGACCTTAAATTTTTTATATATTGACCACTCTCATTTAATTCTTTGAGGTTCTCTTGTTTTGTATGTTCTACAACTTGTAATGAAATCCCAGCGCTAGGGGTTGCAAAAAGTAATACATGCGAAATTTTCTTTAGCTCGTTATCTTGGAGACTTAGAAGAGTTTCTTGTGCTACTAAACCGCCCAAACTGTGGGCAACAATGGCAATGCGTTTGTATTTACTGTATTTATGCGTGATGGCGCTGGTCAAATACGTAGCTATTATTTGCAAATCGGTCGTGGTGGCCCAAACATTGTTTCCTAATTCGGGTAAGATATTTTCGGCATATCCAACAGGAATCATATCCCATCCATCTAGTTTTACTTGATCCATCAACAACGATGGAATAGCGCCAAAAGTAGATTCTGCAAGTCCCGAAAAGCCATGAATAAACAGAATTAAATTGTTGGCATTTTCACTTACTCTAAAATTTTCTAGGTGTTGCTTCTTTGCTTTCTCTACTTCAAAATTTGTCAAAGTAGGCTCAACAAGTGATTGATTTTTTGCGTTATTAGCAGCTATTTTACTAACGATAAAATCATCATAAATCTGCAGGTTAGCGTAGGGATTTTGCTCTGGGTGAATTTCAGGCACCTTTTTAAATATATAGCGAACGACCTCAGAAATCCTAATAAAAGGATCGTCGTAATCTTTCTTATCTTGTCCTTGTAGGACTTCTAGCATGCACTTTGTGTACAAACTATTGCTGTCGCCCTCCATGATATACGATTTTTGATCGGCACGACAGGATGATAAAATAGACATACCACGACCCGTGTCTAGGTTTTGCGCAAGGCCATCGGCATTGGTTTGAAAACTGGGGGCAATGCCTGCAAGAATGGGATTTTGTACCATACCGGCGGCGTGACAGCAGTCGAGAAAAAAAATAAGCCTGCGTGATTTTAAAGCATTTATTTTCTCCCGCACCTCTTCGGCCTTAACCCATGTGGTCTCATAGTTTACAGGGTCATAATCATACGGACATAAATGAAAATACTTTTGATTTTCAATTTCGGGTTTCCAGTCCTTTTCTTTAAGGAATGTATTGTCGCTATACGTACCACCGTGACCAGAATAATAAAGCAATACCGAGGAGTCTTCGTTAACCTTTGCAATAAGATTATCAAAGGCTAGTAATATATTATTGCGAGTCGCTAACTCATTTGTTAGTAAGATCACATTTTCAGGCTGGTAACCGGCGAGATCTTTGTCTAAAAGCAATCGATAAACGTCGGCCGCATCGCCAACAGATACCGGTAAGTCGTTTCCCACGCCTATTAAAAGGGCATATGCATTTTTGAGCTTAGAATCGTTCATATCACTTCAGTGCGGTTTAAAAGTTGTTGAACAAGGTTAGCTTGTGCTTGGGTTGTGCTATCGTTTGCCGTGGCGATAAGATTTAGTAATGCTTGTATCATTTGAGCCTGCTCTACCTTTATCGCATTATGTAAAAGAAGTTGACTGCACATATGACTAGGCAGTTGTGGATCAACATCCAATCCTAGAGCTTTAGATTTTACGGTTAAAAAATGAACAATATCGTCGCGAACGCTCAAAACCTGCTCAAACGGCGAACCATCGCTTTTTGCAGCTGTTTTAATGCTCGCACTGCTTTTTGAAATGGCTTTCGGTTGAATTTGCTGAAACAACTTTGCCGTAGCCTCAAGTTGTTTATCAAAGGTTATGGCAATGCCAGTAGCATCTGCTTTTATGCTTCCTATACGATTAAAAGCGTTTTGAAGGTTTTTTCTAAAAAGTAAAATAATTATAAGAAAAGTGCATGGCCAGATCAGGATATCGATAAGTTTTATGAACGATTCTAGTTTAGATACTTGTACGACAATTAATTCCATTAATATTTTATTTTAGTGCCAAAATTGTGTTACCTCTTTAAATCTTTTTGTCCCTTTATACTCTTTAAAAAACACATCATTTGTGTAGCTGTGTAAAACAAAACGTTTACCCGACCCTACTGCTTTTAATAAGTGATAATACATGCTGTCAGAATCCTTTATCACTGCAAAATATTGGGCTAGACTGTAATCTATCTCACCAAACTGAAATGGTTCTCTTAAATCTTCAATGTTTTTGATAATGGATTGCGCTCCTAACACGTCATTGTTTTTATAGAGCGCGATAGCCAGGGCTGCATGGGCACTAAAATCCTTAGGATTATCTCGTATATATGCAGCAAACTTAGTTTGTGCATTTGTGTAATCTTCCAAGTATAGTGAAGCAAAAGCACTTTCACGAGCATTATTTAAATTTGCTTTTAACACCTGTTTAAAATATTGTTCTGACTTTTTAAAATCGTCTTTCAATAAATATTCAAATGCGGTAAAAAATGCATACCCAGTATATACTTCCTCACTTTCTGTGGCGCTTAATTTTATAAGGTATTCTTTTACTAAATCATCTTCTCCATTTCTAATTAATGCAGATATGTATGGTTTACGTAATAATTCTGGTGTGCTTTCAACAGATGCATTTTGGAGAAGCGCTTTGGCCTCGTTGTATTTTTTTAGTTCAATATCGGCTAGAGATTTTATGTATAATCTACTAATACATGCAAAACAACTGGCAACATTAGCTGGATCGTTTTCTATTTGTTTATAAATTTCGTCAACCCTTTCTGGCTTATTTACAAATTGCAGTGCAATGGTCATTGTAGTCGCATTGCTTGTAATATCAAAAGGAGCGTTCATAAATTCCTTAAAATTTGTTTGATACACTTTTTTATTATCGCCTTTTAACAAAGCGTCATAAAGGTTTATTAGGTTGATTTGTCGGGTATTGTTAATATTATCAGACTTAAGTTGCCTAAGAAGACTGTCTGCTACTTTAAAGTTGTCGGTATTATAAAAATAAGCAACCCGCAAGATTTTAGGCTCAAAATAGTTTCTGTCCAAGGAGATTGCCTTTTCCAATACTTGCAAATAATTCTCGTCATTATTCATGAGGCTGGACTGCAGTACCATTTGATACGCCTCAAAATTAGGTGGTGTCTCTTGGAGCATAAGTTTCTTCTTGCCCTCGGTTGCTAAAAACCCGCTTATAGTTGCCTCTAGAGCCTCTATACAAGCTAACGGATTTGATTCGACGCAATCCACCGCCTTAAAGGAATAAATCGTTTTATTAGTTTTCCCATCTATTAACGTAGCCTGAAAAACAAGTTGCCCATTTTTTAAATAATAATTTCCAGTTACAATTCTGGCAGGCTTTAAGTTTGCATTAATTGCGGTACCGTTATTTAAAGTACTTCCCTGATTTGCAAAAATTGTGTTGTACTGCTCAATAACATCGGTAGATATTACCTGTCCCAATTTGTTTTCGGTAATCCCGTGTAAAATCCAGTCAGATGCCATTTTACCTACATCGTCATATTTTGAATTTCCGGTGTTATTTCCAAATTTTAAAACGGCTATTCGATCAGTTTCTAAGTACGTAACTTCTGGCCGTGGTGTTGTCGTAAAATTTGTGCGTATAATTAAAAACGTAACAAAAGCGCATATCACCGTTATTACCATGGAAACAATAAGGAAATACTTCTTAAATTCTTTGTTACTAGTTAGCGCTGCTAGGTGCTGCTCTTGGTCATTTTCATCTACGGGTGTGATATTTTCAAGTTGTAGTATTTTAATTTTCCAAACGATTAATAAATAAAAGGGTAAGGCAACTAGCAATATGATAATTAAGAACGTAACTGACTTTTGCGGAAGCCCTAAAGGTTCCCTTGTTACCGATAGTACCTGAAGCAAAACCCATGAAGAAACAATGTATATGGAAAGCATTTTAAACAAATCGTGCTCTCGACATTGTTTTATAAAATTTTTAAATCCCATGTATCTCTATTATAGGTTACTAATTTAATCTTTTTTAATTCTTAGGTATTTTAATTGAGCAATACATTTGATGCAAGACCTAAAATAAAAGTAATCTAGTCACAAATTGTAAATAAAGCATCCTGTTTTCTGTTTTAAGAGGCACCGCTACGGTGTTCAACTATGTTTAAATGTCTCGTGGTGTATTGATGAAATTTAATCTTTTATAAACGCACTTGAAGGGAACATCTCGTTCGACATGCATTAATACTTTAGGTTAATCATAACATTTAGTATTATTTAACTATATTTACTGTGTACAACTTAATACTAACTATCATGTCTGAAAAGAAACCCGCTCCCAAAAAAATAGAAGAGAAAAAAAAACCTGCTAAAAAAGCAACACCAAAACCAGGAAACAACATCATTCCTAAATAGGATATTCTTTGTTAGTTTCCTTCCATTTTTTAAAAATCTGGATAGATTCAATGATTTCACAAATGTCCCGTGCGCAAATGCTCACAGGACATTTTTTATTACACTCCTATCCATTAAAAACAAAATACAACGTTGACTTATTAGAGAACAGGTTGTTATTTGTTTTAATTTTTTAGTCAATCTCCTACCCTCGATTTTTATCTAATACCAGTGACCCTAAAAGTGGAAATATCCCTGTATTTTTGTCATAATTTTAAGTACCGTCTTTTGCAACTTTAAAGACTATGTTCACATCAAAACTCCCCGGCGTTACAGACTCTATCTTTTCGGTAATGAGCAATCTTGCGCACAAACACGGTGCACTTAACCTGTCGCAAGGGTTTCCTAGTTTTAAAACCGATCCCGTTCTTAAAGAAATGCTGCAAAAGGCAGTTCAAGAAGATAAAAATCAGTATGCGCCCATGCAGGGTTTGTTCTCTTTACGCGCTGCGATATCTGGAATGACACAAAATATACACCGCACTTTTTACAATCCTGAAAACGAGATTTGTTTAACTGCCGGTGCCACACAAGCCATTTTTACAGCGATACAAGCTACTGTACACCCAGGCGATGAAGTGATTGTGTTTACGCCAGCTTATGATTGTTATGAGCCAGCCATAAAACTAGCTGGTGGCGAGGTCGTTTCTATACTGCTTTCTATACCTGATTTTCAAGTGGACTGGCAACAAGTGCAAGACGCCATTACTACAAAAACCAAAATGATTATCATGAACAGCCCACACAACCCCAGCGGGGTGATGTGGAGTCATGACGACATGTGTGAACTAGAGCGACTTACGGTCGCTCACGACTTATTAGTTATTAGTGACGAGGTGTATGAGTTTATGAGCTTTGACAACCGCACACATTACAGCGCTTGCCGTTATCCAGAATTAAAAGAACGCAGCTTTATAATAGGCAGTTTCGGTAAAACATTTCATGTAACTGGCTGGAAAATGGGCTACTGCCAGGCACCTGCTGCACTTATGAAAGAATTTTACAAAGTGCACCAGTATCTGGTTTTTTGTGTAAATCACCCTGTGCAAGATGCCCTAGCCTATTATCTTGAAAAACCTACAAGATACCTCGATTTAAAAATCTTTTACCAGCGCAAGCGTGACCTGTTTTTAAAGCTTATTGAAAAAAGTAGGTTTAGCTTTACCCCAGCACAAGGCTCTTATTTTCAGTTGTTAGATTACAGTGCAATAGCTAGTGAGCAAGACGTTGATTTTGCAAGAAAACTTACCATAGAACATAAAATCGCATCCATACCTATTTCTGTTTTTATGGAAAATAAAAGCACCCGATTGTTGCGATTTTGCTTTGCTAAAGAAGACGACGAACTTATAAAAGCAGCCATGGTATTAAATGGATTGTAATGTACCACATCACCCGTTATTCATTAAAATAAGCTATGATTACACCTCGCTTTCGCGTAAGCGTACTACAAACCAGCCTTGTGTGGGAACAACCACAGGCAAATCTAGGTTTTTTTAGTAAGCAACTTAACGCGCTGAACAACAATACCGACCTGGTCGTATTGCCCGAAATGTTTACCACGGGTTTTTCTATGAATCCTGAAGAGCTAGCGAGCGGTCCAGAGCTTATAACATGGATGCAAACGCATGCTGCACAAGGCGATTTTGCTATCTATGGCAGTGTAATGTTTAAAGAAGCTGCTGCATATGTTAACAAAGGCGTTTTTATGCGTCCTGACGGTACTTATGATACGTATAACAAAAGACACACCTTTACCCTCGCAGGCGAGCACGAGGTGTATGCAAGAGGCCTTGCGCCTGTTATCGCAACCTATAAAGGCTGGAAATTTAACTTACAAATATGTTATGACTTGCGGTTCCCTGTTTTTGCACGCAATACACAAGATTATGATGTGCTGCTGTATGTGGCAAACTGGCCTGTGCCACGCATTCATGCATGGGATACCTTACTCGCAGCACGCGCTATAGAAAATATGTGCTATTGTGTGGGGGTTAATCGTGTGGGTAAAGACGGCAACGGTATGGATTATTGCGGTCACTCTCAAGTTTATGATGTTTTGGGCCATCCATGCACCACACACCCGTGGGAAGATGCAGGAACACGCAGTTTTGTACTAGATAAAGAACATGTTGATACGTTGCGTTCTAAACTGCGGTTTTTACAAGATCGCGATGGGTTTACTTTAAATTAATAATCTCTCGAGCGTCCCTATTTGCTGTAAGTTTTATAAGATCGGGCTTGTAAAGAACTTGCTCGGGTTGCCTGTTTTTTAAGAAGTCACCGGGATCGTAAACACCGTTTTGGTTACTGTCATAAATAATCCTGATATAAAAACTGCCAGGCTCTAGGTAATCAAAGGCATAAGCACCGTCTGCACTAGCAATTTGCTCAGCAACTAGGTCTAAGTTTTCTTTGACAATTTGTACGATAACGGGATAATTTTGCCCACCTTTTAAGGTAGCGGTGATACTGCAATAATCGGCGATGGCTCTTGTGGTATAATTAAATTTTAAGGTGTCATTACTTTTTCCAAAAAAGTCGGTAATAGCCCCAGGAAGTAGTTGCACACTGTAAACTTCTTTTTCCTCGCTTTTAAAATCTAGGGTCGCGATATTGTTAAATAAATCCAATTTTGTAGTCACTGCAACTGCTGTAGAATCTTTTCGCATGAGTTTTATTTTATCCACGTTCATGGATTCTATAGGGGTGGATGCTGTGTATTGCATGGGTTCTCTTAAAGAAAAGGTCCCCACTTTAGAGATTTGCAAACTGTCCTTTTCTTTCTTTTTTAGGACCGTGTACGTTTCTTCGGCAAAATCGTTGTGGCTTACCTTAAGACGCAAGGTATCCAGTTCTTTATCTGTTTTAAACCAATATTGCAGCGTGTCTTTTTTAGGAAACTTTGTAATACGACTGGCAGTAATAAGAGATTTGTCCAGCGCCTCTACAGCAAGTTGTTCTAGTGGCCCGGTGTAGCCTATATGCAGCCTGTTTTTTGCCTCGTGAGTGGGTCTTTTTATACTGGGGTTTTGGATAGGTTCAAAAAGCTGTATTTTAAATTGCTCGTCGGTAGGTAGTGTAATGGGTTCACTTATAAAACCTATCTTGTCAGACTTAGGGCTGAATTTAAAATCGGCACTTTCTTCTTTAAGAGCGACAAGTTTATAGGTTCCTGCTTTTACATTTTCTATGCTAAAGGTCGTTAAACTGTCCAGCGTGTTTACTACATAATTGGGTACTTTTTTATAGATGGTAGAGTCGTTGTATTCCTCGTTAATCTCATAAAGCATCACATTTATATAGGGATCTGTCTTAAACTTAAGCGCATCGGACACACTGCCAGCAAGTTTTAAAGAATCGATCACAGGTCCCGTGCTAAAAACAAATTTGTAAAATCGCAAGGGGTTTTCCTCGTTGTTATCGACAATGCTTTGGCCAAAATTGAGGGTGTACGTCGTATTATCTGCAAGTGTGTCTTGAAAGGTGATGGTCACTTTGCGAGCGACACCACCTTGTGGCTTTATAAGCGGTTTTTTATCCAGTGGTGGCGATATAATAAGCTGCTTTTGTAGGTCTTTAAATTTAATAAGCTCGTCAAAGTTTAGGGTAATTGTGTTTCCCTTAAAATTTGTTTGATAATTTGCGGTACTCGATTTAAGTACCACGGGCGGTAACTTATCCTCGGGACCGCCCATAGGATTGCCTCGTTTTGCGCAACACACCATTAACAGTAGTATAGTAAGTAAGATGCAGGTGCGATATAATAGCTGTTTCATCGTCATTTTTAAACGCTCGCAAGTTAAAAGATATTTTATACTGATATGGCCATCGTCGCAATAGAAATACGCACATCGGGAATTTTTTGCAACTCGCGCATGCACATGGCTAGTGTGGTGCCGGTGGTGATTACATCGTCTACAAGTAAAACATGCGTTCCAGGAGCCAATATTTCGTTTAGGACATATGGTGAGTTTTGCTCATTACTGCGTTCCGTTTGATTCAGTTGTGCCTGTTTTATAGTGTTACGGGTTTTAATAAGTACGCTTTCGCGAAAGCGAACTCCTAAACAGCCAGCGATTTCTTTACCAAATTTTGTGACTTGATTATACCCTCTACTGCGCAAGCGTTTTTTGTGAATAGGTACCGGGATAACAACATCTACCGCGTTAAAAAGTGGATCTTTAACCAATTCCTGTCCCAACCACAACCCCAGCATGACACCCACATGTTCTTGCCGCTTATATTTTAAATGGTGTATCATGCTTTGCACCGCACCTATTTTTTCATAATAAAACAAACTGGTTGCTGCATGAACGGGTACGCGAGCAAAAAACAGCTCTTTTACCTGATTGTTTTTTTTAACATCGTGCACAGCCACAGGTAGTTGCGCCCTGCAACCTGTGCATAAAACCTGCTCGCCTGTGGTTAAAACGTGCTCACAACCCATACATGCAACTGGATATAGTACGTTAAATAAATGAAAAAGCCAGTTGTTCATAAATAATAGGTAACTTTACAACGTTATAAAGATAAAAATCTTAGTCTATGGAAACACGATCACAACAATCAAACGACGGTTCTAAAACATTAAAAATAATAATCGCAGCGCTTATACTCGCTCTTATTGGTCTAGGGGCATGGACTTACAGCATGCAAAGTGATAATAAAGAAACGGTAGAAACTATGTCTATCGAAAAGACCGAAATACAAGAAGAGCTTGCCATATTGCGCGCCGACTATGACGCTGAAATCGCAAAAGGCAGCGAGTTAAATGAAGAAATTATAGCGGCTCGCGATCGCATCATTGCTATGGAAAAGGAAATCAAAACACTAGAACCTAATGTTGCAATACTTAAAAACTTGCGCAGGGAACTGGGTGTTATAAAAAATGAGCGCGAGGTGCTGCGCACACGCATCGCTTTACTAGAAAAAGAAAATCAAAAATTAATAAAGGTAAACGACTCTACCAACCAGGTGTTAACAAGCGAGTTAGAGAACAGCGCCAAAAAATCGGGTCGCATAGACAGTTTAACCACCACCGTAAAGAGCGATCGCAAGAAAGCTGGTTTACTTATCCCGACAAATTTCTCCCTGCGCGGTATGATTTTAAGAAAATCGGGTAAAGAGATAGAAAACGATAAAGCACGTCGTGTAGACGACCTTAAAGTGTGTTTTACGCTGCCTACAAATGCATTTGCAAAAACTGGGGCATCGTCCTTTTACCTGCAAGTTATTAATCCAGACAACAATGTGGTGGGTCTTAAAAAAACGGTGCAACTGGACAATGAAAAACTGACCTATTCTAAAATCGTGCAGTTTCTATATAAAGGTACCGAACTGGATATATGCGAGCTCGTGGGCGCAGACGAGGACGATATTATTAAAGGAACCTACCGGGTGAACTTGTATAATGGCAACAAGCGTGTGAGCAGTTCAGAATTGTCGTTGAGATAATCAAAAAACTACACACAATAAAAGAGGCTGCTTTTTAAAGTAGCCTCTTTTGCAAAATAAGAATTTTCTAAATCTTTTTGTAAATACCAAAAACAAAGTCTGATTCATGAGTTTTTAAATAAAGATCCTCGTTTTCAAAAAGTTTGAAGAGTGCATTGGTTGAAGCTGTAGTAGGCACTACAAAGTGATGAGCGATATCCTTAAGCACATTCATAAGAATGTTACCACCAAAACCTCGCTCGTAAACGGTTTCAAAATGTTTGTGACATGCGGGTAATATACTGCTTGAATCAATGCATTCTGAAGGATCTGCGACAATCATACGCAATAAACCCGATCCATAGAATTTGTTTTTTATAGCATTGCGTTTAAAACGTATTTTTAAAGATTTTGGCACCTCATTCAGCGCTTTATTTACAGCATTTATTTGATGCTGTGGAAACTGCAATCTATCTGGTCCCACGTATTCATGAATCACAAGCATACCATCTTTTTTCAAAATCGGTTTTATAGTATGCTCCATTAAGTGAGCTACATTTTTAAAATGGTGCAATGAATGGCTAAAAAAAACTACATCATAGGATGCCAACTCCATCTTAAGATCATAAATGCTACTACATATAAAATTAAAATGAGCCTTATGGGCGGTAGTTAAACTAGATCTTGCACTGTTTAATAGCGACTCCACGATATCAACACAGGTAATTTCTGAAAATACACCATATTTTGATAGTTCCAGCTCATGTGCACAATTCCCCGAACCTAATGATAGCATCTTAAGATTTGATTTGTCTTTTAAATAATTTTCAGCCAGAAAATGCTCATAACCTGTATTTTCATCGCCTGTAATGAGATAATTCCAACGTTTATGCATTTGTGGAATCAACCACCAATTTGAAGATGTAATTCGGTCGACTTCAAAAGCACTATGAGTGCGCTTTATTGCATTTAAGTTAAATTTTGATACAATAAATTGAAAGCCGCGTTGCTTTATTTTGCTATAAGTCTCTATAAAATCATCTGGTGTAACTAGGCGTTTCATAATTTTACAACGATTCCAAAATTATTCCTTTAATAATTTACAACTTGTCTTTAGACCTGCGGCGGAAATGGCATTGAGAATATACAAACCAGTACTCAGATCTTCCAAGTCCACATTAAATTCTTTCGTAGCTATGAGATTGGTAATAGAACGAATTAGCACACCTTCAACACTGTAGATTTCATACGAAATTATTTCCGAGGTTGATATAACAGTAGTAATTGACTTAACCGGATTAGGAGTTACTGACACTTTAAATTCCAAAACCTTTTGTTTATGATTATTTACCTTATTATTACTAAACCTTCCACTTTTAATAGGAAAGCCGCAAGATAAATTAGAATCAACCAAAAACTCAGCATAACCAGATGTTGATGGATTTAATTCAACACCAGGTTCTAAGTATATTGCAGATTTAGCTTGAAAATCGACAATAGCTGCATCTCTGAAAATTTGATTTCTAACAGTTATTTCAAAAGGTGAAGATTTTAATGGGAAATACCACCTTTCAAATATTTGATTTTCAACAATTACGTTACCACTGGAGAGATTCATCTGATTTGCCATTTTTACTGCCTTAAAACTATTCATACTTCCAGAACCAAAATTTCCTAAGAATATGCTATTTGCTGAAATGTCACCAATATATCTTGAACTAAGTTGCAAAATTGAACGAACTTCTTGATATTCAAGGCAATTATTTACACTTAAAATTAAGCTTACTGTTCCAGAAACTTGCGGAGCAGCTGTTGAGGTTGCTGACACACCATTAATAATTGTCCCGTTAATTACATAGTCTCCAAATATTGGCACATCATAGCCAGGAGCTAAAATATCAACAAAAGTGTTGAGTGTCGTGGTTCCAGCTGTAAATGATATTGCTTCGCCATTAATCGGGTCATTATTTGCAAACCCAATGCTACCACAAACCATATCTTTGACACTTCTGTTAAAATAAATTCCATTAGGTAAAGTCATTACATTATCTCTTAGTCCTGTGTTGTGACCAACTGAGCTAACTGAGATAACCTCATCATATGATGCAGGATAATATTCTAAAGAACCTGGATTAACTGCCCAGCCGTCATTATGAGCAGCAGCTATAATAATACTACCGTTATTGGTAATTTCCCTTACTGCTAATTGGTGCATTAAGACAGGTGCGCCACTGCTCGACCACCAGCTACAATTGATTATAAATTTTTCTTGTTGTGAAATGGCAATCATTTCATTATAGGTTGAAGTAGCAGCGTAATTCATGCTATATAAATCGCAATCAGCACAAATCCCTGCAAGACCATAAGCATTATCCATTCGTCCAGCCGCATATTCCGCTGATGTCGTACCATGCACAGCAAAAAACGATGTCGAAGGGGCGTTTACACTGTATTCAATCTTATCATTAATATCTAAATTAGGAATAGGTCGAGTGTCTGCTATCGCAATTCTTATATCATTTCGGCCGGTACTAATGTCCCAAGCTTCTGGTACCCTCAAAAAATCGTAAGCGCTCAAGCTTAATGGCGCCCCAGAATTTGTTATAGGACTTGTCGTACCGTAATCGTTAGGATAAAAAGATAGTTCTGAACTATAAAACTCTTCTGTAAAATCAAATAAATGACCACAACTTGAAAGGAATATCATTCCTAAGTCTTTAGTTTCTGTTTCAATTTGCCATGCTCTTTTTAGTATTGAATCTTGCGAAGCGGGAAATGCCTTTTCAAACATTATGATATTATTTTGATCAAACAATTTTTTAAGGCATTCCTCATTACCATTATATTGTAAATATTCTCCATTTAATTTAAAGTCTACCTCAAGAAATTCATCAAAACTAGTAACGTAAAAAAAATAGCTTTCGGCAGAAACCATATTGAAAACTGAGAACACGATTAATAATAAACTATAAAAAGTTTTCATATGTTACTTTTTTAAACGTTGAATTTCTTTATCCAATTCAATTATGTACAGTGTCAATTCTTCAATTTTTTGTAGTAGTATTTTATTCATCTCCCCTAAATCTATACCATTTTTTTCGACAATACTAGCACTTGGCACACCTTTGAGATGTCCATTTTCTTTTATAAAATTTTCTACCTCATTCAGTGAAGGCAATTTATATCCCTTTTCAAAAACAAAACCAGCCCATGTGGTGTAAACCTTAACTGCATCTGCCCTAATCTTTCCTTTTACCGATAATTTGTAAACATCTGCACCATCAACAAAATTTCTAGTACCTATACCTATCGACTCGTCTGTGAAAATGTTACCTTCAATCAAAGCAGAACCATCTTTTACTATGAAATTATGCCCTTCAGCAAGCAAGTAATCTGCATAACCACCAATGACGATTTTAGTATGAGGTCGTGGCATATGTAAAAACATTTGTAGCCCAGAAGGTGCAGAAGAATTTTGTTTTACGCCGAATATTTAAGATTGATTATTGTCGTATATAGTTAGAGAGCTACTTTGTGTATTTGTAAAAACTTGAAGTCTTGTGTTGTTTAAATTATCTTTAATAAAAAAATCACTGTACTCAGACCCAAAATTAGAGTTTATGTCGAAATTAAAATTCCGATTATTACCCATAGGAACACCTATTGTCAACTGTGGAGTAGAATTTAAATTGTAAATTTGTATACTTTTACTTTTAATCAATCCATTAACATCTAATGGCGCCGTAGGAGTATTAGTTCCTATTCCTACCGAACCATTTACAGGAAAAATATTCTGGCAAAACAATGTAGTGGAGGCAATAAAAAATAAAAATACTGTTGAGACTGTTTTCATGAGATTTAAAAATATATTTGAAGAAGTTCAAAATTGAAGATAATATATTCTTTAAAATTTAATGATTTGTTAAATAAAAAATTGGTTATCGTACTTCCCGCATATAATGCTGCTCGAACTCTTGAGAAAACGTACGCTGAAATACCATTTGACATTGTAGACGATGTAGTACTCGTTGACGATTCCAGCGTTGATTTCACCGACGAAGTGGCTAAAACACTAGGGATCAAGCACATTGTGAGACACGAAAAAAATCTTGGATATGGTGGCAACCAAAAAACATGCTATAAAAAAGCTTTAGAATTAGAGGCTGACATCATTATTATGTTGCATCCAGATTACCAGTACTCACCTAAACTCATTCATTCCATGGCTTACCTTATAGCAAATGATGTTTATAAGGTAGTTTTAGGGTCTCGAATTTTAGGAAAGGGAGCTTTAAATGGCGGAATGCCTTTGTACAAGTACGTGGCAAATAGGTTTTTAACAGCCGCTCAAAATATATTGATGAATCAAAAACTGGCAGAGTATCATACTGGTTACCGAGCTTTTGACGCAAGCATTTTTAAGGACATTGACATCACAAAAAATTCTGATGACTTCATTTTTGACAACCAAATGCTTGCACAAATTTGTTTTGCTGGTCATGAGATTGCAGAGATAACTTGCCCCACCCGTTATTTTGAGGAAGCATCATCTATTAACTTTAAACGTAGCGTAATATACGGCTTGGGTGTTTTAAAGACATCAGCACAGTACTTTCTTGCCAAAAACTTTGGTTTAAAATTCAAAATTTTTAACAACGTCTGAAGCCCATGAGTGTACAAGATAAGCTGCTTTATGGAATTGGAGTATTCGGAGTACTTACATTATTTTTTCTTACGAGCACAAATCCTTTTTTTTGGGATACCATACAGTTCGGGTCTGAACATCCTAGTTACTTTTATTCCATTAATTTAAATGGTTTTTTGTTACCCAATGAGATAGATAGCGGTCACGTTCCCGCATTTGGGTGGTATATAGCGGCCACGTGGAGCCTATTTGGTAAAAGTGTATTAGTAAGCCATCTAGCTCTACTTCCATTTGTAATAGGAATCTTATGGCAGCTGATAATTTTAAGCAAACATTACGTAGCTAAAACATTCAGCCCATTTCTTTTTCTGGCGCTATTATTAGAACCAACTTTATTAGGGCAAATTACGCTTGTCTCTCCAGACGTTTGTTTGGTTTTCTTTCTTCTAATGGCGTTGAACAGCATCAATAAAAAAAAGGGAATATTTTTACTAATAAGTATTTTGGGACTTATGATAACAAGCAACCGTGGTGCAATGGTGGCATTTTGTTTGTTCTTATATCATGTTATATTATTATGGATAGCGCATAAAGGCATCGTCACAACATTTTTACTGAAAGTCTTTTTACAAGGGTTATGGTACGTTCCAGGTGCATTTATTTTTATCGCCTATAATTCTTATCATTATATTCAAACAGGTTGGATAGGCTATCACGAGGATATGACTTGGGCAGCATGTTTTGAACGTGTAGACTTTTTAGGATTTCTAAGGAACGTGGCAATCTATGGTTGGCGGCTACTGGATTCTGGACGACTAGCAGTATGGGTGTTACTCATTTTTATACTTTTTAAGTATAAATTAAGCATTCTAAAACTTAAAAGTGCATTGCCTTTATTGATATTGATGCTCTTATTTATCCTTTTATTGCCTCTGAATATGCTTTGGGCTAAAAACTTAATGGGTCCTAGATACTTACTTCCCATTTTTATAATTGTTACGCTCACTACCACAGTATTATTCATTGTCACATCGTACAATGAACGATTTAAGAAAGCGGTTCTTTCACTCATATGTATTTTTTTAATCTCGGGTCATTTTTATATCTATCCTGATAAAATTTCTCAAGGTTGGGATGCAAGCTTGGCATATCTACCGTACTTTGAATTGAAAGATAAAATGGTTTCCTATCTAAAAGATGAAAATATAGACTTTAAAGAAGTTGAGGCTTTTTTTCCAAGTCAGGGAAAACTTAGTATTTACAAACTCGATGATGACAATAGATTTTTAGACGGCTTCACAGGAGCTAGTAATTATGTGATTTACTCAAACATTAACAACGTAAGCGATATCGTCCTTGAGAAGTTGGAACATGACTATGTACTAGTAAAACAATTCAAAAGTAAAGGTATATTTTATAGGCTTTATGAAAAGAAATAAACCGTTTATAAAAACGATTTGCTTAAACATAGCTGTTATTTAGAAAACAATTTCCCTATTCCATCTACAGCAACCACCACCACAATCCCAAAAAACGGAAAAGCAAACCGGCTATTATCACCATAAGCCACGAGCGCTTGTGCACATGCTGCCGCAAGAACTAGACAAACCAGAAAACAGCGTGTGTCTAAAAATTTAAATCTTGAGCGCACTAGTTGCCACAAAACAAAACCACTCGCTATTAAAAAACACAGATTCAGCAAAATAAGCAAGGGGCTTTGCAAATAGTACGAGATTCCTACTACCACCTTTTGCATAAAAACAGGCTGCATCGCCTCTTTGTTCCACAAAAAATGCGATCGCGAACCCCAAAACAGGCAAAATGACCAGCCCACTTGCTGTGCATAAGCCGCTTTATTTTCCTTAAAAAGCGGTATCGCAAGTTCCTTAAAATAGGCGCCTAATTCCTGTTTACTTAGTCCCGTTTCCAATAACAGCGCGTCTTGCGCATGCCACACGGTCATGGGCAGTTGTGCAGCAGGCAAGCTGTCTTGTGCGCGCTGTCGATATTGCAATAAAATATCACGCACCTGAGCATGCTCGTCAGGAATTTTTTCGAAGAAATGAGTCGCCATTTGCATGAGGTTGTAGCCCATAAAATAGGTCGTTTGGCAGTATCCCGTATTTTCATAATTTACATGCTGCCACCCTATTTGTGTCATGTAGGTCGTACCACAAAGCAGCACGGTTACGGTAATCGTTTTGAAAAATTGCGTTTTTAAAAAATTCCAACAATAAAATAGACTAAACAAAATAGGCACATAAATAAACATGGGTCGAGTCATAAATAGCAAGGCAATAAGCATCGCTAACAACATATATTTATGCAATGCCACAAGGGACTCTAGAAGCTTATTTCGCACAATAAACCACACAATCGCTTGCAATAAAAAGATGCTTAGCGACTCTGTCAAAATCGCAAACTCAAAAAACAATACAAACAAGAACGACGTGTAAAACATGGCAGTAATTGCAGCAATTCCTTTGTTTGTAAGCAAAAGCCGCGCAGTATCATAAACTAAAAACGTCGTAAAAACACCCAGCACCATTTGTACAAAAACAACGGCCCATAGCTGCTCGCCCATCAGTGCAATAACGGCAGGATAACCTGGTGTGCGCTCACCCGTGTACCCAGTTAAATCCCACTTAGCCATATATGTAGCTAAATCACGGTAATAAAAAGCATCAGGAAACAACGACACATGGCTGTAAAAACCAAAAAATAATGCCCGCAACAACACTGCCCAGCCCACAACGGTGACCACAGGACGCCTTTCTATGAAATGCCAACACTTTTGCATGGTTTAAAAATACGGTAAACGCACAGGTTGGACACTAGAAAAAAACCTGTAAAGGGTAATAAGGTGTGCAGGGATTTCGCTTTCGCGAAAGCGAACAAAATAACACTGCTAAATAACAAATTAGACCTAGCAGCTTACCCACCTATTTTTTACATTTGCAGCTATGGCACAAACAAACGAAACCGACCAGTTTAAAAAAGTACTCTCTCACGCAAAAGAGTACGGATATGTTTTTCAATCTAGCGAGATCTATGACGGGCTGCAAGCTGTTTATGACTATGGGCAAAACGGCGCCGAACTCAAAAAAAATATACGCGAGTACTGGTGGCTTGCAATGACGCAGCTTAACCAAGATATCGTAGGAATAGATGCAGCGATTTTTATGCACCCCACCACCTGGAAAGCGAGTGGCCACGTGGACGCGTTTAACGACCCGCTTATCGATAATAAAGATTCTAAAAAACGCTATCGTGCAGACGTACTCATAGAAGATTACTGCGAGAAACAACGCCTAAAAGCCGAAAAAGAAGTGGAAAAAGCAGCAAAGCGTTTTGGCGATAGCTTTGATGCAGACTTGTACAGACAAACAAACGAGCGTGTGGTAGGTTACCTAAAAGCAGCCAAAGAACCCGTAGAACGTCTCGCACAATTACTACAAGCCGAGGATCTTGCGGGTGTAAAAGCGCTTATTGAAGAGTTAGATATCACCGACCCAGACACGGGTTCTAAAAATTGGACCGATGTGCGCCAGTTTAACCTGATGTTTGGCACCAAACTAGGCGCAAGTGCCGACACCGCAACCGACTTGTACCTGCGTCCAGAAACAGCACAAGGTATTTTTGTAAACTTTTTGAACGTGCAAAAATCGGGACGTATGAAAATACCTTTTGGAATCGCACAAACAGGTAAAGCATTTAGAAACGAGATTGTTGCACGCCAGTTTATATTCCGTCAACGCGAGTTTGAACAAATGGAAATGCAATATTTTGTAAAGCCGGGGACCGAGCTCGAGTGGTTTGCAGTGTGGAAAGAACGCCGCATGGCATGGCATCGTGCGCTAGGAATAGACCCAAGCAATTACCGTTTTCACGACCATGAAAAACTTGCACATTATGCCAACGCCGCGACTGATATTGAATTTAATTTTCCCTTTGGCTTTAAAGAGCTCGAGGGTATACATTCCCGTACCGATTTTGACCTTAAAGCTCATGAAGAACACAGTGGTAAAAAACTACAGTTTTTTGACCACGAGACAAACAGCAGCTATGTGCCGTATGTTATAGAAACATCGATAGGTCTAGACCGCATGTTTCTCGCAATTTTTTCAAATGCACTGCACGATGAAGTATTAGAAGACAGCAGCGAGCGCACAGTTCTTAAAATACCAGCGGCACTCGCCCCTGTTAAAGCTGCGATATTGCCGTTACTTAAGAAAGATGGCTTGCCCGAAATAGCCAGCGAGATCATAGAAGAACTTAAATGGTCCATGAAAGTGCAATATGACGAAAAAGACGCCATAGGTCGCCGTTACCGCAGGCAGGACGCAAATGGAACGCCATTTTGCGTGACTGTAGACCATGATACTAAAGAAGACCACGCTGTGACCGTGCGCGAACGCGACACCATGACTCAAGAACGTATCGCGATTAAAGACCTAAAATCGTACTTAGAAGCAAAAGTGAGCATGACTGCGCTATTAAGAAAGATTTAAACACGGTACTTTCCTTTTTTATTTGCCACCGATAAAAAGAAATGTATTGTCCTTTTGCTGTGAGCGTTTCTAAGCATCGCGTGTAACACCTTCAACGCAAGGTTAGACCTTCTGACGTTAGTAAACCCATATTGTTGTCATGCTGAATTTATTTCAGCATCTTGTTTTGTGGGTGTAGGTTG
>DAIRDE010000047.1:0-2754 GCA_036796335.1 Nonlabens sp.
AATTTGCTTTCATTGTTTTCCACTTTTAGTGGTCAACCTATATCAGGGACGTACAATCTCACCTCTCACCTCTAATATCTCACCTCTTAATACTTTATACTTTATACTTTATACTTAATACTACCTACCGCATACAACCGTAGATTTAATGAATCAATTCGTTTGCAAATAATGAATTTACAATAAAAAGTCATCAAAGTTTTTACGATGGATGGTGGAAAACGTTGCGTTTTGATATGATTTTTGAAATGATTCGGGGAATTTTGCTTTTTTCTTCTCATTCCATTTAAACTCAAAAGCATGGTATGTATCGTTTGCCTTTTCCACATAATCTAATTCCTGACCGCTGTAAGTGCGCCAAAAGTACTGGAAACCAAAGGTATGCTTATAGCTGTGTTTCTTCATACGTTCAGTAATTAAAAAGTTTTCCCATAAGGCACCTACATCGTTTCTCAGCGATATTGGGCTAAAATTTTGCAAAATGGCGTTGCGAATACCGTTGTCGTAAAAATAGATTTTTCGCGAGTTTTTTATCTCATTACGTTGATTACTATTTAATGCCTGAAGTTTAAAGATTACAAAGGTTTTTTCCAACAAATCGATATATTTTTCTACCGTCGCCCTATCTACTTGAAGCAGTTGTGCGAGTTCATTATAAGAGACCTCGTTTCCTAATTGTAATGCGAGAGCCTGTAATAATTTTGTGAGCAGATTGGGATTTCTAATGCCATCATATTCAAGTAAGTCTTTGTATAAATAACTACTACTCAAATGCATGAGAATAGCTGTTTGATCGGCCCTGCTAGTGATTACTTCAGGATACATACCATAAATTAATCGATTTTCTAAATCGCCTTGTGCGTCAAGATAACTGGTGTGTTGCAACCATTCAAGCCACGAGATTGGAAACAAAGAAAACTCCCATTTTCGGCCTGTTAACGGTTCTTTTATTTGCGAATTAAGATCTAAAGCAGATGAACCTGACAGGATAACTTTAACAGTAGGTAGTTCGTCATAAATAATTTTAACACCTAAACCTATGTTGGGAATGCGCTGCGCCTCGTCAATAAATAATGTTGTGTTGTTGCCCAGGATGGTTTCCCACCTTTTCTTTGAAAAGTCTTGTAAGATGGTACGTGTATTAAAATCATCACCGTTTAGAAAAAGGAAAGGCCCCTGCTCGTTACAAATATTTTTTAACAGTGTCGTTTTTCCTACTTGTCTGGGTCCTGTGACAACAATCACTTTACGATCGCGCCATCGCGACACTATATTTTGTTTCAATATACGCTCAATCATGATGTACCATTTTATGTGGCAAAGATACACTAATCTACAAATTAAATCTAAAACGTCGATTATAATCTACAAATTTGAGCTAATTTGTAGATTAGCAAAAAATAAGCGCAATAAAACTAATCCCTAAATGTAAAGAAAGATCTTTATTGTTTTAAAAGGCTACCCAACAAATACAGCGGTTTCAAAAGATTATATTTTATTGTTTTGAAGATTTTAAGTTAGCAAGCAAAACAATACTCTTGGCAAGCAGTTTTTAAAAACGACAATTGCGAAATATTAAGCAGGACATTCAACCGCATTCAAGAAAGTTACAATAAAATGAAAGGGATTCTACCATTGTTCAAAATGGGCACTTACTATGAACTATCGTAACTGTATACTTGACAGCTAGGTGCAGCTTAAAATGGCGATAGCGCATTGCAAATTAGAATGGATCAATAAAAATTGATGACTTAACTAACAGCCATCTCTCTATTTAATATCAAATTCAAATACTGATTCACTTTTTGTTTTAACTCGTGACGTGGGCAAATAAAGTCTAGAAATCCTTTTTCAAGTAAAAACTCGGCTGTCTGAAATCCTTCTGGCAATTCTTTACCTGTAGTATCTCTTACCACTCGTGGTCCAGCAAATGCGATTAGCGCACCTGGTTCTCCTATGTTTATGTCACCTAACATGGCATAGGATGCCGTCGTACCACCTGTTGTCGGGTCGGTACATAGCGATATATATGGGATGCCAGCCTCTGCAAGTTGCGCTAGTTTTGCACTGGTTTTAGCAAGTTGCATGAGCGATAGGGCTGCTTCCATCATGCGCGCACCACCAGACTTAGAAATGATCATAAAAGGGATGTTGTTTTTAAGAGAATAGTCTGCTGCGCGAGCAATTTTTTCTCCTACCACGCTACCCATAGAACCACCTATAAATGCAAAATCCATACACGCAACAACGAGGTCATGGCCTTGCGATTTACCTACTGCGGTGCGTACAGCGTCTTTAAGTCCTGTTTTTTTCTGGGCGTCAATTAAACGGTCGCTGTACTTTTTAGAATCCTCAAAGTTGAGTGGGTCTTTAGAAGTAATATTTGGATTCAGTTCTTTAAACTTATTATCGTCAAAAAGTATATCAAAATATTCTGCACTACCTATGCGCACATGATAACCGTCTTCTGGACTTACATAGAAGTTGTTTTTTAACTGCTCAGCATCTACTATTTTACCAGTAGGTGATTTGAACCACAGTCCTTTTGGAATGTCTTTTTTGGCCTCGGTAGGCGTTGTAATTCCTTTTTTATCTCTTTTAAACCAAGACATATGTTTTATAGTTATGAGTTATAATTGACTTAACTAAACGTATTAATTTCTAAATATTTTAATAACTAGGATTCGTGTTTAAAGATTCATGTTCAAGGTTCAATGCTTCAAGTTCAATTTTCTTTAATCACTACGATGCATC
>DAIRDE010000047.1:2854-20827 GCA_036796335.1 Nonlabens sp.
TCTACCATCTCACTTCTAACCTCTCACCTCTTAATACTTTATACCTAATACTTAATACTAAGAACAGCTTACAACCTGTTCACATTATTAAGATCATGAAACGCTTGTACAAGTCTTGCGTTAAAGCTTTCCTCGCCCTTGCGCAACCACACACGCGGGTCATAATATTTTTTGTTAGGCACGTCAGCACCTTCGGGATTTCCTATCTGGCTGTGCAGGTAACCATCATTGGTATCCATATAGGACTTTATACCCTGGGTAAATCCCCATTGCAAGTCGGTATCAATATTCATTTTTACCACACCATACCCTATGGCTTCTCTAATTTCTTCTAACGAAGAACCTGACCCCCCATGAAATACAAAATCTATTGGATTTGGGCCTGTACCATACTTTTGCTGTACGTATTCCTGAGAGTTTTTAAGAATTTTTGGAGTTAGTTTTACATTCCCCGGTTTGTAAACACCGTGTACGTTTCCAAAGGCTGCGGCGATGGTAAAACGGTCACTTACTTTTTTAAGTTCTTCATATGCATAGGCAACTTCAGCAGGTTGTGTGTACAATTTACTGTCATCTACATCGCTGTTGTCCACGCCGTCTTCCTCGCCACCGGTAATTCCCAGTTCGATTTCTAGGGTCATATTCATTGCAGACATGCGTTCTAGGTAACGCTTGCAAATTTCTATATTTTCTTCTAGCGGTTCTTCACTCAAGTCTATCATGTGCGAGGAATATAGGGATGTTCCGCTTTCGCGAAAGCGAGATTCACTAGCATCCAGTAAACCATCAATCCATGGCAGTAGTTTCTTTGCGCAGTGGTCTGTATGCAAGATTACTGTTGCGCCGTATGCTTGCGCCAGTGTGTGAATGTGGTGTGCGCCAGCAATACCGCCTAAAATGGCACTTTGCTGGTTGCTGTTACTTAATCCTTTACCTGCATTAAACTGGGCGCCACCGTTAGAAAACTGAATAATCACAGGTGCTTTAAGACTTGCAGCGGTTTCTAGTACACCGTTTACGGTATTTGTACCGATAACGTTTACTGCGGGTAATGCATAGCCATTTGCTTTGGCGTGTGCAAATATTTCTTGAACTTGGTCGCCTGTTGCAACTCCTGGTTTAATGTTGTGACTCATGAGGTGAATATGTTAGATTACAAAAGTAACTAAATTAATTTTTGCATTAAAAGGGATAGTTGATTCCCACGTTAAGAACTGCTTTAGAAAAAGAAAGCTCTTTAAACCATCGATCTCCCTGGGGGCGAGCGGGATTATAGGTTTTAAAGCCAGCATCTAGTCGCAACACAAAAAAACCAAAATCATATCGCAAACCAAACCCTGTCCCCAGTGCTAGATATTCTAAATCTCGCAACCCGTTAAACTGTGCAAGTGGGTCTTCTTCACTATCCAGGACATTCCAAATGTTTCCAGCATCGGCAAATAAGGCTCCTTTAAAACTGTTGATAATCGGGAAACGGTACTCGGCATTAAAGGTCAACTTCATGTTTGCCTCGTTAAAGTCATTGAGCCCACCGGTACCGCCAGGTCCTAATTCATAAGCCTGCCATGCGCGGTTATCGTTGGGTCCACCTGCAAAAAAGGATCTTAAAAACGGGATGTTGTTAGAATTTCCATAAGGAATGGCGATACCGCCAAAAGCCCGAATCGCAAAGACATGGGTGTTAAAGGATTGCCAGTGCCTTACATAATCAATCTCGGGTTTTATGTATTGGGTAAATTCAACCCCAAAGAGATTGCGATTTCCATTATCGTTTATTGCCGACCCTGTTGCATTAGCTAGGGCTGCTAGTACGTTTCCAGCAGACTCTATCCTGAGGCTAAGTCGGGAGAAATTGTTGTCATAAATACCTTTTTGTGTATTGCGCGTCCATGCATAGGATGAACTTACAATCAGGTTGTCTTGTGCAAGCCTGTTGCGTCGCTCTCCTATATTTCTAACGATTTCTCGTTGCGCGTTTGTTGTGGGTATGATGCCACTAGCGACATCTTGAATAAAAAAGTTTGTTCCCTCGGGAATGGTTAAATTATTATCGCTGTTTACATAAATAGGATTTGTTAGTCCTATGCTGTTTGCAACGTTATTAATGGAGTTGTAGCTGCTTTGGTACACATTAAAAAAGTTCCCTGGATCTAGGTTGCGCACGTATTGTGCTTTTATGATATCCAGGCGTGTACTTTTGGTTTCAGTTTGTCTCCACGTGTATCCCAATGCTGCGTTAACACCCTGACGGTCCAGTCCTATATTGGTTTGGCTAGAAAAACCTAACGATAGTATAGAGGCTGGTGACATGCTTTTAGGAATGATTTTATCAACCCTAAATGGTAAAAATAGTCGTGGGAAGCTCAGGCTTACATCTGCTCCAAATTCTTGTAGGTCAAAAAATTGACTAGAGTTACCTATAATATTATTGGCATTTGCACTTGCACCTATATTGCCTCTAAAAGATATGTTAAGCAACTCACTGCCTCTAAATAAATTGTGAACAATCATACCCGTATTAAGACCGATACCAAAAGTTTGAATATTGTTGTGCGTGGCTTCGGGAATAAAAAAGAACCTATATCTTTGTTTTGATGTGAGTAGTACATTTGCAATAAGGCTGCTTTTTGTGCTGTCGGCAGGATCTTCTATAAAACGTATGTCGGGATACTGAAAACTATTTAGGTTTGTGATGTTGCGATAGGTGCGGTCCCTATCTACATCGCGGTACAGGTCACCAGGTTTAAATACAATGGCGTCGGTTAGTGTTTGCATGCGATAGCGCCTTTTACCTGTGGTGATGATTCTATAATCGCGATATAAAGCGGTGTCTGTGGCAACTCCTGTGGTACCCCTAGCATAATCGGGGAGTATATTTACTTTACTTATTTTAAAAATTCTAAAAGGTTCTTTAATTACAGTATCTGCAACTTGAATATTTCTTGCATCTATGCGCAAGGTAATATTGGCTTTATGATTTGTGTTTACGGTATCGCCTTCAAATTTTATGTACTCCTTTTCCATATAGTACACTCCATTATTTTTAAACTCGCTAAATAAACGCTCGCGCTCGTCGTTTATATCGTTTGTTAGGTATTGTGTACCGCTACGCAGCAATGTGCGGTCTTTACTGGTTTCATAAAGCGAGTCTATTTGTGGTGAATTTATAATCCTAGAAAGACTATCTATTATATAGGGTTTTCCTTTTGTAACATAATAGGTAGCTGCAACGCGCTGTGGTTTCTTTAAATCGGTCACTTTATGTTCAACTTTTGCATTAAACCACCCCTGATTCCAGTACCATGAGCGCAACCGTTCTTGAGAACGTATAGCGGCGTCTTCGTTAAAAACACTAGGTGCTTCACCCGTGCGTTTTAGCCAGTTGTTAAAAGCCACCAGGTCGTTCCCTAATTTTATAGTTTGCTTTTCAGAGAGTAGTTTGTTCCTGCGTTTAAGCTTTTTTGGATTCTCTTGCATCCATTTTAAATATATGGAATCGCGGTTAGGTCGGGCAAGGTTGTACACATGTAGCCCTAGTGGTGTATTTAAAATGCGGGTGTTGGGCTTTTGTACTAGTAAATTTTCTAGTCGTACATTACTTTTTTTAACACTATCTACCTGCACCTTATTTTCTATCAGCAGTTTTTTTCCTGCGGGAACACGTTTAATAGCATCGCATGATGCTATTAAAAGGGACAACATAAGAAATATGATTACTTTTACTCCTGATTTGTGTTCTCGCATAGGTCGCGTCAAAAGTACAATTTAAATGGTTTCTAGGAATACCCTTAAAGCAATAAAGAGCCTCGCCACAAAAAAGGGAAGAGACACACATAAGCAGTTTGTTGTAGAAGGGTATAAGTCTATTGTGGAGCTTATTGAAACAAATTTAGAGCCTGTTTTAGTGCTTATTACTGATGGTCTAACGCCGTTTCCTGGTTTAAATTGTATGCACATTTCTATGAAGGACATGCAACAGGTTTCTATGTTAAAAACACCGCCGGGCTACCTTGCGGTTGTTAAAATCCCTGAACCTGTTGCACTACCGCAATCAGGGCGTATACTGGTGTTAGATGGTGTACAAGATCCTGGAAACCTAGGAACCATCATACGATTGTGTGATTGGTTTAGTATAAAACATCTGGTATGTTCTTTAAATACGGTAGATTGTTACAACCCAAAAACGGTACAAGCGAGTATGGCTTCTATAGGCAGGGTGACAGTCCATTACACAAACCTAGAACCCTATCTAGCGCATCTGGATATTCCTATTTTAGTAACGACTATGCTAGGCACCAGTATTTATCATGCGCCTCTACCACAACATGCGGTACTCGTTTTAGGTAACGAATCTCATGGAGTAAGTAAAAACATCTTAGCAATGGGATTAAAATACACCATACCCCAATACGGGGACCACACTACCGAAAGTCTAAATGTCGGCACGGCAGCTGCGATTATTCTTTCCGAGTGGTTGCGCCCTACTGGAATGTAAAATGTAAAAACACGCCGCGAGATTGCATACTGCTTATGCTGCCTGTGTACATACTGTTAGGATCTACATCTCGCACCAGCTCGTCATTGATGGCAAAAACACCTCGTATAGATGGCGAAAATTTAAAATAGAAAAGATAAAAATCTATTCCCAAGCCTAATTCATAATTAAAAACATCGGCCACTTGCCTAAATTGACCGGTGCTGTTATCGTTAGGGTTGTCTTCGTTACTACTTAAATTGCGAGACCACGATGCGCCACCTATAATAAATGGTTTCCAGTTGTTAGAACGTTTTGTACTAAATTTAATTAGGGCAGGTACATTTATATAGGTCGAAATCACCTCGCGATCACGGTCGGCAGCGGTCACAAGTGACGGGTCTCTAAAAGTGAGATTGCGCGTTCCAAAACTGATGCCCGGTTCTAGTCTAAAATTAAAGTAGTCATTAATTTTTACATCCCCCACAATACCCACATTAAATCCTAAACTGGGATTGGTGTACACTTCCTCGGTTAGCCTATTGTAATCAAATTTATAGTCATAGGTATTTAAGCCTAGGTAATATCCCCATGTAAATCGCTTATTGTCTATTTGTCCACGACCACCTGTCGCATCATTCGATATTTTTTCGGTAATGCGCTGCGCAACAACAAGCTGTGTAAAAAATAAAAGAATTAAACTTAATTTAAAAAGATGTTTCATGCTATAATTTAACGGCTTTGTAAATGGTAGAGGCTCCATAAAATTGTAAATCATTCTCTACACTAGTAAACCCTACTTTGCGCAAAATATTGTTGAACTTTTCACCGTATGGAAATTTTGATGCACTTTCAGACAAATACCCGTAAGCAATTTTATCTTTTGAAAACAATTTACCCATCGCCGGTACGACAAGTTTTGAGTAAATACCATAGCCCTGCTTAAACGGAAATTTTGTAGGCACACTCGTTTCTAGAATCACCAGGATTCCACCAGGTTTTAAAACGCGCAAAATCTCGCTCAACCCTTTTTCAAGGTCTTCAAAATTGCGCACGCCATAAGACACCGTCACTGCGTCTATAGAATGATCGTCAAATTGCAAATTTTCAGAATCGCCCAAAACCATTTCTATACGACTGTCTAGTGCCTGTTCTTTAACTTTTACCTTGCCTACTTCTAGCATTCCAGACGATATATCCAGACCTATAAGTTTAGAAGCATTTGTTTTTTTTGCCATTTTAATAACCAGGTCGCCCGTACCCGTTGCAATGTCCATAATCACATCGGGATTATGTGCTGCAACCATATTGACCACATTATCGCGCCATTTTTGATCTAACCCTAACGATATCAATCGATTAAGACCGTCATATTCACCACTTATGGTGTCAAACATTCTCGTTACCTGCTGCTTTTTACCACTCGGGTCGTTTTGATTTGGTTTTACTTGTTCGGTGCTCACGTTCATCTCTTTATCTATATGCAAAGATAGTGTAGCGCAGCAGGATTTTAAGGAGTTCGCTTTCGCGAAAGCGAAATAAAAACATCCCGCCGTATATTCATCGCTCAATTTTTTACCAACTAACAGCTTTAAAGTATCTTTACATAACCCATAACATTGCTTATGAAAATTATTATTGCAGGAGCTGGTGAAGTTGGTTTCCATCTCGCAAAGTTGTTATCCTATGAGTCACAAGATATTACACTTATAGATCCCGTAAAAGAAAACCTGTATTATGCCGACACGCATCTGGATATTAGAACCTTAAAAGGAGATTCTACCTCTATAAAAATTTTAGACGATGCACAAGTAAGTGAGGCCGACCTGGTTATTGCTGTAACAAATAGCGAGGCGACAAACATTACTATATCGGTGTTAAGCAAACAGTTAGGTGCTAAAAGAACCATTGCTCGCATCGCAAATACCGAATTTATTGAGAATCAGGAAAAGCTGGGCTTTGCAAAATTTGGTATAGACGAGTTAATCTCGCCAGAGATGCTGGCGAGCAAAGAAATTGAACTGCTCCTAAGCCAAAGTGCTTTTAACGACAGCTATGAGTTTGAAGATGGGGCACTCACCATGATAGGTGTGACCCTGCCTCGCACGGCAAGTTTTGTAGGGAAAAGTGTGAAAGAGGCAGCGCATATCCTGCCCGAGATACATTTTATGCCCATTGCGATACAGCGTTTTGGCACGCAATACACCTTAATACCTCGAGAAGACACACAATATAAAGAGGGCGATCAGGTTTATTTTATGACCTCGCAAGACGGCGTGGACGAGTTGTACAAACTCACTGGTAAAACAAAACGCAATATAAAAAATGTGATGATACTGGGAGGCAGTAACATAGGCAGGCAAACAGCGGTGATTTTAAGCGACATGGGTATTAATGTAAAGTTGCTAGAACTTAACGCAAATAAAGCCTTTGACCTGGCCGATAACCTGCCCGAGGTACTTGTAATAAATGGCGATGGGCGCAATGTAGAATTGTTGCAAGAAGAAAATATTCACGAGATGGATGCTTTTATCGCGGTAACGGGTAACAGCGAGACAAACATTATTTCTTGTCTCATGGCAAAAAGTAAGAGCGTAAATAAAACCATCGCGCTGGTAGAAAATATGGACTATTTTCAAATCTCGCACAGTATAGGGGTAGACACCCTTATCAATAAAAAACTGCTAGCGGCTAATAATATCTTTAGGTACATACGCAAAGGCGAGGTTGTAGCGATGACTAAGTTAGACAGCATGAATGCAGAGCTGCTAGAATTTGTAGTCAAGCCCAACAGCAGTGTTTGTAACATGCTGGTCAACGATATAGACCTAACGCGCAGCGCAATTATAGGCGGTGTCGTGCGATCGGGCGAGGGATTTACGGTTTTGGACGATTTAAAAATACAAGCTGGTGATTGTGTGGTTGTATGTTGCTTACCTAAAGCAATTTCTAAGGTTGAAAAACTGTTTTTGTAAATGACACGTTTAAACTACAAAATCATCTTTTATGTCATGGGTCTATTACTGCTGTTTAACGGCGGTTTTATGATCCTGAGTGCTGTGGTAAGTAGTATTTATGGCGAGTTCGAGGGTATGTACATTTTGCTAGCAGCAGTTCTTGCGATTTTTGTGGGCGGTATCACCATGTATTTAACCCGGGCACATGAAAAGGTATTGCAAAAAAAAGAGGGGTATATTATCGTGAGTTTTGGGTGGTTGCTCATGGCGTTTGCAGGGACAATGCCCTACTTATTGACAGGGGCAATACCCAGTTTTACCGATGCATTTTTTGAGACCATGAGCGGTTTTACCACTACCGGCGCCAGTATCATGACCGATATTGAGGTGATGCCGCGGGGGATTCTATTTTGGCGCAGTCTTACCCATTGGATAGGCGGTATGGGAATTATCGTGCTTGCGGTGGCTATTTTACCTTTGTTAGGCATAGGTGGTATGCAGTTATTTGCAGCCGAAGCGCCTGGCCCCAGTGCAGATAAACTGCATCCAAGAATTACCGACACAGCAAAGCGGTTATGGCTTATTTATGTGGGTTTTACAGGCATGCAATCGGTATTGCTTAAACTTGCAGGTATGGGCTGGTTTGACGCTGTTAATCATGCGTTAAGTACATTATCTACAGGCGGCTTTTCTACTAAAAATGCAAGTGTTGCATACTGGAATGATACGCCGCTTATACAGTGGATTATTATTGTCTTTATGTTTATTGCGGGAGCAAATTTTGTACTAAGTTATTTTGCGATCAAAGGGCAGTTTAAAAAAATTGCACGCGATACCGAGTTTAAGTGGTACAGTGCATTTGTAATAGGGTTTTCTGTACTTGCTGGCGTTTTAATATACTTCCGTGCAGATTTGTCGTTGTCCAGTATTGCGCATCCCATGGTATGGGGTGAGTTTGAGAGTGCTTTTAGACACAGTACTTTCCAGGTGCTAGCAGTCATGACCACCACAGGTTTTGTAAGTGCCGATTACACGATGTGGTCACCCTTTTTAACGATTATGTTTTTTGGATTGTTCTTTTTAGGTGGTAGTGCAGGATCTACCTCGGGAGGCGTTAAAGTGGTACGACATATTGTTCTTATACGCAACGGGATTATGGAATTTAAGAGAACGCTACATCCCAATGCCGTTTTACCCGTGCGATTTAACAACCGCGCAGTGCCTCCACAAATTGTTTTTAATGTACTAGGCTTCTTTATTCTATACATGCTTTCCTTTATCGTGGGTGCTGTGGGACTTGCAGCGTTAGGTTTGGATTTTGAAACTGCAATAGGCGGGTCGTTAACAAGTTTAGGAAATGTAGGGCCTGCTTTTGGCAAGTTATCGCCTGTAGATAACTTTGCATGGTTACCTGCATTGGGTAAATGGTGGTGTGCATTTTTAATGCTTATAGGTAGACTCGAATTATTTACCGTTCTTATTTTATTCACTCCGTTTTTTTGGAGGAATCGATAGTTTGTTTTTTTAAACAACAATCACAGCTATTTTATGTAAAAAGCGTTGGGATCATTAAAGCGCTAATTTTTAAAATTCAAGCGGTAATTTATGGCATTAAATTAATATGTACACCAGTTGCAATAATACTTTGATAATTACAACTGTTCCTTAACCATCTGCATAACGATCAGGTCTCCCTAAAACAAGCAACTTTATTTCTAAATATAAAAAGCTCAAAACCGCGATTGATTTTGAGCTTTTTTTACTTTTAGGATTGTTGGTTTATTTAATAAGATCTCTCGAAATTATGATTTTTTGAATCTCGCTTGTCCCTTCATAAATCTGGGTAATTTTTGCATCCCGCATCAGGCGTTCTACATGATAATCTTTTACATAACCGTTACCACCGTGCACTTGTACCGCTTCTATGGTTACATCCATTGCAGTTTGTGAAGCATACAACTTTGCCATCGCGCCAGATATGTCATAATTATACCCCATGTCTTTGTCCCAGGCACTTTTCATTACAAGGTGTCTTGCAGCAGTGATGCTGGTATGCATGTCGGCCAGTTTAAAGGCAATCGCCTGGTGATTAAAAATCTCGGTACCAAAAGCCTTGCGCACTTTGCTATAATCTCTTGCCAGTTCATAAGCACCGCTTGCAATGCCCAGAGCTTGTGCGGCAATTCCTATACGTCCACCCGATAGTGTTTTCATCGCAAAGGTGAATCCAAAACCGTCCTCGCCTATGCGGTTTTCTTTAGGGACTTTTACATCGTTAAAAATAAGCGAGTGGGTATCACTACCGCGTATACCTAGTTTATCTTCCTTAACGCCTACTTCAAAGCCATCCCAGGATTTTTCTACAATAAAGGCGTTAATTCCTTTGTGTTTTTTCTCTCTATCGGTTTGTGCGATGACCAGGTAAAAATCGGCACTGTTACCATTGGTAATCCAGTTTTTAGTTCCATTAAGGACATAGTGGTCTCCTTTATCTATGGCCGTTGTTTTTTGAGAGGTTGCATCGCTACCAGCCTCGGGTTCAGATAAACAAAAGGCGCCTATAGATGCTCCGGTGGTAAGTTTTGTCAGGTATTTTTCTTTTTGGGCTGCTGTGCCATAGGTATCTAGTCCCCAACATATTAAGGAGTTGTTTACAGATACGATAACCGATGCACTTGCGTCTATCTTAGAAAGTTCTTCCATAACCAAGACATAGGAAATGGTGTCCATACCGCCACCGCCATATTCTGGACTTGCCATCATGCCTAAAAAGCCCAATTCGCCCATTTTTTTCACCTGCTCTGTAGGAAAAATTTGATGTGTGTCGCGCTCGATAACGCCAGGAAGCAATTCGGTCCGTGCAAAGTCTCTTGCGGCGTCTCTTATCATTAAATGTTCCTCAGTTAAGCTAAAATCCATTCTTAATTAGTATTAAATTTAAAGTCTCAAAAGTACACTTTATTCAAATGCTAATCAATTGAATTCACAAAACTATAACGTGATAGGTGTCATGTCAGGAACATCCCTAGACGGGATTGATTTGGTGTACGTGCGTCTATCCTACAACGGCTCTTGGCAGTTTCAGGTTGTTCATAAACAAACAGTTAGCTACACTGATGACTGGACGTTGAAATTACAACAAGCCATACAATTAGATGACCTGCAGTTAGATGTTTTAAATAAAGCGTATACCAGTTACCTAGCCGGTGTCATAAATTCTTTTATCCAAGAACATACCATTGTACATATTACGGCAGTATGTACCCACGGTCACACCGTCTATCACGAGCCAGCGATGGGCAGGACCTTACAAATAGGTAATTTACCGGTGCTCGCACAGCTGTTGCAATTGCGAGTGGTTTGCGATTTCCGCAAGGAAGATGTAGCTATGGGTGGACAGGGCGCACCACTCGTGCCCGTGGGCGATGCCTTGTTGTTTGCAAATTACTCGCACTGTCTAAACCTGGGTGGTTTTGCAAATATTAGCAGTACGGTACATGGTAAGCGCGTTGCCTTTGACATATGTCCCGTAAACGTGGTTTTGAATCGTTTTGCCAGGTTGTTAGGTGCTGCCTATGATTGCGATGGCGCTTTCGCGAAAGCGGGGAAAATAAACCACAAGGTAGTACACGATTTAAATGCGTTATCCTATTACCAGCAGGCTGCACCCAAGTCCCTAGGTATGGAATGGGTAAACTTTTACATTTGGGACCTGTTAAAAGCCGAAGAAAACCCCCATGACGCACTCGCAACGTTTGTAGAACACATCGCCGTACAAATCGCCCGTGTTACGACAAATGCATCGCAAGTGCTGGTGACAGGCGGTGGTGCCTACAATCTTTTTTTAATGGATCGCATACGTGCATATAGTAAGGTACACTATGTAGTGCCATCGCCCGAAATTATTGAGTTTAAAGAAGCCATCATCTTTGGGTTTCTGGGAGTTTTAAGGTTGCGCAATCAGCATAATTGCCTGGCAAGTGTAACTGGTGCACCGGTAGATCACTGCTCGGGAATGATATATGTTCCTTAAGAAAATGTAAAATTGTCGTTTTGTGTTTTCAGTCTTTCTATATTTGTTGAGCGTTATAGCCAATTATGAAAGAATTGTTAAAACGGTATGAAAATGCCGAACCCGAAATCGTTTTCCACTGGAATGATCCACAAACATATGCTCAAGGATGGACTGTTATCAATAGTTTGCGTGGTGGCGCTGCCGGCGGTGGCACAAGAATGCGCGCTGGACTAGATAAGAACGAGGTGTTGTCGCTTGCTAAAACGATGGAGATTAAGTTTACTGTTTCTGGACCTGCAATTGGTGGTGCAAAAAGCGGTATCGACTTTGACCCACAAGACCCACGCAAAAAAGGAGTGCTAGAACGCTGGTACAAGGCAGTATCACCACTACTTAAAAGTTACTACGGTACCGGCGGCGATCTTAATGTGGACGAAATACATGAAGTCATCCCGATTACCGAGGAAAGCGGCGTGTGGCACCCACAAGAAGGCGTTTTTAACGGCCATTTCTCGCCGACCGAGGCTGATAAAATCAACCGTATTGGGCAACTGCGACAGGGCGTTATTAAAGTGATAGAAAATCCAGAATACTCGCCTGACGTCACTCGCAAATACACGATTGCCGACATGATTACAGGTTATGGTGTTGCCGTTGCCGTAAAACACTATTACGATATTTATGGGGGCACGATTGTAGGTAAAAAGGCGGTTGTCCAAGGTTTTGGGAATGTAGGCAGCGCAGCCGCCTTTTACCTCGCGCAAATGGGTGCAAAGGTTGTCGGGATTATCGACAGGGCTGGGGGTCTTATTAAAGAGGACGGTTTTACCTTTGAAGAGGTCAAGCAACTTTTTCTTAATAAAGCCGGCAACACCTTGCAAGCACCAGACCTTATCCCGTTTGATGAGGTAAATGCGCGCATCTGGTCACTCCAAGCCGATGTTTTTGCCCCTTGTGCAGCATCTAGATTAATAAGTCAAGAGCAAATAGATCAAATGATTGCATCGGGTCTCGAGGTCATTTCTTGTGGTGCCAACGTGCCCTTTGCCGATAAAGAAATTTTCTTCGGTTCTATTATGGAAAATACCGATAGGCAAGTGAGCCTTATTCCTGATTTTATTTCCAATTGTGGGATGGCCCGGGTATTTGCCTATTTTATGGAACGCAAAGTCCTGATGACCGACGAGGCCATATTCTCAGACACGAGCACAACTATTTACAATGCCATTTTTAAAACGTACACTAACAACAACGCAAAAACTCAAATAAGCGCAACAGCGTTTGAGATTGCATTAAAACAACTCGTATAATGTTTAAATATTTTTTAGGTAACAGTCCAGTATGGTTTAAGTGGACGATGATTTCTTTTATACTACTTAATTTTGTCGCTTTTGCTACCCTAAGTGGTGCCATCGTGGGTTGGTTATTTATAGCAGAGTTTATTTTTTGCCTCGCCATGGCGCTTAAATGTTACCCGTTGCAATCTGGTGGACTGCTCGCGATACAAGTGCTTATCCTAGGGCTTACCACCGCTGGTGGTCCCGAATCCGATAGCGGTGTGTATTATGAGGTTGCGCAAAACCTAGAGGTGATACTGCTTTTAGTGTTTATGGTTGCCGGTATTTATTTTATGAAACCGTTGCTCATGTACATTTTTAGCAAGGTTTTTACAAAAATTAAAAGTAAAATAGTCCTGTCGCTTCTTTTTGTTTCGCTTAGTGCGGTTCTTTCTGCTTTTTTAGATGCGCTTACCGTGACCGCCGTGCTTATAAGCGTGGGACTTGGTTTTTATAACGTTTATAATGAAGTGCATCAAAGTAACGGCGATTTCAATAACGACAACACCCCAGACCGTGAACAACTAGGCGGCGATACACTAGAGCAATTCCGCAGTTTTTTGCGCAGTTTAATCATGCACGGCGTGGTGGGTACTGCCCTGGGCGGTGTTTGTACCATCGTGGGTGAGCCCCAAAACCTATTAATAGGTGGAAAACTTACCGCAGTAGGAATTATTAGTGCAAACAATCAGTTTATCGATTTTTTCCTTAAAATGGCTCCTATAACAATGCCCGTGCTACTTTCAGGTTTGTTGACTACCGTTATTTTAGAAAAAACACGCATTTTTGGATTCGGTCAGACCCTGCCACCGGTGGTGCGCGACATTATTCAAGGGTACACCGATAAGGTAGATCAAGAACGAACTAAAAAAGAATCCTATGCCCTGGTGATTCAGGGTATATCGGCTGTATTGCTTATCGCGGGTCTGGCACTGCACATCGCCCCGGTGGGTTTTATAGGGTTAGGTCTTATTGTTATACAAACTGCGTTTATAGGTATTATAGAAGAACATGCATTGGGTAAAGCGTTTGAAGAGGCACTGCCATTTACAGGATTATTGGTGGTGTTTTTTGTTATCGTAGCGATGATTCATGATCAACATTTGTTTAAGCCTGTGATTGATTGGGCATTAAGTCAGGATCCATCCTCGCAACCCGCTATATTTTATATGGCAAACGGCGCACTTAGTATGATATCAGACAATGTTTTTGTGGCAACGGTGTACATAGGCGAGGTAGAGGCCGCCTATACCGCTGGTAAAATTACCATGGAGCAGTACGAGCGTCTAGCCATCGCCATTAATACAGGTACAAACTTGCCTAGTGTAGCAACGCCTAATGGTCAGGCGGCTTTTTTATTCCTACTTACATCGGCATTAGCACCAGTAATTGACCTTTCTTATGGTCGCATGGCCAAAATGGCTTTTCCTTACACCATTGTCCTTACGCTGGTAGGGCTTGCAGGCGTGTATTTTTATTTGTAAAATTATGGTACTATTGTAATATCTGTTGATGTGTTCGCTTTCGCGAAAGCGAATCCACAATACCGCACATCTCAAAACAATTTTTGTAACGTACTACCGTTAGTAGCATAGTAATTTTAAATGCAATGATGACAACATTTCAAGACGAGGCGATCAATAGGGTCGCACAAGAACCGATAGTAGAAGAAAAGGCGCTTACTATATGGAGCCTGGTTGCTAGCGGTGGTGCGGCGGGAACAATTATAATTGTGTTACTTATTATACTGCTGGTATTAGCGCTTTACATTTATTTTGAGCGCCTGTTTCAATTGCGGGCAAGTTCTAAAATAGACAGCACCTTTATGCTGCAAATTAAAGATCATGTAACGCATGGACGTATAGACGCTGCAAAAATGCTGTGTGCCAAAGAAAACTCGCCAGTAGCGCGACTTACCGAAAAGGGGATAAGCCGCATAGGGTCACCGCTCGAGGATATTAACAGCGCGATAGAAAATGCTGGTAAACTAGAGGTTTATAAATTAGAAAAAAATGTGAGCATACTCGCAACAGTGGCGGGTGCTGCTCCCATGATTGGGTTTTTAGGTACAGTAATAGGTATGGTACTGGCTTTTCATACACTCGCAAATAGCGGTGGACAGGCCGATATGGGTACCCTGGCCGAGGGTATTTATACCGCCATGACAACCACCGTTGCCGGTCTTATTGTGGGGATTATTGCCTATATAGGTTACAACCACCTCGTGGTTAAAACAGACAAGGTCGTGAATCAAATGGAGGCTAATGCCATGGATTTCTTAGACCTTTTAAATGAGCCCGCATAATGAATCTTAAAGGAAGAAATAAAGTAAGCCCAGATTTCTCGATGTCGTCCATGACCGACATCGTGTTTTTACTGCTGGTTTTCTTTTTACTTACATCGCCATCCATCACACCCGAGGCGCTGGATTTAATATTACCCAAAGCGAGTGGCAAGTCGTCTAACGTGCAAAACGCATCGGTAAGTATTACTAAAGATGGTATTTTTTATGTGGACAATACCGAGGTTGCACCCGAAGAAATGGAAGCTATGCTCCAAAAAGTGATGCAGGACCAGGAAGAGCCTACCATTATTTTACGTGCCGATGGCGAGGTCGCGATGAACAAGGCCGTTAAAGTCATGGATATTGCAAATCGCAACAAGTTTAAAATCATACTTGCCGTTAAACCAGAATAAACATGGCATTTCTAGACACCAAAGAGAAACGTAAATCCCTGCTTATCACCTCACTGATAACGGCTGCGTTATTGCTGGCGTTTACTTTTGTGACTGTTCTTAAAGAATTAGACCCGCCCGAGGAGCAGGGCATTGCGATAAACTTTGGAAACACAGCTGTGGGTTCGGGTGCTGTAGAACCTGCACAACCTACTAAAGTCACCCCAGCACGAGCAACTTCTAGAGCGCAACAAGAGCAACTAGACAACGTCGCCACACAAGAAGATACAGATGCGCCGGTTATAAAATCAGATCCTACAAACGATAAACCTGTAAAAAAACCAGCCGAAAAGCCTGCAAAAAAACCAGATCCTAAACCCGATAGCAGTGTGCTAGACGCACTTAATAGTGTAAGCGGTGCAAGGCCTGCCGATGGTACCACAAGCCAAGGTCAGGGTCCCGGCGATGGACCAGGAAATAAGGGCGATTTAAATGGCGACCCGTATGCAAATGCCTATTTTGGATCGGGTAAAGGTACTGGTGGTAAAGGATTTGGATTAAATGGTCGCGGTAAAATTACTGGTAAACAAATTGAACCCGATTGTAATGAAACCGGCCGCGTCATTGTAGAAATAGAAGTAGACCGCAGCGGTAAAGTTGTAGACGCAACCCCAGGCAAACAGGGAACTACTAATAAAGCACAGTGTTTGCTCGACGCCGCTCGTAAAAGCGCGCTCACTTTTAGGTTTACCGCCGCGCCCGATGCACGACCTATTCAAATAGGATTTGTAGAAGTCATTTTTAAACTGGGCGAGTAACCGTGAACTACCAGCAAACCTGCGATTGGCTTTTTAGCCAGTTACCCATGTATCAGCGTATAGGCGGTGCAGCTTACAAAGCAAATCTAGACAACACCTTACTATTAGATGCCCATCTAGGCAACCCACATAAAGCGTTTAAAACCATACATGTAGCCGGTACAAATGGCAAGGGTTCTACCTGCCACGTGCTCGCGAGTATCTTGCAAGAGGCAGGTTTTAAAGTAGGCCTGTACACATCACCGCATCTCAAGGATTTTAGAGAACGCATAAAGATTAATGGCGAGATGATCTCGCAAGAATTTGTGGTTTCTTTTGTACGAGAGCACAAGTCGTTTTTTGAGTCGCATTCTCTTTCTTTTTTTGAAATGACCGTGGGCCTAGCCTTTCAATATTTTAAATCGCAGCAGGTAGCCATCGCCATCATAGAGACTGGTATGGGTGGCAGGCTGGATTCTACGAACATTATCACGCCAGTACTCAGTATAATCACGACCATTGATAAAGATCACATGCAGTTTTTAGGAAACTCCTTGACCCAAATCGCTGGTGAAAAAGCCGGAATTATAAAGTCGGGTGTCCCGGTGGTTGTAGGAGAAAAACGGGGCTGGTTGCGATCTCGCTTTCGCGAAAGCGCACTCCTTAAAAACGCGCCGTTACATATAGTAGACCATCGTGCACCTGTATGGGCTTGTGAGCTCACGGGCGTGTACCAAAAAGGGAACATACGTACAGTTTTAAAAGCGGTAGAGGTGCTAGCCGAAGCAAATCATATTCAAATCCCCAAAGAACATGTTGTCAACGGACTGCTGCGCGTGGTTAAAAATACTGGGCTGCGGGGTCGTTTTGAGACGCTGCAACTGCATCCTAAAATCATTGCCGAGACTGCACACAACCCGGCGGGATGGCGCGAACTGTCCACCGCCATAGGTAAAGAACAATTTAACAAGCTGCATATTGTGATAGGTATGGCGGCCGATAAAGATGTAAACAGCATTGTCGCGTATTTACCGAAGCATGCGAGGTATTATGTCGCAAAACCTAACGTGCCAAGAGGTATGGAAACAGCGGTACTGGTGGAAAAATTACAAGCACACGGTTTTTTTTGTATCGCACACGACCGTGTTGTGGACGCGCTAAATAACGCTAAATCAGCAGCAAACGCTGCAGATTTAATTATCGTCACAGGCAGTATTTTTGTAGTTGCCGAGGTTATTTAATTTTTTGCAAAAATAAACTTGCACATGTACACAACTGTTGTATATTTGCATCCGCTTTAAGGGCGATTAGCTCAGTTGGTTCAGAGCATCTCGTTTACACCGAGAGGGTCGGGGGTTCGAATCCCTCATCGCCCACCTTACATATCCTTACCTAGTTTAGGTGAGGATTTTTTTATTCCCTGAACATTCATTGTTTTACTAACCGTTTACGACCTGTGCGGTTGTGGGGTTATATTTTTGAAACACTTCACGAGTTATCTGTAAACAAAATCGATGAAACGCACCCAGACTGACAGGTTTGCTATCTGGTCATTTAGGACTGTTTACCGTTATTTTTAAAAGAACATTTGTTAAAAGAAACTTAATCATTGTATTCTTGTAAGACTTTTTAAAACATGGGTTTAGGGTTAAAATGTGTGTGCAACATTATCAAACCTTCGTTAATTTTTGGTAGGTGAGGAGTTGCTGGTTTGTGG
>DAIRDE010000048.1:0-20552 GCA_036796335.1 Nonlabens sp.
AGGCATTCCAGGTGGCGCTTGCCTCTTTTTGAAGCATAAGAATGCGCTGCTTGATAAACGGCGTGAAAAAATTATTGGCCAGTGCCGGCTGCATGTGACTCGCCGCGCGACTCAGTAACGCGCGTTCATAGGTGATTCCCTGCGCATGTTGGCGTTTTGCCACAGCATCGGCAATGTACTCTAGGTTTTCTCCTATTTGTTTTTTTACAAGCCATGCCAGCGGGTTCCACCAGAAAAAGGCGCGATACACATGACTTACCAGTAAATCAACACTGTGCCATTGCCGTGCATGGACTTTCTCGTGGTCTATAATTAATTGAAGTTCCACATTATCGTGTTCCTGTGCGCTGTAACATATGTACTTAAAGAAACTAAAAGGTGTCAGCTTTCGCGAAAGCGTAACAAACACAAACCCCTCGCGTTTTACACGTACACCCGATTTTATTAACCTGAAGAGTGATGCAAGTTCGACCACCATTTTACCTAAGAAAAACAAAACAATAGCAAAGTATGCGTACAAGGCAAGCAGTTCTAAATCAAGCGCAGGTTCTTGTACAACGGGCTGTTTGTTTAGAGAGTCACTTTCTAGCATATAGGCCATGGGGGTGCCTGCTTGTTGCGGAGTGACCACTTCTTGGGGCGTTGCAACATACACTTTTTGGGTGATTTCTATAAACGGAAACACCATAGACGCCACTAAACCCATGAGTAAAAACCAGCGGTTTGCATTAAAAAAGGTTAGTCTTTTAAGAAAAAGCTGATATACAATCGTAAAAAGCAGCAGCACGCCAGTGCTTTTCCAAACAAATTCGAGTAATGCGTCCATAGTTATTGGTTTTTAGATTCTAGTGTTTTCAAAATATCGCGCAATTCTTGAGCAGTGATTTTTTCTTCTTTGGCAAAGAACGAAACCATATTTTTATAGGAATCATTAAAATAAGAGGTCATCGCATTGATTACAAAGTGATTGCGATACATTTCTTTAGTCACCAGCGGAAAATATTGATGCGTTTTGCCAAAAGCCTCGTACCCCACATACTGCTTATCCTCGAGCTTACGCACAACGGTAGATATCGTGTTGTAGTGATTTGTTCCCTCTAGATGCGGCACGATTTCTTTTACAAAAGCCTTTTTAAGCTTCCACAACACGTGCATGATTTCTTCTTCTTTGGCGGTGAGTTTTTCCATTTTTTAGTATTTAGTAGTAAGTAGTAAGTACAAAGTATTAAGTATTAAGACTTTTTTTGTTGAACTTATAATTCTAAACTTAAATTTAGGCTTAAACTTAAACTTGAACTTAAACTTGAACTTCGACTTCTAACACCACAAACATATAACTACTTTTTTAGTTATACAACTATTAATGCAGTTATTTAACGATAAAAATAGTTCAAAAGAAAATAGATTACATGTATTGTATTAATTTTAAGCATAATAACATCTTAAAGAACGCTTTTACACACAATCGGTACTTGTGATTAATTGTATAATATTTTAAAAATTTCGCTTTCGCGAAAGCGAAATACCTACAAGCTTGTCGTTTTTTATCATGGCTATAGACTCGCTAACAAACAGCGCAAATAATACAATTAAACCCAAACAACACGACAAAAAGGTGGTTGAAATTAAGTGCAAAGCGTTTACCTTTGCCGCGCATAAGTTGTAGTTATGATAAACATTACCTTGCCCGACGGCAGTATTAAAAATTTTGAAAGCGGCGTCACTCCTATGGATGTGGCGATGAGTATCTCGCAAGGACTTGCACGCAATGTTATAAGTGCCAGTTTTAACAAGACCAAAATTGAAACAAAAACACCGCTTACTCAAGATGGTGATTTGGTGCTTTTTACCTTTAGCAATCCCGAGGGAAAAGAGGCTTTTTGGCATTCTACATCGCACGTGATGGCACAAGCGATTACCGACTTATTCCCTGGTGCATTATTAACCATAGGACCCGCCATAGAAAACGGATTTTACTATGACGTGGACTTTAATGGTCAATCGTTTACCGAGGCCGACATACCAAAAGTAGAAGCCCGTATGCTAGAAATAGCGCGCGGTAAGCATACTTTTAACATGCGCAGCGAGACAAAACAAGACGCGCTTAACTACTACAAAGAACAAGGGAATGTTTTTAAAGTAGAACTTATAGAGAATCTTGAAGATGGTACCATTACTTTTTGCGACCATGACACCTTTACCGACCTGTGTCGCGGTGGCCACATACCATCAACCGATATTATAAAAGCTGTAAAAATCATGAGCATTGCCGGTGCCTACTGGCGTGGTGATGAAAAAAACAAGCAGCTTACCCGCGTTTACGGGATATCGTTTCCTAAACAAAAGGATTTAACCGAGTACCTAGAATTACTGGAGGAAGCAAAACGTCGCGACCACCGCAAACTAGGAAAAGAATTGCAATTATTTACCTTCTCGCAGCGTGTGGGCCAGGGATTACCGTTGTGGTTACCTAAAGGTGCCGCCTTGCGCGAACGATTGGAAAACTTTTTAAAAGCCGCTCAAAAAAAGGCGGGTTATGAAATGGTGGTAAGCCCACACATCGGTTCAAAAGAATTGTATGTAACCAGTGGTCATTATGAGAAATATGGCGCAGACTCTTTTCAGCCCATAAAAACGCCTGCCGATGATGAGGAGTTTTTGTTAAAACCGATGAATTGCCCTCATCACTGCGAGATTTATCGCAGTGCGCAATGGTCCTATAGAGATTTACCTAAGCGCTTTGCAGAATTCGGTACCGTTTATCGCTATGAACAAAGTGGTGAATTACATGGTTTAACACGTGTAAGAGGTTTTACACAAGACGATGCACATATCTTTTGTACGCCAAACCAGTTAGATAAAGAATTCATGGATGTTATTGACTTAGTTCTTTATGTATTCGGTTCATTAGGTTTTGAAAATTTCACAGCCCAAGTAAGTATTAGAGATCCTAAAAAACCCGAAAAATATATAGGTGATATCGCCAACTGGGAAAAAGCAGAAAATGCAATCTTAAGAGCGGCGCAAGCAAAAAACCTAGACTATGTCGTTGAAGAAGGAGAAGCTGCTTTTTACGGTCCAAAGTTGGACTTTATGGTAAAAGACGCTTTGGGACGCAGCTGGCAGTTAGGAACCATACAAGTTGATTACAACTTACCTGAACGATTTGATTTATGGTATAAAGGTGCAGACAACGAGTCACACCGACCTGTGATGATACACCGTGCGCCCTTTGGCAGTATGGAGCGATTTATTGCCATCTTATTAGAACATACCGGCGGTAATTTCCCATTATGGCTCATGCCCGAACAAGTTGCCATATTGTCACTAAGCGAGAAATATGAAAATTATGCGAAAAAGGTTTCCCAGTCTCTTGAAAATCACGAAATTCGTACCCATGTGGATAATCGAGCTGAAACCATAGGCAAGAAAATACGCGAGGCAGAAATGAACAAGTTTCCCTTTATGATTATTGTAGGAGAACAGGAAGAAAAGGACGGCACAATTTCTGTAAGAAAACATGGTGGTGAAAATTTAGGTTCTATTCATTTAGACGACCTAGTAACCACAATCAATGATGAAATAAAAAGTACCATCAAAACATTTGAAGTTTAATTAAAATTTTTTAGCCATAGCAATAAGAAGACGCAAAGACCGAGGTCCGGCTCGTATTATCAAAGAAGATAAGCACGCAATTAATGAAAAAATCCGCGTAAGAAAAGTACGTCTTGTAGGAGAAGGAGTAGAACCACAAATTATAGATACCCGCGATGCACTTGCCAAAGCGCAAGAAATGGAGCTAGACCTTGTGGAAATATCACCCAACGCTGATCCGCCAGTAGCCAAAATAATGGACTATAAAAAGTTCATTTATGAGCAAAAGAAGCGCGAAAAAATCATCAAATCAAATGCCTCTAAGGTCATTATCAAAGAAATCAGGTTTGGTCCACAAACTGATGATCACGATTATGAGTTTAAGAGAAAACATGCAGAAAAATTCCTTAAAGAAGGTGCAAAGCTTAAAGCTTATGTATTTTTTAAAGGGCGTTCTATTATCTACAAAGACCAAGGAGAAATCCTACTTCTAAGACTTGCACAAGACTTAGAAGAATTAGGAAAAGTAGAACAAATGCCACAAATGGAAGGAAAGCGCATGAATATGTTCATAGCACCTAAGAAAAAATAGGTTCATAAAGAATTAAAAACTACTTTTGCACTCCCTAAATTTAGGGGCTGTTTTGTTGTGTGCAGCATTACTACACAACTGCGAGAAATAAACTAAGAGATATTATGCCTAAGATGAAAACCAAATCAAGTGCTAAGAAGCGTTTTAAGCTTACTGGTACTGGTAAAATTAAGAGAAAGCACGCTTTTAAAAGTCACATATTGACAAAGAAGAGCAAGAAACGTAAATTAGCTTTAACGCACTCTACTCTAGTGCATCAAGCTGATGAAAACAATATCAAGTTACAATTACGCCTTAAATAGTCGTAGGTTGTAAGCCTTGATGGTTTATTAATTAACAATTAACCCAGTAATGAGGCTTAAAGCATCCTGTAAGGGTCGCCTGTTACTAAAAAATTAAATGTATGCCTAGATCAGTAAATTCAGTTGCTTCAAGAGCACGTAGAAAAAAAGTCCTAAAGCAGGCCAAAGGTTATTTTGGACGTCGTAAAAACGTTTGGACAGTAGCCAAAAATGCAGTAGAGAAAGCGATGTCTTACTCTTACCGCGATAGAAGAAACAAGAAAAGATCGTTCCGTGGTTTGTGGATTGCCCGTATTAACGCAGGTGCTCGCTTACATGGAATGAGCTATTCACAGTTTATAGGATTGGTAAAAAAGAATCATATCGAATTAAATCGTAAAGTTCTTGCTGACCTTGCGATGAACCATCCAGATGCGTTCACAGCAGTAATAAACAAAGTAAAATAAATTAGGTAACAATTTCTCGCACTTAAAACCCGATCAATAACATGGTCGGGTTTTTTATTTGAAAAAATATATAGGAATTGACACTGTTACAAACTTTCTCTAAACCAGCTGCACTCTTTTAAAATCTGCTTATCGTACGTAATTTGTATCGACTCAAAATTAAATTGTTATTAAACTGCAACCCATACTGCAGCAACACCGTTTACAACAACCTCATACGTCACAGCAACACAAGCGTCAAATGTTTTTGAAACAGAGCAGTATTTTTCAAAACTTAGTGTTGCTGCTTTTTGGGCTTTGTCTATATCGATATTACCTTCAAGAAAGACGACGGTGTGCAAATTTTTAAAAGGTTTAGCGTCATCTAAGGCATAACGCTCACCTGTAACCTCTACCTTATAGTTAGCAATTTCTTGTCGTTGTTTTTTGAGGATGGCAATAATGTCTATCGCGCTGCAAGAACCGACACCCATAAGCAGCAGCTCCATAGGACTTACACCTTGGACAATTTCCATACCGCTGTGGTCTATCATGACGGTATTACCCGATGCTCCCGTTCCTTTTAATAAATACTCGTTATTGATGCGTTCTAGAGTTATTTTCATGATGTAAATTTTGTTTCGTAAAGTATTTTGTAATTGAAGTAACTATTTTAAAGCCACTTAATTTTGCGCGTCTAAAGTGGTGTATTTTTTTACACCTAGAAGTTCTAGTTTATTCGATTTTTCCTTTTCAACAACATCAGTAATGTAAAGATTATCATATGTTAAAACAAACGCGTCCCCTTTCACATCAAATCGATATCGGTTTTTGTTTTTTAAATTTTTCAATTGAAAAGGTCTGTGAATATACATCTTTGACCAAGTATATTGTTTTATCGCCGTTGGATAATAAGCACCGGATTCATGTTTGTTAAACACAACCTCTTCTGTATTCACAGGCTGGCTAAATTTTACACCTAATAACCATTTGAGGTTTACCTGTTGACCATGCTTGCCAGGAGCGTAACCATATTTAAGATGCGTAATACCAAAGTCACTGGCATTTATTTGCATGGTACCTTCAAAAGTACCCTTGCGGTTTGCCGCGGTAAAAAACACCTTGTAATAACTTGTTGAATCGGTTTGAACAAAATCTGTGATATCATATTTGTAATGAGCAAGATTGAGCAAATCTTTACGATTGCCATGCTCGTAAGAAGTTCCAGAAATAAGTCGATTGATTGTGCCTAGTAAATGACTGCGCAAATCCCTGCTGTAGGTATGCTCTTTACCGTCTTTATCCTTATACGTTCTAACGGTAGCCGTGTCTATTACCAACTTGAAATTACTATCAATTGGTAAAATACCTGAACGTACTTTGTAATTATCAATTTGTGAAAGCTCACCGCCTAGGGCATGCTCTAGTTTTGGAATAAGGTCGTCAACAACAGTATAACTTGCAAAGTTTTTAAACGTGTAAGCGCTATTCACATTCATAAATAAACCCATTTCAAAATTGCCATTGTACAACCCAGTGCACTGCTTATAATCCTTTATAGGTTTTTTAATAAGCTCGTTAGACAGTCCTAAAAGCCGCTTGTTAATTTCATTTTTGCGAGTTTTAGTAGAAGGCGTACGTTCTAGTTCTAAGTCCACCGTTTGCGGCTGGACAATAACCGTGGATTCATATTTGAATTGCATATGAAGCCTTGCCGTTTCAACATTCTTTAAGTAGGCACGTTCTACCAAACGTATCAGGGTGTCAGCATTTGTGATGCGCGGTTGTAAAAGAATAGTATCTAGTTTATCGCGGCGATCGCTTGTAGTTAATGGTAGTTCCTTTTGCGAAAGCATCTTAAAAGACACACAACACAACAAAATAAGTAAACGCATAGGTTAAAGTTTATGAAAAAATAAAAGTAACCTTTATACGTAATGCTTTGTAATTGTGTGTGTTATTTATAGTTAATACCCCAAAATCTCCTCAATCTTCACTTTCACTTTATCTACATTAGGAATCATGGTCTCCTCTAGCACACTGTTCAAAGGTATTGCGGGCATATTCTCTGATCCTATGATCATTACAGGAGCGTCTATATATTTAAAACATACTTCTTGAATACGACCTTGCAGTGCTCGAGAAAAACTATTTTCGCTAGGTTCCTCTGTCACGATTAAACATTTACCACATTTTTTAACACTGGCAAAAACGGTATCATAGTCCAGCGGGTGCAGGGTTCTTAAATCTACAATTTCTACACGATCTTGCAATCTCATTTCGGCAGTGGCATTCATCGCCCAATGCACACCCATACCATAGGTAATAATACTCAACGTCTCTTTGTCTTCTTTTTTCCAAATTTCTTGCAGCACCCACGCTTTACCAAAAGGCAGTACATAGTCCTCGCCTGGCTCTATACTGGTTGCTCCTTTGGTTCCTTTTACCTTGCTCCAATACAAGCCTTTATGTTCAAAAATAACTACTGGATTCGGGTCATAATAAGCCGCTTTTAAAAGTCCCTTTAAGTCGGCACCATTAGATGGATACGCAATTTTAAGACCTCTTATGTTAGAAACCACGCTTTCCATAGAACTAGAATGGTAAGGCCCACCGCTGCCATAAGCACCTATCGGTACACGCAAAATCATGCTAACTGGCCACTTACCATTGCTTAGGTAACAAGACCTAGAAACCTCGGTAAACAGCTGGTTAAGCCCTGGCCATATATAGTCGGCAAACTGCACCTCGACAATGGGTTTTAGACCTACAGCACTCATGCCTACCGTACTGCCCACGATAAAGGCTTCTTGAATAGGCGTGTTAAAAACCCTGTGATCACCAAATTTTTGTGCGAGTGTTGCCGCTTCCCTAAAAACGCCTCCTAACCTACCCCCTACATCCTGTCCATATAGCAAACACTCAGGATGCTTTCGTATAAGTTCTTCTATGGCAAATAATGCACAATCGACCATCACAACCTTTTCAGCTCCTGCTGGTGCGCGCTCGCCACGTTCTTCGGTGATGGGTGTTGGTGCAAAATCATGCGTGTACAAATCTGCCGGCTCGGGATCGGGTTGTTGGATTGCGAGGTCTAGTGCTTGTTGGGTTTCCGCTTTCGCGAAAGCGTCATAACTATCTAAATCCTGCACACTAAAGCCATGGTTTAAAAGTAACTTGCGCATTTTAGGGTACGGATCGCGCAGTTGCGACGCTTCTAAATCATCGCGGTAAAACTCCATGCGCACCCCGCTGGTGTGGTGATTGAGAAGTGGCACCGTGGCGTGAACTAAAAATGGACGGCGCTGCGTTCTTATCTTTTCAATGACCGATTGTATGGTGCTGTAGCTCTCTTCAAAATCGGTCCCATCTATCGTAATACGTTCAATACCATGAAAACCCGCGGCATATTCATAAGCATTTTGCGCACGCGTTTCGGCTGCATTTGCGCTTATATCCCAACCGTTATCCTGCACTACATATAAAATAGGTAATTGTTTAAGGGCAGCCATTTGCAGGGCTTCGGCAATTTCACCCTCGGTAACACTCGCATCACCTAGGGAGCAGACTACGATGGGCAATTGTGAATGCAGCATGTTGAATGATGAATGATGAATGTTTTCTCCGTTGCTTTTAGCCTCTTCAAATTCTTCATTCTGTATTCTGAATTCTGAATTTGACATAACTTCTTTATACCGAAATCCCATCGCAACACCAGTAGCAGGTATAGCCTGCATGCCCGTTGCACTGGATTGATGCGGTATTTTAGGTTTATCGTCGTCTCTTAAAGATGGATGCGAGTAATAGGTGCGCCCGCCAGAAAAGGGGTCGGCTTTTTTTGCTAGCAGTTGCAACATTAAATCATACGGTTTCATACCTATAGCCAGCAGCATGGCGTCGTCGCGGTAGTATGGGAACACATAATCTTGTGGTAGTAATTGCAAACCTACTGCGGTTTGAATCACCTCGTGACCGCGGCTGGTGGCGTGCACATATTTAGAAACTGTTTTAAAATTTTCCTCGTAAAGTGCTGCCATCGTTTTAGCAGTCGTTAGGTTGCGATACGCCTTTTCTAAAAGTTCTTTATTCATGTTGTAAAGATAAGAACTGGATGGGTAGAAGGAAAAGTGATTCATGTTGATAATCGAGTTCACACAGGAAACGTAAATATCCAGAATTAACTATATCCACCCTTCCAACTATGCACATTATAAAGTGCTCGTTGCTGACCTTGCGCCCCACTATAAATTAGGTTTTTACTTTTTACTTGTCCCGAGGTTAGTTTGTCAAAATAATCAAGGTTGTTAAATAGTTTATCTGTTATGGTAGCCGTGCTTTTAATTTCAAATATGGTGTATGCAGTACCTGTTTTGGTGAGTACATCTACTTCTTTACCTGTAGAATCCCGCCAAAACCAATACTCATGCAACAGTTGCCTGTGCTCGTTTTGCTTCACCATATCAGCAACCACAAGGTTTTCAAACAAACTGCCTAGCAAGTTATAATCGGTTAAGTCATTTACCGACCGTATACCCAGTAAATAACAGACCAGACCTGTATCATAAAAATAAAGTTTGGGTGATTTAACGATACGCTTAGAAAAGTTTTGAAAATAAGGTGGTAATAAAAAAACCAAATAGCTGCTTTCTAAAATAGATAACCACGATTTTGCGGTAGGTTGTGATATACCGCACTCGTTTGCAAGATTGTTAAGATTAAGCAACTGCCCATGTCTCGCTGCGCAAAGCGCTAAAAAATTTTGAAACCTACGCTTATCCTGCACATTTGTCACCATTGCAACGTCGCGCTCAACATAGGTCTTTACATAATTTTTATAATACACAGCAGATTGCAAGTTGCGGTCATAAATGGCTGGATAGAAACCTTTAACAGCTAATTCTTTCCAGTCACTAGGGAGTAATTGCGCTGTTTGTAACTCACTAATATCTAGCGGAAGTAATTCAAAAAGAGCGACTCTACCCGCTAGACTTTGTGTTATGCGTTCCATAAGCTGGAAATTGTGTGAGCCAGAGAGTATGTATTGCCCCATGATTCTATCTGCATCTACTTTAGTTTGTAAATAAGAGAACAACTGCGGCACTTGCTGCACCTCGTCCAGAATCACTTTATTGCTGTACTGCATTAAAAACTCGTTAGGGTTGCTGTTTGCAAATCTTCTAATATCTGGATTTTCTAACGACACATAGGTGTACTCGCTAAAATACTCACGCAACAACGTGGTTTTTCCAGACTGTCTAGGCCCTGTTATTGCGAGTATAGGATATTGTAATAATCCCTGCTCGATTTGCTTTAAAATACAACGTCTTATTAAACTCATAACGAGACAAATATATTACAAAATTTTGAAATTTCAAGGAAATTATTTTGAAATTGCAAGAGATTTATTTTGAAATTACAAGGAATAAATTTTGAAATTGCAAGATATTTATTTTGAAATTGCAAAGCTTTAAAACAGTTGTTTGCAGAATAAGGTTGAGCATATAAGATTTTACAACTGCTGCGGTTTTTCTAGATTGTCAGCAACCTGTTTTAAAAAACTACCTCCTAGAAAACCGTCAACCACACGGTGGTCAAAGCTTAAACTAAGCATCATCATACTGCGTATTTCTATACTATCCACGCCAGCGCGCGTTATGACCTCAGCACGCTTTTTTATAATCCCAATAGCAAGAATTGCAACCTCTGGCTGATTAATAATAGGCGTACCCATCAAGCTACCAAAGGTTCCTACATTAGAGATTGTAAACGTACCGCCCTTAATATCGTCGCCACCCAACTTGTTTTCCCTTGCTAGATTTGCCATGCGATTTACATCGGCGGCAATTTCGGGTAGTGATTTCTGGTCGGCATTTTTAACCACGGGAACGATTAAATTACCCGACGGTAGCGCCGTTGCCATACCCACGTTTATATCTTTTTTTAGGATGATATTTTTACCGTCTACACTTGCATTAATATTTGGGAATACTTTTATCGCCTGCGCCACAGCCTGAATAAAAAATGGTGTAAAGGTTAATTTTTGTTTGTATTGCCTTAGGAATTTTTCTTTTTCGCTTTCGCGAAAGCGAACTAAATCAGTCACATCTACCTCTACAAAAGCCGTAACGTGCGGGCTGGTGTGCTTACTGTACACCATATGGTCTGCAATCATCGCGCGCATACGGTCCATTTCTATGATAGTACCGGTTCCTTTATCAAATTTAAGTTGTGGTATACGGTATGCTGTTGGGTCAGGCTGGTGAGAAGCCGCTTGTGCAAACTGATAGGGCCTGCCATTGTTTAGATAATTTACTACGTCACTTTTGCGCAGTCGGCCCTCATGACCTGTAGCTGGGATGCGAGCAAGTTCTTCAAACGAAATGTGATTTAAACGAGCTATTTTGTTGACTAGTGGACTAACAAATAATGGAGTATCAGGAATGGTGAATGGTGCGTTGTACATTTGCTTTATAGCAGCTTTTTTTACAACTATGTCTGGCGCAGCGATTGTTGGGATAGTACCCGGCGAGGTCTTCGGGTGCGTTTGTGTATTGGGTAAATCGACAGCATTTTCTTTGCGGGTAATCGACTGGGCATCACCACCTATTTCTAATTGGGCAATTATAGTGCCTATAGCGATAACATCGCCGGCACTAGCGAGATGCTTTATCATTATTCCTGCTGCTTGTGCAGGCACCTCGTTATCTACTTTATCTGTTGCTACTTCAACGAGAATATCGCCTTCATTAAAAGACTCACCTTCTCGTACTAACCAGTTGAGAATGGTACCCTCGGTAATGGATTCTCCCATTTTAGGGAGTAAAAAATTTGTCAAATTTGCCATGGTATAAAAATACGGAAACTAACAGGTGTTAGCAAATATCACGCTACCACACTTGCAACAGGTTTAAAACAAAAAAAGCACTATTTCTAGTGCTTTATAAATGAATGCGTCTACACTTTTAAATTCTTGTGTAGGTCACCACGATAACATCCTCGGGTGGATAAACCCCTGAAAACGAATCAGAAATTATTCTTAACCTTAACGTTGTGTTTGTAAGCTCCTCAATAACAGCCTGCGTAGTCACTGGAAAAAAACCTGTCACACTTAAAGCGAGGTTATTACCAGTCAACGTATATGTGAATGGTAAATTATCAAATGTGCATGGAGTTACCGTGTCATCATCTAAACCCTTGTAAGAACCTGTACTGGCAGCAAAAGAAATTTCCTCGTCTAGTTCGCAACCTGAAAGGTTACTATTTACACCGCCTTCAAATTCAGATACAATCTTCCAGGTTCCTACAATACTTGCAGCGCTAGCCGCATCATCATCGTTTTTACAGCTTATCGTTGTAAAAATGGTAGCCGTAACGGCTAAAAATAAAATAGTGATTTTTTTCATTTTTATTGGTTTTGTTGTTGTCACGCAAAGAACGGTTATCCACATTTAACAATCACTATTTTTATTAATAAATTGTTAATTTTAGTTAATAATCAATGCATTACAAATCTTTCAAAATCTTCATTTCCTGCAGCGTCTTGTAAAAATCCTCCTGTACAGGCCTGTTTGCTGGTATTTCTCGCAGCGGTTCTACTTCTCGCATCGTCGCGTGGCAGTCGGCAGGGAGTTGCTGGTAAAGTTTTGTGCCTGCGGTTTTCCATGCAATCATCTCGTCGCTTACTTCTTTAATCTTTTTAGCGGGGTTTCCTACAATCAGGCTGCGAGGTTCAAAAACCGCCTCGGCTTTTACAAATGACATTGCTCCCACGATACATTCATCGCCTATGACAGCATCATCCATGATAACGCTGTTCATACCGATCATGCAATTGCGGCCTAGGTTTGCTCCATGAATAATGGCACCGTGTCCTATATGTACGCTTTCGCGAAAGCGAATACTTTTACCCGGAAACATGTGCACGACACAATTTTCTTGCACGTTAACGCCATCTTCTAAGATAATCTCGCCCCAATCACCACGTATTACCGCACCTGGACCTACATAACAATGTTTGCCTATGATCACATTACCGATAACGGTCGCCTGTGGATGGATAAAACTGGTCTCGTGTATAACTGGAATGTGGGATTTAAAGGAGTAGATCATGTGGTAAATTACTTTTTTGGGGTTCGCAAAAGAATTGTGCTACATAAACTTGTTAACATTTTTTGGATTGTAGTGATTTCTTCTCGATCTCTTTCACTTTGTTCAAAAGTGATATATTTTCTACGAAGTGCTTTTTCATTTGCTCAAAAACATGCATTTGAGCTGTGGATTGCAATATTTATGTGCTTCACAAATTGAGCATCGCTACCGGGATAACCTTCAGCAATGTTCAATGCAACAGAATCAGCCGCTCGTGTGTACTGCGAACTTAAAGCCTAGAGTTCTCTTATAGGGAAATCCATCACGAGAAGGTCTTCAAATTTTAAGTGGTATTTACTTTTTATGATTCAATACTTAAAATTCCAATAAAGATACCTCATTCCGCATACCTCATTCCTAATCAAATCTTTTTAGCGTCTTCTTAGTAAACGCACTTAAAACAAGACGTCCTGAAATCTTTGCTCGTTCTAGCAATAGCGTGTCCCAATGCTCGCAACCGGTCCAAAACATTTTTTTCATTTCGGCCATGGCGTCTGGATTGTAGGTGCACAGGTTTGCTGCAAATACCGCTACTGCTGCATCCATTTCTTCGGTTGATTCAAAAACTTGGGCAAATAAGCCGTGCTCATACGCCCATTGTGCAGGGTAAAATTCGTTTGCATTGATAGCGATTTGACTCATGCCTGTAAGTCCTAACTTGCGCTCTACCGCAGGACCTACCACAAACGGACCGATACCCACATTAAGCTCGCTTAACTTTATACTTGCGTGCTGGGTAGCAAAACAATAGTCGGTCGCAGCGGCAACTCCCACACCGCCGCCCACGGTTTTACCTTGTATGCGGCCTATGATAAACTTAGGGCATTTGCGCATGGCATTAATCACATTTGCAAAACCGCTAAAGAATACTTCCCCTGTTTTCTCGTCATTTATAGCGACTAGTTCTTTAAAGCTAGCGCCAGCACAAAAGGTGCGCTCACCGTCAGATTTAAGGATAATAACTTTGGTCGCCTCGTCTTTTCCAGCTGTAGCAATAGCATTTGCAAGGTCTGCAAGCACATCGCTAGGTAGCGAGTTGTGTGCCGGATGAAAAAATTCTATGGTCGTAAGACCATTTGCTGTTGTTGTTTTTACGTATGGGTTTGTCATGATACTACTTCCGCGCTGGCGGAAGTCTTTATTTAATTAGTCAATATGTAGTTTTAAACCGCGTCCCCATCTGCACGAAGAACTGGCAGAAGTCTTTATTTATAGCCTTCAAAATCCCAGCCTTCACTTAAATCGAGCCAGTCTTCATTTTGTTCTTGTATCAAACGCATTTTCAACTCACGATTCCATTTTTTAAGTTGGCTTTCCTTTTTAAGCGCATCATCCCAAGTTCCTTTAATCTCCTCGTAATAAACCAACCAATCAACATTATAACGCGCAGAAAACGATGTTAAATACTTTTTAGTTTTATGTTCAAATGTCCTCCTCATAATATCATTAGTTGCCCCTACATATAAAACACGATTATTTTTACTTGACATGATATAAACATAATAAACTTTCATAAAATGCTCTAAGACAACTAATGTAAAGATTTCAGCAAGTAAACATAACTCATTATCATAATCCAAACGATGATATTTTGAGTTTACAAATTAAAGATTTCCGCCTACGCGGAAATGAGATCAAACTGTTCAAAATGATGCTTTACATGCTTGCGCTCTAACAACATCCACTCATATTTACTCAATGCGCCAAAAACAGCATTCTTTGTGGTCGCCTTGGGGTTTCTTTTAAAATAATTTACATACTCTTGTCGCGCTTCTAACAATTTTAATTTTGAAGTTTCCAAATCGGCGTGACGCAGGTCTTCCACGGCATCCTCTTTCATCAACGGCATTTTGTGATTGCGTGGCATTTTATCATAATTCCACAAGGTTGCTGCTACTTTTTCCAAATATTTTTCGGGTGTTGCGACTTCAAAATTTTGAATCTCGCCACTAGCAATACGATAACTCGTTTCTAAATGCTCTACCATGTGTTGGGCGGTCATGATTCCCCATTGTGGTTTTGAGTCTGGACGCAGTTTTAAAAGTGCAGTCTTTAGGTAGTCTTCACTTATTTGTGGAAAAACGGTTTGCTTTTTCTCTACCATGGTGAGAATGGTAGCAACGGCTACTAGCGCAGTTGCTTCTTCATCGGTCTTACCGTTTTCATAATCTACAGGTTCTGCATCAAAAACCTCTACATACCATTTTACGATTCCCGACGGGTGCTCGCGACCAGCCACGTCTCGCTCTCTTTTTTCTTTACACGTTAGCCGTACATAAATCGTATCGTTGTGATAAAGCGGGCGTAAAAAACGGATGTCCTCGAGACCGTAATTGGCACTTACTGGTCCTTTATTGGGATACACAAAAAGACCAGCTGCGGCACTGATTAAAAAATAACCGTGGGCGGTGCGCTTTTTAAAAATACTACCGTCTAGGCTGGTGATATCGGTATGCGCATAAAAGTGATCCCAAGTAAGGTTTGCAAAGTTTTGGATATCGCTGTCGGTTAGGGTGCGTTTATGTGTGGTCAGGCTCATCCCGGGTTTTATGTCTTCATAATGGTATGTAAACGGGTGTTTTTCAGGTTGTATCGTCGCACCATTTGGCTGATAAATTCCCGTAATGGCGGTAAGAGATGTTGGGCTGCCTTGTACCGCACAACGCTGCATATAATGTTTAATACCTCGCAATCCACCCATTTCCTCGCCACCGCCAGCGCGTCCAGGACCACCATGAATTAGCATAGGTAACGGCGACCCGTGCCCGGTAGACTGCGGTGCACTTTCTCGGTTTAAGGTCAAAATTCTGCCGTGGGACGATGCAGCGTTTATGGTATACGCTTTCGCGAAAGCGTCATCACCAGTCACCACACTACTCACCAGCGAGCCTTTACCCATGTGAGCAAGCTCGATCGCCTCGTCTAGATTTTTATAAGGCATGAGCGTGCTTACCGGACCAAAACACTCTACCTCGTGCACTGCGGTGTTTTTAAACGGCGCATCCTCTCGCAATAAAATAGGCGACATAAATGCGCCATTTTGGGCACGGTCGCCGTGAATAGCAACCTCGTTAAGGCTACCGTAAACGATACTTGCAGTGTTTGTAAGTTTGCTAATTTGGTTTAAAACAGCATCTTTTTGTGTATTGTTAATAAGTGCGCCCATGCGCGTTTCACGCAGCAGCGGGTCGCCTATAACGGTTTGAGCAAGTTGTTTGCCCAATGCTATTTGCACATCTTCTAGCAAGTTTTCGGGAACAAAGATGCGACGAATAGCTGTACACTTTTGACCCGTTTTTGAAGTCATTTCTTTACGCACTTCCTTGATAAAAATATCAAATTCGGGCGTACCAGGAATCGCATCTGGTCCTAAAACCGAACAATTTAAAGAGTCGGCTTCCATGGTAAAAGGCACCGACTCTTCTATAATACGGGCGTGTGCTTTTAGTTTTCTACCCGTAGCGGCACTGCCGGTAAACGTGACTATATCTTGTGAATTTACTGAGTCTAAAATATTAGTTGTCAAACCACTAAGGATTTGCAAAGCGGCTGGGGGCAAGATTCCTGAGTTAATAATCTCTCTAGCAACAGCTTCGGTTAAAAAGGCTGTTTGTGGTGCAGGTAAAACTACCGCTGGCATGCCTGCCATCCAGTTTACCGCACATTTTTCTAACATACCCCAAACAGGAAAGTTAAAGGCATTAATATGTACAGCCACACCCCTGCGCGGCACTAAAATATGATGTGCCATAAACCGACCACCACGCGACAAATCTATGGGATCCCCCTCGACAGCATAATTTTGGTCAGGAAACAATTTGCGCAAACTTGCATTTGCAAACAGGTTACCAAAACCACCCTCAATATCTACCCAACTATCGGCACGCGTTGCACCCGTTTTGTAGCTTACTTGATAAAATAGCTCTTTGCGTTTTGCAAGGTACAGCGCTAGTTTTTTTATCATGTTGCCCCGCTGCTTAAAGGTCATTTCTCGCAGTACCTTACCATGGTCGCGACCGTATTGCAGCGCCCTTGCGACATCCAGGCCGGTGGTGCTAGTTAAGCCCAGCACCTCGCCCGTGACGGCGTCATACATGGGGCTTGCCATTGCATCATCACCAGCTTGCCAGTGGCCATTTATATAGCTTTGTAGTATCATATTTAACGTATTTCGGTGATTTATTTCGCTTTCGCGAAAGCGAAATCCACAACAGCCACGAAAATACGAAAAGCTAATGAATGAACTAACACTTGTTAGTAAGGTATCTGCCTAAATGTGTTACGATTACTCTATAGTATTTTCTATAACCATCGCATATCCCTGCCCAACGCCCACACACATCGTGATTAAGGCATACTTTTTACCGGTAAGTTGCAACTCGAGTGCACCGGTGTAAGCAAGTCTGGTTCCTGTAACGCCCAGCGGGTGCCCTATGGCTATAGAACCGCCATTGGGATTAATACGCGGGTCGTTATCGGCGAGACCCCATGCGCGGGTGCAGGCAAGTGCTTGCGATGCAAATGCCTCGTTAATTTCTATAATATCCATATCGGCCATGGTAAGTCCTGCCTTTTCTAGCGCGTTGTTACTCGCTGCCACAGGACCTATACCCATAATACGTGGCTCTACGCCCACCACCGCACTGCTAACAATTCGTGCTATAGGTTTTAGGTTGTACTTTTTTACAGCTTCACCGCTTGCAATAATCGTTGCCGCAGCGCCATCATTTAAACCGCTGCTATTACCTGCGGTAACCGAACCGTCTTTTTTAAACGCTGGGCGCAATTTTGCAAGTACCTCTTTTGTGGTTGTAGGTTTTATAAACTCGTCGTCTTTAAAAATAATGGGATCTGCCTTGCGTTGTGGGATTTCTACGGCTACTATTTCTCTAGCAAGCCTGCCCGATTGTTGCGCAGCGGTTGCTTTATGTTGCGACCATGCGGCAAATGCGTCTTGATCCTCACGAGTAATGTGGTGCTGTTCTACCAGGTTTTCGGCGGTGTTGCCCATGCCGTCCACGCCGTACATATCGGCCATTTTGTGGTTGACAAAACGCCAGCCAAAACTAGAGTCGTACATTTTAGAATCGGTACCAAAAGCGCTACTAGGTTTTGCTATCACAAGCGGTCCACGGGTCATGTTTTCTACACCACCGGCTATAAATACGTCACCATCGCCCGCTTGTATCGCGCGATGCGCATGTACAATAGCACTAAGGCCAGAGCTGCACAACCTATTAACCGTCTCACCAGGTACCGTGACGGGCAGCCCTGCAAGCAAACCGGCCATACGTGCGACGTTGCGGTTATCTTCTCCTGCCTGATTTGCACAACCCAAGATTACATCATCATAAGCTGCTAGGGGAATATTTGGGTTTCTTTCTACCACCGCTTTAATCACATGTGCTGCTAGGTCGTCTGGTCTTATGGTGGATAGTGTTCCTTGGTAGCTTCCTATGGCGGTTCTTGCGCCATCGATGATGTAGGTGTTTTTCATAGTTTGTGGGGTGTGGGATGAATTTGTGTGCGTTGTTATTTTTAATTGCTTAAGTAGGATCCGGTATGTTTGGTGACCTGGCTGAGTGGCAAATTTAAAGACACAAAATTTCAAGCCAGTACAAAATTTGATAAGTGCAAAAAGTTAGATGTAGCAATGCCCGCTATTTCTTATACATGCTGTAAGCAAGTGATTTTACTTCTCGTTTCGTATTTCAGTTATAATTTCTGTCGTCAAAACCCAATCAACACCTTTCTTGTTTAATCCATTTATTAATTTCTTATCGCCAGTCCAAAGTGGTGAATCCAATTCCAGTGCAAGGGCAATAAAAGGTGTGTCAAATTCGTCAATACCATTCGTAAGTTCGATTGCCCTTTGCCAAGTTGATTCGCGAATAGATTCCAAATCAATCAAATCTATTTTTTTAAATAGATTACGTTGCAAAAAATCCAGTTCCTTTTCTAATAATCCACTTATTTTCAAAAGCTTTTTCTTGTGATTTTCGAGTTCGTCCAGCAGATAGGTTGGCGAGTAAAAATCGAAAGCGTTTGACGAATTTAGCAAAAGGTCACTAATCGTTCCATTAGGACTTAAAAGTCCACTAAAAATTATATTAGTGTCAACTACGATTTTCACTTTACAAACCGACTTTTGTTTTTATTCCACCAAGAAGATTTGGATTCAGAAGAAAGTTCGTCGATATGTTTTTGGGATGCTTTGCTTTTTGACGCAATTTCACGAAATTTTAGGTAGTCCAAAATCCGTTGAAGTCCAACTAAATCTGTTTCAGAAGATAGTCGGATTATTATTTCCTTATTTGTTCTTTCGATTTGCATGATTAAATGTAATGTAAATTTTCTATCATTCCTATTTATTTTTCAAATGCTTACATGTTACAGTTTGCATCTTTTAGAGAACTACGGATTTATAAACACAACTATTCCAGCTAGCACAAAATTTGATAAAAGCAAAAAAGACTTGAATTTATTACTGTTTCGTCTATTTTTCAATCACATTGTTGAACTAAATCTAAGGTAGTCATTCTTTATTTTTAATGACTTTGGTGAAGTACTTCAAAAATTATAATTACGGCTACAAAAAACATCATGACTGTTTCAGAGCGAACAAACGCTTACACTAAGAAAAACCAAAGGTTGCTGGATTTATAAAACGGTTTGATTGTTTTGAGCGTTCTATTTCTCCGTTTTGGGCAGATGCTAAAGCACCTCTGAGAACTGTGCGCGTCATGCGGCATCTATTTCGATAGGAAGAGTAATTGAAAAAACATACGCATCAACGGCAAATACCTTTTTCCAGTTAAGGCCTTATCAAAAGTCTTTAGAGCCAAGTATTGTGAAAAGCTTAAAGAGAAAGACCCAGTACAACGCAATCAAATTAAAAATGCATTGTGAAGTAAGCCATGGGTTGTTTTTGCTAAGCGGCCCTTTGAAAGCCTTAAATCGCTAGGGGAATATTTGGGTTTCTTTCTACCACCGCTTTAATCACATGTGCTGCTAGGTCGTCTGGTCTTATGGTGGATAGTGTTCCTTGGTAGCTTCCTATGGCGGTTCTTGCGCCATCGATGATGTAGGTGTTTTTCATGGGGTTGTTTTTAGGAGTTCGCTTTCGCGAAAGCGTTAAACACGCAATCTATTTCCAAAAATACAACATCGCTGCTACTAATTCACTCGCTGGAATGATCGCCTATTTTAAAGCGTTTCATGCACCATGCGTTTCAATCTAATTTTCTATCTTTAGGTTTGTTACTTCAACCATTTTAACCGACTTTTAGGATCAAGGAAATAGATGGAGTTTATGCTTTACCAACACCCTTAATTTTATGAAGTTGACCACAATTTTTATAAGTACTTTTTTTGCCATGTTACTTATTATGGTTTCATCGTCTGTCAAACAACGAGAAATAAAATCGCAAGAGCAATCACACGCTTTTCTTTACAAATTTGACTTTAAGAATCGCGTCAATTTCCCAGATA
>DAIRDE010000049.1:0-20091 GCA_036796335.1 Nonlabens sp.
AAGACTTGGCTAGCAAGCATTTTAATAAGCAAAAACACCATAAAAAATATTGATTGTCAGTATATAACTATTTCTTTAAATCGAACTCACGTTTAAAATAAAGAACTATTGCGCAAACGGTTGTCTCGTAAAACGTTTTAATAACCGTAAGCAATCATTTATGAACTTAATCTTTAACCATTTATCATAAATTCTCTACGCTGTTGGTGTGCGCTCGCTATAGGCGCCCTAACCTTTGCATAATCCAGTTATCTATCATAAAACGTTTCATAATCTCACTGCATGCTAGTTTTGCGATTTTTTTATTACCGCACTGCTATTTGATATATTACGCTTTCGCGAAAGCGAAACCCTTATAAACAACGCATAAAAAAACGCCCACAAACCATAGTCTGTGGGCGTTTTTGGGTTATTTAAGGTCGTTACCCTCTAAATCGGTAAAGGAATACTCTAGGTAGGTAAAAGCATCGCGAGGCATGACTTTAATCCACTTTTTGTATTTCATAAACCATTTAGAACGCACTGATGGGATACCCTTTGTAATAAAAGCGGCGACAAAAGGGTGTGCGTTAAGCATTATTTTTTTGTGTCCTGCCTTTATTTGTGCATCTAGCTTATCACTTATTTCTTGTATGATAAGAATAGGCGCTTGAATCTCGCCGCTGCTGTTTGCATCGGGATTTTCTTCACGGGTTTTAATATTTACCTCTTGGCGCACGCGCTGGCGGGTCATTTGTATAAGACCAAATTTGCTAGGAGGTAATATTTTGTGTTTTGCACGGTCGTCGGCCATTTCGTCGCGCAGGTGCTCATAGAGTTTTTTGCGGTGCTCGGGATGGCGCATGTCTATAAAGTCCACGACGATTATACCACCCATATCGCGCAATCGCAGTTGTCTAGCAATCTCGCTAGCAGCGATCATATTGGTTTCTAGTGCGGTATCTTCTTGCGTGTCGGCCTTGTTAGAGCGATTGCCCGAGTTTACGTCTATCACGTGCATAGCCTCGGTATGTTCTATAACCAGGTAGGCGCCTTTACTCATCGACACAGTACGACCGAATGATGTTTTAATTTGTCGCTCGATGCCATATTTCTCAAAAATAGGCGTGCGCGGGTTGTTGTATTTTACAATAGACTCTTTGTGTGGAGCTATTACTTTGAGTTGTGCTTTAATCTCGTCTACCAGCTCCATATCGTCGGCAACGATGGCGGTATAAGAGTCATTAAAGTAGTCTCGCATGAGAGAGTTTGTACGACTTAACTCAGTCATGACCTTTGTGGGAAAATGCGATCGGTGCAATTTTGCGCACATGGCTTCCCATTTTTCTACCAGGTTTTGTAAATCCTGATCCAGTTCTGCTACTAGTTTACCTTGGGCAACGGTGCGTACGATGACACCGAATCCCTCGGGTTTAATGCTTTTTACAAGTCTTTTTAACCTGCTCTTTTCTTCGTTATTATCTATTTTCTGCGAGATAGAAATTCTATCTGAAAATGGTACAAGAACGACATATCTACCAGGCAGGGAAAGCTCGGCGCTTAGCCTAGGGCCTTTTGTAGAGATAGGTTCTTTTACTACTTGAACAAGAACGGGTTGCCCAGGGTCTACTACATCGGTAATACTGCCGTGCTTTTCTATTTCTTTTTCAAGTTTAATATCTTTAAGAGCATAGTTTTTGCGGCGACCGCTCAAAACTTGCTTAGTGAATTTAAGTTGGGTAAGGTATTGTGTTCCCAGGTCATGATAGTGTAAAAAACCATCTTTTTCATAACCTACATCTACAAAAGCGGCATTAAGTCCTGATAGTACTTTGCGCGTTTTTGCTATAAAAATATCACTTACCGAAAACTTGTTTTCATCTTCATCTTTATAGAGCTCGACCAGCCTGCTATCTTTAGTAAGGGCAAAGTCGATTTTGTTAGAACCGGAACGGATAATAATTTCTTTATCCATGATTCAATTATTTAGGTGCTTATCGCATATACCGTTAATGGGTACATACTTAGCACGATGTTAAACATTTATTTGTTACAACGTGTTTATCATAACGTTGTAACCCAGTCAAACTGCCACTTGCAGTTCTATGTCAATGAACTAAAAAAAGAAAAAGTAGTTAGAAACTACTTTTTCTTTTTGTGACGGTTAGCCCGGCTGCGTTTTTTGCGCTTGTGTGTGGCTACCTTATGTCTTTTTCTTTTTTTACCGCTTGGCATATCTCTTATATTAGAATTATTTAACTTTTACGTGTGATTTTACTCCTTCTACAAAAACCTTAGCGGGTTTAAATGCTGGAATATTGTGTGCTGGTATTTTAATGGTCGTATTTTTAGAAATGTTACGTCCAGTTTTTTCAGCTCTTGTTTTTACAACAAAGCTACCAAATCCACGTAGGTAAACGTTTTCGCCAGTTTCAAGGGAACCTTTCACCTCTTCCATAAAAGACTCTACAGTTGCCTGTACGTCAGTCTTTTCCATTCCTAATTTCTCTGAAATTTTAGATACAATATCTGCTTTAGTCATTTTTTAAAATAATAGTTGTTATTTGTGTTTGAATTTAATCGGGCGCAAAGATAGGGTATTAAATCATAAATGAAATTCCTAAATGATTAAATTTTAACAACATAGTTCAATTTTCATTGTATTTTACAGTAATATGAATTTTTCTAATCTTTTAAAAGGGTGGTATGCATTGCATAAAAGAGACTTGCCGTGGCGCGATATAGATGATCCTTATCGCATATGGTTAAGCGAGGTAATACTGCAGCAAACCCGCATAGAGCAAGGCTTGCCATACTATCATGCCTTTGTAGAACAGTTCCCCACGGTGCACGATCTCGCTCGCGCGTCACAAGAACAGGTTCTTAAAATATGGCAAGGTCTGGGCTATTATTCTCGAGCTAGAAATTTACATGCTGCTGCACAGCAAGTTGTGGATTCAGGTGGTTTTTTTCCTAAAAGCTATAAAGAACTGCTATCGCTTAAAGGTGTGGGCGATTACACCGCTGCTGCCATCGCCAGTTTTGCCTATAACGAGGCCGTGCCGGTGGTAGATGGTAACGTGTACCGCGTGCTGTCCCGTATTTATGGTATCGCCACGCCCATTAATGCTACCCAAGGCGTGAAAGAGTTTAAGGCACTCGCCGCAGCTTTATTAGACAAACAAAATCCCGCGGTGCACAATCAGGCGATCATGGAGTATGGCGCCACGCATTGTAAACCTGCAAACCCATTGTGTGATACTTGTGTTTTTAGCCACGAGTGCATTGCCTTTTCACAAGATCGCATTAAAGAACTACCTGTAAAATTAAAGAGTAAGCCCGTGACGCATTTACACCATCATTACCTTGTGGTTGTCACGCCACAGCACAAAACCCTGTTAGTAAAACGCTCGCAACAAGGGATTTGGGCTGGTCTTTATGAGTTTCCGTTTATAGAAGGTTTGCAAACGCTGGCGGGTGCTGCCCTAAAAAAGCAACTTGCAGGTGTCGCGTGGTTGTCGGGAGTTCGCTTTCGCGAAAGCGAAACACCTATACTAGCAATCGTCCATAAATTATCCCATCGTACGATTCATGCAACTTTTTGGATAGTGCAAACCGATGACGAAATGAACGATGCAATTTCTATAAAAGAAGCACTAGAAAAACCTGTGCATGTTCTTATGCAACGTTTTATGGAATCGCAATGGAATGTGTATCTTTAAGTATCTTTACATTCTCTAAATTTTGCGATCATGGCAGGCACAGTTAATAAAGTTATTCTAGTAGGTCACACCGGCGACGACGTTAAAATGAAGTATTTTGAAGGCGGAAATTGTATAGGTAGATTCCCGCTGGCAACTAGCGACGATTATGTTAACAAGACGACGGGCGAACGCGTTTCTAGTACCGAGTGGCACAATTGTGTCGTGCGCAATAAAGCAGCCGAGGTTTGCGAGAAATACCTAAAAAAAGGAGATAAAGTATATATAGAAGGACGTATTAAAAGCCGGCAGTGGACTGGCGAGGATGGGCAAATGCGCTACACTACCGAGATACAAGTGCAAGAATTTACATTTTTATCCCCAAAATTAGATCCTGGGCAAACTGCCCCACAACAACCCACACAAAATCAACAGCAGCCCGCACCGCCCAAATATGACATGCCAGCGCCACAAATGAGCGCCGGTAACACCTTACAAAACGATGATGTTGACGATGATGATTTACCATTTTAAAGTCTATTAATAATCATTTCTTATTGTGGATCCTGACCCCTCGCATTTAATGGTGTTTTTTATTGCAGTAGCCCAGCCTACTGTATGGATTTATGGTGGGCTTTTTGTGGTCTTGCTTATTGCGAGTGCGCTGGTAAGTGGTGCCGAGGTTGCATTTTTCTCCCTAGAAAACAGCGATTTGCAAGAAGAAGACGAATCGTTTACCCATCAGGGTGTTGTCGCCACGTTGCTAGAACGCCCTAAAAAGCTACTCGCGACCATACTTATTGCAAACAACACCATAAACATATCGGCAGTACTTATTTTTAATGTGTTGTCTGAGACCTGGTTTGAAGGAATAACCACGGGCTGGCTGCGGTTTGCGTTAGAGGTTATTGTAGTGACTTTTGCAATTTTGCTTTTTGGTGAGATTTTACCTAAAGTCTATGCGAGTCGCAACCCCGTGCAGTTTGCAAATTTTATGGCCTTACCGTTGCGTGTGCTCGATGTTGTTTTTAGTCCTTTAAGTTTACCTATGCGTTTTACAACGCAGCAAATACAGGATAGGCTAGGCGGTAAAAAATCAAATATCACAGTCACACAACTCTCGCAAGCGCTAGAATTAACCGATGATAACGATACCACCCACGAGGAGCAGCAAATCTTGCAAGGTATTGTAAACTTTGGCAATACAGATACTAAAAATGTAATGCGCAATCGCACCGATGTTTTTGCTGTAGACGAGCGCATGGAGTTTGCCGATTTGCTTAAACAGGTCGTGACGCACGGTTACTCACGCATTCCTGTTTATAAAAACAATATAGACCAGATTACAGGGGTGCTTTATGTAAAGGATTTACTGCCGCATAAAGACAAGAAAACATTTGACTGGTTAAAATTACTACGAGAAACATACTTTGTCCCCGAAAACAAAAAGCTGGATGATTTATTGCAAGAATTTCAAGAACAAAAAAAGCATCTTGCTATCGTGGTTGACGAGTACGGTGGTACAAGCGGGCTTATAACCATGGAAGATATTATTGAAGAAATAGTGGGTGATATAAGTGACGAGTTTGACGATGAAGATGTAATATTCTCAAAACTTGACGATAACACCATAATTTTTGAAGGAAAGACATCGTTAAAAGATTTTTATCGCATCATGTCTTTAACCGACGAGCAGGTACATTATTTTGACGCTGCAAAAGGCGAGTCAGAATCTATCGCAGGGTTTCTATTAGAACAAATAGGCGCCTTTCCCCGTAAATTACACAAAATAACATGCAGCAATTACACGTTTATCGTAGAAGTTGTGGATAACAAACGGATTAAACAAGTTAAATGTATAAGAGATTCTTAAAGTACCTAGGGGTGTGTGTTTTATTGCTTACCGCAAGTTGTGGTGATGACAAGGTGCCTAAACCACCGGCGCAACTTGCGCTGCAGTATCCTGAGGCTACTTATGATCAATTAATCGCTAAAAACTGTCCCTTTACATTTGATATAAACGAGCATTCCCGCGTGCTTGCAAAAAAAGATTGTTCTATGAAAATAGAGTATCCGCATATGGAAGCTACTGTTTACATAAATTATGCGCGTATCAACAACAACTTAAGAGAGCTGCTTATGGATGGACAGCGGCTTTCTTACACACACAATAAAATGGCCGATGTGATTGCCGATTACCCATTTTTAAACAAGGACAAAAACACCACGGGGATGATGTATGAGGTTGAGGGCAATGCTGCATCAAACGCACAATTTTATGTCACTGATAGTACCACACATTTCTTAACAGCATCACTTTATTTTTATTCGAGACCCAATTATGACTCTATCTATCCTGCTATCGATTATGTAAAAAAGGATATGGTTAAAATGCTAGAGTCTTTGGAATGGAAGCGATAGCGATATCCCTTATCTTCCATAAGTATTTATTATCGTTATGCGCCTTGACACCTGTTTTGTAGACGCAACTTTGTCTAATGAAATCACCACACATAAAGTATGTATATCTGGTTGTTTTAAGCCTGATATGGGGAACGTCTTTTATTTTAATCAAAAAAGCGCTGGGTAACAACAATGGTACCCTGGTATTGCAGCCCTTACAATTAGGGGCAGCGCGCACGATTATCTCTACTACCATACTGGTTTCTATAGGCTGGCGGGCTTTTAAAACGACAGCCCGCAAGGACTGGAAATGGCTTTTCGTCTCGGGTTTGCTGGGTTCTTTTTTTCCATCCTTTTTATTTGCCTTTGCACAAACGCAAATAGACAGTGCGATAAGTGCGATTCTTAACGCTACTGTTCCATTGATAACCCTTACCTTGGGCGCGGTTGTATTTGGCATTTCGTTTTCACGCAACCAACTTTTTGGGGTGTTATTGGGTTTATCTGGTGCCATAGGTCTGGTTGTGGCGGGCATGCAAGAACATCCCGAGCAAAATTATCTTCTTGCTGGATTAGTACTTATCGCCTGTTCTTGTTATGCGACCAATGTAAACATCATTAAGAAGTATTTACAGCATGTAAACCCGCTGGCGATTACTACTGCAAATTTTGTATTTATTGCGCCATTTGCTGTGGTGGTTTTTTTGTCGGCTGGTGGGTCACGATTGGATTATGGGAGTACATTAGTGCAACAAAGTTTTGGATACATACTTGTGTTGTGTGTTTTTGGGACGGTAGCTGCAAAGGTGTTGTTTAATAACCTTGTTCAAATGACTTCGCCTGTTTTTGCTAGTTCGGTCACCTATTTAATTCCTGTAATTGGGCTTACTTGGGGTATTTTAGATGGGGAGCAATTTAGTCTTTGGCAGGTGATAGCCACAGGGGTTATCATTACAGCGGTGGTGCTAGTAACACGGGTAAATAAAAAACCGGCATCTGTGTAGACGCCGGTTTTCGTTGATTTTATGGGTATATTGTGCAGTAGGTTTGTAGATATTTCGCTTTCGCGAAAGCGAACTTAAAACCAGCTTACAGGTTTAAAACAAAGACCTATTTAAAGTCAGCATCTGTGACGCCCTCGTTTATTTTAAACTCTTTTACCTCAAAATTTAAATCCTGCCCCATCATGTTTTGCGTGATGGTCATTGGGAATTTGATGCCTTTTACATCCTTATAGTTTGAGTAATAAACAGCTTGTGCGATTTCTTGCCCTTGCATTTTTATAACTGTTTCTACACAGGTAAGTAATCCATTTTCCATATCATAAAACGCTTTTTTGCTATCTCCCCATTGTATCACGTACACTTTTTTGCCATTTTGAAGTTCAGCTCCTGCAAGTTTTGCGGTGCTTGCCGCATTTAATTCAGGTATAAATTTAGCCTCAGTTTCCATTACTGCTAGCTCATCACCGCTTAGTTCCATGGTTTGTCCTTGTGCAATTATTTTTCCTTTACCGTTTGCAACTACTTGTTTGCGCATGCTGTTGCCACCCAGCAACAGGTCATAAGAGAGTCTGTTTTTATTGTCTCTTTTATCCACAATAGCAACTTCACCCATGGGTGATTCTAAAACTGCTTTATAGTTGGTAGATTTTACTATGGCCAAGGCTTCTTTTCCACCTATTGCTTTTATATAATTGTCTAAAACCGTTTGTGCAGTGACTCCTTTAGGAATTTCTACGCCCGATGGTCGCTCTACAGGGTTTGCGTTTTTGTCAAAAAATAGGATAGGCACTGGTTTGCCGTTTATTTGCATTTTTTCCAGATTTTCTAATACATCGCTTGCTTTTCCTACAAGTACGATACGTGCTTTGTCTGTTTTAAAGTATTTGTTTGCGACGCGTTTTATATCTTCTTTAGTAACGGCGTTAATGTTTGCGATAAAGTTTTTATAAAAATCTTCGAGCAAATTATTTGTTTTAATCGTGATGGCGCGGTCGGCTACCACTTCTTTGTCCTCGGACGACATGATAAAGTCACCTAGAAATTGCGCTTTTGCAGTGGCTAACATCTCGTCATCTACAAAGGTGTTGCGTATGCGCTCCATTTCTTTCATCACTTCTACCACGGCGCTGTCTGTCACCTCGTTACGCACCTTGGTGCTTGCGATAAACGATGAGTTATAGTAGCGATTAGCACCTATTCTAGAACCTGCGCCATAGGTATAACCCTTAGCCTCGCGTAAATTCATATTGAGATAGGAACCAAAAGAACCACCTAAGATTGAATTTGCAACGGTTGCTGCATAATAGTCTGGATGGTTCATTTTAAGGTCAGAAACATTCATCACGGCAAGCTCGGTTTGAACGGCGTTAGGAACATCTACAAAGTTAATTTGTGTGTATTCTACATCGTTAACCTCAGGATATGTTGTAGACTTTGCCGTTCCTGGGGTCCAGTAACCCATGTATTTGTTTACTAACTTTTTTGCTTCTTTCCCGGTGATGTCACCACTAATGACAAGATACCCTTTAGAAGGTGCAAAGTACGTTCTGTAGAATTGTTCTAAATCCTCTAACGTTACAGAGTTTATGGTTTCCTCGGTAGCAAACTCACCTGCTGGGTGGTTTTTGCCGTAAACGAGGGCGCTACGCACTTTACTAGCGATCGCAGCAGCGCTATTTTCTCCAGATTTTAAACCTGCGATAAGCTGCTCTTTTTCAAAATCCAGTTCTTTTTGCGTGAAGTTAGGATTTAAAGCTGCATCCACAAACATTTTAAAAACCTGTTCTTTGTATTTGCTTAGCGTCGATGCATAACCCCCATTGGTACTTACAGAAATGAAAGCGCCTAAGAAATCGACCTCTTCATTAAAAGCTTCTTTAGGCATGGTTTTAGTCCCTTTGCCCATGATAGAACTGGTAAGTGACTGTACACCTGCTTTATCACCCTCTACAATAGGCGGTGTATTTAAGTTTAAAGAAAAGTTTACTGTAGGTAGTTTGCTGTCGGTCACTACAAGTACTTGTAAACCATTTTTAAGTTTAAAGGTATAAGGTTCGCCCAGGTTAATTTCGGGTGTTGGTCCCGAGTTAGGCATCTTTGAGCGATCTAGTTGGGCTGTAGTCGTGGCTGTTGCGATAACAAAAGCCATTAAAAATAGGATTCTTTTTTTCATGATGTTATTATTTGTCGGTTGTTGGAGCAGCTCCAGCAAGGTATTTAAGTTCAAGTCGTTGATTAGGCATTAAATAGCTTTTAGCAACACGCATAATGTCTTCTCTTGTGATGCTGTTGTAGATGTCTAATTCTTTATTAATAAGACTGCTATCTCCTTTAAGCATGTTGTAAGTAGCTAGTGAAGAGGCAATACCTTCTACTCGAGAGTTTGCATTTACATATTGTGACTCAAATTGGTTGCGCAGCTTTTGGAATTCTCTTTCAGATATCAATTCGGTTTGCAGTTTAACAATCTCTGCATCTATGCTTGCTTTTAAAGCATCCCAGTTAGGTTCTCCTTTAATAATTGCACCCATAGTGTACGTCCCATAATCTTGATTTGCCTGATTAAAGGCTAACACCTGTAAGGCTGTTTTTTCCTCGTCTACCATTTTCTTTGTTAAGCGTGCGCTTGCACCACCTGTAAGAATGCTGGATATGTAGTCTAGCACATAGGCGTCTTTATCAACAGATTTAGGTGTAATATAAGAAAATATGATTGCAGGAAACTGAATATTTGCGTCATATTCGGTGGCATATCGTGTCTCAGTAATAGGTTCTTCGACGATTACCTTGCGCTCGTTGCGCAGAGCTTTATTTTCAATAGAACCAAAATACATCTCAATCATTTTTTTTGTAGGCTCTAATTGAAAGTCACCAGCTACAACCAGGGTAGCGTTGTTTGGGTTGTAGTATTTGTCATTAAACTCTTGGAACTCCTCAAGTTTAGCAGCATTCAGGTCTTCCATAGAACCTATAACACTTTGACCGTATGGATGCTTTTTAAAAAGATGTTTGTCTATTCCAGTTCTGTAAATTATCGCGCCATAAGGTGCGTTGTCTATGCGTTGTCTTTTTTCCTCTTTCACCACTTCGTTTTGGGTGTCTACACCTATTTGTTCAATTTTAGGGTGCAGCATACGCTCGCTTTCCATCCATAAAGCAAGTTCTAATTTATTTGAAGGAAACGTTTCATAGTAATAGGTGCGGTCTTGCGTTGTATTTGCGTTGTTGCTACCACCATTAGCACTCACGATGTCAAACCATTTACCACGCGCAATGTTTTCAGTTCCTTCAAATAACAAATGCTCAAAAAAGTGAGCAAAACCAGTGCGTCCTGGCTCCTCATCTTTAGCTCCTACTTGATACATAACGCCTGTAGTAACCACAGGAGCACCGTTTTCTTGATGTAGAATAACGTGAAGTCCGTTAGGGAGGTCGTATTCTACAAACTTAACTTCTTGTGCAAATCCAATCGCGGCCGAAAAAGCACATGCTAGACTTAAAAGAATTTTTTTCATTTGATTTATTGTTTAGATATGGGTCATAGGTGTGTGATACTGCAAAAATGTTACAAAAAAATGATAAAACTTATTTGCAAAACCTGCGCATTGAAAGCGATGTAGCGTTAAAATGTTCTAAAATTTTAGGCTATCATACATGATTTTAATACTTTTAAAAGAAGCTTTAATTTATGGATTTTGAATGGAAACATGTAGTCACTTATGCTTTAGGGATTGCAGCAGCACTTATCATTTACTTTTTGACCCTATATGCTGTAGGATTAGGCAGTACGATTTATATGAGTTTTTTTAACGCGATCATTACTGCAGCAGGGATTTATTTTTTAATACAATCTATTTATAAAGTAGAAGGTAAAAACTTTAAGTACATGAATGGTTTTATGGCTGCGGTTGTTGCTGGATTTTTATCTACCATTATTTTTACCTTTTTTATGGCTGTTTTTTTAGTTGAAATCGACCCTGCGCTCGACGCAGCGATAGCTTCTCAAATTTCCACTATACAAGGTACGGGCGAGCTCTCCATACTGCTGTTTATTGCGCTTTCTGGCTTTGCGACTTCGCTGGTTGCAGCGCTAGGAGTACTGCCACTTTACAGACAAAGTTGGAATTCAAAAAATCTTAATAAAACGCAAATCGTGTCAAAACAAAAATAATCGTGTGTATAGTTGTTAATAACTTTGTGTATTCATGCAAACATTGTATATTTGCAGCCCAAAATTAACTAAGTTAAACTAACATTATGTACGCAATCGTAGAGATAGCAGGGCAACAATTTAAGATCGAGAAGGATCAAAAAGTGTTCGTACATCGTTTACAAGAAGAAGAAGGTGCTACACTTTCTATAGACAAAGTGCTACTTGTAGGCGACGGTGCAAACATTACCCTCGGCGCCCCAGCTATAGAAGGAGCATTTGCTGAAGCAAAAGTTCTGGGACACCTTAAAGGTGACAAAGTAATCGTTTTTAAGAAAAAACGTAGAAAAGGATACCGTAAGAAAAACGGTCACCGCCAGTATTTAACACAAATACAAATTTCTTCTATTTCTTTAACTGGTGGTGCTAAAAAGGAGGCTCCAGCAAAAGCTGCTAAGGCTGCCCCTGTTGAAGAAGCTGCGCCAGTAAAAAAAGCTGCTGCTCCTAAAAAAGCCGCAACGGTTGAGGCAGACGATCTAAAGAAAATAGAAGGTATAGGTCCTAAAATCGCTTCTACACTTGTTGAAGCTGGAATAGTTACTTATGCAGATCTTGCAAAAACCGATGCCGCTAAAATAGCTGAAATCATTGCAGATGTGCGTGGAAATCACGTAACCGATTCATGGCCTATGCAAGCACAACTTGCTGCAGATGGTAAGTGGGACGAACTTAAAAAATGGCAAGACGAGGCTAAAGGCGGCGTTATGCCCAGCTAATTATTGTTAAATCAGATAAACGAACGTGTTATCATAAAATTATAACTCATGGCTCATAAAAAAGGAGTAGGTAGTTCAAAAAACGGAAGAGAATCTGCATCAAAACGATTAGGTGTTAAGATTTTCGGTGGTCAACCGGCACTAGCGGGTAACATTCTTATACGTCAGCGTGGCATGACTCACCACCCAGGTGAAAATGTTTATGCAGGTAAAGATTTTACTTTACACGCTAAAGTAGATGGCCTTGTAAAGTTTACTAAAAAGCAAAACGACAGGTCATTTGTATCTATCGTTCCAGTAGCAAAAGCTTAATAAAAAGCTTTTTTAAATTAAAAACCCCAAGTTGCTAGACGACTTGGGGTTTTGTTGTTTTCATGATTAACGATCGTGTTGCCGCTACTATTATTAAAGGTGTTTTTTGAAAATAAGTTGGCAACAAGTGTAAATAAAGTCCGAAGAATTAGAGATCGATTAACGTTGATTTAAAAAAGTAAATCATGGATGCAAGTGCCATAGACATAAAGATGATATCACAAACGCGCAGTTAGTAAGCCCACACACATTGGCAACGTTTCATAATCTTTTAATTTCACAACAGTACATTTTGTCCAATTCCATTTTAGCTAGGCTTTCACTTATCACTTTGCGTTTTATCTAACACACAAGCAGACCCTCAAAAAGGCTTAAAAAGTTAAATGTGTTCAATAATAAAAGTAATATATTAGAGCGACACTCTTTGGCGTTGCAGCAAATTAGTTTTGTAACAGCAATTAAAAAGGTCATCGGTATGGCAAACGCAACACTTAAGCAAAAAATACTTAAACGCATTTTTATTTAAATGTCAAAACGAAACCTACCTATCACGCTGCTGTCCCATTTTTAAAAACATAAGACATAATGTTCCATATTTATTACAAGCAAAAATCCTTCACTGCTATTTCCGACACGCATGGAAAGCATCGGGATGTGCTTATTCCAAAATCAGATTTCCTAATTCATTGTGGAGATGCTTGTACCGATGGAAATGAGAATGAATTACTAGATTTCTTTCAGTGGTTTGCAGTACAACCTGCTAGATATAAAATTTTTGTGGCAGGAAATCACGATTTGGTTTTTGATTTAGAACCAGAACGATCAATAGACTTCATTCCAAAAAATATTATCTATTTAGAAAATGAAAGCAAGATGATTGATGGTATAATGTTTTATGCTGTCGCAGCTAGGCCTTGGTTACATGAAGCACCTTTGTATGGTAAGGATATTGATTTTTTACTTACACACGGCCCAGCCCATGCTATTCTAGACTAAGGCACTGGCTGCAAAAAACTATTTTCATTTATTAAAAAGGCAAAACCTATCTATCATCTTTTTGGGCATATTCATGAAGAAGCTCAAAATAATAAATTCCAAGAAGGGACACATTTTTTCAACGTAATCTTACATCAACCATCTTAAATGTCAAAACGAGGCTACATATCGCGCTACTTACTCATTCATAAAAGGTTAAAGGCAAAACCTTATTCAACGTATGAGCAATTACTATCCTACTTTGATAATCAGTTTGATTATCTTCATATGCAAGACGACACGTTGCATGTTGGTTTTTCCAAACGGACGCTTCAAAGGGATTTAAAAGAAATTAGAGACATTTTTGGAATTGATATTGAATATTCTAAATCCCAAAAGGGGTATTTTATTAGCCAAAACGAAAATGAAAACTTGAATTTCCAAAGAATGATGGAAGCGTTTGATATGTTTAATTCATTAAACCGCGCACAAGATTTAACACCATTTATTCATTTGGAAAAACGCAGACCGCAAGGGACTGACAATTTGTATGGTTTGCTGCATGCTATTAAAAACCGACTTCAAATAAAATGCACGTATCAGAAATTTTGGGAAGAAGAATTAAGTCAACGTTTATTAGAACCTTATGCATTGAAAGAGTTTAAAAACCGCTGGTATGTATTGGCAAAAGACAACAAAGACAATAACATTAAAAGTTTTGCTCTGGACCGTTTGACCAATCTCGAAATAACAAATCATACATACCAGTATCCCGAAGATTATAGCATAGAACAAAATTACCGTTACTGCTTTGGAATCATCAGCCCTAACGGAGAGCAACCTCGAGACATCATTCTATCATTTAACCCATTTCAAGGTAAGTATATAAAGACTCTTCCATTACACGACACGCAACAAGTATTGGTAGATAACGACAAAGAATTGAAAATTAACCTAAAACTGTGTTGGACACATGACCTTGTTATGGAGCTACTTTCATTTGGCGAAAACATGAAAGTTGTTGAGCCTAAACAATTAGCAGATGAAATTAAACAAGCACATAGAAATGCGTACAAGCGGTATTAGCTAACACGAGATGCCAAGCATCTTTAAAAACCCGTGCAAAACGTTTCTTGTAAAGTTAAAAGGCGATCTTTAAGCACCTATTTTATGAGCCTATTCCTCGTAAGCTCTACAATTAATGAATCCACAAAATCGCGCTGCGACAGACTGTCTATATTTGCGATGTGAATGGTATAAAAATCGAGTGTAGAGGTTAGATTTACCAGGCTGGTATCGCGCACCGTGTTTAGACTTGCCACGAGTTTAGATACTTGCCAGTCGTTCATTTGTATAGAATCTTGGGTGATTTTAAGACCTGCACCGCCATAAATGCCGCCTGCGTTACCGCCTTCAATAAAGCCGCTTAAACTTGTTGTTTTTACCTCTCGTCGTGGGTAGTCTGTGCCACAACTGGTTAGTAATAGCGAGACGATTAAAAGTAACGTGGCGGGAATAAATTTCATCTTTTGTTAGTTTATGTATTATGGTAAACGATTTGTTTTTAGGGAGTTCGCTTTCGCGAAAGCGAAATAATAACCAGCGAATCTACAAAAAAACCCACATCCTGCGACATGGGTTAGATAACGTTTAAAATGGTGATTCTAGTATCGGTAGTACTCGGGTTTGAATGGACCTGTTACCTCTACACCGATATAGTCTGCCTGATCTTTTTTAAGAATGGTAAGCTCTGCACCCATGCGAGATAAGTGAAGGGCAGCTACTTTCTCGTCAAGATGTTTAGGTAACATGTACACCTCGTTGTTATAGGCAGCAGCGTTTGTCCACAACTCTATTTGGGCTAGGGTCTGGTTTGTGAACGAGTTACTCATCACAAAACTAGGGTGACCGGTGGCACAACCTAGGTTAACCAGGCGACCTTCGGCTAGAAGGATAATGTCTTTACCGTCTATGGTGTATTTATCTACTTGTGGCTTTATCTCGACTTTAGTATCGCCATAGTTTTTGTTTAAATAAGCAACGTCTATCTCGTTGTCAAAGTGGCCTATGTTACAAACGATTACTTTATCGCGCATGGCTTTGAAGTGCTCGCCACGTATAATGTCTTTATTACCAGTCGTGGTGATAACGATGTCGGCATTTTCTAATACGTTTTCTAAGATTTTAACCTCAAAACCGTCCATGCATGCTTGTAGCGCACAAATAGGGTCAATCTCGGTCACGGTTACAATAGAACCCGCCCCACGGAAGGATGCTGCGGTGCCTTTACCCACATCACCATATCCACAAACAACCACACGTTTACCAGCCAGCATGGTATCTGTTGCGCGACGCACGGCGTCTACAGCACTCTCGCGACAGCCGTATTTGTTGTCAAATTTAGATTTGGTTACCGAGTCGTTTACGTTAATAGCGGGCATTACTAGGGTACCGTTTTTCATGCGTTCATACAACCTGTGCACGCCAGTTGTTGTTTCTTCAGAAAGGCCTTTGATTCCTGCTGCAAGCTCTGGAAACTCGTCAAAAACCATGTTTGTAAGATCCCCTCCATCATCAAGAATCATGTTTAACGGCTTACGATCGTTACCAAAGAATAGGGTTTGTTCAATACACCAGTTAAATTCTTCTTCATTCATTCCTTTCCATGCATAAACCGATATTCCCGCGGCAGCGATTGCTGCAGCGGCGTGGTCTTGCGTAGAAAATATGTTACAGGATGACCAGGTAACCTCTGCACCTAGGGCTACTAGCGTTTCTATAAGTACTGCTGTTTGTATGGTCATGTGCAAACAACCTGCGATGCGCGCACCTTTAAGTGGTTGGGTTGGGCCATACTCTTTGCGCAGCGCCATAAGGCCTGGCATTTCAGCTTCTGCAAGTTCTATTTCTAGACGTCCATAGGCAGCTAGGGACATATCTTTTACCTTATAAGGAACGTAAGGAATTGTTTGTGTACTCATAAAATTGTTTAATGTTTTAGGGTTATGTCGTGAATGGTATTCATTTCCAACATGTTAAATGCCCTTTATTATTGTTAAATTGCAGGTGCAAATTTACGCAAAAGCTATCGATTCTTATGCCTATTTACAAAACCATAACATTTAACGCGGCAACAACCATTTATGTATGGTACATCACCGAGTCCGAGGCGTGGCTGCGTAGCGGCTTAACGCTTAAAGACGCTAGCATTAAGAGGTTATTCACGATGAGTTCTGAACTGCACCGTCGTGGTTTTTTAAGTATACGACATTTGCTGCGCACGGCGGGTTATACCGATCAAAACCTTTTTTATGATGATTTTGGTAAACCTTTTTTAGACGATGGCAAATACATTTCTATAACGCACAGTTATGAATTTACTGCGATAATTATTAGTGACAATCCGGTGGGTATAGATATTGAAAAACAGCGGGAGAAAATCGTGCGTATCGCACCAAAGTTTATTGGTTTTGAAGAAATATATATGCAAGATTTGGATGCGCCAGTTAAAGAGCTTACCGTCGTATGGGGTGCTAAAGAATCTATGTACAAACTTTACGGTAAAAAGGGATTAGGTTTTAAAGAACATTGTATGGTAGCGCCATTTTTTATGAGTCAAGGAGCTGCTGTTGCCCGCATTGTTTATGAAGGGGACAACTTAAAATTTGATGTGTTTTTTGAAGAAATGGAAGATTTTATGCTGGTTTACATACTCCCGTCACAAAATGCATAACCTGCTCCATGATATACACACGGCACATCGCTCGTTAGGTATTCTTATCGATCCCGAGAAAACTAGCGTTGCACATTTTACCAGTTTAATGGAACGTGTCGTTGCGTTTGTGGCAACCGCAAAAAAAGAGGCGGCCATAGAGAACGTTTTTTTACTTGTAGGTGGCAGCACCATGCACGATGTGAATATCGATAGTTGGATGATTGCATTGCGCAAAGAAACAGATTTACCCGTTATTCTTTTCCCAGGGTCCCATATGCAGTTGAGTGAACATGCACACGGCTTACTTTTCTTAAACCTTTTGTCTGGCAATAATGCCGATTATTTAATAGGTGAGCAGCGCAAAGCGGCAGCACAGTTAAAAAACACATCACTCGTTATTATACCCACTGCTTATTTGCTAATTGACGGCGGTACGGTGAGTGCCGTAGAGCGCGTTTCTAAAACAACGCCACTTGCTCAAAATGATGTGGATACTATTGTCAACACGGCATATGCAGGGCAACTTATGGGCAATACCTTGGTTTATCTAGAAGCGGGTAGTGGTGCAAAAACTTCAGTAAGTATTCCTGTTATTCAGGCAGTTGTCGCACACGTGCATATACCGGTAATTGTAGGTGGTGGTATTAAAGATTTTGCAACCATGAATAGTTGCTTTGAAGCAGGAGCACGCATGGTGGTTATAGGTACTGCCCTAGAATTAGGGACGATTTAGGGTTTTACACCGCACACCACAAAGAAAAATTGTAGTTATCAATGATGCTCGTAAATATCGGTGCCTTGTGATAAAACGAAGTATGTTTGTTTTCAAACTTGTTGTGATTTTGGTTTTTTAAATTGATTGCAAAGGGTTTCATAAACCCTAACTTTACATGAATACATGAAAGACATATGGAATTATATATCACTGTAGGCATTATTGCCACTGGAGTTTTTCTTTTTATTAAAGATTATTTCAGCATTGATACTACTTCCATTCTTATCATGGCTCTTTTTATTGTTTCAGGGGTTTTAAATCCCGAAGAAGGTTTTTCAGGATTTAACCATCCTGCCACTCTTACACTTGCCTGCATGTTTGTAGTAAGTGCTGGTGTTTTTAAGTCAGGAATAATAAACGGCTTAAGCAATACCATTATAAAAATCGCAAGAATCCACTACCTCATTGCCTTGGTGGTGTTTTGTTTAATTTCTGCGATTTTTTCGGCGTTTGTAAATGATTCTGCTGTTGTTGCTATATTGATACCCCTAGCACTAGCCGTATGCAGAGAGACTGGGATTGTTCCATCAAAGCTGTTAATTCCCATATCTTTTGCAGCGCTTTTTGGTGGTACATGTACCTTAATTGGCACCTCAACAAATATTTTAGTTAGCAGCATTTCCGAGAAAAGCGGGTTTGCACCTTTTGGGATGTTTGAATTTTCGCTGCCTGCTTTATGTTTGTTAGGGATTGGTTTGCTATACCTATTCATTATTGCACCGTTGTTATTACCTAAAAGAGTTGGACAGAGTGAAACCGAACTTAAAAGTTTAGAACAATACACTACCGAAATTATCCTAGAAAAGGGAAATAAAGACATTCATAAACCTATTGAAAAAACAGGGTTGGTTAAAGATTTTCAGGCAAAAATCTTATCTATAATCAGGGGAGAAAATACCTTAACATCACCAGATAATGACACGGTTTTACAAGAAAACGACCTGCTTAAAATAACGATTAATCCTATTAAAATAAACGATTTAGAAGCTAGATCGCATTATAAAATTGTGGGGAAAAAAGAGGTGGAAGGTGATGGGAACAGCATGAGAAAAACATTTGAAGCGATGATTCCCATAGGGTCTGTTTTGGCTGGAAATTCGCTTAAAAAATTAAATTTCAGAAGCATTTATAATTGTTCTATTCTAGCTATTAGACAAAGAAATGCAGTGATAAAAGAAAACATTTCAGACGTTGTTATTAAGGGAGGCGACATGCTTTTAATACGAGGCACTAAAGATGAGGTCAATAAACTGGTTTTAAACAAAATAATCATTTTACTGTCAGAGTTTGACATACCAAAAATCAACTACCGCAAAGCAATCCCTGCATTGATTATTGCTATAGGTGTCGTTTGCGCAGCCGCATTTAATCTAACTAATATATTGATAAGCAGCATGGTAGGAGCGTTGTTGCTAGTTACAACCGCGACCTTAAAGCCACAAGAAGCTTATGATGCCATAGAATGGAAAGTTATTTTTATGATGGCAGGGGTTCTTTCTATGGGCACTGCCTTAGAAAAAACAGGCGGTGCAGCAATTATTTCAGAATTTGTGTTTACACACTTTGGTTCGTTTGACCCTAGGATTACACTCAGTCTTATTTTCTTAGTGACTTTTTTATCTACTAATGTATTGTCTAGTAAAGCAACTGCAGCACTAATGGCGCCTATTGTAATCGCGTTGTCAGCAGCAATGCAAATAAGTGAGAAACCCTTTTTAATTGCGGTCATGTTTGCGTGCTCGCTTACTTTTATGACGCCTGTAAGCTACCCAACAAATACGATGGTTTACGCCCCTGGACATTATAAGTTTAATGACTTTTTAAAGGTAGGCACACCTTTAAATTTCATCATTTGGATAGCGGCATCCTTTATCATTCCCTATTTTTTCCCTTTTTAGTGGTATCTTAGGGCTATGGATATTAAAAGAATCTTTAAGTTCACAAGTAAATTTAATAATCAAGAGGATATCATCCTAAGGGATTATCTCGCGTTAGAACGAACAAAATTAGCTAACGAAAGGACCTTATTATCCTACATGCGGTCTGCTTTATATTTAATGCTGGGTGGTATTGCTATCATTCAATTAGAGGGTTTTGAGAGCATAAAATTTCTAGGATTTGTCTCTTTAGGACTCACCATTATTCTGGTTATTGTGGGTGTTTATAGATTTCAAAAGTTAAATAAGCAACTTAAAAATTATTACTACCAGATGGAGTTGGGGATGAAGAAATAGGTGTTTGTAAATAAATCCAAAAACAAATTGAACGCTTTGTTTAAGTTTTAAAAGGCGCTTTCATCTC
>DAIRDE010000050.1:0-19432 GCA_036796335.1 Nonlabens sp.
TTTTTAGTAATTTAAAATTGATGGTATCACTCTTTTAAAAAGGGTAGGTCGTATTTTTGAATTTTAATGTTGACCTTATGTTTAATAGAAGTGGCAGTATCGTTCTTATCGCATTAGGCAGTGTGATTGTGATTACAGGTGTTATACTTTATGCACAAGAGGTTTTTGGTGCCGTAGGTATGATCGCAATTGGCGCACTGGTAGAAGCCACGGGGGCGTACTATTTTATTAAAAGTAATAAGAAATAGCTATCGTTAATTCTGAATTCCAGAATTATGAAGTGGGATAGTTAACTTTTACCGTCTTCCGTGTATCGTTTATCACGGTTAAAAACGCGCTAATTATTGAATTAAGTTTATGAAAATCAGAAAGATAATCCATAGATTTGTATCAAGGATTACTTTCTCATTTTTCATATCGCGATTTTTTCACTTGTTCAACTTCTTTTGTAATCTTATATAACGAAGGCTCATCATTGGATTTCACTCGTATTTTTTTCAGTAAAGTAGAGAAATTTGCTTTATTAATCTTTATTAGGTTTAAATCAGCTCAATCTTTTAGAAGTTTTTTTGCTTTTGGGTTTGTTATGTCAATTCAGATGGTTTCCATTTTCTTTAATTTTCTATAAATCAACTTCATTATATTGAAATCACGAATTTTTGTCAGTATGTAGCACAACTTGTCTGTAAAATACCCTTAATCACCTTTACATATAAAAAACCCAGTTGCTTAAAAAAAAGCAACTGGGTTTTTAAGAGTTGATACTGTGTTTATTACAACGTTTTATGATTATCGCTTGATTTCATATTCCACGCATCTAGCATCCAACTGGTTTTTTCTAACTCTCTGATATAGGCACCTATCAGGTCTATGGTACCCTCGTCGCCAGCTTTTCCCGCGAAAGTAACCACTTTGCGCATTTGTGTAATTAATATCGCGTGGTCATGCAGCAAGTTTTCTACCATTTCTTTATCATTGAGTGTGCTGGCTGCTTCACTGAGCGAAGATAATTTTAAGTAGTCGGTTAAGTTTGAAACAGGCTGGTAGCGCAGCGTTAAAATACGTTCGGCTATTTCATCTATTTTTAACTTTGCATCGTCATACATCAATTCAAACTTTGCGTGCAACTCAAAAAATGATTTACCCACAACATTCCAATGAAAATTACGCAGTTTTTGGTAATACAAGTGATGATCTGCGAGCAGTATGTTTAATTCGTGAACGGTTTTTTCGTTTTCAGCTTTATTGAGGTTTAAATATCCCATAGTGTTATTTTTTATGTTATAAAGGTAAAAAAAGAAGATTTAAACATCCTTAACCTGCCGTTAAAATGTTAAAAAGCCGTGTCTTTAATAACAAAAAAACGTTCAAACAGCCCGTTTTCTAACCGCATCCATACAAGTGGTGCATATCCTCTTTCTAGGGATTGCTCGCATGCGTTGCGCACTTCTTCAAAGTTTAGCGGCAGTTGCGTGTCATAGGGTGTCATTTTCCAGGCAAATTTTTCTGGTAAGTAATAGGTGTTTGATGTTTTCGCTTTCGCGAAAGCGGAATACCCCACATAATATCCAGATATACATTTTTTATTGATGTATTTATAATCATGTTGCCACAGGGCGCGCGGAATAAAAATATGCGCAAGGAAACATACCTGTTGTTGTATTTTATAAACATTGATGCCCAGTAGACTTAGGGTATCTTTTGCCTGATTTGTGTATAATAGGGGTAACTGGTGGGTCTTGAGACGGTTTAATTTGTATAAAAAATTATCGCGACGGTTGGGACCTATGTATTTGACAAGTTCTGTTTGATAGGGCTCGGGGATGGTGTTGTTTTTTTCTATGTGGTCAGGATCGTATAAGTAGAATTTGTAAACGAGTTCTATGTGCAGCAGCTTTCCTGTTTTGCGTTCTTGCACAATATAATCCAGTTCGCCCAGCGTTGTTGTGCCTTTAAAAATCTGTAGGTTGTGCACAACCAAATCATAATTTGTTGACTGCTCTATACAAAATTTAAAAAAATACTCGGCACGCTTTCCTAAAACGGTCCCCGCGGGAATAACAGGCAGTTCTAGTGTCGCCGCTGTAGTATCGTTAAACGGAAAATGCAGTTGTGCTAAATGAAATGATTGAATACCACACAGGCTGCCGCTCCACATACTAGCCGTTTGATAGAATGCTTTAAACCTGTCGTAATTACTCATGAATGAAGCCGATTTATTGCAGCTTTTCTTTTTGATTTTTTAAATAAACGCCTGCGCTAGGACCCTCATTAAACAGCAAATCAAGTCCCGAAAGTGGTTGGATAAAACCATATTTCTCTTGAAACACTTGCATGTAAGGTGCTATCTGTAGGATTGGTTTTTGTTTTGTCGTAATCAGTTGCTTTGCGGTGTAGTCGTTTAAATAGGTTTCACTGTACGTTTGTGTGCCGGTAATATGCAGTCTTTTTAGCAAATATTGCGAGGTAAGTAGGTTCCAGTCTTGTAGCTTATCGGGAACACGCTCATAAAGTTCTAAAAGCTCGTCTTCATAAAAATCATAAAACGGGCTACTGCTGTAAGCGCTTTTGATACTTTTTAAATGGTTTTGCACCCACGGCTGTCTGTGGTCTATACAAATGTTTTTAAACGGTACAGACTGATCTTGCTTAGTATGAATAATCGGGATGTTTAAGGCTAAAACCCCATTTGCAGCCGCGATATTACAGCGATTTCTATAGGTTTGTTTGGTATAACTATCATGTAAATCCCAGGTGATAAGGCTTGCATGATACGCATGTACCAGCGTGACCACATCCATAAAATAGGCGGCATGCAGCACCAGTGTCATGCGTCTTTATCAGCTTTTTTCTTTTTTAAATAGGTGGAAACACCAAAGTAGATAGCTAAACCTATAGCAAAATATAAAAAGTAAGACACCGGTTTACCGCTTCCATGCACCGTGGTGAACACACGATCTGATCGTAAACCACTAGGGAAACCCTTATTAGGATCATAACTCATCCAGATGAATACAGGTTTTCCAACCACATGCGAATACGGTACAAAACCCCAAGCACGACTGTCTAAACTGTTGTGGCGGTTGTCGCCCATAAGCCAGTAGTAGTCTTGTTTAAAGGTGTACGAGGTGAGTGGCTTGCCGTTTAATAACACCGTCTTACCCTCTAGTTTTACCGTATTGGGTATGTCCATTTCGGTACCTTCATAGGTTTCTAGAATTTTTTGGTAATAGCTAATGTTGTGGTAATCAATTGTTGTAGTGAGACCTTTTGCTGGAATAAGAAAAGGTTCTATATTATCATTGTTATTAGGATAATAACTATCAAAAGGAAATTTAGTAACATCCCAAATCCCAGACTTGCTCAATTGTTTTTCTAGTTTTAAAATACCTTTTTCTTTACGCAGCAAATCAGCTGCCTCGTCGGTTGCGGCGGCTATTAAAATGGCGTTTTCGCCTGTTTGATTATTTACCCCTTGTTGCACAGCGTCGGTAATATTGAATCTTGTAGGAAACGAGGCTGGGTCTATTTGTGTACCGTCGGTTAGACCGTAGAAAGAGTGTTGCAGCTTTGTGCGATCTGGTAAAATGCTTTTTTTGCCATTAATATAGATATCTCCATTTTGCATAGACAGGGTATCTCCTGCAACAGCTACACAACGCTTTACATAATTTGATTTTTTGTCTATTGGTTTGTGATGATATTTACCATCATTATAAGGATAACTATTAACGGTATCTACCGGCCAATTAAAAACCACGATGTCATTGCGTTTTATCTCGCTATATCCAGGCAGTCTTAAATAGGGTAGTTGTGGTCTTTTTAAATAACTAGGAACACCTGCTAGCGGTATGGTATCGTGGACCATAGGCAGTGCGACGGTTGTCATGGGCAAACGGGGACCATAGTGCAACTTACTCACTAACAAAAAGTCGCCTGTAAGCAAGGTTTTTTCTAAAGACGGTGTAGGTATAATAAAAGGTTGTATCGCATAGGTGTGTACTATAGTAGCAGCAACAATTGCAAACAATATAGAACTGGTCCATTCACCAGCGGTGGTACGCGGATTTAAACTGCGGTTTTCTATATAAGGAAGCGGTAGAAAATAATTGACATAATACAAATAAAAACCCAGTGAGAAAATACCTAAAGCCGTATCCTTAGGTTTATTGTATCCAAAACTGCGCAGTGCTTCTACCCAAATAACAATAAATAAAATAATATTGACTACGGGTAAAAATAAAAGAAAAACATACCACCATGGCCTGTTTAAAATTTTTAGAAAAACAACGGCATTGTAAACAGGAACTGCGGCTTCCCAGGCTTTTCTACCAGCCGCAACATACATTTTCCACGTGCCCAGTGCATGTATTACTTGCACGATAACAAAAAATATAAACCAACCTGTCCAACTCATTTTTTACTAATTTGATTAGCTCTATAGCTTTATTATTGTTTAAATACCTAGTACGTCTTTCATGGTAAAGACTCCTTTTTTTCCTGCAAGCCATTCTGCAGCGATCACCGCTCCCACAGCAAATCCTTCTCGGCTGTGTGCTGTATGTTTTATTTCTAGCGTGTCTATTGCACTTTTATAACTCACGATGTGGGTTCCTTTTACGTCCTTTTCGCGCAGCGCTTCGATGCCTAAATCGGTGTCAGTAGATTCATTATTTAAGCTCCAAGACTTTAGTTTTGAGTTTTCTATAATGCCATCTGCTAGTGTAATAGCGGTACCACTAGGCGCATCTTTTTTCTCTAGATGGTGAATTTCTTTAAGTGTCACATCATATTCAGGGAAACGTGCCATGATTCCTGCGAGATGTTTGTTAAGTTCGAACAAAATATTCACACCCAGGCTAAAATTTGATGCATGTACCAATGCACCGTCATAATCTTTTACCAGTTGTGTAATAAAATCCAACTCGTTGTTCCAACCTGTTGTTCCACAAACGGTGGGTATTCCCTGTGATATGAGGTATTTTAGGTTGTTTACTGCGCTATCTGGGCTTGTAAACTCGATGACAACATCTGCCTTTGTGATGTCTTCCATAGAGTCATTACGACCCACACGGGTGACTACGGTGTGACCGCGTTCTTCGGCCACTTGCTCTATGGCGTGACCCATTTTACCGTATCCTAAAAGTGCTATTTTCATATTTTAAAAAGTATAACTAAAAACTAAACCACTTGCAAAACCACTTCCTATCTGGTTGTAATCAAAAAACGGATTCACCGATAGGTTGCGATCTACATTAAAATCACTTAAATGTCCTTCTACATTTGCTTCTATAATTTGCAGCATATAAAAGGCAGCAGTGATAAGCAAACTTAACTCTTTATTGCGCTGCGCAGTTTGCTGTGCACGTTCTAGCCCTAATGTCGATATAATAGGTGTTCCATTAGGATTAGAAAACTCGTCATTTGTCCCACCTGCAAGTCGTATTTTAAATGCATCGCGCAAGCGGTCGTATTCCTTATCATTATTTAAATATACAAAAATACCACCGCCTAGTGCGCCATACACCAGCGGAATTTTCCATGCGCTACCATTATATACTTGCCCCAAACCAGGCAATACAGCGCTGTAAAAGGCCGCGCGTGCAGGTTTGTTAGGGTCTGCCATGTTCACAATCGTGTCGTAAGCTACTAGTGGTATGCTACCCGTTTTTTTTGCAGCATTGGTAGGCTGGGCGAGCGCAAAACTCGCAATTAGTAAAAAGAAAATTTGGCAGGCTTTAGTTACCATTAATTAAATCCACAATACGTTGAAAATCGGCTTTAGAAGCAAAATTAATAATTACTTTCCCTTTACCGCTAGAATTTATTGTGGCTGCTACTTTGGCTCCTAACTTATTGGTGAGTTGCGTTGTTACGTCTTTTAATGCGTCATTTCCACTTTTTTCGGTTGGTTGCTTTCGCGAAAGCGTACCCGTTTTAAGCTCTTTTACAAGCGATTCAGTCTCGCGTACCGATAGGTTTTGTGCAAGAATTTTTTGGTAAAACGAAAGTTGTGTGTCTAAATCTTCTACACTTATAAGTGCGCGACCGTGTCCCATAGTGATAAAACCGTCGCGCATTCCTGTTTGAATAATAGGATCCAGTTTAAGCAAGCGCATGTAATTTGTTATGGCGCTGCGACTTTTACCCACGCGGTCGCTTAGTTGCTCTTGCGTCATGTTTATTTCCTCGATTAACCGCTGGTAGGATAATGCGATTTCTATAGGGTCTAGGTCGTGTCTTTGAATATTTTCTACCAGCGCCATTTCTAGCGACTCCTGGTCGTTTGCAATGCGTACATAGGCTGGAATGGTCTCTAACCCAAGCATTTTTGAAGCACGACAACGACGCTCACCCGATATCAGTTCAAATTTACCAAATCCCTTTTTGCGCACCGTGATAGGCTGTATAACACCTAATTCCTTAATAGAACTGGACAACTCGCGCAAGGTTTCTTCATTAAAATTTGTGCGTGGTTGAAACGGATTCATCTCTATATCTCTAAGATTTAAATCGATAACGTTACCCACAATTTGCGAGGCGTTCTTATCTTGAACACTGTTTATATCGTTTGTCGGGTCTTTTAATAGCGCCGATAAACCGCGACCCATCGCTTGTTTTTTAATTGCTTTTGCCATGATGTGCTAAGCGTTTTTCAATATTAATTCATTTGCGAGACTCAAATAATTTTCAGACCCCTTACTGGATGCGTCAAAACTAATGATGCTCTCTCCATATGAAGGAGCCTCGCTTAAACGCACATTGCGTTGTATGATTGTTTTAAAAGTAAGTCCTTCAAAATGCTGATTTACCTCTTCTACAACCTGATTGGACAGGCGTAAACGGCTGTCGTACATGGTGAGTAACAACCCTTCTATATCCAGTGCAGGATTGTGAATTTTTTGAACACTTTTAATAGTGTTAAGCAACTTACCCAGCCCTTCTAACGCAAAATACTCGCATTGAATAGGTATAAGTACCGAGTCGCTGGCGGTAAGTGCATTAAGGGTAAGTAAACCTAGTGATGGCGCACAATCGATGACAATATAATCATATTGATCTTTTAAAGTAGCGAGCGCTTTTTTCATTTGATACTCGCGCTGGTCAACATCTACTAATTCTATTTCTATCGCAACCAGGTCAATATGGGCAGGAATGATGTCCACATTGGGCGATGACGTTGCAACGATTAAATCTTGTGCTAATACAGTGTGTTCTAAAAGCTGGTAAGTTCCCTGTTCAATAGATTCAACATCTAAACCCAACCCCGATGTGGCGTTTGCCTGCGGGTCAGCATCGATTAGAAGTACTTTTTTTTCTAAAACACCTAGTGAGGCGGCTAGATTAATAGCAGTGGTAGTCTTGCCTACACCTCCTTTTTGATTTGCAATTGAGATAATTTTACCCATGGAATGGTTTGTACTTTTACGGTTGCTAAAGTACCCTTTTTACCTCTTATTTAGAAGTTATTTGTTGAACAATTGTTAACGTTCTTTAAGTTGCAAACGTATTAAGGACCTAAGAGGCTCTTACCGTGTCCTATTCTCGTGCTACATTTGTTACATGGATAATAATCTTTTAATTATAGGGCACCACTGGCCACAACCACACCATACCGCAGCGGGTTCTAGAATGTTGCAGCTTATCGATATTTTTAAGAATGCTGGTTTTGAAATCACGTTTGTTTGTGCCGTCCCGCTCGATAAGGATACGTACCAACTAAACACTCATGGTATTAAATCATACCAAATTTATTTAAACGACGATCGTTTTGACACGTTTATCACAAGTTTGCGGCCTGCTGTCGTGCTATATGATCGTTTTATAACCGAAGAACATTACGGCTGGCGTGTACGCGAAAACGCTCCAAACGCCCTGACACTGCTAGATACCGAAGATTTACACTTTTTGCGATATGCAAGAGAACAGGCTGTTGCCAATAAAGTACCTTGGAATGACCGTTTTATGTACACACAAACTTCTAAAAGAGAACTTGCCAGTATTTTGCGTTGTGATTTGTCCTTAATCATCTCAGAATTTGAAATGCATATCCTTACAACCACGTTTAAAATTCCCCAAACGCAGTTGTGCTACTTGCCATTTTTTATAAAGCATGCAGTCATCGAGACTGCTGCAAAACAGCCGTCTTTTACAAATCGCATGCATTTTGTGACCATAGGAACCTTTATGCACAAGCCCAATGTAGATGCTGTAAAGGTGTTGCATAAAAACATTTGGCCGCATATAAAAAAGGCATTGCCACATGCGCAAATGCATGTTTATGGCAGTTATGTAACCCAGCAAATCTTGCAATTGCATAAACCCACAAATGGATTTTATGTCCATGGGCAAACAGCTAATGCGCTAGAAACCATTGCAAAATATAGAGTTTTACTTGCCCCATTGCGTTATGGCGCGGGTTTAAAAGGTAAACTTATAGATGCCATGTGCAGTGGTACGCCGGCAGTGATGACCACTACTGCTGCCGAGGGTATGTTTAGCAACTTGTCCCCATGCGGACCTATTGCAGACGAATTTAAAGATTTTGCCGCCGCTGCTATTCAGTTGCATGAGGACCAGGTGCAGTGGGATATTGCAGTAAAAAATGGCTTGGTTGTTTTAGAGAGGCGTTTTGGTGATTCCGCTTTCGCGAAAGCGTTATTAACAAACATCCATAGCATTTACAAGGACTTACAAACACATCGTGACAGTCACTTTTTAGGTGAAATCTTGCACTACCATACCGTGCAAAGCACAAAATATTTAAGTAAGTGGATTGCGGCAAAATTAGAGGATCAATAATCGCTAGGGTAATTATTGCGTGAATGTTTATGAATGTTCACAATTTATTTTTACATCTTTTTCACACGAGTTAACGACAGCATGTTTACCGCATTGGTCTCTAGGCCTTGTACATTTTTATTGATAAATCGCACACTCACATCATAATATAGCGGTACAACAGGCGCATCGTTAATGATAAGAGAGTCCATTTTTATATACAGTTTATCACGTTCTTGGGTATTTGTGATTGCCAGCGCCTGCTCAAAATATCGATCAAAAATCGGGTTGTTGTAATGTGTGTAGTTAGACCCTTTTGGCGATTTGTTTTTTGAGTAAAACAGGGATAAATAATTTTCGGCATCGGGGTAGTCGGCTATCCAACTGGCGCGAAACATATCCAGATTGCCAGCATTGCGCTGTTGTCTAAGTGTGGATGGTGGCATTACCTCTACGACCGTGGTAACGCCTATTTTTTCTAATTCTTTTTGTATAAACTCGCACAGGTCTAGGTAATTAGCAGTGGTTACCATGGTGATTTTAGGATCGGTGTCACCACTTTCTTTAATGTATGCTGCGACAAGTGCGCGGGCGTTATCAATGTTATAAGAATAGCCTTTAACCACGCCGCCGGCTGGTAAACCTATGGGTATAAAACCACTAGTCGCGGGCAGTCCTATATTGTTGCGCATATACTTTATCATTTTAACGCGGTCAAATCCCATGTTAATGGCCTGTCTTAATTTTTTGTTGCGATACTCTGGCTGTTTGCTATTTAGGTAAATCCCCAAATATTCGGTATTTAAGAAGGGTGTTTTTATCATCGTGACTTTTTGATGATATTCAGGTTTTAAATCTCCGTAGGTTGTGAGTAATTCGTCTTTATAACTAGGGTCTATGGCATTAATGAAATCCAGATTACCTTGTGCAAATTCTAGAAACTCACTTTGTTTATCACTTTTAAAGGTAATGGCTACTGCCTCTAGATAAGGTAGTTGCGCGCGTTGCTCGTCTTTTTCCCAGTAATTTTGGTTTTTGCGCAGCACCATTTTTTGGTTTTCGTTCCATCTTTTAAGGTAGAATGGACCTGTGCCTATAGGGTTAGACCTAAAATTGTCGCCATAAAAAGCCACAGCCTCGGGTTGCACGATGGATGCATATTTCATGGAAAGCAATCCTAAAAAAGCAGGAAATGGTTCTTTAAGTGTGATGCGTACCGTTAAATTATTTACTGCTGTTATGGTATCAACACGATCCATAATCCAGGACCCTGGCGCGGCGAGTGTCTTATCCTGTAAACGCTCGAGTGAATATTTTACATCGTCGGCAGTCATGGTGCGACGGGGTATTTGCGTGCGAGCTGCGGTAGTCATGTCGGGTGATTGTGCAAAGTAAACGCTTTCCTTTAAATAAAAAGTATAGGTTAAGGCATCTTGCGATACATCCCACGAGGTTGCAAGATCTGGAACTATTTGCAAGTTGTTATCTAATTTTACTAGACTGTTAAACAGTAAGTTGCACACCCAAATATTGCGTTGATCTTTTGCAAAGGCAGGATCTAGACTGGTAATATTAGCATGCTCGTTGTAGCAAAAAACATCCTTATTGCGTTGGTCTTTATCTCGCTTGTTACAAGCATAAAGCAGGAACAAAAAAAGCAACATTCCTATCTTTTTCATTATTTAGATTCTGTGTTAAAACGTAAATGTACTTAAAAGCATGTTGTTAGATGCGATTTACTAGGTGCCTGATTATTCAAATAGAATTTAGAACTTAGGCAAAAGAACAGTCGCCATCTCCAAAATGCATGCGCGTTCCAGCAAAATCGGTTGTGTTAAAAGCCTTAGATATTATAGAGTGTTTGACTTTTTTAGTTTTGTATAAAAACAGGTTGGATTTTCTAAACTCGTTACAAATATCGGTATCATAACATATTATTTCTCTGGTGTTTTGTGCTAGGGCTTGCAGTATAATAATATTTGAAATATCCCTTGTAAACCTGGTTTTATCATAGTAGGCAAACAATACTTTAGTAACAAACCCCCTTTTTTGTAAAACAACAAATCCCACACAGGTGTTCTCTTTCAGTACCTTTATCAACGAGAATTCAAACTCTTTATCATAGGACGAAAACGCGTAGCGATGCTTATTTGTTAAATGCAATAAAGGTGCTTTTTGAACCCAGTGGTATGCTTGAAGCCAATCAAAAAAAGATTTTCCTTTAGGAGATAAATCGTTTTTGTTGTAGGATTTTATAATATTTAAAGTGTCATCATCTATACCATGAATGTAGTCTAAAGTAATGTTCTTTAACGCTTTAGTTACTGCTGCTTTTTGGATGCTTAATTTTATGTTTACAAAGAAGTTGAGAAGATGATCTATCTTTTCAAACACGGCTAATAAATTTTTAGTTTTTGGAAAAATTGCGGGTATTACAAACCTGAGATTGCTTCTTAAAACGGCCTTTAGACCAACACTTTCTTTTAAAGTCGTAAAGTAACCGGATTTGTCATAAACTCTTTTTGCGCTTGGGGTAAATTGTGAAATACCAATTTTACCATTATTAGCGGTATACATGGTGTTTAAAATTTCGCGTCCTATTCCAGTTCCTTTAGTTTTAGGGTGTACCCACCATGTAGATAGCCAGCCTATTTTCTCAACCTTATTGTCGATAAGAATATTATCTATAAATAAACCCATGTAACCCACCAGTTCGTTGTTTAAGTATGCAAGTAAAAGCACGATATCATCTTCTTCTAGCAGTGGATTGTTATAATGTGCATAAAGACGATGTTTAGTAATCGCCATAAAAGAATGTGTCCATAACGCGGTATCGGCTAATAACGCTGGGACGTCTTTTTTGTAGATTTTTTTTATTTCGGTCATCTATCTTTTAATGTGGTAAGTTCCTACGAACTTATTAAAATATTTGTACAAGTTCTCAGTGACGATTTGTCTTTCTATTTGTTTTTTTGGATTTTCTAGTGAAAATCTTTGAATGATTCTAGGATCGATATCATCTTTTAACCCAGCATTGCCAAAAATCCTGATGTTTGTATCATATTTGAATAATTCGGCCATCAGGTTTTTAGAAATGGAATTGTCTGAAAACGGAAAAGAAAAAAAGGAGTACGGAATTTTGAATTGATTTTTTAACCATTCAATACTCTCGATGATTTCTCTTATTTGCTCGTCATGCGTTATTTGGTTTAAAGGTGCATGATTCATCGTGTGACCACCAAAAAAGAACCCATCATCAATCATTATCTGAATTTGTTCTTTTGTTAGATATGGTTGATTTTTTGTTAGATACGTTTTAATATCAATTTGTAGCAACTCAAAAACATCATCCAGTTTGTGTCGATCAGCGTATTTAAGATTCAAAAGCTTGCGGTTAAAATCTTGAGGCGAATTGTAGGTAAATGACAGCCTTTGACTTATTTGATCTACAATGGATTTTTCAATACGGTTCTTATTAATGTGTGAAATGATAATACTTATGTAATGTTTATAAATACCTTTTTCATTATCTACAAATTCAGGATTCACAAAAAATATTGCACTTAGATTGTGGCGTTTTAAAACAGGGTATATTTCGGTAAATACTTCTTGCAATCCATCGTCAAACGTAAGTAAGAAATTATTGTGTAGCTTGGAATTACTTAGTAAAGATTGCGGGTGTAACGGCTGGTAATACTTTTTTAAAACACCTATATCATCTTCAAACTGCTTTTTGTTTTTAAAATCATACAAATGTTCTATGTGTGCAACCTGATGATCTTTGACTAAATGATAATACGGGAAAATGCTTTGATCTTTGAATTTATGAAGAAAGTTCTTCTTAGAAACACTGTAAATTATATCCTTTACGATACCCATAGTTTTTTTTCGCTTAAAAACCTTTAGTCTATTAAAAAATGCTGGTAGTGGATATGATTTTATAAATTCCTAAGTGCACAAGGTAAAATTTACCAACTAAAAACCCTTATCAACGAACAGGAGATTTTTAGTGTTCTTAAAACATTGCGCATTAAAAAAAATTAGTGTTTATAAGAATGAAGGGATCAAACAGCCTGTTACTGGCCCAATCTCATCATTTTAAGAACCAGCCCGCAGTCTTCTAATTTTTCCAATGCTTCAAACATTTTGTTGTTAAATGCCGCATCTTCTTGCTGTTTCTCATATCGTGTTAACACCTCACTACAGTAGTTTGCAATCTCGGCGTTGGCGTTGTTCATGCGATCAATGTCGGTTGCAATACGGGCATTGTCATCTTCGGTTGCGGTGGTGGCTAGAAAATTTTCAAAATTTAATTGCGCCTGTTGCTCACCCAAATCATACATTTCGTGCATTAGTTGTACTAATTTAGGATGCAGTTCATTAAAAAACGCGTTCATACAGGTGCATGTTTCACGAGCCGCTTTTGCAGCAAGTGCATCGTTTTCTTGGGCATTTGCAATGCCCGGCGCACAGCAAACGATGGTAAAAAGTAGGATTTTTAAAAGACGCATAGCAAATAATGTAAAGTTAAACACAACGTTAAAAGTAGCGTTATTTAAGACGTCTTACATCGCTTATCCCAATTTTTTTTAAGACACTGCCTGTATGGTTCTAGTAACACCGTTAAAAGTAAATGTGTCACCTGCTTTAAGCCCTTTCATGGCTTGGAAAATAGGCGCCTTTGATGATATCGCAAATACCTTCTCACCAGTACTCAAAGTAAGTTCACCCAACGATATTCCTATAAAAAAAGCATGCGTATTAGTAATAACCAGCGCGCCGTCACTTACAATCACCTTGCCCGAGCCAGCGCCCGCATTGTTAAGTTCTATTTTTAAGCTTTCTTGTTCTTCCTTTAGATTATTGTAGCGCTCATATTCTGCCATAAGCTCGCCGCTACCGTCATCATCATCTTCACCGCCCGAAGAATCCATGCCTTCTAGCGATTCTTTTAGTTCACTAATTCTTGTTTTGTAAGAATCTATACGGGTCTGAATAGTCGCTTTACACAGCACGAGTACGTCACTTTTTAGAATCATGTAAAAAATTTAAAGTGCAAAAATAGGGCTATTTGCTACAGTTTTACCTCGGGCTGTTCAAAAAGTTGCATGCTATTAATAAGTCGCTCGCGCACAAGATTCATCATTCTTTTATTCAAGGCGCTTGCGTTTATTACATAATGCTGATATTCAGGAATCGTAAACTGACCCACAAGAATACCTTTTAACGAATACTGCAGTTTTTGATCTTTATTCACTGCATTTTCAATGTATGCTTGTCGCTTTACCGCGGTAAGTCCATAAAACACATTTTTGCGCTTTGTAATGTAATTTCTAAATACCGCTACGAGTAAATCCTGCTGCAATTTTGCGATAGGTCGCAAGGTTGTGTTTTGAAATCGCTCATCGTCACTCATATCCTCGCGCAGTTTTGCATTTGGAATATCAGGTCGCAGCGCCACTAAATAAGTATCTCTATCGCTCATAACAAGTGTTTTTTAAATATACGTTTAGTCGTAAAGATCTCGCTTTCGCGAAAGCGTAATTCTTAACAACGTTATAAACACTCCACAGGCCTTTTTTAAGATAATAATAAGCCATAAGAAATGTGCCCATCGTATTTTTAAACAAAAAATGAAGACTATAAATCCTTATACTGGTGAGGCATTAAAAAGCTATAAAGAATTGTCGGTAAGTGAATTAGAGGATAAGTTAGCGCTTGCAAAACACGCACAATCGCGGTGGCAACGCAGCAGCCTGCAAGAACGGGCATCAAAATTAAAGCAGGTAGCTATTTTATTGCGAACCCACAAAGAGCGATGTGCTCGCGAGATGGCGTTAGAAATGGGCAAACCCATTGTGCAAGGCCGCGGCGAGATAGAAAAATGTGCCTGGTTGTGCGAGTACATCGCAACAACCGCACCCGCACAATTGCAGCCAGAGTTTATAGAGACAGCGTATAAAAAAGCCTATGTAGTACTAGAGCCGCTGGGTGTTGTACTTGCGGTGATGCCGTGGAATTTTCCGTTTTGGCAAGTGATACGTTTTATCGCGCCAGCACTTATGGTGGGAAATGTGGGTTTGCTTAAACACGCCAGCAACGTGCAAGGATGTGCGCACATGCTAGAGGAATTATTTTTAGAAGCTGGATTTGAAAAAGGTTGTTTTCAAAATTTAGTTATCGATACCGACGCTGTTGCAGGTGTAATCAAAAACCCTATTGTAAAAGCTGTGACACTTACCGGTTCTAAAGCTGCGGGCATTGCAGTGGCAAGTATTGCAGCCAGTGTTATTAAAAAATCGGTACTAGAATTGGGCGGCAGTAATGCACTTGTTGTGTTTGCCGATGCTGCAATCCCACAAGCGGTTGCAACATGTGTGTCTGCACGATTTCACAACACAGGACAAAGTTGTATCGCAGGAAAACGATTGCTTTTACACAAAGACATTGCGCATGATTTTATAAAGCGGTTTGTAGAAGCTGTTAGCCAGTTAAAATCTGGCAACCCGTTGCACGATGATACGTTTATAGGTGTGATGTCTAGTGAAGCGCATGCGATTACACTAGAAAAACTGATGAATGAATCCCTAGCCATGGGTGCCTATTGCATCCTGGGCGGTAGGAGGGACCGCGCTTATTTTGAGCCTACCATTTTAACAAACGTCACCCCAGATATGCCTGTATTTAAAGAAGAAACTTTTGGTCCTTTAGCAGCGGTAACTACCTTTTCAACGGTAGAAGAGGCGGTGGCTCTTGTTAATAATTCAGCTTTTGGACTAGGAGTTTCTCTATTTACCCAAAATACCGCCGCTGCCGAAGAGCTGGCTCCACGGTTTAAAGACGGCGCCGTTTTTATAAATGAAAAAGTCGCTAGTCACCCAGCATTACCTTTTGGCGGCACTGGTGATTCTGGCTATGGCCGCGAGTTATCGCACTACGGGTTAAAAGAATTTTGTAATATTAAAACGGTGGTGGTTTCTTAATTATATAGTGATTTAAATCAGTTTTCTAAAAACTACAAAAATGGCTTGATCATTTGGACGTATCCCTATTAAAGTAGTTTAGTATTTTTAATCTGCACAAGCACTGTCATTGAATTGCCGGATTTTACATCTTCTTATTGGTAAAAGTATTGCGGTAAGTAAAAAGTAAACGCAGACTAGAAATTTTCATGGTTATAACATTTAAGGCTTATGAAGTGGATGCGATTTCACACGACATCACGGTCGATCTTTTTTTCTACATTTGTGGGAAATATCTTTATACCCTAGCTGTTAAAAGTTAACAACAGCCTTTTTACTTGTGCGGTTTATCTACAATACAAAAATGCGATTAAGGCTAGTTTTAGTTGACTTTTCTATTTAATTTTTTTCTTGTCCATATTATTATACTATTAAATGGGGGTACATAACTGTTCTAAAACCAGTCGAAATGATATTCTCGTTTTTCAATCGTTCGGGGTGTTGGGTAATTTGAATGCTCAGGTTTTTAAGAATAGTTTTTTAAGACCTCTTATGCATTCTTGCGATAAATTTAGTCAGTACCTATCATTCATCAGTTCAAACGAAAATCTAAGTAATTATCTTAATTATTTACTTTCTGAATATAACATTAGAAAGTCAGCAAAACAAACTGGGATGGCGATACAAACAGCATCTGACTGGCTTTGTAAACTAAGTACTTCCTTTTCATAGGTTGCCTCTTAAAAGTTACAAGGCATTGTAGAAAGCGACAATCTGTTCATTGCATACTCAGAGAAGGGAATTCGACATTTATATAGAGAACTACGCAAACGTGGTAGTAACTTGCATCCTTGACATTAGCGATGAAAAAGTAGCAGTAGCAGCAATGTGTGAATGTATAGGAAATAGAGATTTTTAAGTGGCTACAAAAGGGCGTATAAGTCTGGATATAGCATTAGAAAGTCAGCAAAACAAAAGAGGATGGCAATACAAACATCATTTAACTTGGGTCATGAACTACTCACTTCCTTTTTATAAGTTGCCTTTTAACTCTTACGAGGCATTGTAGAAAGCGACGATCTGTTTATTGCATACTCAGAAAAGGGAATTCGACATTTATATAGAAAACCACGCAAACGTGGTAGTAACTTGCATCCTTGGCATTAGCGATGAAAAAGTAGCAGTAATTGCAATAATGGACTGGACAGGGAATCGGGATTTTAAAGAAGCTACAGAATTGTATATCAGTTAACTACCTCTATATATTGTGCTTTAATAGGTAAAATGTCAGTGGTTGCGGCAATCGCATTTGTATCCTAAAAACGCTTGACATGAATACATACAAGAGGTATTTTAATGTGTTTATTAGAACTTAGACAAAAAAAATATCTTTAGAATTTTGTTTTATGATAAAAACTTTTATACATTTGTTAATGTAATGAAAAAATTAACACATTTATAAGTTTGTTTTAACAATGAAATCGCCTTGAATTAAATGTTTGTATAATTTAGTCATTCTTTAGTAAATTATTAACTTTAAATCGATCACCATGATGAAACTAGAATCTTTAAGAAAAAAGTATATGCAGTGTTTCGGTATTTTTGTTAATGTTCATACACACAGGATATGTAAGGTGGCTTGTATCTCTAAATTTATTTAATTTAATAAGAATGTTATGTATTGTATTAATGACACCAGCTAGATGATTTCTTGCTAATGTTTCAAATTATTTAAAAATTCTAACAAATTGTAATGATTGAAAATTTTGAAGTTAATAAAAAAATCGACGCGATTAGACTAAGTTACATTCGCAGTGAGTATTATATTAATTTTATTATTAGGCGTGCTGCTCAACTTTTAAAATTCTTTTTGTAGGCTTTTTAATCACTTATAGCTTTTTTCCTAATAGTTTTGTCAATTAGTGTCACTAATTACAATGCTGTTAAAAAATATTTAAAAATCTATGATATAGCATTTTAATATATTTTATTTTTAATACTGTCAATTCTTCTTAAAACACACCATTAAAAAAACTCTCCTCCTTATTTTATTGTCATATTAAAAAGGTTTTACCACAAAAGATAGTAGTACTATAAATACTTCACAAAAGCCTAAAGTTAGTGTAAGGGCCACAACTAATAAGTATCTCGGGCTAATGTAGTTTTAGTTGTGCTATTTAGTTTGTATAATTACTAATTATTTGTTTAAGAAAAACTGGATGTAATGATTTAGGTGTTTCTAAAGTAGTTATCTAAACAGTATTTTTTTAGCAAATTTCAGAATAACTATTTTGTAAAAAACGCAATTAAGATGTTGAACAGCTATGATTAACCCATTCTATGCAATAGCCTGTGTGCTTTTTCTTTTTTTGCCGTAATAGCTTAACTTTCGACGAAGATATTTAATCACCTTTTAGATGCGCAATTTACCTTATGAATTTACCTCGCGCAAGGTTAGCCCTTGGGGAGGGATAAAGTTTTTTCAACAAACCTATATTCGAAGCGGCATGAAAGAAGCTTTTGAGAAGGTTGGTCTTCCTCAGGGCAGATCTAATAGAGCTTACAGTTCTGTTGACCTTATAGAAGGATTTATGACAAGTATTGTTTTAGGGGCTCGCCGCATGGCGCACAGCGGTATGCTTCGCACCGATGAGGTCATTCGTGAGATTTTTGGTTGGAAAAAGTCAATGGCTAGTCAAAGCACATTTAGCAGATTTTTTTCTCGTTTTAATCAAGATGAAACTGATAGGATTTTCCATGAACTTAGGTGCAACTGGTTGTCACAGATAGGTTTGGATAAGATGACCATAGACGTGGACAGTAATGTAATTACGCGCCATGGCAAACAACAAGGTGCTAAAATAGGTTATAACCCTAGTAAGAAAGGACATGTATCTCATCATCCGCTCATGGCATTTTGTGGGGAACTCAATATGGTCGTAGATGCTTGGATGCGACCAGGAAACACAAGTGATAGTAATAACATGGAATGCTTTCTAGATAATATACTAACAATGTTAACACCCCAGCGTGTTGGTGTTTTAAGAGCAGATCGAGGTTTTTATGATTATAAAATCATGCACCAGCTCGAAGAAAATAAGGTGCCCTATATCATAAAGGCAAAGCTTAGCGAACGTCTTTTGAGCGCTATTATTACTTCTAGGGACTGGTATAGCGACGCAGGTAGAGAATATACCACTATCGAGTACCAAGGTGTTGACTGGGACAAAAGCCGCCGAATAATAGCTGTTCGTATTCCTAAAATGGAAAAGGAAAAAGACTCATTGACCCTATTTGAGGAAGAAAAGTTGCGAACTGCCTATGAGTATGCCGCATACGTTACAACAAGCACACTCTCAGCAAGAGAAGTTCAAAGATGTTACGATGGTCGTGGGGATTGTGAAAACAGAATCAGGGAATTGAAGTATGACTATGGCATTGATGGCTTTGCCATGAACTCTATCGCTGCGACAGAGGCAGCATTCAGACTTATAATGATCACCTACAACATTATGGTACTGTTCAAACAAAAGGTAATGCTAACGGTTAAAGGCAAGTACTTGAGTACTATAAGGTTCCAATGCATTGCAATAGGAAGTTATATGGTTAGTTCAGGGCGAAAAAAAACTATGAAACTGTCAGCAGAAGGAAAACGAAGGCACTTTTTAGAACATATTTTTTCAAATGTT
>DAIRDE010000051.1:0-19238 GCA_036796335.1 Nonlabens sp.
AAGCTACAACAGAGCTGCTAATCAAATTGAACAGAATATTTATAAAACTAAGTGGCATAATGATTTCAATCAAAATGAAAGAACTCAGTTTGGTGAAATTTTAAATGGGTCGAATACGTTTTATGGAGCAGTAACAGACCACGTAACTACATTTTCAACTGCCTATTTGTCCACCAAGTTCAATAGTTTAAAAAGGAATGCTGCGTATAGTATTTCCAAGCTAACTGATTTAAAAGCAGGTGATTTATATCAAAGGGGACAAAAATTAGCACGCAAAGGTTCAAAATTCGCCAAAAGAATGGGGCCAGTTGGTAATATATTGTCCAGTGCAACTATTGCTTATGAAGTTACTACAAATACTTGGGATGCTCACACTATTATAGATGGTGGAATGCTTGTTACTGGTGCAGTTGCGACAGTTTTCAAAGCGTCTAATCCAGTTGGTTGGGCCATACTAGGCACTATTGCTGTTTATGGAGTGTTGGACGCAACTTTAGATATTAACGGTAAAATAGATAACGAGTTGGGGAGAAATTCAGGGTTTTGGGATTAAAAAAAACATTATGTTGAAATATATTATTGAGTTAGATTATTGTCTGTCAAGGCGTTTGTCAAGAGATAATAAAAAAGTATCTTTAGATGGTACAGTACATTTATTCCTGACTAAAACTGGATTCTTTATTCAATCTCTTTTTTTTTACTTGTACCATTATTCCCATATAAGTTTAGCACTGAAACAGTTGTGCTGTCCATAATAATTTTGACAGCAATAACTATGTACTGCTTTCCAAAATCAATTAGACAGTTAATAACAAAATATGAAGTTGTATCTAGATATAAAATGATTTCAACTTCTTCGAAAAAATATAAATCCGTTCTTTCCGCGTTCTTATTTATTTCATCGTTTATTGCAATGATTATAATTGCAATAACTTCCTTTGAGGGTTATAGTGTTTAATGGTTGAAGCCGTTGCAAATGTTGCCAATTCCCAAAACCGTAACAAAAGTGTTCTAACTATACAAAAACATAAATTACCCAAAATCTCAAAAGCAATACTCAAAACCGTCTCTTTTTTTATGAGTTCATTTGTAGGCTTCCCATTTTTAGTACGGTTTAAAATTATAAAATTTATTCATAATGCAAAGCTTCTTGGCCGTAGTGGAGCGTAGCGTAACCCAGGCCAAGAAGCTTTTGGTTTTTCTTCTTGTACATGGCTGGGCTTAAACCTCCTAGGGCGTCATGCGGTCTTTCATCATTGTAATCTTTGACCCATTCTTCAGTAATCATTCTGACATCATCCAAAGAATCAAAGAGATAACTATCGAGTACACCATTGCGATACGTTTTATTAAAGCGTTCTATCAAAGCATTTTGTGTAGGCTTTCCTGGTTGGATGTACTTGAATTCTATTCCATTAATTTCGCTCCATTGCTTTGAAAGCGTAGCGATGAACTCAGGTCCATTATCCATACGTACGCGCTGTGGCTTACCGTGTTTGTTTATCAGGTGATTGAGGACCCAAACTACTCTACTGCTCTTTATGGAGTAATCGGCCTCTACAAATAAAATCTCACGATTAAAATCATCTATAACATTAAAGGCTCTAAAGGTTCTACCATTACTTAGTACGTCATGTACAAAATCTATGCTCCAGGTATGATTAAATACCTCAGGAATAATGATCGGTTCTTTAACTCTGGCTGGTAATCGCTTCTTATGCTTTCTGCGTAAGGACAACCCCGTCTGTTTGTAGACTCTATGTAAGCGCTTATGATTGACCTCTACAGATCTGTTTCGCAAGCGATAATAACACTTCCAAAAGCCTTCTCTTGGATGTGCTATACTTAACTGTATCAATTGCTCTATCAGGGAAGAGTCGTCTTTTACACAGCGATAGTTTAAACTGCTTCTACTGGTTTTTAAGATGCGACACGCCTTGCTAATGCAGCCAGGATACTTATCTTTTAGTTCTGATACTATCGCTCTTTTCTGGCAAGGCTTTAGAGCTTTTTTTCAATAATGTATTTTGCAATATCTAACTCTAGGGCGAGATCTGCATACATACGTTTAAGCTTTGCATTCTCTTCTTCTAGCTTTTTTACTTTTTTAAGCTCACTGGCTTCCATGCCACCATAGCGCTGACGCCATTTATAGAAGGTTGCTTTTGATACGCCATATTCTCGCAATAGCGTTTCTAAATCTTTGCCTAAATCAAATTCCTTAAGAATCTTGGTAATCTGGACTGGGGTAAATTTGCTCTTTCTCATAATTACTGTTTAAAGTTAATAATAATTTTATACCTTTAAACAGTTCGGTTTTTGGGGAAGCTTACATGTCTCTAGATCTGAATATTACGACGATAATTTTATTTTAATAAGACAAGAATATAATAAGGGCTTTGCACCTTATTTTAGAATCGATATGGTCGAAAGCTTAGATTAAGATATATTTACAATTTCACGGAGAAAAAACAGAAGCCACGTTTATTTAATTTGGAGCACACGTTGCAAATCCCGAAAACCGCTACAAAAGCTTCCTAAGCCCTGCAACTGCCCCCGCTACCCCGCAAAATGCAATTCGACAAGGTCAATCCTTTCGCGTGGTTGTTAAAACCGAAGAATGTTTTTACTGCTTTAAGTAAAATAAAAAAGTGATGCGTAGAAATTACAAGTTTCATAATGCTGTGAGATGGTATTTTGTCAGCTTTGACAGTTGTAAGCTGGTTAGACGTATTTAACAGAAACGAATAAAAGGATGTGCTTGTAGAGAACTTTAAGTTTTGTCAAAAAAGCAAAGGCAAGGAAATTCAGGCTTCCTTTATACGTAGAAGCATTCCGTCTTTTGGTGACAAATACCTGTTATAACATCCTTACATCTTTTTTAGGTTCCTTATTTTTGCATTTTTATTTTTAAAACATGATAGTTATAAAAACCAGCGAGGAACTCGAGATTATGCGCCGTGCTGCGCTTATGGTTAGTAAAACGCTCGCCATGGTTGCAAGCGAAATTAAACCAGGCGTCACGACCTTACATTTAGATACCCTTGCCGAAGCATTTATAAGAGACCACGGTGCCATCCCTGGGTTTAAAGGCCTTTACGGCTGTCCCAGTACCTTGCTAATTTCACCTAATGAAGAGGTAGTTCACGGCATTCCTAAAAATGTTGCTATAAAAGACGGGGATATACTAAGTGTCGACTGCGGTGCTATTGTAGATGGTTTTTATGGTGATCATGCTTATACTTTTACCGTGGGCGAGGTTCCACAGGAGTCGCTAGACTTATTAGAGCGCACTAAAAAATCTTTGTATCTGGGTATCGAGCAGTTCCGACTGGGGAATCGCGTGGGCGATGTAGGTTATGCCATTCAAAGTTATTGCGAGAGCTATGGGTATGGCGTGGTACGCGAGCTTGTAGGTCACGGCCTAGGTCGCACCATGCACGAGGATCCACAAATGCCTAATTATGGCAAGCGCGGTCGTGGTAAATTGTTTGTAAACGGCATGACGGTAGCCATAGAGCCCATGATTAATCTAGGCACAAAGGATATTAAACACTATCCCGATGGTTGGACGATTAAAACTAAAGATTTTAAACCTAGCGCACATTTTGAACACAACGTCGCGCTAGTCAATGGCGAGCCGCGCTTGTTAAGCACCTTTGATTATATATATGATGTGTTGGGAATCACCTCTAACGAGGAAGACCCGTACCGCTGGATTGTATAATGTAAAATGATTGTTGTTTAATCATGGATTTTGCAAAGTAAAAATGGCAAAATTGTAAATCTAAGAGCCAACTTCTAACCTCTGAATTCTGAATTAAAATAACTTGAAAAAACTCTTTAAACTTTTTTTAAACTTGATTCCCAGACCGTTACTTATAATAGGGAGCTACTGGGTGCGGCCTGTGATTGCGTGGTGGTACCGCGGCAACCGTTATGTGGATCCCATCGACGGTAAATCGTTTAAGAGTTTTTTGCCCTATGGATACGGTACCGTTAGAGAAAATGTACTGTCACCATCCACGCTTTCGCTGGAGCGGCATCGGTTGCTTTGGCTGTATTTAACCCGTGAAACCGACCTGTTTACACGTGCACAAACGCTGTTGCATGTAGCACCTGAGCAATGTTTTTATACTCGCTTTCGCGAAAGCGAACTCCTTAACTACACGACCACCGATTTAATGTCACCCCTGGCCGATGTAAAGGCTGACATTTGTGCCTTACCGTTTGTAGAGAATAGTTATGATTTTATACTTTGCAACCATGTGCTAGAACATATTCCTGACGATATACAGGCCATGCGCGAACTTTATAGGGTTCTTAAACCTGGAGGTGCAGCAATTTTACAAATACCGCTAGATACAAGCCGATCAGAAACTTTTGAAGACAACACCATTACCGATCGTGCAGAACGTGCACGTATTTTTGGGCAATATGACCATGTACGTGTCTATGGTTTGGACTACTTTACCAGGCTTAAACAAGTAGGTTTTAACGTACAAGCTGTGGATTACACAACACAGTTAACTCCTACTGAAATTGATACATTCAGGCTTGCTGCCGGCGAACTTATTCCTGTTGTTACAAAGCCTATGATGGCGGCGATACCTTAATGTACTTTTTAAAGTTGGGCGTCATTTCAAATTTAAGCAGGCCCATCTCGTCTATGTACATAATAAACACGTCTATATCCTCGAGTGATTTTAACATGGTACGAGAGGTTTCTAAAGGCATCGCCATAAATGCAGTCGCATAGCCATCGGCTAGGGTGCAGTTGTTTGCGATGACGTTTACGCCTATGACGTTAGATGGCTGTGCAACACCAGTCATAGGATTTACTGTGTGGGCATACACTTTGCCCGTAGTAGGGTCAGTTTTTATTTTACGGTAATTGCCACTGCCCGCCATGGCCTTGTTAGTAAGGTTTAAGACCGATATAAGCGTGCGCTCTTCGTCAGGCTTTTGTTTTGGATTATCTATTCCCACAGCCCACTGCTCGCCACTTTCTAAATTGCGACCGCTCGTAATAACCTCACCACCTACTTCAACTATGTAATTTGTGCAGCCTTTGCGCTTTATTAGGGCAGCGATGTGATCTACCAGAGTCCCTTTGGCGATGGCGTTAAACTCTAGGTACATACCTGGTTTTGTTGCGTTTAACAACCATGTTCCGTTTTTTGCCGCTGGTATCAGTGATAGGTTATCAAAACCTACAAACTGCAACAAGCTGTCTATTTGTTGCTGTGTGGGAACTATGTTTTTTTCACCGTCTGCGCCAAAACCGTAAGCATTTACAAGATTCCCTACAGTGGGGTCAAAATAGCCTTGCGTATTGCGATGTACAATTTTTGCGGCGTCAAAAACTTCTTTAAAATCGGCGGTGACAATCACATCGTTGGCACCGTTATTAAATTTGTTGATATCAGAGTCTGCCTGCCAGGTACTCATCGATTTGTTAAACGCGGCGATAATACTATCAATCGGTTCGGTTAAATTGAGTGGTGCATCGTGAAAAGCCTTAATAGCGTAGATTGTTCCTATCGCGTTGCCGGCAAACTCTTGTTTAACAAAAGCCTCTTGTTTATCGTTTTTACAAGAAAATAATAAAAAGGTTAAAAAAATGAGTGCTATATATTTCATTTGATTTCTATTAAGCCTGCATAATTAACTACATAATCCTCGTCTTGATGAATCGGCATTTCATAATTTAAGGCATTAGCAAGCCCAACACCGGCATAATATGTTCTTGCTTTATATTTGATACCATGGTCGCGCATTTGGGTCATTAATTTCTCGTCATAATGCACAGGATTTTCTGGGTAGCGCACGGCGCGCACAATAACAAAATGCAAATATTTATTTTTAAGCGCAACAAACTGCGGGTCTTTTTTGGGCTTAGAATTTACTGCAAGAAACTCAAAGCCCTCTTCTTGCATTTCTTTACCCACGATGTTCATCGCTAGGTTGTGTAACTCTTGATCGGTAAATGGAATCATGTAACAAAAATAAGCACAAGAAGCTACATTACAGCCGTCGCATTTTGCATTTTAAAAGTTGTTTAACAAGCTTACATAAAACGACACGAGATAAACCCATAGATTTTAAAATACTATATTTATCGCACAATTAAGGCGCATGTTAAAAAACCTTTTTACGGCTATTGTCATTTTATGGAGCTTGTGCGCTTGCAATAAAAAGCCACCTTTACCTATAGTTACAAAAACACCTGTCGATTATGTTAATCCGTTTATTGGCACCGGCGGTCATGGTCATACCTATCCTGGGGCGAGCATGCCGTTTGGAATGATGCAGCTAAGTCCAGATACCCGTTTAGATGGTTGGGACGGTTGCAGCGGTTACCATTATACCGATAGTCTGATTTATGGTTTTTCACACACGCATTTAAGTGGCACAGGCGTTAGTGATTACGGTGATATCCTGCTCATGCCCGCGCAAAAACCCATACTGAATAATGGCGCAGACGGTGCAGCGGGTTATCGTTCAAAATTTAGCCATAAAAAGGAGGTCGCTAGCCCTGGTTATTACGAGGTATTTCTAGAGGACCCAAAAGTTAAGGTGCGACTCACGGTAAAAGACCGTTCAGGTATTCATGAATACAGGTATGAAAACGGACAAAATCAATATCTTATCCTAGATTTAGAACATAGAGATCAACTGTTAGACCACGACCTGGTGATGGAAAGTCCGACTATTTTGTATGGATACCGTCATTCCAAAGCGTGGGCGACAAATCAGCAACTGTTTTATTATATCTCGTTTTCTAAACCCGTTAAGGATTGGGACAAAAAGTATGATGCTGTACCTACAAAACGCGCACTTGAATTTGACAACCCAGCAAATGATCCTGTGTACGTGCGCATAGGGATATCGGCAGTAGATGTGGCTGGTGCAAAGCGCAACCTAGAAACTGAAATAGGAAATGCATCTTTTGAAACCATTAAAGACGAGGCAAAAATCGCATGGCAACATCAACTATCTAAAATTATTATTGAAGACGATGATGAGGATGCTAAAACAAATTTTTACACAGCGCTCTACCATACCATGCTTGCTCCTAATGTGTACCAAGATGTAGATGGCAGGTACCGCGGTATGGATTTAAAAGTCCACCAAAATAAAAACTTTAACTACTACACAGTATTCTCTTTGTGGGATACCTATCGCGCTGCGCATCCTTTATACACCATCATCGAGCAAGAACGTACAAATGACTTTATCAACACCTTTAATGCTAAATATGATGAGAGTGGCCTGCTGCCCGTTTGGGATTTAAGCGGTAACGAGACAGGCTGCATGATAGGATACCATGCCGTGCCCGTGATTGCCGATGCCTATTTAAAAGGCATACGCAATTATGATGTAAATAAAGCATTTAAGGCTATGCAACACAGCGCTATGCAAGACAAACTGGGGCTAGCGGCCTATAAGGAAATAGGTTTTATACCGGTAGAGCAGGAAAGTGAGTCGGTTTCTAAAACCCTAGAATATGCCTATGACGACTGGACTATCGCCCAAATGGCACGCGCCTTAGGTCAGGACAGTATTTTCACAAAATACATACAACGCGCCCAAAACTATAAAAACATCTTTAATCCAGCGACTGGCTTTATGCAAGGTCGGGTGCGCAACACCTGGTTTGGCCCTTTTGACCCATACGAGGTCAATTTTAATTATACTGAGGCAAATGCGTGGCAGTACAGTCTTTACGTTCCACAAGACCTTCAGGGACTTATAGAACTTATGGGCGGCAATACAGCTTTTGAGCAACATTTAGACCGCATGTTTACTGCCACAACAAAAACAGCAGGTCGCAATCAGGCCGATATCACGGGTCTTATCGGGCAATATGCGCATGGCAACGAGCCCAGCCACCACATGGCCTACCTCTACAATTACATCGGTAAACCCTACAAAACTCAAGAAAAAATTCGCCAAATTTTAACCACGTTGTACAAGAATAAACCCGACGGCATTTCAGGAAACGAGGACTGTGGACAAATGAGTGCCTGGTATGTTCTTAGCGCCTTGGGTTTTTATCCGGTGACGCCCGGGAGCAATCAGTATGTCATTGGTTATCCGTTGTTTAAAAAGGCTACCATACACCTAGAAAATGGTAAAAAATTCACTATAAGTAAAAACGGTGCTGGTCATTATATCGCTTTCGCGAAAGCGAACTCAAAAAAACACACTAAAAATTACATCACCCATGACATGATAACAGCTGGCGGGACACTAGAATTCACCATGTCCGAAAAGCAAACAGCTTGGGGAACAGAATTTAAAAACCTACCGCTATCAAAAATTGATGAACACCTGATTGTAGCAACGCCCTACATCGCCAGCGGGGAAGTAGCCTTTAAGGACAGTACCGCAGTAACATTAAAAACCACAACGCCAAATGCCCGATTGTACTACCGCCTAAACGACGGCGATGCAACATTGTACACCGGCCAAATTGTAATCAAACAACCAGCGTCTTTAACCACGTACGCGGTAAAAAACACTAAGACGAGTAAAGCAGTCACTACTGCATTTTTTAAATACGACGCAAACCGAAAGGTTATTTTAAAACATCGCTATGCAAACGAGTACAGCGCTGGCGGTACTGATGCATTAATAGACGGTATAAAAGGAACCTTGGATTTTAGAAGCGGTACCTGGCAGGGAACGCAAAGTGATTTTATAGATGCCACGGTAGATTTAGGTAAAACGACCGCTATTAATAGTGCGCGTGTTTCGTTTTTAAAAGATCAGCGTAGCTGGATTTTTTACCCAAAACAAGTTACCATACGTTTTTTAGACGAGACCAAAAAAATAGTGCGCTCCCGCACCATCGATTTTCCGACACCTGTAAACGAAGAAGAAGTAACCATGTATCATGCGATTTTACAAGTATCTTCTCGTGTTAATGCCCGCTATGTAAAACTTACTGCCGTGCCGCAGGGTACTTTGCCGCCGTGGCACTTGGGCTACGGTATGAAAGGAACCGCATGGACATTTATGGACGAGATTACCATTCAATAAACTGTAAAGATGGAACGCAGGCAATTTATTAAAAAAACAGCACAGGGAGGCATCGCGCTTACCCTGGGGGCGACCTTGTTTTCTTGCATACAACCCAACACAAAAAAAATGACAAAAGGAACCTATAAACCCATTGCAATTTGCACATGGGGATTCACCGCAGCAAATCTAGCTGCTGGCAACGCATTAGAAACGGGAATGAACGCGCTGGATGCAGCAATCGCTGGCTGTGCTGTAGAAGAAGAGGATATACGCAACACCACGGTAGGTAAAGGTGGCGCTCCTGACCGCGAGGGCAACGTGACTCTAGATGCCTGCGTGATGAGCCCAACAGGTGATTGCGGCGCTGTGGTTTGTGTAGAAAATGTTGTAAATGTGGCAGCACTTGCAAAAGTTGTGATGGAACAAACACCCCACGTGATGTTGGCTGGGAAAGGTGCAGAAGAACTCGCGTACAAAAACGGTTTTAAACCATCAAAACTGCTCACCACCGATTCAGAAAATGCGTATCGCAAGTGGCTAAAAACCAGTGAGTACAAACCGATTATAAATATTGAGAACCATGACACTATTGCGGTGTTGTGCATGGATAAAAATGGTGATATCGCTGGTGCATGTAGCACATCGGGACTTTCTTATAAAATGAAAGGACGTATAGGCGACTCGCCTATCATAGGTGCAGGATTGTACGTAGATAATGAAATAGGTGCAGCAGCGGCAACAGGATTGGGAGAAGCCATTATGAAAAGTGTAGGTAGTTTTTTAATTGTAGAACTTATGCGACAGGGTAAAAGTCCACAGCAGGCTTGTGAAGAGGCGATTAAAAGGATTATTAAAAAAGAACAAAACGTCACTGATTTTCAGGTGGCGTTTATTGCGATGAATAAAAAAGGGGAGACTGGTAGCTACTGTATACATCCAGGATTTGCGATGATGGAGTACAAAAATGGTGCAAACACACGCAAAGAGTCGGCTGCGTTTTTAAAGAAATAATAGGATGATAGAGGAGAACGCTACTAAAGCAATACCAAATTACAAAACGGCATTTGCACTAATTACCATTCTATTTTTTATGTGGGGCTTTATTACCGTACTGGTGGATGCCCTTGTACCGCGCTTAAAAGCTGTTTTTGAGTTAACCTATGGACAGTCTATCATGGTACAGTTTGCATTTTTTGGTGCGTTTTTTTGTTTTGCGATACCGTCCAGTTTGTTGCTCGAAAAAATTGGCTACAAAAAAGGTATTGTCATAGGTTTATCACTTATGGGCGTTGCTTGTTTGTTATTTTATCCAGCCGCTGGTATACGGGAGTTTTGGGTATTTATCACCGCATTTTTTACACTTGCTACGGGGATTACCATACTGCAAGTGGCGGCAAATCCTTATGTAACTTTGTTGGGAGACGAGAAAGGCGCTTCAAGCAGGCTTAATTTATCCCAGGCTTTCAACAGTTTTGGAACATTATTAGCCCCTATTGCAGGTGCTTTGTTTTTATTAAGTGACACGGTCCTAGGTAGCAATCAATTAGAATCTTTGAGTGCAAAGGATCAAAATGCATATTACATAAGTGAAGCCCTTACAGTACAACAACCATTTTTAATAATTGCAGTTGTTCTATTTTGTTTAGCGTGCATTTTCTGGTTTATTAATTTACCCACATTAATTGCCAAGGCACCTAAAAATGGTTATGCCAAACTTTTAAAGAATCGCGCTTTTATGCTGGGTGTTTTAGGAATATTCATGTATGTAGGAGCCGAGGTTGCGATAGGTAGTTTTTTAGTCAACTATTTTGAGGAACTCAATGTTATTACTAACATCAATGAGAGCGATTTCTTAAAAGGTTTATGTGCTACACTGCTTTTTGGAAAGGATTTAGGCACCCTAGATGACCGTGGTATTTTGGGTGCTTTCGTCACATTGTACTGGGGTGGTGCGATGTTGGGCAGGTTTTTGGGTGCTTATTTAATGCGATTTTTAAGTAGTGGAAAGTTACTTATGATATTTGGAGTACTCGCAAGTATGATGATTGTTGCTTCTGTTAGTAATTCAGGGATTACTGCTATGTTTTTCATCCTCGGTGTTGGTCTTTTTAATTCGATTATGTTCCCAACGATATTCAGTCTTGCACTGGATGGCCTAGATACTTTAAAAGCGCAGGGTTCTGGACTTCTTGTGATGGGAATTGTGGGAGGTGCACTTATTCCAAAACTTACAGGTATAGTTGCAGATATAGCTGGTCTTAAAATAGCTTTCTTAATTTTAATTGTAAGTTACGTTTATATCGCTTTTTTTGGAAATCTAAAAAATAAAGCCACATAGCTTTAACCAAGTGTCGTAATCATACCTTTCCGAGATTACTTAGTTTACAGTTGTTCTATTGTACAGCAAGCATCGCTAGTTAACTGTTTAATGGTTATCGTTGTTATCATCGCCCTGTTAAAACGATTTCTAAATTCTTGGCTATCATTTCCCACGAAGTATGGCGCAAGCATCGTCGATTCGGATTTTTAAGAAAGGGTCAGTTCAGGTAATTTCTACCTGCAACAATACCATCAGTTATTTGCATAAAAAGAAAATCCCCAGCTTGTAAAGCTAGGGATTAAATAATTTATAAACTTCAGGCTATCCTCCAAAGTCGTCAAAACGTATGTGCTCTGGTGGTACACCGAAGTCTTCGGCCATTTTACTTACAGCATTATTCATAAGCGGTGGTCCACAAAAATATACCTCGATATCCTCGGGCGTGTCGTGCTTAGACAAATATTGGTCGATAACTACTTGGTGTATAAAACCAACAAAGCCGTCGCCTTCACCATCTAGACTGTCTTTTACTTTCCAATTATCTTCTTCTAGCGGCTCAGAAAGTGCAAGGTAGAATTTGAAATTTGGAAACTCACGCTCTAGCGATCTAAAGTGATCTATATAAAACAACTCTCTTTTAGAACGCCCACCGTACCAATATGTTACTTTACGATTTGTTTTAAGCGTTTTAAACAATTCATATAAGTGAGAACGCATAGGAGCCATACCAGCACCACCACCTACATAAAGCATTTCAGACTCACTGTGGTTGATAAAGAACTCACCATAAGGTCCAGAAACTACTACTTTGTCCCCTTGCTTTTGGTTAAATATATAAGAACTAGCGATTCCAGGGTTTACATCCATCCAACCGTTTTTAGCGCGATCCCATGGCGGTGTTGCTATACGCACGTTTAACATAATATCTCTTCCTTCTGCTGGAAAAGAGGCCATGGAGTAGGCTCTTTCCACAGTTTCTGGGTTTTTCATCACAAGGGACCACAAGTTAAATTTGTCCCATTCTGCTTGAAACTTGTCTGGTGTATCGTGCTCTTCAGGGTGTGCGGTGATATCTATGTCTGCATATTTTACCTCACATTTTGGGATTTCAATTTGAATATATCCACCTGCTTCATAATGCATATCCTCAGGAAGTCGCACCACAAATTCTTTAATAAAAGAGGCCACGTTGTAATTTCTCACCACTTCGGCTTCCCATTTTTTGATACCAAATACCTCTTCAGGTATTTCTATAACCATGTCTTGTTTTACTTTTACCTGGCAACCTAGTCTCCAACCCTCGGCAATTTCTTTACGTGAGAAGTGCGGGGTTTCGGTAGGTAGGATACCACCACCACCAGATTTTACAATACACTTGCACTGTATACAGGTACCGCCGCCACCACAAGCTGATGGTAGGAATAGCTTGTTATCGCCTAGGGTTCCTAGTAGCGTACCACCAGACCCCGTTGTTAAATCACGCTCGCCGTTTACTGAAATGGTGACCGGTCCAGATGGTGAAAGTTTTTGTTTTACAAAAAGTAACAATGTAACAAGCACCAAGGTAAGTGCTAAAAAAGCCACAACAGTGGTTATTACTGTTCCCGATATTTCTACTGCTAAAATCATACGCATATATTTTGTACTGTTAATTGTCTACTTTAGTTGTCGTTGTTGGTGTATAGACCTGTCTTCTGCTTTGTTGACGTCACCTCGGTTTGCGGCTTTTCTTTTGCCTCGTCGCCACCGGTTAACATTCCGCCAAAACTCATAAATCCTATAGCCATAAGTCCTGTTACTATAAAAGTAATACCTAGACCTCTTAATGGCGCTGGTATGCTTGAATATCTAATTTTCTCACGAATTGCAGCAATGGCAAGAATAGCAAGAAACCACCCGATACCAGAACCTACACCATAGGTGGTGGCAAGTCCTAAACTTGGGATTTCTCGAGATTGCATAAATAAAGATCCACCTAATATTGCACAGTTTACAGCGATAAGCGGTAAGAATATCCCTAGGGAATTATATAATGCCGGCGAGAATTTTTCTACGACTATTTCTACCAGTTGTACCATGGTTGCGATGGTTGCGATGAACATGATAAAGGATAAGAAACTTAAATCATAACTAGCATATTCGGCACCTAACCATGATAAAGCTCCTGGTCGCAATATATATTGGTCTAGCATCCAGTTAAGCGGTACAGTGATGGCAAGTACAAATATTACCGCAGCTCCTAAACCTACAGCTGTTGTTACTTTTTTAGAAACTGCGAGGTATGAACACATCCCTAAAAAGGTTGCGAATACCATGTTGTCTATAAAAATCGATTTAAAAAATAATTCAATATGTTCCATTTGTTATTTATTTAGCACTTGGCTCGTGGTGTGTACGCTTTCGCGAAAGCGAGATAATTAAAATCTATTCTTCTATTAATGCAGCATTTCTACTGCGTTGTACCCAGATGATAAGTCCTACCACGATTAAAGCCATAGGCGATAAAAGCATAAAACCATTGTTCTCATAACCAATGCTGTACAATCCTGTTTTTTCTATAGGGTCTCCTAAAACAGGGAAGCCTAGCAGTGTACCAGCCCCTAAAAGTTCTCTAAAAAAACCTACTAAAATAAGGATGAATCCGTAACCCGCAGCGTTCCCGATGCCATCTAAGAATGATTTCCACGGTCCGTTACCCAAGGCAAATGCTTCAAAACGACCCATGATAATACAGTTAGTAATGATAAGTCCCACAAAAACTGATAGTGTTTTACTAAGTTCGTAAGCATATGCTTTTAAAAACTGGTCAACAATAATTACAAGGGCGGCAACAACAACCAATTGTACAATGATTCTGATTTTAGATGGGATGATGTTGCGCATGAGTGAAATCACAACGTTACCTATAGCGAGTACAAACATTACAGAAATGGCCATAACGATGGATGCCTTAAGCTCGGCAGTGATTGCGAGTGCCGAACAAATTCCCAAAACCTGAATGGTGATGGGGTTGTTATCCAGAAATGGGTCGGTTATTAGTTTGCTATCTTTTTTAGATAAAATGGCCATAATTTATTGATTTAATGTTTCAAAATACGGAACGTACAGTCCTAAGTCTTTTTTGATCATTGCAGTAACACCGTCACCCGTAATGGTGGCACCAGCGATGGCGTCTACTTTGTGATCATCTTTGCGTTCGTTTTTCGGGTCTGCATTCCCTTTGGCTACAGTGATTCCTTGAAAAACGCCGTCGTCTGACAGCAAACGTTCCCCATTAAAATCATCCATAAAATAGCGTTGTTTAATGTTTGCCCCTAAACCAGGAGTTTCTGCTTTATGGTCAAAATATGTCCCGCGTACTACCATGTTTGCATCTACAGCGACATATCCCCAGATGGCATCCCACAATCCTTTACCACGTATAGGAGCCACGTATAGGGTGTTCCCTTCTTTGTCTTTACCTACAAACAGGGGCAATTTGCGCACTCCTATTGTTTTTTCGGTGGCTTGTTCTTTTTTTACGTCTATTAAATAGGGCTCTTGTCCTGTTTCTTTAAAGTACTCGTCGCGGGTTTGTGTTTTAACAATCTTACCATCTTTGTAGGTAAGCACAATCTGCTCGGTAACTTTATTCTCAAACTCTTTAGGTGCAAGTTTTGCATCAATAAATACCGCACTAGATTCAGTATTATTGTTTACACCTAGTGCGTACAAAATGTTTTGTTGCTTTTCTACCTTTTCGTTTTGCGAAATCGCCGGACTTAAACTTGTCGACAAAAAGGCTAAAATACCTCCCACGGCGACTACCATACCTACGGCAAATAGTATGGTATAACTATTTTTATCGGTCTTGTTTTCCATAACTATGCTGCTACTGTTTTAAGTTTCATGCGTTTCATACGCTGTTTTACGTTCCCTTGAACCACATAATGATCAATGGTAGGTGCAAAAACATTCATTAATAGTATCGCTAGGAAAACACCTTCGGGATAGGCGGGATTAAATACACGTATCATGATGGATATGAATCCTATTAAAAATCCATAAATCCATTTTCCTTTATTTGTTTGGGCTGCACTTACTGGGTCGGTTGCCATATAAACTGCACCGAACAAAATGGAGCCTATAATAAGGTGTTGCCAAAACGGCACGCTCATTAATCCGTAAAATTTACTAGAGTCTGTAATAATACCTGCATCAACCACCGCATTAAATATAAGACCCATAGCTAGTGCCCCGATTAACGTGCTAAGCATGATTCTCCAGCTCCCAATTTTTGTAAAGATTAAAAATAATGCACCTATAATGATTAAAAATTTAGAAGTCTCTCCAACCGATCCTGGAATGATCCCCCAAAACATGTCCCAGTAGTCATAGGCAAGTGTTTTGTTTTGTGCATAAGCGCCAAGTATGGTTTCTCCAGACATGGCATCTACGTTTTGGCCAGCAGCGATCATTTGGTCACGTTCTACTGCACCATGTACCCATACTTTATCTCCCGACATCCATGTAGGATAAGCAAAGAATAAAAATGCTCTAATAGTCAAGGCGGGGTTTAAAATATTCATTCCTGTGCCACCAAAAACTTCTTTACCTATCACCACTCCAAAAATAACTGCGATTGCAAGCATCCATAATGGTATATCCACTGGCACGATAAGCGGTACAAGCATTCCAGTAACTAGATAGCCCTCTTCAACCTCGTGTCCTTTAATTACTGCAAATAAAAATTCTACAGCCAGACCAACGGCATAAGACACTACCACAAGTGGTAAAATGGTCCATGCACCTATTATGAGGTTGTCGATTGTCCAGAAAGAACTACCTAGAAACCCTGATGCTTTATCAATCATTCCTTGGGCAAGGTAGTGTTGATAACCAGCATTGTACATTCCAAAAATTAAACATGGAATTAACGCGATGATGACCGTATTCATCGTGCGTTTTAAATCATCTACTGCCTTTACGTGGGTACCGTTGTGGGTAACCTCGTTAGGTGTATATAAAAAGGTATGTAGCGCATTAAAGGCAGGAGCAAATTTCTTTCCTGCTAAACGCTCTTTGGTCTCGTGTAATTTGTCTTTTAAACTCATTATCCTATTTCTTTAAGCATTAAATCAAGTCCATTTCTTATAATCTCTTGATGTGGTTGTTTAGACACACATATAAATTCGGTAAGGGCAAAGTCTTCTGGAGCTACCTCATACATTCCCAGTGCTTCCATCTCATCTAAATCATTGTACATGCAGGCTTTTAAAATTTGCATGGGATAAATATCGAGTGGAAAAACATCTTCATAAATACCTGTCACGACAAATGCACGATGCTCTCCGTTTGTATTAGTGTTTAAGTCGTACTTTTTTTGAGGTTGTAACCATGAAAAGGTTAGTGCTCGAGAAGGGGATATTTTGTCAAAAACTGGTTTGTTCCATCCAAAAAACTCATAATCATCACCTTCAGGAATGGCGGTTACTACATTGCTGTAAAAATCTAGCACACCGTCTTCATTCACCTGCTTGCCAGACAACACATTACCATTGATAATTCGGATGTTGGATCCTTTTTCTACACCTTCTTCAAAAATAAAGGTGCTTAAAGGCGCTCCTATTTTTGTCTTAAAATAACGTGGTTTTGCGACCGAGGAGCCTGCTAGCGCCACAATACGCTCTGCATTAAAGTAGCCTGTAAGCAGCAGCTCACCTATAATGACCAGGTCTTGCGCGTTTACAGTCCACACGGTTTCACCTTTATTGATAGGGTCTACCTTATTTATAAGCGTACCCACATTGCCGCTAGGGTGTGGTCCTGAAACTGTATGAAAAACAGCACCATCAATCTTACTTAACGGGTTTTGTGAATTCTTGCTAATGCCTATATGCACTTTGCCAGATGTTAACATAGCTAACGCGTTCACAGCGGCTTGTAATTCTTTCTCTTTTCCTGCGAGCGTAAAATCTAAGTCAGCAGCAAGTGGTGCAGTTGCGTGGGACGAAATAAAGATAGACTTAGGTTGTTTATCGGGATTTGCAACTACATCATACGGGCGCTGTTTAATAAAAGGCCAGCAACCTGCATGTAATAGGTGGTTTTTAACCTCGTCGGCAGTTTTGCCATTTAGGTTAAAAATGCCGTGGTTTATCGCCTCTTGATTAGAATCTGCCAGCACTTTTATGGCGTCTATACGACGTTTAGGACCACGCTGCACCTCTATAACTTCTCCTGATACGGGAGAGACAAACTTCATCGCTTCTACCGATTTGTTGTAAAACAAGGTTTCACCAGCCTTAACTTTGGTACCCTCACGGGCTACTAATTTGGGAATAACGCTGTGGAAATCCTCAGGTCTAATGGTGTAATACGATGCTATGGATGCTTGTAGAAGCTCCTTTTGAGCGACACCGATCAGCTTTATATCTAGGCCTTTTTTTATTCTAATGTCTTTGGACATAAGGTTGTAATTTTGGTACTTTTAAAAATCGTGCAAATTTAAGCGATAAAAATTTTATAGTAGCGCGTTAATTCTATTTAAAATCATTATAAACTGCATAAATTCTTTTGAGGTGTTCGCTTTCGCGAAAGCGTAACATCACACCATTTTTTTATATATTTAGGACATAATTCTACCCTTATGAAGTCGATAATTTTTTTCTTAATTACAATGATTCTCTCGGTCGCGTGTATACAGGCACAGACCATGGACGAGTTAGTTAATGATCCAGATTATATTAAAACGGTAACGCTTAATAAAAAGCCTGAAAATATGCTCCCTGTTTTTGAGATGGGAGAACGTTTTGCCATGACCTTTGACGATGTGATAGGGGACGAGGCAGATTACTATTACCAGTTTGAGCATTATGATTACAACTGGCAACCCAGCGCTCTTTTTAAAAACGAGTTTTTAGATGGGATTGATAATATGCGCATTTTTGACTACCGCAACTCATTTACGACGCTGCAAACCTACTCGCATTACATGCTTGCCGTTCCTAACCAGTTTACCCGTGGTTTTAAGGTAAGCGGTAATTATATGATCCATATATATAATGATAGCGGCGAGCTTGTGTTCTCTAGAAAATTTATGATTGTAGAAAACGAGGCTACCGTGGGGGTTGCCGTTAGACGTGCTCGAGACCTTAGATTTGTAAATACGCAGCAGCGTGTAGAACTTTTTGTAGACTCGCAACGTATCAATTTTATCGCACCACAGCAAACGGTAAAGGTTGCTATTTACCAAAACGCCGATTTAGAAACTGCCGTTTACAACATTCTTCCCCAATTTACTGTAGGTAACAAGTTAGAATATCGGTATGATCGCGAGACCTCGTTTTGGGCAGGCGATGAATATCTTAATTTTGAAAATCGTGACTTTAGGGCGCCTAATATTAATATAGACTTTGTGCGATTAGGCACTACTTTATACGATGCCTATTTATTTACCGATCGTGCGCGCAAATTTGATGAGTACACATTCTTCCCCGATATCAATGGTAACTTTTTAGTCACTACTCTAAACAATCTAGACAACGCTGTACAAGCCGAGTATGTCAACATTCACTTTACTTTTGAACCTACCGAGGATGTTCCCGAAAACGCATCCATCTATATCATGGGTAATTACAACGCATTTCAACTACAACCAGAAAGCCGCATGACCTACAATAAAAAATCGCGACTTTATGAAGCAACCATTATGCTTAAACAAGGTTTTTACAACTACCGCTACTCACTCGTTTATGACTATGGGACCATAGATACAGGTTTTTTTACAGGCAACAAATGGCAAACCGAAAATGAATATACCGTACTAGCCTACTACCGCGAGCCCGGTGCGCGCTATGACAGGCTTATAGGTATGGGAAGTGGGAATAGTGTGAATATTACGAATTAA
>DAIRDE010000052.1:0-18488 GCA_036796335.1 Nonlabens sp.
GCTTCTAAATTCATAGACTTTATAGTTCGTTCTAATGTAGGTTCGATGTAATACGTTTTTGGTTGTATTAGTAAAAAGCTTTAGAAATTGTTTGTTACCGCCCAAAGGCGTTAGAGCCGATTCTCTTGAATTTGAAAAGTTAAATCAGTCTAACCTAGAAAACCGAAGGATTTTCCTCAACTAAAGGATCCGTTTGCCACAAAAAAATAACTGAAGTTGGTGTTTCTGCAATCTTTAGTCCTGGAGATAAGAAACAAACGAAAGGTCTCACAGTGTTTACGTCGAACCCACGTTAGTTTTACCATTTGTTTCTCATAGTTTTAATGTTCTCGATAGAGTTTTCAACTTTTATAAAAGAATTTTTTTAGATAGGAAAAATAAAAAAACCGCCTCTTGTGTAGGGAGACGGTTTCTTCAAAAGAAAGTTGATTATTTCTATTATTTTACAAACTTTATAGAAACACTAGTGCCTTCAACGATAACGTTTGCAACATAAACACCATCGGCTAGACCATCCATATCAACTGTTGCAGTAGACTGATTTAGTTTTTTAGAAACCACTTGCTGTCCTAATAAATTATAGATAGCGATATTGTCCATGACGTTTTGTGCGGCATCGATGTTTAAAGTATTGGTTTGCTTGTTAAAAAAGTGTGTAACGCTTGCAGGATTAAAGTCTGCAACACTTAAGGTAGCAGTTACACTAACCGCATCAACCACAACAGAGTTCCCCTGTGTAACACCAGTTAACAAACTAGATTTATCTCTAACACCAAAGAAATAGTTACCTGAAGCGGTTGGGACAAAAGTTCCACTTCTAGGCTGGTGTGTGATATTGTTAGTATCATCAAATGTTGCAAGTACAGTGTTTGTAGTACCGTTGTTTGTATTCGCTGCAAGGATTTCAAAATCTTTATTAGGTCTTGTAGCGCTGGCTAATGCCGTATTGCGTTGTTGAAAACCAAAAGTGTAAGACGACCCTGCGTTTAATGCAAATGGGCCAAAATAAATGGTGGCATCTGCTGGCGCATCGGTAAATGTATTGTTAGAAAAAACATAGCTTACACCGTCAAAGGCAAAATCATTTAAGGTGTTACCGTCTGTTAGGTTGTCCTGACCAAATGACCAATTGTTTGTATTGGTAAAAAAGCTAAGTCCTAAATTAAGAATCAGCGCCTGGTTAGCTGCAGGTTCTAGATTGTTTGAATAAGGAAATGTGTTAACCACATTAGGAGATGTTCCTACGATAAGCGTTTCGGCAACTGAAAAGCCATCAACACCACAATTTTGTCTTACAAAGACATTGTAAGACACCCCTGGTGTTAAACCAGTTAATTGGTAAGAGGTTGCGGCTGTAACACTTACAGTTGTTCCAAATATGTTACCCTGGGTATAAGGGAATATACCATACTCTATCTCAAAGTTACCACTATTAGTCCATGATATTGTAGCAGTGGTATTAGAAAACGCTGTAAACGCGAGTGCCTGTGGAGTATTGCACGCAGCCCCTGCAACCACCTCTACATTATCAACAGCCACGGCGTCACCATCGTTGTTAATGTGTACAAATGCAATATAAACAGATTGGTTTAAATAAGCCGATAAATCGATGGCAAACGGCGAAAACACAGCATTCGTATTATTACCCAATTCAGATTCGTTTAAATTATCTATTTCTACAAATGAAGCCCTGTTAGTTTGTGACGTGGTAGATATGCGTATAGATAGTTGTGAGCCATATTCTGGACCATTAAAATCGGTTGCGTCAAATTGCAACTCGTTTTGAGTAGCATTTATAGGAATAAGCGGTGTAACAAGCCAGTCTTCGGCATTACCTCCAGTAACAGCTTCCCATCTATTAAATGCATATAAATTAGGAGCCGTGCCAGAACTAACCCAGTCAAAGCCCGTTCCCAAACCATTAGCGCCTCGATACACAGCCCAGTTAGCTGGTGGGAAAGTCGCCCCATTAAAATCTTCAAGGAATTGTCCCTGACTTAAATTTGTAGCAAGAAATGCTAAAATAAGGAGAGTAATTTTTTTCATAGTTTTTAATTTTGTTAAAAGCAAAGATACTATTTCAATCATATTTGCGCATCACCAAAATGTTAAAGAACCTTTTTTGAGTTTATTACAAGGATGTTTTCGATTAAATGCAAATTTTTAGGATGATGTGCCTCGTTTCTAAATCCAATAATATTCAATATTTCGTTCGAATTATTAATTGGCTGCCATAGAGATATGGTATTCATTTTTAAAGAATCATAACAAGCAATCATATCATATCTACTCAGTGTCACCGTATCTTTGCAATACATGAAGGTTATAGCCCAAATAAAAGAGCCCGTAAGCTATGAAATGGAGCTGTTTGAACAAAAGTTTAGGCTGTCCATGGCGTCCCGCATTGCGCTACTTAACCGCATTACCTATTTTATCGTAAACCGCAAGGGCAAGCAAATGCGGCCCATGTTTGTTTTTCTGGTGGCAAAAATGATTAATAAAGGCGAGGTGAACGAGCGTACATATCGCGGCGCAGCGGTTATAGAACTAATTCATACGGCCACGTTAGTCCATGACGACGTGGTGGACGATAGCTTAAAACGTCGCGGGTTTTTCTCGGTTAACGCGTTGTGGAAAAATAAAATCGCCGTGCTGGTGGGCGATTATTTGCTGTCCAAAGGATTGTTGTTAAGTATAGATAATAACGATTTTGACTTGCTTAAAATCATAAGTGTCGCCGTACGCGAGATGAGCGAAGGTGAGCTGCTGCAAATAGAAAAAGCGCGCAAACTCGATATTACCGAAGACGTCTACTATGATATCATACGCAAAAAAACCGCCACACTTATTGCGGCCTGTTGCAGTCTGGGTGCATGTTCGGTTGCGCCCCAGTCGGCCGATGTTGAACGGATGCGGGAATTTGGAGAGCTCATAGGCATTGCTTTCCAGATTAAAGACGATCTTTTTGACTATGGTAACGAGCGCATCGGTAAACCCACCGGTATCGATATTAAAGAACAAAAAATGACCCTGCCACTTATTTATACCTTAAATACGTGCAGCGCCACACAAAAAAGTTGGATTATCAACACGGTAAAAAAACACAATCGCGATAAAAACAGGGTGCGCGAGGTAATCGATTTTGTGATAAAAAGCGGTGGCTTGGATTATGCAGTAAAGGCCATGTATGACTACCGCGACCAGGCCCTGCGCATCCTACAAAATTATCCAGATTCTGATTATAAAAAGTCCCTAGAACTCATGGTCGAGTATGTGATAGACCGTAAAAAATAGAGAGCTTGTGCTAGGTTAATAGGTTGTGAATGGGTACGCTTTCGCGAAAGCGAACTCCCCAACAAAAGCACGTTTTCTATTAAATCCTAAAGATAACCACCTAATTACAGTACCGTGTAGCCGTAGCTGCGTTAAAAGCAGTACCTTTGCACCCGCAAAATATACAGCATGAGCATAGTAGCTATTATAGGAAGACCTAATGTAGGCAAATCAACACTCTTTAACCGATTCATAAAAAGAAGAGAGGCGATAACCGATGCTGTGAGCGGTGTGACGAGAGATAGACATTATGGAAAAAGTGACTGGAACGGTAAGGAATTTTCGGTTATTGATACCGGTGGATATGCGATAGGTACCGAGGATGTTTTTGAAGAAGAAATAGACAAGCAGGTAGAACTAGCCATAGACGAGGCCGACGTGATACTGTTTATGGTCGATGCCGAAAGTGGCGTGACAAGCCAGGACGAGGATGTCGCAAAATTGCTGCGCAAGATAAAAAAGCCCGTTTTCCTGGTCGTTAATAAGGTTGATAATGCTAAGCGAGAGCAAGATGCGTTTGAGTTTTATAATTTAGGTTTAGGCGAGTTATTTACCATCTCGAGCATTAACGGCAGTGGTACGGGTGATTTACTAGATGCTGTGGCACAAGCGTTACCAGATCATGTAGAAGAAGAAGTAAGTGAATTACCACGATTTGCCGTTGTAGGAAGGCCTAATGCTGGTAAATCGTCTTTTATAAACGCATTGATAGGCGAGGAGCGTTATATCGTGACCGACATTGCAGGAACTACACGCGATTCTATAGATACAAAGTACAATCGTTTTGGCTTTGAGTTTAATTTGGTTGACACCGCAGGAATAAGACGCAAGAAAAAAGTTAAAGAAGATCTAGAATTTTACAGCATCATGCGCAGTGTTCGTGCAATAGAACATTGCGATGTGTGTATCTTGATAATGGATGCAACACGTGGTTTTGACGGGCAGGTGCAAAATATATTTTGGCTGGCCGAGCGCAACCGCAAGGGCATTGTCGTTCTTGTAAATAAGTGGGATCTTGTAGAAAAGGACACAAACTCGGTGCGTGATTATGAAGAACGTATTAAGGAACAAATGGCGCCTTTTACCGATGTTCCTGTGATATTTATATCGGTGTTGAACAAGCAACGTATTTTTAAGGCTATAGAAACCGCTGTCGAGGTGTATCAAAACAGGTCTAAACGTATCAAGACCAGCGAACTTAACGAGGTGTTGTTGCCGCTTATAGAGGCGTACCCACCACCATCACTCAAAGGAAAATTTGTAAAAATAAAGTTCATCACGCAGTTGCCTACCCCACAGCCACAGTTTGCATTCTTTTGTAACTTACCGCAATATGTAAAGGAACCTTATAAACGCTTCTTAGAAAATCAGTTGCGCAAAAAATTCAACTTTCACGGCGTACCTATAGATGTGTACATGAGGAAGAAATAACGTAACTAAATTTTAGTTTCTAAATCCCAAACGCTGAATTTAATTTTTTAATTGAGACGTTGTTGTTCTTTTAAACTACATGCGTTTGGTTTCCGCACAACGCGTGGTCTTTCCCTAGACCTTAAAAGGTGAAGCCTCTATTTTATAAATAAGAAGGATATGTTGCATCGTTTTGCAGCTACCCGAAGGTGGCAATTTCGGAGTACCGCACGTGCGGAATCAACCAAGCACAAATTTGATAGAAGCACAAAGCTTGATTTAACCACTGAACCGCCACTTTTGTGTATGTGCTGTTATAGCTAGTGGTTTCTTTTTCGTAGTATTGGTTTGTCTGATTAATCACTTGTCAAAGTTATAAATTGTCAATTTCGTTGCAAACGGTATTTATGTGGTCTAGACCATAAAGTAAAGCCGCTTCATCAATCTGCATCCATTGAAAGAGTTGTAAGATTAAATTATAGTGTTGTCTTGCGCATGTAGTGTCTTTAATTGGATTTCCCGGTAAAAAGCAGATTGGCTCGTGGTGTGCCATTCTGTTTCTAAGATTATTTAGCTGCGCTAACTGGTTAAATATATAAATGTTGTTGTATTGAATAGCTGGTGTAGATGTTGGTTTTGACGGAAATACGTGCAACATTATTCGTCCTATGGCATTAAACTGATTTTGGGCGAACATAAAACGCCAAAATCCAAATCCTAATTCTGCTACTAACTTATAATGACTATAGGTATGTAATTTATTTATTGAATCATTAATATTATCTCTTGTTAAACGGCATCTTGGAGTATCAAATAATCCACTTGCAGAAGCTGCATCTCTCAACCAGTCGTTACCTAAAGAAGGAGTAGCGGTCGCATCTATGACATTTCTTAAAGCTACTTCAAAACAACTGATAACTGTAAACAGCTCTTGAGTGAGTTGTAAATTCTTTCTATAAAGTGTCATTGCCTTTCGAGTATTGCCTCCAGTTGCAAATAAATAGCGGTTCATACGAGCGTTGGTCATTACTTTGGCAAAGTCGCTATATTTCATTACCTTTTTGATTTTGTTTGCATTTTCAAAATTTTTTATTATCTTTAAATCGTCTTATTCCTATTAGTCCCTGAAGCATTTCAAACTAGTGGGTTTCGTTTTTTAAATAGACACGGTTTTAAAGATACCAAATTTTCAGTCTATTAAGTCGTTGCCTTTGTAAGTTTTATTCGCTTGTCTAAGTATTTTTCTTTCTGCAAAATCAGATACTTCATGTAATTGATGTTGTCGTTCTACCATTGGTTATAACATCGGGCTAATGTTTACGCAATCTTCAACGTTAGGCATTGAGAACATAATTAGGGCAAACAAAATCTAAAGCTAAAAATAATTTTGAAAGCTTTTAGTCGTTTAAACTTTTCAACCAACCTTTACTTTAAATGATTAAAACTTTTTTTGTTGTCCTTTTTTTATTAGCAACATGTTCTACTACTGCGCAAAAGTTTACTATTAAGGGTACCGTCCAAGACGCGGTTACTGCCGAAAAACTGCTTAGCGCCACGGTTTTTCTAGAAAGCGCAAAAGATTCTACCCTTATCGCATATTCTATTACCGACCAAAATGGTGCATTTAGACTGGTAGGAAATACGACAACAGTATTTGTAAACTTTTACACATCCTATCAGGGTTATAAAGCATATAATCAAAGCCTTAAACTAGAAGCCGCCACCGATTTAGATCTAGGAATCATACAACTAGACCCAGATATCGCACAATTAAACGGCGTCCTGATAGAAGCCCGTAAAGCGCCTATTGTGGTAAAAAAGGACACCATAGAATTTAATGCAAAATCTTTTAATACCAATGCCGACGCTACCTTAGAAGATGTCATCAAAGAACTGCCTGGGGTAGCGATAGATGCAAATGGAAAAATTACCGTAAATGGTAAAGAAGTGTCTAGACTGCTGGTAAATGGCAAAGAGTTTTTTGGCACCGACCCGCAAATTGCGCTTAAAAATTTACCTAAAGAAATTCTGGATAAAATTCAAGTTACCGATTCAAAAACCGATGAGCAAAAAATCACTGGCGAGGATGGTGATGCCTCTAAGGTTGATATAAATGTCACCATTGACGAGGATAAAAACAAGGGGTTCTTTTCCCGATTCACTGCCGGTGGCGGTACCGATGATCGTTTTCAATTAAGCGGTATTGCAAATTATTTTAAAGATGATTTGCGGGTAAGCGCACTGGCTAGTGCAAATAACATTAACAGCCCAGGATTTACCTTTGACGAGGTTTATGACGCCATGGGTAGAGGTTCTAATATGATTTATAGAAATTCAAATGGCTCGTTTGGGTTTGATGGTGTAAGTTTTGGTAGCGGCGATAGTGGTATAACCACCTCGCAAAGCGCTGGCTTTAACCTCGCAAATGATTGGGGTAAAAAAGTATCACTTACGGGAAACTATTTCTATGGTAGTACCGATAATATTGCCCAATCTGATACCAGGTCGACCACCTTTTTACCAGACCGCACTTTTTCTACGGGCAGCAATACGCGTTCTACTAGCGCTGGTGATAGTCACCGTTTTTCAAGTGTGATTCAAATAAAACCCGATACCTTAACTAGTTTTCGCATTGCACCCTTATTAGAGTATCGCAACACGCTGACTGCTAGCAATACCAGCATTGCAAATCGCAACGAGTCTGCCGATTTAATTAATCAAGTCGTTACCGACAACCTTTCAAATACAGCAAATCGACAATTTAAACTTGATACATACGTTAATAGAAACCTCAAGGTAAAAGGTTCTTTTATAGGATGGGCACTTAACTTTGATGATAGCAGCAATAAAAGTGAAAACGACTTTAACTCTTTGCAGCAACTATTTGTAACCGTACCACAAACAGAGACTCAGGACCAGTTTATTAATCAAGAGGATAATAACAGGTCTATTACAGTAAATCCCAGTGTGCGCCTGCCCATAGCCGAAAACTGGTTTGTAAAAACATCGTACAACTTTGGGGTTAAAAATCAAACCAATAATAGAAGTGTTTTTGATCGCGATACTGGCGCACCGCAAGGCATATTTAATGCAGATTTAAGTACGGCGTTTGAATTACAAACCACCGAAAATAGTCCGACAGTGGGCGTTAGCTTTAACAATAAAAAGTTGCGTGTAAGTCTGGACGGTGGTGTTAATTTTCAGTCCTTAGAAAATGAAGATTTGTTGCGTACTGTGCAGTTTGATAAGCGTTTTACATTGCCTAATATTGGTTCAAACCTCAGTTATGAGTTTTCACCCAACACCTCGATATATCTCAGTTATTCTAACAGCGCTAGCGTCCCAAATATTCAACAACTTGCACCTGTAGAAAACCGCACAAATCCGCAAAACATCATTACAGGTAACCCAGATTTAGATATTACCCAACAACACGATGTTTACATCAGTTTTAACTCATATAATTGGGAAACCGGTAACGGGTTATATGCCGGCACAGGAATGAATTTTGTTCAAAATCAGGTAGGTACAGTCACCATTACCGATGCAGATTTAATAAGACGCACGACCTACACAAACCTAGACGATGGTTATAACGGTTGGTTTTACAGCAATTATTCACGCACGTTTAAAAAGGACAAAAGAACCATAAGTGCCGAGATAGGTATTGACGGTAATTTTGCACAAAATTTTGGTTTCACAAACGGGTTAGCATTTCAGTCTAACTCTTTAAGTCTTTCTCCCAATACAGGCTTTAATTATGCGATTACTGATATCATTAAACTGAGAACGAATTACTCAGTCAGCTTTAACAACACCCGATATGACATTGCATCCATACAAGACCAGGAATTTACAAATCACAACGCACTTATCGATATAACAACCTTTTGGCCTAAAAATGTAACCATTGGGCTGCGTGGGGAGTACAACGTGTTTGGGAACATTACAGACGAGTTTGACAACGACTCTTTTGTGGTGATAGGCAGTTTGGGGTATAAATTTGCAGGGGATAAGGCATCGTTAAAATTAACTGCTTATGATCTTTTAAATCAGGTGATTGACACCCGTCGCGTGGTCACATCAGACTTTGTGTCCGATACAAGCAGCCTCGTGCTGCAGCAGTATTTTATGGCTAGTTTTACCTATAAGTTTACAAAGTTTGCAACCGAAAAAAAGGAGAATGACGGCGTCATATTTTTTTAGGATTAAATGCAAAAAAGGGTTGCAATCGCCTGGTAACATTTAAAAACGCTGCGATGATATTCCTTATTTTTGGCCCTAAATTAATGAGTAGTTGAACACCCCTCCTATAATTCGTGTAATTATTCCAGCTTATAACGAGCAAGATTCCATAGGCTTTGTCATTAGAGACATTCCTAAAACAGTTAACGAGGTCATTGTTGTCAATAATAGTTCTACCGATGCCACCGCACAACGAGCAGCTGTTGCTGGTGCAACCGTCCTTCAAGAAAACCAAAAGGGCTATGGCTATGCCTGTTTAAAAGGGCTCGCATACATTGCCACGTTGCAACAACCTACTGATATTGTGGTGTTTTTAGATGGCGATTACAGCGATTTTCCCGAAGAGCTCGTGCATATCATTGCTCCGATTATAGAAGATGATATTGATTTTGTACTGGGCAGTCGGGTTGCACGCTTTCGCGAAAGCGGTTCCATGACCATCCCACAGGTATTTGGAAACTGGCTGGCTACAACACTCATGCGTCTTCTTTTTAGATCGCGGTTTACAGATTTAGGACCATTTAGAGCAATTAAATACAATAAACTACTAGCTATCAACATGGTAGATAAAACGTATGGTTGGACAGTAGAAATGCAACTGAAAGTGCTTAAGATGGGTTACCGCTATAAAGAAGTCCCAGTGCATTATAGAAATAGGATAGGCGTCTCAAAAGTTTCAGGAACGGTGAAAGGTGCTATCTTTGCAGGGGTAAAAATACTTACCTGGATTTTTAAATACGGGCTTAAAAAATGACAATACTCGCTATTAATTGGTACCCGCTTAAAATGGTATGCATGGTAATTTACTCGATTGCCCTTGTGCTTATTCTGTTTTATGCGATTGCGCAGCTCAACCTGCTTTTTAATTATTTAAAAGCGCGTAAAAACCGAGCCGTAGGACCACAATTTGACCTTAATAATCCAGACGAGGTGCCTTATGTCACCATGCAATTGCCGGTATTTAACGAGGCATATGTCATGGAACGATTGCTAGACAACATCGCGCTTATGGAATATCCACGCGATAAATTTGAGATTCAGGTGCTGGACGATTCTACTGATGATACCGTTGTTTCAACCGCCGCTCATGTTGCTAAAATTGCAGCTACCGGTCTCGATATTAAACATATTACACGTACCGACAGGTCTGGTTTTAAAGCAGGTGCTCTTAAAGAAGGCCTTGCCATTGCAAAGGGTGAATTTATCGCCATTTTTGATGCCGATTTTTTACCGGCGCCAGACTGGTTACTTAAAACAGTGGGTTACTTTAAAGATCCAGAAATAGGTGTGGTACAAACCCGCTGGGAACATCTTAACAGGGAATACTCTATTCTAACACGCATACAAGCATTTGCCCTGGATGCACATTTTACATTAGAGCAAGTAGGTCGTAATTCTAAAGGTCATTTTATTAATTTTAATGGTACGGCAGGAATATGGCGCAAGCAGGCTATTTTAGATGCGGGCAACTGGGAGGGCGATACCCTTACCGAGGATTTGGATTTAAGTTATCGTGCCCAGCTTAAAGGGTGGAAATTTAAATACCTAGAGGATGTAACCGCCCCAGCAGAATTACCTATTGTGATAAGTGCGGCAAGGTCGCAACAGTTTAGATGGAATAAAGGCGGTGCCGAGAATTTTCAAAAAATGTTTAGACGGGTAATCTCTAGCGATATGTCCTTTAAGTCTAAGGTGCATGGTGTGATGCATTTATTAAACAGCACGATGTTCTTAAATGTGTTTCTGGTAGGAGCGTTAAGTATTCCCATGCTCTACATTAAAAATGAACACGCACATCTTGCAACCTATTTTGCGGTGATGAGTTTCTTTGTATCTAGCTCTATCATGTTTTTTATTTGTTACTGGTACATGTACAAAATTACCTATGGTAGTGGCTTTAAAAACTTCATTAGTTTTATAGGCATGTTCTTTACATTTTTCTCTATTGCGATGGGATTCTCTTTGCATAACTCATTAGCAGTTTTAGAAGGTCATGCAGGTAAACGCAGCGAATTTGTGCGCACACCTAAATTTAACCTGGCCGCAGTAGGCGGTAACTGGAAAGCAAATAAATACCTGCGCAAGAAAATAAGCCCGAATGTTATTGTAGAAGGTTTGCTTGCGCTCTACTTTGTTTTTGGGATGTACTCGGCTTTTGTTGTGGGTGATCAAGGCGGAGACTTCGGGTTGTTTCCATTTCACCTCATGTTGTTTGTAGGCTTTGGGTTTGTGTTTGTACGCAGCCTTACAGATAAGTCTTAAGATGACACGCAAACTAGGTAATCTTATTGGCTTACTTAGTATCACTAGTTTAATAGGGTATTCTTTTTTTTTCTCGTTTTCACGGGATACGTTTTCTTATTTGCTCATTATCTACACCCTACTTTTTGCGGGGTTTCTTGCAATTGCGACTATTTTAAAAAATGCGTATTACACAAAAGCCGCTTTGCTACCTAATTCTTGGGGAAAATGGTTTTATGGTACCTCACTAGTATTGTTGATTTTCATAGTGGGTCTGGTTTTGCGAACATCGCTTTTGCCTTATACACCTAATCTTTCTCAGGATTTTTTTAGGTTTATATGGGACGGTCATATGTTGCTAAATGGGTTTAACCCGTATTTGTATTTACCAGATGATCTAATCGCTGCCAGTAAAGCAACGCATATCCCAAACGCATCGTTTTTACACGCAAACATGGGGTACATTTCTAGTAGTAATTACACAAATTACCCACCGTTAAATCAACTATTTTTTGCTACAGCTGCCTTTTTAGGTGGCCAAAGCATTTTTGCAAGCATCGTGTGGATGCGTGTAATGATTATCTTTTTTGAAATCGGTATTTTTATTGTAGGAGTTAAACTGCTGCACATATTATGTAAACCCTTGTGGTACATTGCTTTGTATTTTTTAAATCCGTTTGTGATTATAGAACTTACCGGTAATTTGCATTGGGAAGGCGCGATGGGTTTCTTTAGTTTGCTCGCTCTTTACTTCTTGTTTAAAAGCCAACGATTAAAAAGTGCTATCTATTTAGGTTACGGGGTTCTAGTAAAGTTACTTCCTTTAATTTTACTTCCTGCTTTTTTTAAACGACTCGGTTTTTCAAAGGCAGTGGTGTATTATTTTACTGTTTTTATTGTTATAAGTTTAGGATTTTTTCCTTTTTTAGAAATTGATTTCCTCACAAACTACTCGCAAACGGTGGGTTTGTGGTTTGGTAATTTTGAGTACAACGCAGGAATTTTTAGTGTTATTAAAAGCTTAGGATATCACTTTACAGGCGCTAACGTCATAAGAACGGTGGGTAAAATACTTCCTGTAATCACGTTGCTTATTATAGTAAGTCTTTCCTTATTTAGAAAAAACGAGCAAGCAGATACGCTGCTTTCCACGGTAATGTTTTCTTTTACAGCCTATTTGTTTTTATCAACCACGGTGCATCCCTGGTATTTACTTATGCCCTTGTTGCTATCGGTTTTTACTTCTTATAAGTACATGCTGCTGTGGAGTTACACTGTATTTTTAAGCTATCAGGGGTATTCTAATCCCAATAATGTAGAGCTGGGGTGGCTTCTTGCGCTAGAGTATGTGCCTGTTTATTTGTTGTTAGGGTATGAGCTGTACAAGGATAAATTGGTAAAGCAGCAGGTTGTAACTGCTGCAGTTTGATAGGTGTTCTAAATATTGGTTTTTAAAATCACTTCCTAATCACTTCATACAAATCTGTCCTGCGGTCTTTTAAGTTTTTAACTGCGCCATGGCTGTGCAGTTCTTTCAATAAGTCCAGGTCTACGTCGGCTATCAGTATCATTTCGGTATTGGCGGTGGCCTCGGCTTTTATACCATTTGCAGGGAAAGCAAAGTCACAGGGCGTAAACACCGCACTTTGCGCATAAGAGATATCCATATTTTCTACCGCAGGTAAATTACCCACACTACCAGCGATAACGACATAACACTCGTTTTCTACAGCACGTGCTTGCGCACACAACTTCACACGGTTAAAGGCGTTTTGCGTGTCGGTTAAAAAGGGAACAAACAATATTTTCATACCTTCTCGTGCCATGATACGGCTCAATTCTGGAAACTCACTGTCATAACAAATAAGTACACCTATTTTACCACAATCTGTGTCAAAGGTTTGTATGTTACTACCGCCTGTAAGTCCCCACAATTTTTCCTCGTCGGGCGTGACGTGTATTTTTTCATACCGCTGCATGGTACCGTCGCGACGACACAGGTTGCCCACGTTGTACAGTTTTTCATCTATAATCTCGGGCATAGAGCCTGTGATAATATTGATGTTGTATTTTACCGATAATTCAGAGAAGCGCTCGCGTATCATGACCGTGTATTTTGCAAGCTCGCGTATCGCATCGGGGACACTGCGGTCGTTATAGGCTGCCATGAGCGGTGCATTAAAATACTCAGGAAAAAGTGCAAAATCAGACCGGTAAGCAGCCAGCGAGTCCACAAAATACTCGGCCTGTTGCATGAGTTCCTCAAATCCAGAATAGGGTCGCATTTGCCATTGAATAAGCCCCAGGCGCACAATGCTTTTAAGCGCACTGGTTTCGGTCATGGGATCGGTATAATAAATGTTATCCCATTCTAGCAGGACCGCAAAATTCATAGACGCGCTATCGCCAGGCAGGTAATTTTTAAGCACCTGCGAGACGTGAAAATCGTTAGAAAGCTGAAAATTTAGCACAGGGTCTAAAATTTCTTTCATTTTTACTTTTTGTATGTATTCTTTAGGCGTGTATTGGGCTGCATAATTATGGTAATTAGGAATACGCCCGCCAAAAGCGATGCCTCGCAAATTCATGTTCTCGCACAGTTCTTTACGGTAATCATACAGCCTGCGGCCTAAACGCATTCCTCTAAATTGTGGTTTTATAAAAACCTCGATGCCATAAAGCACGTCACCATCATTTGTATGTGTGCTAAAGGTATAATCGCCAGTCACTTGTTTATAGGTGTATGCGCCGCGGTAATCTTCATATTTTACGATAATAGAAAGTGCGCAGGCTACAATCTCGTTATTTACTTTAAGCACTACCTGACCCTCGGGAAACTTTTCAGTAAGAATTTTTATTTGTTCCTCCCTCCAGTAGCTATCTGGCAAATTGTGGTAAGAGGCGATCATTGCTTGTTTTAACTCTTCATAATCAGATTTTTGTAAAAACTCTAAATTGATATTTTCTATTTTTTCCATGGTCTATAAGGTACGGTAATTTTGTGTTTTTTGCAACTTTAAGAATGCACGCACCTGTTAACAAAATTACAGTTTTTTTGTGCTACCTGTTTGTGGATTGTTCGCTTTCGCGAAAGCGTAATTACCCACACCATTTTTTAAAATAATTAATTTATTTACAAAACGACCTAACCACGCATCGTGCAGAAGATGTGTTTGTTTACCAGCTAGTTGCTTTGAAAACAAGCCTTTGTGTAGCACTGTTTTGCGATTTATAGTACTAACTCCATTTTAAATAAGCCCCAAATCTTTTACAATGCTTATTAAGTGCGTTGCATTTGTGGCTTTAAATGTTGTGAGCAATTTGTTTTGACGTTTTTCGATAGAACTTAAGCTGCTAGGGGTGAGGTTATTACTTTTGAAAAAATCACTTATTTGGTCCTTAGAATGCCCTAATGACAACTGTTTCATTAAGGCCAAATCATACGATTCGATTTCTAAATTATGTTCTTTGGATAGCGCGTTTTTCACTTGATCAGACAGGAATACCTGGTCATTATTTACAACATGTATAGCCTGGGATAAATCCTCGAGTCCTTTACGCCCCTTGCACACATAAGCATTTGCTTGATAATCATTTATTAACGAGCGCACTTTTTGAAATCTATCTTCTACTGTAAATACTATTGTTTTTATAGCAATGTTCTCGTCGTGCAGTTGTTTAACAATATCCTCTCCAGAATGAAGTCGCGACGCCCGATGATCTGCTTTGAAACTTAGGTCTGTGATAAATAAATCAAAAGGGTCGTTTTTAAGGATGGCACTTTTAATTTGCAGGTAGGCATCGTCACAGTATTGCACCTGGTGGATGTCATATATTTCTAAAGCGTTTAAGACCGTAAGAACGCCTTTGTTGATACTGCCCAAGTCGTCGGATATTAAGACCTTTTTAAACATAACTAAACGGTAATGGTTGCACGAAATCCCTTGTGAACTTCGGTTTCAAAAGTAATGGTTGCGTTTATGGATGCGATACGGTTTTCCGCATTTTGTAGGCCATTTCCTTTAATAAGGTCACAACCGTGCCCATTATCTCGATAATTTATTATTATTTTTTTTTGATCTTGTTCAAACGAAACAACAACAACGGTCGCCTGGCTGTGTTTTTTCATATTAATAAGCAGCTCATGCAGGACCCTGTGTATGGTTTGTTTTTGAATGATATTTAAATGCTCCCAGTGCACTATTTGACTATTTTTTGTGATGATATTTATTTTATCGCTCTTATAGCTTATAAATAAGTCGTTTAGCGTTTGCTCAAAATTGTTTAAAGCATCTATAGAACTTGTTTCTTGGGCGATATCTCTTGTGCGATTATAAATGTTTTCTAAATCATCAATCAGGCGATTGTTTTTGGGTTCTACCTGTAATCGGGCCATGACATGATACACATCGTTGGCTAATTCATCGTGTATTTTTCTAGAGATACGCGTTTCGGTATTGTACACTTCTTGTAGCTTTTCTTTTTTATGTCTGGCTTTTATATACAAATAACTGAAGAACGACAGGATCACCAGTAAAGCGATTAAGATCACGGCGATGATTATTTGATAGTGCTTTTTCTCGGCATTTTGCGTGGCGATCAGTGCAGCTTTTTCATTCTTAACCGAATTATATTTCTCAGATGCATATTTGTTTTGCACCTGCAAATTTGCAACATCCAGGCTGTCACGCAAGTGCATCAACTTTACGATGTTCTCGTCGTTATTTAAACCCGCATAAGCATTAAGAGCGTTTAATTGAAAGTCTGGATTATTTGTAGCGTGTGCCAGCGCGACCGCCTTATTTGCATAATTTATCGCCGTTAAATCATCGCCACTATTTTTATAATAGGTAGCGAGATGCAAATAGCTGGTCAATATGCCTGGCACGTGATTCATATCCAGTCTTGTATTTAAGGCTGCTAACATGTTTTTCAGGCCGTTAGCATCATTTATTTTAGACTGTGCAAAACCTAAATTGTCCAGCGCTCTTGCGGTTATGGCAGGATCGTTAAAGGTAAGTGCTTCCTGATAAGCATTTGTAAATGTGACTATTGCGTTTTTAAAATCTTCTTTTTTATCATAGATGGTACCCATGTTATTGATTAAGGTAATTCTATCTTTAGGGTCATTGTTAAGCCGCAATGCAGCCTCATAATGTTTTAAAGCCTTGTCATAATTTTTAAGCTCATTTTGAATGTTTCCCAAAATGTTATAAAGTGTTAGCCGGTAGTTATCGTATGCCGCATCGCGGTCAACCGCATCCAGTAGTTGTAGCGCTTGTGTTGCAACTGCATCACCATCGTGCAGTTCGCCTATTTGTTGTTGTGCTTGCGCGATGTAAATGAAGTTGTAAACCACTGCCAGGTCGTTTTTTTCTAATTTCTTAACCGACGCAGACTTTTCTAAATAAGCGATGGCATCTACAAGGTGCGAACCTTTTTTAGAATCTATGATTTTTGCGACATAGTACCCCGTGCTGTCCTGTACTTTTTGTGCATGCCCTTGTTGCGATACATAAAATAGAACAATAAAAACGAGGAATGAAGTGTGTAGGCTTTTCATTCCTCGAATGTACTACTTAAAACGTGAATTTTATTTTATCCGCCTGTATCACTTTCAATAGGTTTGGGCGGCGGTGGTGGTGGATGAATTTGTCCTGTTTCATCGCAACAGGCCTGCGGCTCGCTGGTGGTATGTGAACTGCAATACAGTGTTTTTTAACGACGATGGTAGTGTGCGGTTATGGTATGGAAAAAATAAAAATAAGGAACTGGAATATTTTACAGATTTAGGCCTGCACCCAGAAACAGGCAAGACCCTGAAGCCCATCACCGAGTATGTGATACAAAAGCATGTTTGTGGGGAGTGAAAAGGCGGTGTTTCAAATCCTTTTCTAGGGAACATGGAATCTAAGCGTTTTATGAGCGTTTTAATTTCTAGTAAATTCCAAATGTCATAAAACCCACTTGCTTGTGCACGTTGCATTACAGTGCGCAGGTAGCAGTTAGCGGTAAGTGTAACATTGCTGAATGCTGAAATGATGCATCTGAAAAAGTTGCAAATTGATAACTTTTAAGTTAACTTTGTTTCATGAAATCTCCCAGACAAATCATTTTTCATAAAAACCATTTTACGGACTTCTACCTAGAGCAGACTGAAAAGGTACAAGAAAAGGTGGCATACGTTTTTAAGATCTTGACAACTGTACAAAATGTTCCGAAAAAATTCCTCGACCATATAACGGGAACTGACGGACTTTATGAAATACGAATCGAATTTGAAAGCAATATTTACAGAATATTCTGCTGTTTTGACAAAGGAAATGTAGTCGTTCTGTTCAATGGTTTTCACAAAAAATCTCAAAAAACACCAAAAAAGGAAATTGATTTAGCTTTGAAATTAAAGGATGAATATTTTAACTCAAAAAAGGAAAAATGATGAATAAAGAAAATATCAGGAATGCTAAAAACTTTGACGAGTTATTAGACATTAAATACGGAAAAATCGGTTCTGAAAAACGTGATGAATTTGAAGAAAAAGCGCAATATTTTATCATTAGCGAAATGTTAAAGGAAGCACGTAAAGAAGCGAATATGACTCAAGAAGAATTGGCAGAAAAAGTTGGAACTAAAAAGAGTTACATTTCTAGACTTGAAAATGGGAAATGCGATATTCAACTATCGACACTTTACCGAATTTTTGAATTTGGACTTGGAAAACGAGTTCATTTAACGTTCGGATAGAACGCCTAATCACTTACCGCATGCATAAGATCTCGTGGGTTTTGGGGTCCACATGGCTTTATAACAACATTTGCTAGGCGGTCTATTTTTTTAGAGACTTCAGTGGGTCTTTTTGGTTTTTATTCAAAATAATACTGATTACTAAACCCAAGCCCACTGCCACATCTACAACATTCCAGATTATCGTCGTTTACGGGCAAAATGATTGTGTTGATTTTTTTACCTGAATATTTAGAGAGATATTCAATCAATTCATCAAACAATGTTTTGCTTAATTTAAATTCTTCAACACTGCCTGAAAATACAGTATCGCCAGTTATCATTAAGAAAACTTCATCAACGCTTTTTGTTTCGTTTTGAATAGCGTCTAAAAGTTTGGTTTTTTATCAAATATGGAATCTTTACCATTTTTGATGTGTATGTCTGATAATTGAATAAATAATGATTTCATTTTCTTTATTTTATTTACGCTTCAACCGGTTCTTTCCTCAACGCTTCTCTCAAAACCTGTTGCA